>JBFMGO010000006.1:0-99567 GCA_040752695.1 bacterium
CCCTCGCCTATGGTAAATTCCAAAGGGTCACGCATAACCGAGGAGTCAAATACCGTGCCGTCTTCCAGCCTGGCTGTATAGTGAACCTTTACGGTATCGCCTTCCTTGGCTTTTCCATTTCCTTGAATTTTCTGGTTTGCGAGTGCCATTTTTGCACCTCCTTAGTGTCTGGCTCCCTTTAGGAAGCCCTGAGCTGAGAGAGTGCTTTTCAGATAGTGAAAGCGCACATGAGTACAACGGATGGGCCTGACTTCCATGTCTCGTCATCTTCTCTCCCTCTGCTCCTTATCCCTCCATTTCGATTATGTGCCATCCATTGCTTTGCATCGGACATCTTTTCCTAATAGAGCTATTCTAAAGAGGAGGTTTCAGTCGAGATTTTTCAGATGTGGAATGTTCTATCAAGACTCCCACACGTGCTTAGATGGCGTGGTCTTAATCCGACCGGTCAGTCTCAGGACAAGTATTTTCAAATGCTGATCGCTCTCAAAGGCCCCTATAGTGTGCTGGATGCCATGGTCCTAATCCGATCGGCCAGTCTTGTATAGCGTTTTTGGACTTTATCGTTCTTGACAGCTATGGCCAGGGCCTTTCGGGTGCCGATCAGGACAACCAGCTTCCTGGCCCGTGTCACAGCCGTATAGAGTAAATTTCTTTGCAAGAGCATATAGTGCTGTGTCACCACGGGTACGATAACTGCCGGGTACTCGCTTCCCTGGGACTTATGTACCGAGACGGCATAGGCTAAAACCAGCTCTTCAAGCTCCAGAAAATCGTAGGACACCTCGCGTTCGTCAAAATTCACCCTCACTTCCTGCTCCTCAAGGTCCAGACCGCAGACCCTGCCTATGTCGCCATTAAAAACCTCCTTATCGTAGTTATTGCGAATTTGCATTACCTTGTCGTTCAGTTTGAAGGTTCTTCCCCCTCTGGTCAGCTCCGTGCGGCTGCAATTGAGATGTTTCTGTAACTCGGCATTGAGATTGGCAGCCCCCAAAAGCCCTTTGTGCATTGGCGTAAGCACCTGGACCTCTGAAACCGGATCAAATCCGAAGCGCAAGGGGATGCGCTCTTTGGCCAACTCGATCGTGCGGGCAAGAATTTTTTCCGGTTCTTCATCCTCGACAAAGTAAAAATCAAGAAGTGCCCCTTCCGGTGCCTGAACCACGCTGGGCATCTGCCCCTGGTTGATGCGGTGTGCATTGACCACGATCAGGCTTTCTCTCGCCTGTCTGAATATCTCATTGAGTTCAACCACCCTGAGGTAGCCCGAATCGATGAGGTCCTTGAGCACATTGCCCGCGCCCACCGAAGGCAACTGGTGGATATCACCGACCAGGATCAGGGTGGCGTACAGAGGGACCGCTTTCAGGAGATGGTGCATCAAGACCGTATCGATCATCGATGCCTCATCCACGATCAGCACATCGGCCTTTAAGGGCGTATCCTCATTCTTCTTGAATGTGCCGCTTTTGGGTTGAAATTCCAGAAGCCGGTGAATGGTTTTGGCCTCACGGCCAGTGGTTTCGAACAGGCGTTTGGCTGCCCGGCCTGTGGGAGCGGTCAGCATAATTTCCTTGCCGAGTTTCTCGTATATCCTGATGATTGCCTTGACAATAGTAGTCTTGCCCGTACCCGGCCCTCCAGTGAGGATCATTACTTTCTCCTCGATAGCTGCTTTTATGGCCTCAATCTGTTTATCGGCAAGAGTGATCTTGAGCTGTTCCTGCACCCAATCGATGGCCTTATCGATATCCATAGGCCGCAGGTACTTTGGCATCTTGACCAGGCTTTGCAGACGTGCGGCAACGCCTCTTTCGCATACGTGGAATTTGGCGAGATAAACAGCTTTGTTATTTTCACGAAAGTTTTCAAGGTCAAGGTTAAGATCCTCGATCAGGATCTTTTTCTGATAAGCGGCAGCAGCCAGTGCCTGGACAATGTTCTCCCTGCCGATATCGAGTATTTCCCTGCACTTTTCGATCAACAGCTCATAGGGGTAGTAGACATGCCCGTCATCGGACATTTCATTCAGAACGTACAGGATTCCGGCCTCGGCCCGCAGAGGCGAGTCTTTGGGTATGCCTACCTTTTCCGCTATGCGGTCAGCGGTCAGAAAGCCGATGCCGAAAATATCCGCGGCCAGCCTGTAGGGATTATTCTTGACCACCTGTATGGATTCGGGGCCATACTGCTTGTAAATCTTGGCGGCATAAGCGGTACTCACACCCTGGTCCTGAAGAAAAATCATGACATTACGGATCTCTTTCTGCTCTTCCCATGCCCTTCGGATCATTTGCACGCGGCCCTGGCCAATTCCGGGAACCTCGCTGAGCTGCTCGATCCGGTTCTCGATGATATCGAGTGTCTCAACGCCGAATTTGGCTACCATCCGCTTGGCCATTACCGGCCCTATACCCTTGATGAGACCGGAACCAAGATACTTCTCAATCCCATGAGCAGTGGCAGGAGTGATTGTTTCATACTGCACCACCCTGAACTGGTGCCCGAACTTCGGGTGGTTGACCCACTCGCCAAGGAGTTTGACCATTTCTCCCGGACTTAGGGAGGGAAAATTGCCGATTACGGTTACCAGGTCGCGATTCCCCGGTACGGAGAGCCTGGCCACCGTGTAACGGTTTTCCTCATTGATGTACGTAATACGCTCAATCTGTCCTTTAATCTGCACGAGAGCCATGGATTACCATTATCCTGTACGTGATCCTGTACATGCAACACGCTTGCACATCTAAGCTTGCACAACGGCTGCACATTTGCCATTTACCATGAGCGCTATACAGCAGCACTATACAATACTGTGCAATACAGCAGTATTGTGCAATGCAGCAGCAGTGTGCAATACAGCAACACTATGCTACGCAGCAACATTATGCTATACCACTATGCCATGACACTATACTATACGCTTTTAGAATATTTTTTCAATGGGATATTTCCGGGATGCCCGAATGTTTGACGGCTGGCGGCTTGATGGCTGATGGCTGCTGAGATTTGGATGCTGGACATAAGAAGTCCTGTGTACTCCTGACTCCTGGGAGAACTTACCGACCATATATTGAGGTCAGACAGAGAAATTATCTCATATATGATAAAAATGCTCCATCCCCCTTTTAAAAAGGGGATGGGGGGAGTATGAGGAGTATATATATGAACGATGCATGGAAAAAAATACTTTCTTTTTATCTGGTGATAGTTATTTGTACCTTCGGAATAAAGACAATGATTGCACGGGCACATACGGATAAGGTCTCTGGCACTGTCAGGGGCGTAGCCAGGAGGTCCCGTCCTTCGCTCATTGCTCTGGATCTGAACTTTGACGGAAAAGTTGATTTGATTACAACGGGTGAAGATAACGGAACCGTTTGCATTTTCCTTGGCAAGGGTGACGGCACCTTCAAAGAGGCCACCCAGTATGCGGTTGGAGATGACCCGTCATCAGCCATCGTGGATGATTTCAATTTGGATGGCAAAGTGGATCTGGCCGTGACCAGCGAGGATGCCGGTACGGTTGCCATTCTTCTTGGCAAGGGTGACGGCACCTTCAAAGAGGCCACCCGGTATGCTGCTGGCGATGATCCCTCATCAATCGTCGCAGCGGATTTTAACCGGGATACCAAAGCGGATCTGGCTGTGGCCAATGAGGATTCCGGTACTGTCTCCATTTTGCTCGGTAAGGGTGACGGCTCCTTCAAAGACGCCACCCAGTATGTGATTGGGGATGAACCTTCTTCGATCATATCGATTGATTTCAATTGGGACGGTAAACTTGATCTGGCCGTGGCCGATGAAGATTCCGGCTCTATTTCCATTCTTCCTGGCAAAGGGGACGGTACTTTTCAGGATCTGCAAAAAATGAAGTGAAGGTTTCAACCCTTTTTTAGTTTTTCAATCTTGCCTTCATATTTTTCTTACAGACCTGACGATTTTTTTATATAATGAGTAACCAGGGCTTGCTGGCTGGAAGAGAACAGGGAAAAGGAGCAGGCGACTCGGACGAGGGGAGTGGCATCTAGGCAAGGTGCCTAAAGGTGATTAGTAGTATGGATTCGTAAGCAAGGAGAAAGGAGAAATTGAATGAAGCGAAAAATGACGGGCAACATTCTCATATTCTTGATAATCGTTCTGGTTTCCGGTTTTCCGGTTGCAGTTGGGGCAGCTTCGGCGCAAAGGCGGAATGCAACAGGGACCAGGATCCCTACCGAGGTTGTTATGACCGTACCAGAAGGAGAAAAAAATAAAAAATTCGCTGTTCCATTCCCTCACGCTAAACATAAAGGCATAGATTGCACTGTCTGCCATCACAATGCCTACGAGACGCTTATCATGAACAAGTGCTCAGCCGAGGGCTGCCATTTCAATACCAGGCAAAGAGAGGGTACCGAATCGTTTTACGCTGCCTTCCACGGCATGTTTGAGCAAAATGACCGAAGCTGCCTGGACTGCCATAAGACACGAGGAAAAGGGCCAACCGCATGCAAGGATTGTCATAAAAAAAGATAAGCCGGTCAGCGATGTATCCATTATCGCATAAATTGCTCCCCCCTCTATAATACCGTACCAGCCACAGATGCAGCGAGTTCGATGATGAATTGGCATTTTCTGGCAGGTAAGCACCATCCCGGCGCATCAAGGTACCATGATCCCGGTAGGTATCAGATCAGGCAGTATGGCAGTCTGTCGCCTGGCAAGCAGTACAAGGTTCAAGGTAAGGCCAAAGATTCGTTTTGCGCAGCCCGTCACGCTGTCACATGTATTATACACTTTATGGAGGAAATAAAGATGAGGATTGCCCGTTGTCTATTGACAGTTTTGCCGTTGGCTGCTCTGACAGCAGTCATGTCAGGGTGTATGCGACACCGGCACTGTTTGCTGCACTATACGTATCCTGAAGGCAACAGCGCCATCTATTTACCGCAGGGCAAGGATATCCTGTTCCAGGTCTCAACGATTGATGCCCTGCTTGGAGGTATCTATGATGGGGAAGTAACCTGCGAGGAGCTGAAAAAGCATGGCGACTTTGGCATAGGCACTTTCGATGGTCTTGATGGGGAAATGATAGAGATTGAAGGGAATCTGTATCAGGTAAGGGCGGACGGAGTGGCCTGCCTTGCCGCTGATTCGACGAAAGTTCCGTTCGCTGCGGTTACTTTCTTTGAGCCTGACGAGGCTATAGCGATCGATAAGCCTCTCGATTATAAGCAGTTAGAACACTATCTGGATACTTTGCTGCCAACGAAAAATATCTTCTATGCTATTAAAATAACAGGGGAATACGATTACATCAAAACGAGAAGTGTTCCCAGGCAGAATAAGCCTTATCCTCCACTTGTCGAAGTGGTAAAGGATCAGCCGACATTTGAGTTTCGCAAGGTGAAAGGAACGGTCGCAGGTTTCCGGTGCCCTGAATATGTGAAAGGAATAAATGTTCCTTCCTATCATCTGCACTTTATAACGGAAGATGGTAAAGCAGGAGGCCATCTGCTTGCGTGTCGGATCAAGAATGTAAGGGTTGGGATCGATCATACCTCAGCCTTTTATATGGCCCTGCCAGAGGGTGGGGAATTCTACCAGGCGCATCTGACAAGGGCGAAGGAGCAGGGGCAGGAACAGGAGAAAGAGCAGGAATTGAACAGGGTGGAAAAGGAGCACTAATGTCCGGTTGATCTATCCGGCTGCTCAGGGGCGGTTGCTCTGTCCGGCTCATTCTTTGCACCGGAGAAATCCAAAATAACGATAAGATAAAGCCCTCTTCCGCAGTTCCCCGGATGTCAATATGTTTCATACAGCAACAAAATTAATCAGACACAGTTGTATTATTTTGACTCTCTCTTCCAAAGAGGCTTTGGTAAGAATCAGCATAGGAGCTGGTCATCGACAGCCATTTCAGGGTGTATTATTTCAGAACAGCTTGTTAATGAGATTTAGTTTAGCAATATCAATTACTAAAGGGAATATTATAAAACTATTCCACAGATCCGCCCTCCGAAAACAGCACTCCCTATACCCTCAATATATCCACAATTGTATAATTCATTATTAATTAACAATAAGTTATCTGGCATGGCACTAAAATTGCGAAGGGATATATACATCTCTTGTTAAGTTTCAATATCTTGTTGATGGGAGGAAACCAGCAAATCCTTTTACAGCCGCAGATTCCTCCCCTTAGTCTCAGATGGTATTGCTTTGGCCTGTGCTCTGCCCCGGGGAGGCCGGAGCAAGACGCTCGTGTGGGTATCAATTGGAAATTCGGGTATGATGCGTTTGCATGCATATTCCGCTCATGGCAAAAAACTGTTTAACTCAAGGGAGAATAACAAGTGAAGAATCAAATCGTAAAGAAGCAAATAGAAACAGTAATGGCAATGCTTTTCTTTGTGTGTATACCGGCTATATTTTTCTTTACCTCTCAGGGACTTGCAATTGTTACTGCTGACTACGGAGATAATCCTGACAGTTATTCGACCCTTAAGAGCTCCAATGGTCCATTTCATTATTATGGTGAATATGCATGGTTTGGACCTAACTCCCCAGATTATGAAAGCAACGGCCAACCTACGCCAGACTCCACAGGTGATGACAGCGCTGCCATTGATGATGAAGATGGCGTAGCCTTTGCGGGAAATACGGTTAGCATTTTAGTCAATGTTGCCGAGGGAGGGGGCATATATTCCAAAAACATGCCACTTTACATCGATGGCTGGATCGATTGGGGCAAAGACGGCAATTATTCTTCGCCTGGTGATCATGCCGTATCAGTTGTAACTACGCCGTCCACCGATTGGGGTGGTGCAGACTCCAAGATTTTTACCTATATCTTTGCACAAGTAATAGATGCTCCCAGCCGGTGGCGGGTGACTTTTGATAATGCAGATGAAATTACTATTACAGGCAATCAGGGTCATTCTGATTTCTCCGGTGGCAGATGGTATGGCGAGGTAGAAGATTATAGCCCTGTTCCCGTGCCTTCTGCAGTAATTCTTCTGTGCTCCGGTCTTATCGGTCTTGGCGTATTCAGGAAAAAAATGGCACACCTGTAATTCCATTCTTCGGCTTGCTGCATAGTGAAATAGTATCAGGACCTGAGCTGGGTAATTATCGCGATAGATTCTTGAGCAGGACACCAGAGAGGAAAAGTTATGCCATCACTGATGAAAAATGGAATCATGAAGATCGGAAAGTTTTTCCTGGGAGCCATACTCTCTTCATTCATAACCGCAATAACCATTGGGGTATCTTTCCAAGAAGCGTGGACGTGCTGCGAGCCGGTTTCAAATCTGCCCACCGTCTCTGCGAGTATGAAACTTTATCCCAGCACTATCAACGCCTTTGACACAATTCTCAGCAATATACCGGACGGCTACACTGTCACCAACGGCACGTATCCCGGCTGGTGCGCCGACCAACAGCTTGGCATCAGATTCTTATATACGTACCAGGTGATCCTGCTTTCCAGCTATGATCTTGCCCTGCCCGATTACCTGCAAAATTCGGACTGGGATAAGATCAACTATATCATTAATCATAAGCAGGGTACGGTGGATGACATACAGGAGGCCATATGGTACTTTACCGATGACATCCTTCCGTCAACTGCCGAGGGTCAGGCTATGGTGGATGATGCACTCATGAATGGGTGGCACTTTTGTCCGGAACCCGGGCAGGTGGCCGCTGTCATCTGTGCTATTCTCGATGCAGACGGGGAATTCGATACTACCGTTCAGAGCAGCTTTATTGAAGTGACTGTACCCTCCAGTTGCAACGGCTCCATCGGAGACTTTGTCTGGCAGGATCTGAACAACAATGGTATCCAGGAGGATGATGAGCCTGGCCTTGATGGGGTCACCGTGTATCTGATGGACGACTCCGGCACGATCATTGCCACTGCCGTCACCGACATCGGTCCTTCCGGGCAGCATGGCTTTTATCAATTCAGTAACCTTTGTGCCGGGACATACCAGGTCGAGGCAGTGACACCGGATGGTTTTATTCCCTCCCCATCCAATGCTCCGGGGAGCACTCCCGATGATGACAGCAACGACAGCCCGTCCGTAGTGAGCCTGTCAACCGGTGACAGCACAGATCAGACTATTGATTTTGGCTACAGCCAGTTGCCTTTTGATGGCTGCTCGTTAGGTTTCTGGAAGAATCATGTGGCATATTGGAGCCTCACCGGTTTTAAGACAGCCGATAGTTTCAACGAGGTTTTCGATGTTGAAGCCTTCAGGCCGGATATAACTCTTCTGTGCGCGCTGAATCTTGGTGGCGGCGGATTAAAGAAACTGGCTCGACAGGGAACCGCTGCCCTTTTGAACTCTTCACATCCTTCAGTAAATTTCCCCCTGAGTACAGCCGAAGTGATCGAAGCTGTCAGGGATGCGATCGTCAGTGGTGAATACGAACCACTGGCAACACAGCTCGATGATTATAACAATCTCTTTTGCCCCTTCGACGATGATACCTTCGAGGATAATAATTGCAGCTACCCTCCACGTGAGCGGCGTCTTAAGGGTGACAGACTTCAGCACCAGAGCCACCTGACGGTTAAATGCTGCAAGTTCAGCGGGAAATCACTGAAAGGGAACAAATATCAGATCAAAGGGAAGAAAATTCAATCCTGTAACTACGTATCTGTTGAGAAAGGCACGGGTAGCGACAAAATGCATAAATGTAAGTAAGAACAGGTGATCGGGGCGTTCTTCATTTCCTTTGGTTATACCTTGTTTATACCTTCAGCGTTTTGGGGTTAATCTTCCCTGTCTTGGGATTCATCTTCCATTTACCTGCCGGGGATAGCGATAAGCTATCCCCTTTTTTGACTTCTCCGTGCCTTCCCGGCAACTCCCTTCTGGAAGTTTGTTTCACCCCTTTGTGTCGCATGCGACGTCACAGTTCAGGGGAGACCTGTCGCGGCCCTGTTGCCACGAAATCAGCAGAGCAAATTTAATTGGTTGATAATATAAGAGAAAAGTGGTATAGTACCTCTGGCATATGCCTTGCATATGCATCCAAGATATATGATGTCTCCGATAATTTGATGGAGAGAAAGACTCGTTGCCTGAATTTAACTGCATTGGGTTTACTGCATCATGGATGCTAACGAAGAGAAGGAACTGACGAGATTTCTCAATAAGGCCGCCATGAGGCGGGCTTTTGCAGATACGATCTGGCGATAAGGCTGCCATGAGGCGGGCTTATTGCCAGATAGAGTCTCGTTTTGGCAGTATGGCGACGGAAAGCAATGGGGAGTGCAGCGATGGCAGCTCCCTGGAAAAACAAAAAAGATAATTTTCATAAGGAGGGAGCCAATCATGGCCAAGGCAGTCGGAATTGATCTTGGTACTACAAATTCCTGTATAGCCGTTATGGAAGCTGGCAAACCCGTAGTTATCCCCAATGCGGAAGGGGGGCGGACCACTCCCTCGGTGGTAGCTTTTACCGAAGACGGCCAGCGTTTGGTAGGCCAGATAGCAAAGCGGCAGGCGGTTATTAATCCACAGAACACCATTTTTTCGGCCAAGCGGTTTATTGGTCGAAATTACAACGAGGTGGAATCCGAAATAAAGATAGTTCCCTACAAAGTGGAGCCGGGTCCCAACAATGCGGTTCGCTTTCATATTAAAGGGAAGCAGTATGCGCCGGAGGAGATTTCAGCCCAGGTTCTTCGCAAGATGGTGGACGATGCATCCAACTATCTGGGCGAGAAGGTCAAACAGGCGGTTATCACCGTACCGGCTTATTTTAACGATGCCCAGCGCCAGGCGACCAAGGATGCTGGCAAGATTGCCGGGCTTGAAGTGCTCCGGGTAATCAACGAGCCCACGGCAGCGGCTTTAGCTTACGGCATGGAGAAAAAGAAAAACGAAACGATCATGGTTTTTGACCTTGGCGGCGGAACCTTCGACGTTTCCGTCCTGGAAGTAGGCGAGGGTGTCTGCGAGGTCCGCTCCACGTCAGGAGATACGCACCTGGGTGGCGATGATTTCGACAAGGCGGTGGTCGATTGGCTGGCAGATGAGTTTCGCAGGGAGCAGGGGATCGACATCCGGAACGACCGGCAGGCGCTTCAGAGGCTCTACGAGGCTGCTGAAAAAGCCAAATGTGAGCTGTCGAGCATGAGCCAGACAATCGTTAACCTCCCGTTCATCACCGCTGATGCCACGGGTCCAAAGCATCTTTCCATGACGCTGACCAGGGCCAAATTCGAGCAGTTGACCCACCACCTGGTGGAGCGCTGCATCGGGCCGGTCAAACAGGCTTTAAGTGACGCCAAGCTGACGGAAAACGATATCGACGAGGTGATTCTGGTGGGCGGTGCTACCAGGATGCCGTCGGTTCAGGAACTGGTGCGCAAAATGACCGGCGGCAAGCAGCCGAACATGTCGGTGAACCCCGACGAGGTCGTGGCTGTCGGAGCAGCGGTTCAGGCCGGCATTATCCAGGGAGAGGTGCGGGATGTCCTGTTGCTCGACGTTACACCGCTTTCCCTTGGCGTTGAAACCCTTGGCGGAGTCATGACCAAACTGATCGAGCGCAACACTACCATTCCGACCCGGCGGTCCGAGGTTTTCTCCACTGCCGAAGATAATCAGCCCGCAGTGGATATCGTGGTCCTTCAGGGAGAGCGGCCCATGGCCAGGGACAATCGCCAGCTTGGCCGGTTCAAACTGGAAGGCATAAGACCCGCGCCGAGGGGAATCCCCCAGGTCGAGGTCACGTTTGATATTGACGCCAACGGCATTTTGAATGTTTCAGCCAAAGACAAAGATACCGCCAAGGAGCAGAAGATCACGATCTCAGGCTCCACCAACCTTGACAAGGGCGAGATCGACCGTATGGTCAGGGATGCCGAATCCCATGCCGCAGAGGACAGAGGCCGCAAGGAAGCCATAGAGGAGCGCAACCAGGCCGACTCTTTGGCTTACCAGACAGAGAGGATACTGCGCGATCTGGGTGACAAGGTCCCGGTGCATGAAAAGGCCCGCTGCGAGCAATTGATTGCCGATATCAGGCAGGCCATCAAGGAAGAGGCACCGGTAGAGCGGGTCAGACAGCTTAAGAGCGATCTGCAGCAGGCTTCATCCAGCCTTGCCGCCTATGCTCAAGCTGCCGGACCGACTGCGGGTGCAGCAGGAGGCGGCGCAGGACCTGCTGCTGGAGCAGGAGCCGGTAAAGGACCCTCGACCGAGGGCGGTGAAGATGTAATCGATGCTGAATTTACCGAAAAGTAACTCTCACGAAAGAAATCCTGACGAGGGAGATAAAAATATGGAGAAATCTCAAGAAGAAAGATTCTGGGGGGGGCCGGGAAAGAATGCGGGAAAAGGCCCGGAACCCTGCCAACCCTCCAGTTTTTTCGAAGGGGAGGCCAATGCCTCGCCTTCGGAGAATGAGATCATGGTCCAGGAGGAAGAATCTGCTGCCCAAAAGCAGATTGAAGAAATGGACCAGGCAGTGGCTGATTTGCAGCGGCAGCTTCAAGAAATGGAGGACCGGTGGAAGAGGGCTGCTGCAGACCTGGATAATTACCGCAAGCGCTTTGAACGGGAACTGGAGCGGCTGCGCTTTTCCGAGCGTGATATGGTATTGCGCGAGTGGCTGGCAGTGGTTGATAACATGGAGCGGGCCTTAAAGGCGGAAAACGCTTCACAGAGCCCCTGGTATCAGGGGATGCAGGCCATCTATCAGCAGATGATGGGCGTTCTGGGTCTGTTTCGGGTAACTCCCTTCAATCCGAAGGGAGAGCCCTTCGATCCGGTATGCCATGATGCCGTGGCTACGGTCGATCTGAAGGATGAGCCGGAAGGGATTATCGCCGAGGTGGCTGAACCCGGCTATAAGATCAGCGACCGTATCCTGCGCCCGGCCAAGGTCATTCCGGTGAGGCATCAGAAGGCCAGGTAAGTGTCTGGCCAGGAGGTAACAGGCCGGGTTAGAAGTGGTATCAGGCCGGGTAAGGTGAAAGGATAATCGATGTCCGTCAAATATCAGGACTATTATCAAATATTGGGCGTTAACCGCAACGCTTCGCAGGATGAAATCCAGCGCGCTTACCGGAGACTGGCTCGACAGTATCACCCCGACATCAACAAGAGCAGTGGTGCGGAAGAGCAGTTTAAAAAAATCGGTGAGGCCTACGAGGTTTTGAAAGATCCTGAAAAACGCAAAAAGTACGATACGCTCGGGGAAAACTGGCGTGCCGGTCAGGATTTTACTCCTCCGCCGGGCTGGGATTTTCGTACCGGACGGGGCGCAACTGGTGGCGGTGGAGCATGGAAATTCGATATTAATGACTTGGGAGGCATGGGTGCCGGGAATTTCAGTGACTTCTTTGAAACGCTTTTCGGCGGCGGCCTGGGTGGCTTTCGAACCGCAGGCACAAGGCCAAGATCAGCGGGTGGCTGGTCCATGAAGGGTCACGATCGTGAAGCTGAAATCACCATTTCCCTGGAAGATGCCTACCACGGCAGCAGGAAAACCATTGCCGTGGAATCTGCAAAGCCCGATGCTACAGGCCAGGTACAGCGTATCACCCAAAATCTTGAAGTCAAGATTCCTGCTGGCATAACCGAGGGACGGCGTATCCGCCTCAGCGGTCAGGGAGAGAAAGGTGCAGGCGAGGGCCCGGCAGGAGATCTTTACCTGCGGGTGCACATTGCGCCTCATCCGGTTTTTACCTTGCAAGGGCATGACCTGAGTGTGGAAGTGCCGGTAACCCCCTGGGAAGCTGCTTTGGGTGCTAAAGTAGAGGTTCCGACCATGGAGGGAGCAGCCGCCGTGCAGATTCCGGCAGGTATTCAAAGCGGGCAAAAGATGCGCTTGCGAGGTAAAGGGCTCACTAAACCAGGGCCAGGAGCAGGACAGGGGGGTGAACATGGCGACCTGTATGCTGTTATACGCATAGCAGTACCTAAAACGCTCAACTCGAAAGAACGGGAGCTGTTTGAGGAACTGGCCAGGCATTCTCCTTTTCAGCCTCGCCAGGGATAAAAGGGAAAAACCATGAAAAAGAATCGCTATGAAATCACGATCCGCTGCCAGGAGTCAGGGGGCCTGCTTCGCGTATCGGACCTGGCCCATGTGGCTGGCCTGCATCCGGATCTTATTACCCGATTTTTAACCCTTGGACTTATTGAACCAGCTACGCAGCGTCCCGAACCCCTGTTTACCGATGATGCCGTTCTGCGTATTGGCCGCATCCTCCGACTGCGCCGCGACATGGGGGTAAATCTGGTTTCGGCGGGAATTATCCTGGATCTTCTCGACCAGATCGAGAAGCTCAGGAAAGAACTGGACACGCTGCGGGGTCTGTAAGGAACAGCGCCTGCAAGGAACAGTGCCTTGTAAGGAAAAGTGCCTGTAAGGAACAGTAGATAAGAAAGTAAGGAGATTACTTATGGCAATTGATGCGGGAGTAAACCCCATCGAAACTCATCAATTCCAGGCCGAGGTTAAAAAGGTTCTGGATATTGTCATCCATTCTCTGTATACGGAACGCGAGATTTTTATTCGTGAGCTGATTTCCAATGCCGTCGATGCCCTGGAAAAATTCCGGCATGAGAGCCTGATTCATAAGGAAGTTTACGATGGGCATCTTTCGCTGGAGATTTTAATCAATACGGATGAGAAAGCCCATACCTTGACCATTATCGATACCGGCATCGGCATGACCCATGAAGAGCTCATCAGCAACTTGGGCTCCATTGCTCATTCCGGGTCACAGAACTTCCTTGCCCAATTGGCCGAGGCAGCCCGTCAGGACGTAAACCTGATCGGTCAGTTCGGGGTGGGTTTTTACTCAGCCTTTATGGTAGCCGATCGGGTGCGGGTTCAGACCCGCGGGTTCCGGCTGGATGACCAGGGCTTTGAGTGGGTCAGCGACGGATCGGGCACCTACACCATAGCGCCCATGCAGGGCCTGCGGCGGGGAACGACGATCATTCTCGAGTTGAAAGAGAACGCCCACGAATTTGCCGATCCCGAGACCATCAAGCGGATCATCAAACGGTATTCCAACTTCGTTCCCTTCCCGATCCTGGTCAAGGCAGAGAGAGCCAACACGATCCAGGCCATCTGGACCCGCAATAAAAACGAAGTGAAAGAGGAGGAATACACCGAGTTTTATAAATTTGTAGCCAATGCCTTTGACGAGCCCATGTACTATCTGCACTTCAGTGCCGATGCTCCTTTGGCCATCCATGCCCTCCTCTTCGCTCCCAGGGAAAATCTTGAACGATTCGGTCTTGGCAGAATAGAGCCAGGCGTGGACCTCTATTGCCGCAAGGTGTTGATCGCCAAGCATCCGGAGGGGCTTTTGCCCGAATGGATGCGGTTTTTGCGGGGGGTAATCGACAGTGAAGACCTGCCCCTGAATATTTCCCGCGAGACGTTGCAGGACAGCGGCATAGTCAGAAAGGTCAATCAGGTGATAAGCGGCCGCTTTCTCAAGTTTCTTGAAGAGGGGGCCAAAGCAGATCCTGAGAAATATACGGCCTTCTGGAATTCCTTCGGCATCTTCCTGAAGGAAGGAATCGTGAATGACTTTACCCACCAGAAGGACATTGCCAGACTTTTGCGCTTTGAGTCATCCAAAACGGAAAAAGGGCAATTGACTTCCCTGGCTGATTATGTGAGACGGATGAAGGAAGGGCAAAAGGTCATCTATTACCTGAATGGTCCATCACGGGAAATCATCGAGGCAGGGCCTTATCTTGAGGCTTTCAGAAGCCGCGGTCTGGAGGTTATCTATACCCATGATCCAATCGATGACTTCGTGATGAGCAACCTGCATGAATTTGAGGACAAAAAGCTGCTCTCCGCTGATCAGGCCAATCTGGAGCTGCCTGAAGCCGGGAAGAAAGAAGAGCAGGAAGAGGAGCCCAAATACAAGGAATCTCTCGATGCAGATCAGATCAAATCTGTTGTCGCCTGGCTCAGAGAGATTCTGGGCAATCGGGTCAAGGATGTCGTCGAGTCGCACCGGTTAGTGGATAGCCCGGCCATTGTGGTCAATCCGGACAGCGGCATGAGCAGTGCCATGAGGCGCGTCATGCAGGCCATGGATTCAAAAATCGGAGAGGGACTGTCAAATCTGACCCTGGAAATCAATCCCCGCCATCCTTTGATCCGCAGGCTGGCTGATATGAAAGAACAGGATAAGGAGTTTGCTAAAATCGCTGGTGAGCAACTGTTTGATAACGCCATGATTGCCGCAGGTCTTTTGACAGAGCCCCGAAACATGGTAGACCGGATGTATCGCATTCTGGAAAAGGCCATGGAGCAGGGGCGCAATTAACCAAAAAAGCTCAAGAAAAACTGAAAATTCTTTTATCGAAAGGGGCAGGCCTCCAAGTGCCTGCCCTTGTCACTCACCCGAAAGAATCCCATCCGGATATAATTTACAAAATTTCTCTTGCCTTAGCCTGGTATTTTTAGTATATTTGTTAATAGATAAGTGAGCATTTTGCTAAAATGATGGCACCCCTTATCAAGGAGAATCAGGGCGAAAATCACTCTGATCATAATCAGACCGCAGGGGGGATTTCTTCGATAGTCTTACGCAGTTGCAGCACCTTGGACAGTCTTTTTTTCCTTCACTACAGGATAGCGGAGTGAAGTCGTGTATTTGTTTTAAAATTCCGATCCTGATCAAGGAGAGTGACTGAATAACCTTAACTTCTTTACTGTATGGAAAAGATGAGGGGGTAAAAAGATGCTTGACTGGATACAAAGGCAATTTCAGCAATGGCAATTTCGCAAGGCTAAGAAAGAATTTCAGCAATGCGTAGCTGGAGAATCGATGGAGACATCTCCGGAAATCCTTTTCCGGCTGATGGATCTGTTTTTCCAGCTTAACCCCGATTCCCGGAAGAATATCCGGGGATTCAGCGGCACGTATCAATTCAAGAGCGAGGATAACAAGGTGGCTGTTCTGGCCACTTTTGACGATGAAAGGATCACGGTCGAAGAGACCCTCTACGCCGAACCTGACATTACCATCATATTTAAAGACAGTCGAAGTATTATCAATTCATTCATCTCACCGAAAAAAGATATTCTTAAAACTCTGCACGATAACAAAGTCGCTCTTCAAGGGAATCTGAATTACGTCTATAAACTGGGCTTTTTAACAGATCATATTCAATTGGCTCTGAACGGGAACTTGCCCCAGTAAGATCCCTTTTATCTCTCTCGAGGTGTATCATGAGTTATCCTTTGATTACCGATATTAAGAAGCATGCATTGATGAGCAGTCCCGGTATTCGAGCCACTATCTTTTTCAAAGGCTGTCAGCTTAACTGTTTATGGTGCCATAATCCCGAAGCTATCGATCCGGATATGGAAATCGGTTTCTACCCGGCTCAATGCCTCTTTTGCGGGGAGTGTGTTCAGGTTTGCCCTGAAGGAGCCTGCAGTCTGGATAACCAGAGTCGAATCGACCGTATGCTCTGCAGCCGCTGCGGCCGCTGTGCGGATGCCTGCCCCAGCTTTAGCCTGAAGCGCATTGGCACGTATTACTCACCTGACGAAATTCTGGACCTCCTCCTGAAGGACAGGATTTTCTACCAGACTCCCAATGGAGGCGTCACTTTGGCCGGGGGAGAGCCTACTCTCTACATGGATTATATCTCAATCCTGTTAAAGAGGCTGAAAGGGGAAGGCATTCATACGGCTATCGAGACGAACGGCCTTTTCTCAGGTGCCGAGTTCCGGAAAGCCGTCCTGGAATTTCTTGATCTCATCTACTTCGATATCAAACTGGTTCACCCTGATCTCCACCGCCACTATACGGGCCGGGGAAATGAGCAGATCCTGGACAATCTGGCAGCGCTCATGCATCTTTGTCCGGAGAAATTAGTTCCCCGAATGCCCCTTGTCCCCGGTATTACCACCACCAATGAAGCTCGCCAGGCTATGTCTTTTCTGTTTCGAAAATTAGGCATTAAGGACTATGTTCTCCTCCCCTATAATTCCCTGGGGCATTCCAAGCTTCAAAACCTTGGCAAACCGCCTCTTATCCCTCCCGGTCCGACAGGGAATTTAGGCCGCAGAGGTGGTGACCTGCCAATTGCCGTCCCGTGACAGCAGATTTGACCTGCAACAAAGCTGAAAAGGCTTTTAAGGCCCTCATCAAAGCCTTCTTTCCTTTTTTTGTATTTCACTATCAGGGGATAAGGTTTCCCTTTGCCGATTCTTCCGCTCCTTTGTGCCGAAGTAAAAAATAACACACGTATCATACTAACACCTCTTTTCGAATGTTTGCCTCTCATAATGAAAAGGGATCTCTGACCTTGGGACCGTCCTCCTTGCGCTCTATAGCGTGCAGATAATTTCCTGAGGTCAGGGGTCTTTTTATTCAATGGATGCCGTACCATCGCTGATCAATCGGCCGCAGACATATACCTTTTTCCGTGACCCTCAACACCCTCGATCAGGAAATTTCTTGACATGAGAATCATTTGAAATTACTATAACCTTTTTCTCATGTGTACAGGCACTTGTGGGAGGGTCGAAAATGGAATTGAAAGGTTCAAAGACAGAAAAAAACATATTAACCGCGTTTGCCGGAGAGTCACAGGCCAGGAATCGCTACACGTACTTCGCCAGTCAGGCCAAAAAAGAGGGTTATGTCCAGATCGCGGATATATTCGAAGAGACCGCCAATCAGGAAAAAGAGCACGCCAAGCGTCTGTTCAAGCTGCTTGAGGGAGGGGAGGTCGAAATAAAGGCCGCCTTTCCGGCCGGGACTATCAGCACGACAGCAGTTAACCTCAAGGCATCTGCCGGAGGGGAGCATTATGAATGGGAACAGATGTATCCGGCTTTCGCCAGGATTGCCAGAGACGAGGGCTTCGAACATATTGGCAGGATATTTGAGGCTATCGCTGTAGCTGAAAAGCAGCATGAGAGGCGTTATCTCGGTCTTCTGGCCAATATTGAGGCTGGCACAGTATTCCAAAAGAACAGGGCCGTTAGCTGGCGGTGTCGCAATTGCGGGTTTATTCACCAGGGAGAAGCTGCACCCGATGCCTGCCCGGCCTGCGCGCATCCTCAAGGATATTTTGAGTTGCTGGTGGAAAACTGGTAGTAACCGGCGGGCAGTCCTCAGACGCTGTGAGAATTGTGTCAGCGATTTTTTACAATTGTGCCGAAAGAAGGAATATTCTTTGCCTTGGCTGCAAGGGCAAAGGATCAACAAAGGAGCCAGGATATGCAAAAGTATGTTTGCGATGTGTGCGGTTATATTTACGATCCGTCCGAGGGAGATCCCGATGGAGGCATCGACCCCGGAACCGCCTTTGAGGACCTGCCGGAGGACTGGGTCTGCCCTGTCTGTGGAGCTCCCCAAAGCGATTTTTCTCCCGTTGACTAAAAAGCCGACGATCGAATCTTCGAGGGTAACCGTAAAGGACCGGTATTTGTCCTTGACCAGGATCACCAAAAGGGCGGTTGCACCGTGAACAGCCGGCTCGCTTACTCTGGCCTCAAAACCGGCTATCTTTACCTTCAGGCTGAATTGGTATATAATATGCTTGTATCATAAAGAGGAGATATTATTCTACCTCGTCATTTCAGCAAAGGAGGAAAAAGGGTCCCATGCCACAACATCTGGAAAGAGAAATTGAACGGCTGAAAAGAAAGATTCTGTCCCTCAGTACACTCGTTGAGGAGGGCGTTCAAAAAGCTGTCAAGTCTGTAGAACAACGCAACACAAAACTGGCGGCAAGTGTTATTGAAAACGATCTTAAAATCGACCATACGGAAGTGGACGTAGAAGAGGAATGCCTGAAGGTACTTGCTCTTTACCAGCCTGTGGCTATTGATCTTCGATTTATTGTGGCCGTACTCAAAATCAATAACGACCTTGAGCGGATCGGTGACCTTGCTGTCAATATTGCAGAACGGGCGGTTTTTTTGGCCACACAGCCGAAAATAGAGATTCCGTTTGACCTTCAGGGTATGGCGGAAAAGTCTCAGGCAATGCTGAAAAGAAGTCTGGACGCTCTTGTGAATATGGATTCACAACTGGCGAGGGAGGTCTGTGCCTCGGACGATGAGGTGGACGCTTTAAACCGCGACATGTATACCCGTGTTCAGACCGGCATCAATCAGCATCCTGCTGAGGTGGAATCGTTGATCCACTTCCTTTCAATTTCCCGTCACTTAGAGCGGATAGCAGACCATGCTACCAATATTGCCGAAGATGTCATATACATGGTGGACGGCGAGATCAGCCGGCATAAGACCGAGGATTACAAATCGCATACGGCCAGGTCTCATTAACAGCGTATCACACTGCTCTTTTGGCTGCTTTCAGCAGCCGTCTCCATTGATGGTGAAAAACTTGACAAGAGGGTCGAAGTATTATAAGTTAGTATTACTTTTTTCACTATTATACCTCTGTAACAAACTTAAAATAACATTTTGATAAATATGAAGAGCCTTGTATTATTACATGGCGTAGCTGTCCCAAATTCCTCTCTCTTTCCCTTTTTCGAAAAAAGGGAGGGGAAGAGGAATTTTATGGAGATTTTGTGCTCTGGGAGAGGTCCTGCACCATGCGGCACTGTAGTGCAGAGCATTTTTTGCAGAAAGGGGGGGATGGAAAAGGAGCAAAAACGTAACAGGCCAATTTATAATATTTCGATAGAGAATAGTGGGTAGGAAAGAAAAGATGGTGAGAGAAGGTAATCATGGTTAAAGAAGATAATCAAAGAGAGGGAGGAAGATGAGAATAAAGAAGATAGCAGCGAGGGCTGTGTTGTGTATTCTCCTGGCAGGCATGGTTGGCTTTATTTGGCCGGTACAAGTGCAGGCTGAGGATTTAACGATAGGTGGAACCATCGATCTTGATATATATGGTTATAAAAATAAAAACACTACCAGCCAAAGTGACATCAAACTGGATGCGCTTGAGCTATCCATTGCGAGCAAACTGAGTGAGCAGGTTTCAGCAAATGCTCTGGTTAAGTATGAATATAATGGCGAGGATTACAATCTGTTTGTGGATGAGGCCTATGTAACTTTAAGCAAACTGATCGATCAGCCCTTTACCATTACGGCAGGTAAATGGTACCTTCCTTTTGGCGTATTCAATAATCACCTGACCACTGATCCTTTGACCGAGGATGCCTACGAAATTTGTTCCCCTGCGGTAAGTTTTTCAATCGCTCCTGAGGAAGTCGAGGGGCTGGATCTCTCCCTGACGCTTTACTCCAACAGGGAGGGGCTCTTCGCAGATGATGATCCCAATACCGATAGAGATGTCCATGACGGCTACCGCAGAGATGATCTTGGCAACTATATCCTCAATGCATCCCTTGCCCAAATGGAAATGATCGAGCTGAGTGTCTACTACTGTTCAGAGCAGGGAGTAGGGGGGGATCGTAACGACTCCATGGGTGCAAGCCTGTCAGCTACATTTCAGCAGAATTTCACCTTTGATGTCGAGTATATCGAAGCAATAGACAGAGATGACAATCATCCCGAAGACTCAGCCTATTCCATTTCCGGGGCTTTCAAGGTATTGCCGCCTCTGGAGCTGGTCGGCCGGTTCGAAGGATACGACGATGGCGTAAGCGGTGACCAGGCATATGATCCGGATTCACTGGAAGGTGTTGAATATCGGGTGAGTGCAGGTGCAAATTACGAACTGATCGAACATGCCACTTTGATGTCTGAATTCCGGGTTACTGAAGTGGAAGATCCGGATGTGTCCAATGTCAAGGAGTGGACGCTCCGGCTGCGTGTTGAATTTTAGACATCTAAAAATCTCAGGAAGACTGTCCTTAGCAGGGGCGGCGTTCTTCTTGTGTGGCCGCCCCTCACATCCTGCACTTTGAGCGAACATCCTTGTATCCCCTCATCCCGGCCCTTTCCGGCCCCCTCTCTTGCAGGGGCCCTTTAAAGGGGCGAGGGGAGACAGAAAGGCGCCGCATTTCCCACTTTTCATCTCAATTTCTGACAATGAGGACACAGATAGGTACCGCGTCCTGCCACGCGGATTTTTTCTATTCTGGTGCCGCATTGCGGGCAGGAGGTGCCTGTTTTTCCATAAACCCGGTGCAGGTTTTGATAGTGTCCCTTTTCTCCCGAAGCTTCGACATAATCGCGGACGGATGACCCCTTATGGTGAATGGCTGCACGGAGGACACTCTGCATCTTGCGATGCAGGGAGCGGATTTTTTCGCAAGGTAAAAGGGCTGGGGAGGATTCGGGATGAATTCCGGCCCTGTATAAGGTTTCATCTACGTAGATATTGCCAAGCCCGCCCAGGAATTTCTGATCCAAAAGCACTGTCTTGATCTTCCCCTTTTTGCTGCGAAGTCTTTCCAGAAAACGGGGAAAGGGAATATCCAAAGGATCAGGGCCGATTGGGTTGCTTTCGCACCAGGCGGTGAATTCCGCGCAAGTCATGACCTGAATGAAGCCAAACTGGCGGATATCCCGGTAGCGCAATTCCAACTCTCCTCCGTCCAGGAAAAAGATAACATGGGTATGTTTTTCGATGCTGTCGCCGGCATGATTCAAAAGAAGCTGACCGGTCATTTTCAGATGGATTCTGGCATACCACCCTTCCGAGAATTCCAGGATGATATTCTTGCCCAGGCGGAAGATGTTTATCAGGGTTTTCCCGATCAGGCTGGCTTCGCACCTTTCGGCCTGGATAATCTTGGGCAGAAAGATCTTGATGCCAAAAACCGACCTGCCAAGTATGTGCGGCGATAAACTTCGGATTATAGTTTCGACCTCCGGCAACTCCGGCATACAAATCTCCTGAAAAAAACAGTGAATCAAAACAATAAGAACCCAGCATAATACAAACCGGTAACAAAAATCAAGCCCTGGATTTATGCTTGACATGTGCTCTTTCCCTATGATAAATTGAACCAAAACTTTACTGCAGAATTTATACTTTTCATCCGTGAGGAAAGGAGTTAGCTATGAAACAAAAGAGGGGATTCGCTGTTTTCCTCTTAATCGGTTTTATAAGTATAAGTTATTCAATACGATTGGCAGGAGCCCAGGCTATCCCCAAGCAGGCCAAAATTTACAATCAACAGGGGAATGACTATTGTGATAAGGGTGATTTCGAAAAAGGGGTAGCGGAATACGAAAAAGCCATCAAGCTCTATCCCCGTTATACCGATGCTTTATATAATGCAGGTCTGACCTACTATATGGACCTTAAGGATTATGCAAAGGCGGTCTCCTACTTCAGACAGTTCCTTCAGGTGGAAGGTGATTCCGTCGATGCCAGGCAGGTGAAAAAATGGCTGATGGAGGCTGGCAAGAAATTGGCGGACCAGCAAAATGCAAAGACGGCTCAGGCAAAGAGCCCATCTTCGGAGAGCAGCGCAGCGCCGTCAAAGGAAGATGCCGGACAGGCAAAGCAGCCCTCTCGACAGGCGGCGATATCGCCTTCCCAGCAGTCCAGGCAGGCAAAGCAGCCCTCTCCCCGGCAGGCGGCTCTATCACCTTCTCAAAAGACGGACCAGACAAATCAGCCACCTCCTGAGTTTTTGCGGGAGACATTGCAGCCGCCTGGCTCTTTCGAAGGGGAAAGTACACCGCAAGCGGCTCCTGTTTCTCCTCCTCCCCCGGTTCCCCGCAACGCACCTTTGAAAGAGCAGCAGCCTGCTCCTCCATCGCGAGAAGAACAGGCCCGGGTTTACAAGGAAAAGGGAAATGGATACAATAATCAGGGGCGACCGGAGCTGGCAGTAAAGGAGTACCAGAAAGCGCTGCAAATCTACCCGGAATATACGGATGTTTTATATAATATAGCCAAAACCTATGACTTTAATTTAAAAGATTACGCCAATGCCATCCGCTACTATAAGCAGTTTTTGCAGTATGAGCCTCCTTCCTCCCGTGATGCTGCTCAGATAAAAATCTGGTTGGGAAGGGCGGAAGAGGCGTATCAGGCACAGAATAAACCGGAACCTTCGGAAGTTGCCCAGTCTGTGCCTCAACAGACAAAAACCGTTCCATTGCCTTCTCCTGCGACATCCCCGGCCGGAACCTCCGGGGCAAGGATAATCCCGAAAGGAAAGAAAGCAGGAGATTTCTACATGAAGGAATTTGTCCTTGATGCTCAGACAAAAGCCGTCCCAGTACAGACCAGCGGAAGAACAAAAGAGCAGACGAAAGGGTCAGAGCCGCCGCCAGTGTCCAGACCTCCTGCGCAGGCCGTGACAGTCGCTGCCATACCAGCCGTTTCCCCATCGGCCGCACAGGGCTCGACGCAAACAGCAAATCGGGAAATCCTCATCGAAACCATTATCCCAAGAGGTCTTCGGGCCGCTGATTTGATCCCTGTCGTCATGAGCAACATGGAGAAAGAGATTGTCGAGGTTTTCGTCCAGGCCAGGGCTCAATCTCCCGAAAAACTGGCACAACTGTATTTACCCAAGATTCAAAGCGATATTTTACCCTCCGGCGAGAGGATCTCTTCTTTCCGATTAGGTGGTAGAGAGCTGGCTGACCTCCCGTTTGTGCGCATTTTGACCGAAGAGGAAAAGAACGAGCTGGAAAAAGAGAAATGGGAATTGATTCGAACCAGAAAATCTCCAGCGAGACTGAAGGAGGTACTGACACTTTTGCGCGACGGGTATAAGGTTGTTCCTCGATAGAGGTAAGGGAGGGTCTTTGGAGTGAATCAACAGGAAGAACACATTAAAGCTTCTTTGAGAATGACCAACAGAGAATTCAAAAGGCTGGAAAGTCTTCATCAGCGCTACGAGCAGGAGTTGGAGTCCTTGACGAAAAGCCATCACCTGACTCAGGATCAGGAAGTAAAAAAAATAGAGCTGAAGAAACTAAAGCTGCAGGCCAAGGATCGAATGGCTCAAATTATGCGTGAATATTTTAGTCAAATTCAATAAGTCAAGGAATCAGGACATAAAAAAAGGGGGGGAAGACGTCTCCTCCCCGCTCTTTGTGTCCGCCAGCCAAAAGAGCCTTCGGTGAGCGATCAAAACCGGTGATCAGTGATCATTATCGATGGATCCGGGATCGATGGATCCTGATTATAGATCCTCAGAGAGAGAGCCGGAAAAGCGGTTGAGTGAGCAGGGAGCCTTGATGAACAGCCCGCCAGGATCATGTGTTTTTAAAATCTGACTCCCGGAATTTCAATCCCTGGATTGCCGAATTGTGGGCTTTTTCCGGGTTATTAAAATCAAAAAAGGTGAGGGTAAAAGGATAAAGATGAAGAGTGAAAACATTACCAAAGGATTAGAGAGAGCACCGCATCGGGCTTTGCTGTACGGGACCGGATTCCCCAAAAGTGCGCTGGACCTGCCGAAGGTGGGAATCGCTACTTCCTTTACTGATTTGATCCCTGGTCATGTAGGCATGCGGGACCTTGAGAGGGCCATTGAAAAGGGAATTCATACCGGCGGAGGATACGCCTTTTTATTTGGCATCCCCGGCATCTGTGATGGCATAGCCATGGGGCATGCGGGTATGAAATATTCCCTGCCTTCCCGGGAACTGATCGCGGATATGGTGGAAACTATTGCCTCGGCGCATTGTCTGGATGGATTGATCCTCCTCACCAACTGTGATAAAATTACGCCGGGAATGCTTATGGCTGCGGCCAGACTCGATATTCCGGCCATCGTCGTGACTGCCGGTCCGATGCTTTCCGGACGGTATAAAACGAAAAAATTATCGCTGGTGCGCGACACCTTTGAGGCGGTTGGCAAATGCCAACAGGGGTTGATTTCCGAAGAAGAAGTAGAGGGACTGGAAATTGAGGCCTGTCCTGGTGCCGGTTCCTGTCAGGGGCTTTACACTGCCAACACCATGGCATGCATAACCGAGGCCCTTGGCATGTCGCTGCCAGGATCTGCCACGGCTTTGGCCGTATCTGCCAAAAAGAGAAGACTGGCCTTTGAAAGCGGCCGCAGAGTGGTTTCCCTGATCCAGGAGGGTATCACGCCGCGCATGATCATGACTCCTGCTGCTTTTGAAAATGCCATTCGCATTGATCTTGCCCTTGGCGGCTCGACCAATACGGTTTTACATATTCCGGCCATTGCCGCTGATGCGGACATCGAGACGCCGCTTGAGCTCTTTGACCGCTTAAGCAAGGACACGCCCCATATTACCAGCCTGCGTCCCGGCGGTGATTATTTTATGGAGGATCTTGAATACGCTGGCGGTATTCCGGCAGTATTAAACCGGCTTTATGGCAAGCTCAAAGACAGCCCCACAGTCAGCGGCCGGTCCATTATGCAGATCGCTGAAGAGGGAGAGATCTTCGACGAGGCGGTCATCCACTCTCTGGATAACCCCTACCATGCGGAAGGGGGCATTGCGGTTTTGCGGGGGAATCTGGCACCGGACGGAGCTATTGTCAAACAATCCGCGGTCAGTGAGAAGGCCATGCGGTTCAGCGGCCTGGCCCGCGTTTTCGACTCCGAAGAAAAAGCCATGCAAGCTATTATGAATAAAGAAATTTCCGAAGGCAGCATCGTTATCGTCCGATATGAAGGACCAAAGGGGGGTCCTGGTATGCGCGAAATGCTCTCGCCAACGGCTGCTCTGGTCGGAATGGGGCTGGCTGAATCTGTGGCCCTGATCACTGATGGCAGGTTCTCAGGGGGAACGAGGGGACCTTGTATCGGTCATGTCTCTCCTGAGGCTATGGAGGGAGGTCCCATTGCGCTGATTCAGGATGGGGATCGCATTGTGATCGATATTCCTGGCCGGAAACTGACCTGGGAAGTGGATGAGGAAACGGTGAAAGATCGCCGCAGGAATTGGGTCGCTCCGAAGGGCCGTGTCCGGAAAGGATATCTGAAGCGTTACGCCGAACTGGTGACTTCGGCCAATACGGGGGCCATTCTTCGAAAATAGCGGGTCTTGGTGCGGTGTTATTTTTCTCCTTAGTTTTTTCCCACCCCATAAAATCCAAACACCAAAATGACGGGGGAGATAATTGAAAATCAGCGGATCGGAAATATTTATTCGTAGTCTGGAAGAAGAAAAGGTAAATCACGTTTTCGGCTTTCCCGGAGCGGTCCTTATTGGCATTTATGATCAGTTCCTGAGCTCTGGAATTCAGCATATCCTGGTTCGTCATGAGCAGGGAGCGATCCATGCAGCGGATGGCTACGCCCGTGCATCGGGCAAGGCCGGCGTATGCCTGGTAACTTCAGGGCCTGGAGCCACGAATATCGTGACCGGGCTTGCGACCGCTTTTCTGGATTCCATTCCCGTGGTGGCTTTTACCGGTCAGGTTCCTACCACCATGATCGGCAATGATGCCTTTCAAGAGGTGGATATTGTCGGCATAACCCGCTCCATTACGAAGCATAATTATCTGGTCAGTCATGTCAAGGACCTGGCCAAAACCATCAAGGAAGCGTTCCACATTGCCACCACCGGAAGGCCGGGACCGGTACTTATCGATCTGCCCAGGGATGTTCTGATGGGTGAAACCGAGTTTCATTACCCTGCTGAAGTTTCCATTCGAGGATATAAGCCAAACTACATCGGGCACCCCAAGCAGATCGAATCAGCCCTGAAGCTGATTACCAAGGCCAAGCGCCCGATTATTTACTCGGGCGGTGGAATTATCCGCTCAGGCGCGTCCGGGGAATTGCTTGAGCTGGTCGATAAGGCAAAAATCCCTGTCACCAGTACTCTCCTTGGTCTTGGGGGCATCCCCGGTGATCATCCGATGTTCCTGGGTATGCTGGGCATGCACGGGACCAAATATGCCAATCTGGCCGTTACTGACTGTGACCTGTTGATAGCCATAGGTGCCAGGTTCGATGACCGGGCCACCGGGAGGCTGGATAAATTTGCACCCAAGGCAAAGTATATCCATATCGATATCGATCCTGCGACCATCAGTAAGAATGTCAGGGTTCATCTGCCGATCGTCGGAGATGCCAAATTGATTCTGCAAAAGATCAACGAGGCTGTCGTTCCCGGAGACTACACTGCCTGGATACAAAGAATCGAGGAATGGAGGAAGGATTTCCCGCTTTTCTATCAGAAGAGCGATGACATAATCAAGCCCCAGTATGTAATTGAGCAGATCTATGATCTGGCTAAAGACAAGGCTATCATTGCCACAGACGTGGGGCAGCATCAGATGTGGGTAGCTCACTACTATAAATTCAACGACCGCCGCACCCTTCTGACTTCAGGAGGACTGGGGACCATGGGATACGGATTTCCCGCAGCCATCGGCGCGCAGGCTGCCTGCCCCGACAAGCTCGTTTTCGATATTTCCGGGGATGGAAGCTTTCAGATGGTCCTCCAGGAGCTGGCGACAGCAGTGCAACATAACCTGCCGGTGAAGGTGGCTATCATCAATAATCAATGCCTGGGCATGGTTCGGCAGTGGCAGGAGTTATTCATGAACAAGCGCTACTCCGGCACCTGCCTCAAGTGCGCTCCGGATTTTGTCAAACTGGCCGAAAGCTACGGTGCTGTGGGCTTGCGGGCCGAGCGGCCCGATGAGGTGCGGACGGTAATCGCTGAGGCCATGGCTGTGGATAAACCGGTGGTCATCGATTTTCGTGTAGCCTGTGAGGAAAATGTCTTTCCTATGGTTCCGGCTGGTGCGGGCATCGAAGAAATGATACTGTCGTAAAGAAGAGAGAGGTTTTATCATTGAAGAAAACAGGTGCAAAAATATTTGTTGAAACTTTGCTTGAGCACAAGGTGGATACCATGTTCGGCTATCCTGGCGGCGTGCTTTTGCCAACGTATGATGAACTCTTTGCCGCACCGATACGGCACATTCTGTCGCGGCATGAGCAGGGCGCCATTCATGCAGCGGACGGCTACGCCAGGGCCACCGGCAAACCAGGCGTCTGTATGGCCACTTCCGGCCCCGGGGCCACCAATTTGATTACCGGCCTGGCTACGGCTTTCATGGATTCGGTTCCCCTGGTCGCTTTTACCGGCCAGGTTGCAACCAGTCTTCTGGGCAATGACAGCTTTCAGGAGGCTGATATTTACGGCATCAGCATACCGGTGACCAAATACAATTATCTGGTCAAGGAAACATCCAGATTGAAAGAGGTCATGTACGAGGCCTTTCATCTGGCCACGAGCGGCAGGCCGGGACCGGTTTTGATCGATCTTCCCAAGGATGTTCAGACCAGGCAGATCGACGCTCCGGCTATTCCCACCCTGACCCTGCCGCAGAGGGGGCCGTATTACCGCGACGGAGAGAGGGAAAAGCAGGTTGAGCGTATCCTCGCCCTGATTGAGCAGGCCGAGCGGCCGGTGCTTTATGTCGGTGGCGGGGCAATCATTTCGGGTGCTCACGAGGCTTTGCTGAAACTGGCGGAAAAAGCCTCGATACCGGTGACCACTACCTTGATGGGGAAGGGAAGTTTCCCGGAAACACACGATCTGGCCCTGGGCATGCTGGGCATGCACGGCACCAGATACGCCAATTATGCGGTCTCGAAGTGCGATCTTTTAATCGCGGTCGGTGCCCGGTTTGATGACCGGGTAACCGGAGAACCCTCCACCTTTGCCAAGGGTGCGAAAATCATCCACCTTGATATCGACCCTGCCGAGGTTGGAAAGATCATCCAGGTGGATGCATCCCTTATTGACCAGGCCAGGGATATCCTTTTGGAATTGACCGATAGAATCGGTCCAAAGTCCCATACGGCATGGCTCAGGCAAATCGCCCAATGGAAGAAGGATCATCCCCTGTCCTATCCGAAGAAGGATGGAGTGATCAGCCCCCAGTACGTGGTAGAGCAAATCTACGAAAAAACGAAAGGGGACGCCATTATCACCACGGAAGTTGGGCAGAATCAGATGTGGGCTGCCCAATACTACAAGTGCACAAAGCCCCGGACCTTTATCACCTCAGGCGGTCTTGGAACTATGGGCTATGGGTTTCCTGCGGCCATCGGGGCCAAGATCGGATGCCCGGACCGCATCGTTTTCGATATAGCCGGAGATGGAAGCTTTCAGATGAACATCCAGGAACTGGCTACGGCAGTGTATAACAAGGTCAATGTAAAGATAGCCATTTTGAACAATGGAGTTCTGGGTATGGTTCGGCAATGGCAGGAGCTTTTCTATGGCGGACGCTATTCGCAGACCATACTCCACGGAAACCCCGATTTTGTGAAGATTGCCGAAGGATATGGAGCACTTGGCATCCGCGTGGAAAAAACAGAGGATGTTCCTTCGGCCGTTGAGCGGGCTCTTTCCGTGGATCAGCCTGTGGTTATCGATTTTCGTGTGGATACGGGAGAAAATGTGTACCCGATGGTGCCGCCCGGAGGAGCCATTCACGATATGCTGGATAGGAAAGAGTAGATGAGACACATTATCTCGGTTTTGGTAAGGAACCATCCC
Organism: bacterium; assembly: GCA_040752695.1. Taxonomy (GTDB): domain Bacteria; phylum SZUA-182; class SZUA-182; order DTGQ01; family DTGQ01; genus DTGQ01. Next base: position 29,380 of record JBFMGO010000006.1, read on the forward strand.
GGAGTATTGTCGCATGTGGTGGGTTTATTTACCCGCCGCTCGTATAACATTGAAAGCCTGGCTGCCGGTATAACCGAAAATCCCGAAATTACCCGGCTTACGATCGTAGTCACCGGAGATGACCGGGTGCTGGACCAAGTCACCAAGCAGGTCAACAAGCTGGTAGATGTGCTGAAGGTGACGGACCTGAAATACGGCCAGGCCATCACCAGAGAACTGGCCATTATTACGGTCAGGACCACTCTTCAGAGTCGTGGTTCGGTCATCGAGATTGCTCATGTTTTTGGAGCGAAAGCTGTTGACATGTCTGAAGACACGATCACCCTGGAACTTTCCGGAACGGAAAACGTGATTCAGAATCTGGTGCGCCTTTTGAGTCCTTTCGGCATCGTCGAAATGGCCCGGACCGGTATGATTGCACTGGCCATGAAGAGCAGTGAGCAGCATATGAGCACTGATCAGTAATCAGTGTATGAGCAGCGTGTGAGCAGAGCAGGCGGGCAGCATGTGAGCAGCATGCGGTGTGTGGGCAGAGCATGTTAAGCAGCATGCAGGCAGTGAACAGCATATGAGCAATGAGCAGTGAACAGTAAGGGATTGAAAAAGAGAAGGGGAGAAGAGTGCAGCATACCATATCCGTATTTGTGGAAAACAAGTTTGGGGTGCTGGCCCGTATTGCCAGCCTGTTCAGTGCCAGGGGGTTCAACATTGACAGCCTCTCGGTAGGTGAAACCACGGATCCGAGCATTTCAAGGATGACCATTCTCAGCCATGGAGACGACCAGATCATCGAACAGGTGATCAAGCAACTGCGCCGCCTGGTGGACGTGATCAAGGTCAGTGACCTGACCCAGACCGATCATGTGGAACGGGAGATGGTCTTGATCAAGGTGGACGCTCCCCAGTCTCATAGGGCAGAGATCCTGCGGATCTCCGATATATTCCGTGGCAAGATCATCGATGTGAACCCTAAGACCATGACCATGGAGGTAACTGGAGACGAAGGCAAAATAAATGCCGTGATCGACCTTTTAAGGCCGATCGGGATCAAGGAAATCGCCCGGACCGGAAAAGTGGCCATGTCCAGGGGAAAACAGGAGAAAACTCAAGGAGCCAGAGTAAGTCAGGAGCCGGAGTGAGTCAGGAGCCTGAATAAGGGCAAAGAGTCAGGATAAAGGCAAAGAGCCAGAATATAAGGAGGCAAGAGTTGAAAAAGGTAACTCCTTCTTTGCCGGATTCCGGCTTTTTGGATTCTGAAATAATTATTTTAACAACCTTATGTAAGGAGGTTATAGAGTGGCCAAAATGTATTACGAGCAAGACGCGGATTTGCAGCATCTCCAAAACAGGACTATTGCCGTGATCGGTTATGGAAATCAGGGTGCAGCTCAGGCAAAGAACATGAGGGACAGCGGACTCAAGGTAATTATCAGTGATATCAAGGGTAGTTCGCAATGGAGTCAGGCCGAGAAAGACGGCTTTTCGGTCATGACCACCAAAGAGGCGGCAGCCAGGGCCGACGTGATCCAGGTTCTGGTTCCCGATCAATATCAGGCCGATGTATATAGCCAGGACATTAAAGAGCATATGACAGGCGGCAAGGCGCTGGTCTTCTCTCATGGCTTCAACATCCACTTTGGACAGATTGTACCCCCGGCCGATATCGATGTTTACATGGTTGCTCCCAAAGGCCCCGGACATCTGGTCAGGGAGACCTATGAGCAGGGCAGAGGGGTACCGGCTTTGATTGCTGTCCAGCAGGATGCCACCGGAAAGGCCAAAGACCTGGCCCTGGCCCATGCCAAGGGAATCGGAGCGACCAGAGCGGGAGTTTTAGAAACCACCTTTGCCGAGGAGACCGAAACCGACCTTTTCGGCGAGCAGGCCGTTTTATGCGGCGGATTATCGGAATTAATCAAGGCCGGGTTCGATACTCTGGTCGAGGCCGGATATCAGCCGGAGATCGCTTATTTCGAGTGCCTCCACGAGGTAAAACTGATCACCGATCTTATCTATTCCAAGGGAATCAGCGGCATGCGCCAGGCAATCAGCGACACGGCCGAGTATGGAGATTTGACCCGTGGAAGCCGGGTGATCAACGAAGATGTCCGCGAAGAGATGCATGATATTTTAGCCGAGATTCAATCCGGAGAATTTGCCAGAGAATGGATTCTTGAAAACAAAGCCAATCGGCCGGTATTCAATGCCCTCCGAAGAATGCAAAAGGAGCACCTGATTGAGCAGGTCGGTCAGAAAATCCGGGGGATGATGAGCTGGCTGAAGAAATAGAAGAAGTAGTGAAGTAATGAAACATATGCCAATAGCCAAACAAGGCTTTCCTTTTATTCTTTTTTTTGCTGTTTTAACTGTTTTAGCGGCTCTGCTGACAGGGATTTCCCTGCTGGCAGGGCTTCTTTTTTTGCTGACCCTGTTTGTGGTTTTCTTCTTCCGGGACCCGGAGAGGTCAGTGCCGGAAGATGAGGACCTGATTATTTCCCCAGCGGATGGCAAGCTGATTCAGATCCGTGAGATACCGGACAATCATATCCTGGGATGCCCAGGTGTTCAACTCAGTATATTCATGTCGCTTTTCAATGTTCATGTCAACCGGATGCCTTTCAAAGGGCACATTTTGAAAAAGACCTATAATCCCGGTACATTTCTCCCTGCCTTCAGGGAAAAAGCCTCGCTGCTGAATGAACAGACATCGCTTCTTATGGATACCAGGGGCGGGCAGGTCCGAATGACGCAGATTGCCGGTCAGGTAGCCCGCAGAATCGTCTGCTGGGCAGAGGAAGGAGACACTCTTGGCAAGGGTGAGCGTTTTGGCCTCATCAGGTTCGGTTCCCGGGTCGATTTATTTCTCCCCCTTAAAAATACGGTCGTTATTGGCAAGGTTGGAGACCGGGTAAAAGCTGGAGAGAGTGCCCTGGCGCGTTTTTCCTCTCTTTCCGAAACGGATGGAAGTGCCGGCGACAACAACAAAAAGGGATAAAAAAGGGGTGCCTAATTGGTGCCCCTTGGCTTTTCCAGAAGCTTATTGAGATATTCCATGAGTGTATAATGGTCCGTATCCTGAGCAAAGGAGAGGAATTGAGCTCCAATTCCCGGCAGTTGGTGAGGAATCTCCCATGGCCTTGTCCAGGCGACCCGGACAATGGCCTGAAGCGGGTTCGGCGCCACATCATAGATCTGAATCTCAAGCTCTTTGTTGATCGCAAAGGGATGAGGAGTAGTAATAAAGAGCCCTCCCTGGGAAATATTGAGTGTATTGACCCGAAGAGATTGAGAAGTGTGTGTCTGTTTCATGGTCACTCGCAGAATTAGTTTGTGGCGTTTATATTTACGAAGGTTAGCCGAGATGTTCTCTTCTTCTTTTAACTTGTCGAAAAATTTTTGGAGAAAAGCACTCAGGTCCTCGACTGTCCGCTGCTCCAGAAGGAGAACGTCTACACTTTCCTGTCTGGGACGAATTTTCAAGATGGGAGGGGAATTCGAGAGGGAGTTGAGCTTGTCAATATAGGATCGGCCCTGACCAAGGCCCAGTTTCAGGTCAATGAGGATTAAGTCGTAGTAGCTTTCCAGGCATTGCTGGTAGGCTTTCGTCAGGCCGTTGATCAGGTCGAAACGGGCTATATTTTTCAGGTAACGCTCGTATTTTATCCTGTTTGTCTCGTCTGCGACAACCAGAAGGATATTTCTGTCGTACATGAGTGTGTATCTCCTGTGGCAGGGGAAGAAGAGTGAACGTATAGAAACTCAAAGTATCAGAAACACGAGGGGTCGTCAAGATTAAAAATTTCACCCTTTGGGGAGACAAAGGAGAAATATGGATCTACAGGATCGCTTAAGGCACATTTTTCAAAGAAGCATTGAAGCAAAACAGGATTTTTTGGCCTCAAATCTGGATCTTATGGAAATCGTGGTTTCGCGCCTTGTGCATACTTTTCAGAACGGGGGCAAGGTTTTGCTTTTCGGCAATGGCGGAAGTGCAGCCGATGCACAGCATCTGGCAGCGGAATTCGTTAACCGGTTTTTATTTAACCGCCCGGCCCTGCCTGCTATTGCACTGACGACTGACAGCTCGGTTCTGACCAGCATCAGCAATGATGATGACTATACCAGAATCTTCAGCCGCCAGATCGAGGGACTGGGTGAGGAACTGGATGTGGCGATCGGCATCAGCACCAGCGGCAACTCCCCGAATGTCTTGCTTGGGTTGGAGAGTGCAAAGAAGATAGGGCTCTATACGGTGGCTTTTTCCGGTGGTGACGGAGGAAAAATCAGTACTGTCGCCGATACATGCCTGACTGTTCCCGTCCGGGAGACACCACGGATACAGGAAGTCCATATCACGATTGGCCATGCAATCTGTGAGCTGGTGGAAGAAGCGATGTTTCCCAGGGTGACCGTAGCATGAAATCGTTTTCTCCCTTAAAGATCGAAAAGCTCAATACCAAACCTTTAGCCGAGCGAAAAAGTAAAGTGAGGGTTGAACTGTTTGCCCGTCCCGGTGGCCACCGAGGGCAGACTTTTTCGCAGTTCCTGGAAGGACTGCCCAGGATTCTGGCAGGTCAGGATTTTCTGGAGGTGGTGGACAGGGTTGAGAAGGCCATCAGGGAAGATAAGGGGGTCATTCTGGCCATGGGAGCCCACGTGATCAAGTGCGGCCTCAGCCCGGTTTTGATCGATTTGATGCAGCGGGGTGTCATAACCGGCCTCGCTCTCAATGGCGCAGGGATTATCCATGACTTTGAACTGGCTGTTCATGGTCAGACTTCCGAAGACGTTGACCAGGCCATTGTCAATGGTGAGTTTGGTATGGCCGAGGAAACAGGCAGGCAAATCAATCAGGCCATTAATCAGGGAGTAGAATCGGGGATGGGCCTGGCCGCATCGGTCGGGAAATTCCTCTTTGAGCAAAATCCCCCCTCTTTGAGCTCGAGCCTTCTGGCAGCAGCCTACAACCTGAAGATCCCGGTAACCGCTCATATTGCCATAGGAACCGATATCATCCATATGCATCCACAGACCCGTCCCGATCTTCTGGGACAGGGAAGCATGCTGGATTTTCGGCTGTTCTGTTCGGTTATCACTTCCTTGCATCAGGGTGGAGTGTATTTCAATATCGGATCCAGTGTCATCCTGCCCGAAGTTTTCCTCAAGGCCCTGACCCTGGTCCGCAACCTCGGATATCCATTGTCTGACTTTACCACGGTCAACATGGACTTTATCCAGCATTACCGGCCCAACACCAATGTGGTAAGAAGACCGGTCATTGGCGGCGGAAAAGGCTATTCCCTGACAGGCCATCACGAGATCATGCTCCCGCTTCTGGCCGCAGCCATTGTGGACCGGCTGGAGGCATGAGAAAAAAGCGGCACAAGGCCATGAGAAAAGGGGGGCACAAAGTCATGAGAGGGCAGAAGGCACTGAAGAAGCAACTACACTAAAGAAATAGGATAGGCTGCAAAAGCAGATGCCATGAAAAAGCAGAGAATCGACAAATTACTCTTTGATAGGGGCCTGGTGTCCAGCCGGGAAAAAGCCAATGCCCTGATCATGGCCGGACATGTCTTTATCGGCGAGGTTCGGATAGAAAAACCCGGACAACTGGTGCCCGATGACAGCCCGGTGACTGTTCGCGAGCCGGATAATCCCTATGTGAGCAGGGGAGGATTAAAGCTGGAGAAGGCCCTGGCCGAATTTTGCATTTCCGTGCAGGGGAAAACAGCTTTGGATGTCGGGGCTTCAACCGGCGGATTTACCGATTGCCTGCTCCAGCATGGTGCCTTGCAGGTTTATGCCCTCGATGTCGGACATGGTCAGATGGACCCCAAGATAGCTCACCATGCGAGAGTGATCCCTTTGGAACGTGTGAACATACGGCATGTGTCGCCATCGGATTTCCCTGCGCCGTTTGACCTGATCACTATTGATGTCTCCTTTATCGGGCTGCGCCTAGTGCTCCCCGCAGTCAAAGAGCTTCTGTCCGGCGAAGGGGAGATCATCGCTCTTGTCAAACCCCAGTTTGAGGTGGGCAAGGGACAGGTGGGTAAAAAGGGGGTTGTACGCGATCCGGAAAAACAGAAGCAGGTTCTGTATGAAATCATCGATTTTGCTCAGAGCATAGGCCTTTTTTGCCAGGGTCTCATTGCCTCACCTATTACCGGAGCCAAAGGCAATCTGGAATTTTTACTCCATCTGACACTGACTCGCTTGGCGGAAAAGATAAACCAGAAGGCCATTGTTGAGCAGGTCATCCAGTCCCTCCATAAGAAATGAAATCCCTCCGTTAAGGAATACAAAGTCCCACTTTTTAGCTGCGGGAAACAAAAACCCTCCCCCAAAAACGGGGGAGGGTTTGAGGAAAGACCGTCATAAAAAGCGTAATGCACGTAAGGCAATGAAGAGTGCCGGGCACGGCACTGCCAATAAGCAATACTTTTCAAGGCACTGCCAATAAGCACTGCTTTTATGGATGTCCCGGTGGTTTGTTAGTTCCAGGCATTGCGGGTGGCATGGCCGGGGTTTCCGGTGCCTGAGGCTTCGGCAAAAGGGATTGAATGTCGGCCTTCTCCCGCAAAGACTGGATAAAGGTCCTCACTGCATCGCTTCTTTGCTTTCCGCTGAGGTATTGTTTGATACGAGCTTTACTTTCCTCGAATGAGGTTTCAGCTTCGGGTTTGCTGTTCGTAACCTTGATAATATGATAGCCAAACGGAGTTTCAATAATGTCGCTGACTTCCCCGACTTTCAGGCTGAACGCGGCCTGAGAGAATTCCGGAACCATCTGCTTGCGGGTAAAAAATCCAAGATCTCCGCCGTTTTGCGAACTGGGGCAGTCAGAATTTTCCTTGGCGAGTTTTGCAAAATCTTCACCTGCCTTGACTTTTTTGAGAATGTCGGTGATTTTCTCTTTAGCCGCTTTCTTCGTTGCCTCATCGGCATCTTTCTCTACCTTGACCAGAATGTGGCTGGCCTGTATCATCTCTTCCTGCTTGAACTGGTCCTTATGAGCATCATAGTATTTTTTGAGCTCTTCTTCACTTGCCGCAGGTTCAGATGATGTCTGATTAGCCATTTGCTGCTGGATGACCCGCGAAATAATCATATTCCTTTTTAACTCTTTCTTCAGTTCTTCAAGCGTAATCTTGTTCTCTTTTAACTTCTCTTCAAATTCCGCTTCAGTAGAGAACTGCTTTTTGAATTGCTCGATTCTGGCGAGGATTTCTTCATCAGGGACCGTAATGTTGAGTTCCTGGCCTTTTTGGCAGAGCAGTTCACTCTCGATAAGCCGATCCAGGATGATCTGCTGAAGCTGCTGTACCTGTTCGGGCGGCAGCTTGCCTTCCATGTTCTGGTTCTGGTTGACATGAGCACTAAAGGTCCGGTCAAGTTCTTTACGGTAAATGTTGACCCCATTGACCTTGGCCACAACGTCTTCCGGGTTCCCGGATTGTCCCGATGTCGGCTGGGGCTGGACCTTCTCCTCTCCCTTTTCTTTTGTTGATGTCACAGGAGGCGTGGATTGGCTCCCGTTATTTCCCTCTTTGCCTGGTGTAGGAGAAGAGTGACAGGCATAAAGAAATAGAGAGCTGCAAATAAGAAGTGTAAAGGCAGATTTGAGGGATTTTTGCAAATTCATCATTTTTTCTCCTTCGTTAGATGGCCAATTGACGATCAATCTCCTGCCGGGAACAAATAGGCAGCAAGTTCTTTAGGCTAAAGGTGAAATTATCTCAGGAAACAATACCTTTGTCAATATTTATCAGTGTTCTCGCCTTGACAGATTATGATACGGTAAAAAACTGCGGGAGAGAAAAAGATTATCGGTATTAATTGCCGGTGATCCTGTACTATACTTAACAGTGATCTTGCAGTGTACTTAACGGTGTTAAGTGCAGTATGCTCAGAAGACAGGGGGAAGCACCCACACACCTTTAGGACTTTGGTGAAAAAGCGGGGAACATCTCCGATTCTGGGCTTGAACAGAAAGATAACTTCTGGTAAAATGATAGCTTATCGGAGTTATCAATAAACACAACTCTTTTAAGATGCCGAACGATTTATGAGAGAATTATGAAGAATAAAAGGAGCTTTTGTCCATGATCAACATTGCCGTTTCCTTGATTATCGGTATTGGAATCTTTTCTCTATCTCATTTTGTACTTGGCTGGCACTGGATTATTGGAGCTATTCTGGGTCAGATTGCAGCTATCGCTGTCTTCTTCCTGCTGGCTAAATTAATCATGAAAAAGATTACCGCCATTATTGAGCTCTCCAATGAAGAGTTGACCAGAGGGCAGTTTGATCGGGCCATCGGTGTCCTTGAAAGCGGATTCAAACATAAATATCAGCACCCTTTCGTTGCCTCTCAATTGAACTCCCAAATCGGAGTGATCCATTACTATAAAAAAGATTTAAAGAAGGCTGAAGAATATCTTAAAAAGGGGATCGCCAGCCATTACGTCGGCCAGTGTATGCTGGGCGTCTTATATATGAAAAAAAAGGATGAAGAAAACATGAAGAAAGCCTTCAAGGCTGCTACCCGCGCCTCAGGAAAAGAAAGTATTGTCTGGTCCCTTTATGCTTATTGCCTGAGCAGCCTTGGAAAAAAGGATGAAGCCATCGAAGTCCTCAACAAAGGCCAAAAGCGGCTCCCAAATGACGAGAATATCAAGGCCAATCTCACGGCCCTGCAGAACAACCAGAAAATGAAAATGCGGGCCTATAAAGAGATGTGGTCCATATTTATGCTGGAAAAGACCATCGTCCGGCAGCAGCCACCCAGATTTGTCCGAGGTGGCGGCGGCGGCAATATCCGGAGAATATACAAGAGGTAATGTAACTGCTCAGAGTTCCTATCTGAATGAAAGTATGGGATTTTTCATACTCCTATCGGATCTCTACCAGGTAAGGCATCAGGAACAGCGACCTTTCCCTGGAAAGCAGGCTGTTCAGCATCGTCAGATGGTTGACAGTCCTCATCAGTTCCACATTGAGGGGAGGAGAGGAATGGCCAAATTTCTCCATTAAAAATGGGGGGAGGGTACGCAGGATGTCGATCAGACTTTCCGGTTCTACCGTGACCTGGACAACAGTGGGAACCACATCCTTGTCCAACCCGATCTTTTTCTTCACAGCCTGGATTACTTCATAATAACCGCCAACCCCGTCTATCAGGCCAATCTTACTGGCCTGCTGGCCGGTCCAGACCCTTCCTTGAGCAACCGTATCCAGCTCTTCATACTCTTTACCCCGACTCACCGATGCCTTGGTGACAAAGCTCCGATAGGTATTGTGCAAAAATGCATCAAAGTCCCGGCGCTGATTGGGAGTAAAGCTCTGTACAGGAGAGAAGAGAGATGCTCCGTCACTAAAGGCTATCGTTTCCGTGTGAGCGCCGACTTTTTCCAGCAGACTGGTTGCTACAAACTTACCGCCGAAAACGCCGATGGAGCCGGTGAGCGTAGCCGGGCCGGCATATATTTGTTCAGCGCCCATGGAAATATAATAGCCGCCTGAGGCAGCCATAGAACCCATGGACACAAAAACCGGCTTTTTAGTGTTCAATTTCCTGATTCTATCCCAGATTATATCCGAGGCCAGGGCCGATCCTCCCGGACTGTTCACCCGTATGATCAACGCCTTGATGTCGGAATCATCCTCCACCTCTTCCAGTTTTCTCAGGATGTCTTCGGGCCAGATGGAAGTCTCCCTTATCTGATGCTCCTCCGGAGCCATCTGAATCATTCCATTGGCCATAATCAAGGCGATCTTGTTGCGGGTATCGACCTTTGCACCTTTAAGGGATTTTGGTGAAATGCTGGCATAGGTGTTGAAATTCAGTGGCTCGACTCCAGGAAAAAGCTTTTTTTCCACGGTGTCGAGAAATTCATCGCGGTAAGTGATCTCATCTACCAGTTTCCGCTCTAAAGCTTCCTTTGATGTAATGAGTCCCTTGTTCAGGCACTCGGACATCTCTTCTTTGCTCAGTTTCCGGTTTTTAACCAAGGTATCGATGAAGGTTTCCTGGATATCTTTCAAAAGCTCCATATTTACCATTCTCGCATCATCCGACATGGCATTGGAGGTAAAGGTTTCAGGAGCACTCTTGAATCGCCCCGCACGGAGGAAATCCGCCTCAACCCCAATCTTGGCCAGCGTATCTTTCACATAGATAAACGAAGCGGAGACGCCCGGTATATATAAACTCCCCTCTTCCTGGAGAAAGATTTGATCCGCTGCCGAGGCTAACAGATAGTTTTTGTTGTCTGCCTCACTTAAAAAGACATAAATCTTTTTACCCTGTTTTTTAAAACGATTAAGAGCATCATTCAATTCAAGAAAGGTATTCAGTCCGGCCTGGGCATCCAGGCTTTTGATGACCAATCCCTGAATTCGCTCATCACGGGATGCCTGATCGATCGCAGAGACCAGATTGTAGAGCTGATATCTTGGCCGGGCTTCAATGATTTCAATAACTCTGTGGATCTCGGAGACCTCCTGATCCTGAATATCTCCAACCAGGCTCAGTTGTAGATAGTAAGGCTGATCAGCCAGGGGCTTCTCCTTTTCAGCCAGGTGCGGGGTGACTTTTCCGATATTGCTCACCAAACCATAGATAAACACCAGAAAAAGTATCATGAACAGCGTGGTCAGAAATCCCACGATCATCAGGTAGTACTTTAAAATGTTTTTCATCTTCCGTGCTTCCTTCTTTCCTTTGTATTCAGCTAAGTCAATATACTTTTTTCACTTTTCGTAATTTTCCCCAATTTTCCGGTAAGATCGGGAAAAGAGACACCCAACACACTCCTTTAGTAAATGGGACTGGAGGAATTTTTACCAGCTCTCGCCTACAGAATTGAGAATCGCTATGGCAGTCCATAAAAGTCTTGAGGAAAAGATATCATAAGGTGAAAATATTAGTCAAGGAAAGTGTTTTTATTTATGAGACCAACAGGATGCAGGTTGACAAGAATAAGGGACCACAGTATAATATTGCGGTTTTTTAATATTTTTATGAATGACTATCTTAAAGATTTTATTTTTTGTTTGAAAAATGGATAAACAGTATGCTCCCCAAATTTTTAGTTTTAGATGATTGCGAACATTTTCTGGAGCTTTATGAACGCTTTCTTACCGAAACCTTCCCTGGTGCCATCGTAAAGAAAGCGATTAATAATAAAAATGCCTGGTCAATTCTGAAAAACTTTTATCCTGACATCATAATCACTGATTTGGCCCATCCTGGTGAAGACGGGTACGAATTTTTAGTAAAAATTCGTCGCGATCCTAAAAAATGCTCTATTCCTGTCATATGTATCTCTGGTTGTGCAGATGCTTTATTGAGAAGAGGAGGGGGGAATGGGGAACAATTTAACGCAATTCTAACTAAGCCTATGGAATTGCAGATATTAACAGATTGCATCATGAAGTTTCTCTCCTGCTGAAATTATTTGAATAAAGACATATATATATGTCATTATTTTACTATTATTCAGCCTGTCCGTCTATGCAGGGCATGAAGTCCAACGGGATTATGCCCACTCCAGCAGGACTCCTACCACATTTCCCATAAATTTCAGTAGCCAGGCCGATCGCTTTCCTTAAGCAACCCATCAAAGCCTATACTCTGCCTGTACTCTTTCTTATTTTTTTATCTTGGTGGCTCTTCGTGTCCTCACTTGCACTCAGCAACCGGGATTGGTTCCTGAAAAGAATTTCTGAAATGAATCTCCGGCTATATGGAAAAATTTCCAGTAACATTTGAAATGTTGATTTTATCTTGACAGCTTTCAGCAATACATAGTACTTTGTATTGTACATACTGCACGCCGGAGAAGGAAGGAAACGGGCGTGAGATTTCTGCCGCACTCCACACAGAAGAGCGCTTTACTCTTAAACTTATTGTAATGGCAATGAATTTGCATTTGTATATACCATATTTGATAATCGGGCAGTCTGATCAGGAGACTGAAGCTGCTGTGGAGTCAGTGGAGCAGGCAATAGGAATGAGAAGCAGAACAGATGACTGACAAGGAAGTTTTAAAACTCCTCCATAACCTTGAGGTGGAAATAGCAAGCCTTAAGCAGATATCATCCACCTTGGCCCAGTTTATGGCCAATGAAGGGAAAAATGAAGGGAAAGAGGAAATTTTTTCCAGTGAATTGACAACCGTAAGTGACGAGGTCATCTTCTTGAGAAAAAAGCTGGAACAGGAAAAAAGCAAACGTAATCAGGAGTTGGATTCAAAAATCACGGCGTTATCAATTCGCCTGGACCGGCTGGAAATAGATGGTTCGAAAAACAGATTCAAAGTGGATGAAAAGGAATATAGAAAAATCAGGGGTGATATGGCTGCTAATGCCCTGGAACTGGCTGAAGCCAGAGCTCATTTAGAACGCAGGGGAAAGGAACTGGTCGAACATCGAAAACGAATCCAGGAACTGGAAGCTGAAGTGGAAAAGCTTCGGCGGCGATTGCCATGGTGGAGGAAATTCTTCTAGAGGTATGATCCTAAAATAAAAATCCTCCCGGCCCCCTTTATAAAAAGGGGAGGATAGGTGCCTTTGGAAGAGTGAGGGCTTAAGGGCGTGTAATTTGATCAAGGAAAAGCGCTATTATTACTGCTAATCGGCGTGCCATTGTAAGGGGTATAAGGAAGGAAACAGCCTGATGGATTGCAAGTCCTGGAGAATAGTATGGGTGATAGTCCTCTTTGTCTTTTTTTCTCTGGCCTTTAGTCTAACCGTTCCGGTGTTTGATGCTCCTGATGAGCCTTATCATTTTGAATACATCCGCTTTTTGGCTGAGCATAAGAACCTGCCCAATCAGACAGTTGAGGAGCTCTCGCTCACTACCGAGGGGTTTAACCCGCCCCTTTACTATCTGATCGAAGCCATACCGTTACATATCCTCTCCAAGGATAATGCATCCGATATCGGGATACACACCGTGCGGGACCTTATGCAGTTTGCCTACGACCCTGAGGCCGGCTTTAGTGAGCGGATTTATCCCCCCCTCAATCCGGACTACATCAAATTGGGAAAGGGTCAGCAGAGGAACATGTTTTTGACCACCAGTCAGGACAGGTTTCCATTCTCCGGCTCAATCAGGGTGATTCATATCCTGAGGCTGATTTCGATCATCTTCGGCAGCCTGACCGTTTTTTTCGCTTTCAGGATCGCGGAGGCGCTCTTTCCCGACAGAAGGAATATTGCCCTTCTGACAGCAGCCCTTTGCGGCTTTAATCCCCAGTTCACTTTTTTAAGCGGGGTCTTGAATAACGACAACCTGGTCACTCTGCTTTCGACCATGTCGCTGTATTTATTAACCAAATTAATCCTGTCAGAGAGGGATAAGCCAAAGTGGATCGTCGGTCTTGGGGTCACGATCGGGTTGGGGTTGATCAGCAAGGTAAATATTTCCTTCCTGGTGGGGATATCCATTATCGGTCTGATTTACCAGGCTATAACAGGGCCAGCCCGCGAGCGCAGATTTGTCATGCTGGTTCGGAATCTGGTCCTTTTACTGATCCCGATAGCGGCGGTTTCCGGATGGTTTTTTGTCAGGAATATCTCCCTTTTCGGGTTCAGCGATCCTTTAGGATGGAAACTCCAGGCCATCCAGAATCCCGAGCTGGTAATGCCCAGCCAGATCAAGGTACAGTTTATTACCCGGGCTCTTGCGCCGAGGCTCTTTACCTCTTTCTGGGGTCAATTCGATTGGCTGACCATCAGACTCCCTGACTGGGCCTATGGGATATATGGCCTGATCAGCCTGATGAGCCTTTTGGGATTGGGTGCAGGAATTGGTGCTTCCCTGACCGGAGGCAACGGGAGCAAAAGCAAAGGGAGGAAAAACAGAAGGATGAAGAGGGTCACCGCCTGCCTCCTGCTCTATCTGGCCGCCGTTTGTTTGGCTGTGACCAATCTCATTATCCTGAATCTTACGTTTTTTTCCGAGCAGGGCAGATTGATCTTTCCCGTGATCGCTCCATTGTGTGTCTTTATGGCCCTGGGCGTAGACAGCAGCTTCCGTTTTCTCTCGCGGTCACTGAAAATAAAGCCCGGTCTGCTCGTCTACTCTTTCATCCTGCTCCTGATCGGATTGAACCTGTACAGCCTGATCGGAGTCGTTTATCCAATTTACCGCTAGGCCGTGTATACAAATGGTCCGTACATACAAATAGGCCGTATATACAAACTCATGCACGGTCGTTGGAGTTATTTCAAGCGATATCCAGTATTCGGCATCGGCATTCGAGTATGAGCGTTCGGCATGAGCATCGGCATTTGGCATCCGGCATTGGCAGATGGTTTAGAACTGGAATACTGGTTGCAGGTATCAGGGATATCACTATGGCGAGAGACTTCCGCCTCGTTGTACAAGGATGAGGAGACCAAGGAAGGAGACGAGGAGACGAAAGGAGGGCCAGGCTATGAATCCGAATGTTTCGCTATCGATCCTGATGCCTGTTTACAATGAGGTTTATACGGTAGGGGAGTGTCTCAGGCGGGTCCTGAGTGTGAGAAGTGATTTCATTTCCGAGCTTGAAATTATCGTGGTTGACGACGGATCAACTGACGGCACTCGTGAAATCCTGCGGGAATTAGCTGGAGAGCATCGTGAGATCATCCTGATCGAGCAAAAAACCAACCAGGGAAAAGGTCAGGCCATCCGCACTGCTCTGTCCAGGGCCAGCAAGGATATCTGCCTTGTCCAGGACGCTGACCTTGAATACAACCCCAACGACTACGAGAAGCTGATAATTCCTTTTGTGAAGGAGAATGCCGATGCGGTCTTTGGTTCGCGTTTTCTGGTAGGAGACTATTGCCGGCTTCTCTATTTCCGGCATGCCCTGATCAACCGCTTCCTGACCTTTTTGGCTGATCTGATCACCGATATCAATTATTCTGATATAGAGACCTGCTACAAGGCTGTCAGAACCAGGCTGCTCAAATCGATTCCCATACGCAGCAGAGGCTTCGGTATCGAGCCTGAGTTATCAATCAAACTGGCCAAACGCAAGGCTGTGATTTTCGAAGTACCCATCTCTTACGCAGGCCGGACCAAAGAGGAGGGAAAGAAAATTGGCTGGAAGGATGGGGTGAATGCACTATACACCCTGGTCAAGTTCTGGCTGTTAAATGACATCTATCAGAAGGAAGAATACGGATCAGCCATTTTAGACAGCCTGTCCCATGCTCCCAATTTCTGCCGCTGGATGGCTGATACCATCCGGCCTTATGTAGGGGAGTATGTTCTGGAAATCGGCGCTGGCACAGGCAATCTGACTAGCCATATCACTCCCCGGCGCAGGTACCTGGCCAGTGACATTAACCTGAATTATCTCGATTATCTTAAAAATTACAGCCTTTACAAGCCATACATGGAGGTAAAATACATCGACCTGACCAAAGAGGAGGATTTTGCTCCCTATCAGGAGCAGTTCGATACGGTTATCTGCCTCAATGTCCTGGAGCATATCGAGGATGATTCGGCCGGATTAAGCAATATTTACCGGGCCCTGAGACCGGGTGGCCGGGCCATTGTCCTGGTGCCACATGGAGCCTGGCTCTACTCGAGTTTTGATAAGGTGCTTGGGCACTACCGCCGCTATGCAGATGCCCAATTGCAGGAAGCCATGACCAGGACGGGCTTTTGCCAGACCGAATTGATTACCTCATTCAACCGTATCGGCGTCCCTGCCTGGGTCCTGAATGGTAAGATACTGCAAAGGAAACACTTTTCCCCTGTTCAGATTAAGATCCTGAATACCTTCCAGGGTATCTTGCGCAGAGTCAATGCATTCCTGCCCTGGCATGGCTTGTCAACCATTGCTATCGGGTATAAGGAAGGAGGAACAAAATACCAATGAGCAATAGCCAATAGGCAATAGCTAACGGCCAATAGGCAATAGAGAGGAGGCAGGCAGAAGACGGCAGGGAATAGACAGCAGGGAGCAGTGAGTAGACAGCAGGGAGGGGGAAGCAGGCAGAAGTTAGAAGGCAATGAGTAAAGGCAGTAAAAAGCGGCCAGTAAACAGCGATCAAGAAGCAGGAATGAGAAATCTCAAGAGTCAGGATTCAGAAAGTCGGTAGTGGGAGATTGGTTGGGGGAGTGTTAGCGGCAACCTGGTTTTACCCCCCTGAGACGTGCAGCAACCTCAGGGAGTCAGCATCCGGTGTATTCCATTACCAAGCATCCAGTATTCAGCGACCGTAACCTATCACCTCGCTGCCATCACTCAGTATCCAATATTCAGCCATTGCCAGCCATTGGCGGCCAGCATTCAATATTCAGCATCAAGCATCAAGCATCGGGCACCAAGCACCCAGCATCAAGCATCGAGTAGCATGCATCGGGCACCAGGCATAGAATATCCAGTATTAAGCCGCTATCCACCAGTATCCGGTATTCATAACAAAAGGAGGTAAAACCATGTTAGTTTTTTTAAGTGATATTCATCTTACCGATGGCTCCTCGGGGACGACCATTGATCCGAGGGCCTTCAATAAATTCTGTCAGATGATGAAGAATATTGTTGGAGATGCTCAGAGATCCAATATCAAAAAGATTGAAATCGTCCTTTTAGGAGATATCTTTGACCTGATTCGTTCTGATTTTTGGCTGCGTCCGGAAAACGAGGGACTTGCCCGGCCGCCTATAAGGCCGTGGTCAGCGACGGCGGATACTGATCACAGCGGCTGGAATCTGCAGCAGTATACAGAGGCGATCGTTGATAAGATTATCAGCCAGCCGCGAAATATCGAGGCCATAAAGTACCTGAAGGAGTTTCAGACTCATTGTGTGGATGTCGATGTCCAGATTTCCTATCTTATCGGCAATCATGACTGGCTTATTAATCGGTATCCCTCAACCCGGCAGAAGATAGCTCATTTTTTGGGGATGAAGGGAGCGGATGCCCGGTTCTATGTCCATGAGCAGTTCCCCTACGAACGGATTTTCAAGGAATACAAGGTCATGGCCCGTCACGGTGACTACTATGATAAGTTTAACTACGATGGAAACAGAGACGCGTCTTCCCTCGGAGATGCCATTGTTATAGACCTTCTATCCCGCTTTCCGAAAGAGGTAAAGAACGATCCCTTTCTTGGCCAGGATGATATCCTGATCAACCAGTTGAAGGAGATCGATAATGTACGGCCTCTGCTCGATATCCCTGCCTGGATACAGGGCATTTGCAATTACAGGCCAGGGATCGAAAGGAAAATGCATGAGATCTGGAACAGCCTGGTCAACAGGTTTTTCAAACTGGAGTTTGTAAAGGACCATGACCGGTTTGGCCCTGACATGGTTGACTTTTTGGAGATGGCCATGAGGCTGTCCTCCGGTTTCTCCTTCAACAGGCTTAAGGAGATTCTCGGCAACCGTGTCGTCCAAATGTTATCCCAGCAATTCGACAGCTACCAGAGATTTGCCTATCGGGAAGCGCCTCTTAAAAATAATACTGCCCGTTATGTGGTCTATGGCCACACCCATCAGGCAGCTCAGGTTCCGCTGGATATTGTTTCCTTACCGCCGGACTCCACCGAGGATAAGGTCTATTTCAATACCGGTACCTGGCGCAAGGTATTCGAACATACGACTTTCGATAGCGATAACTGCGAGTTCATCGGCTGGCATGTTATGACCTTTGTAATCTTTTACCTCAAAGAGGAAAAGGAACGGGACAGGAATTACGAGATCTGGTCAGCTTCTCTCGGCTACGGGCGATGATGGAGCCATGGTGAGGATTTGGCAGGCTGACGATGAAGATCGTTCTTTTTGGTACACACCGCACGGTTAATACGCGGCCAGTTAACGGTAAATATGACCCGTTAACGGTAAATAGGCAAAAGGTAAGCCCCCTCTCCTCAGGAGGGGAGATAGCTGGGGCTGGGGTGATGGGGATTCAGAACACGGCAAACTGATCAGGAAATTCCCGCGGCCTGAACTGAGTACTGGCGGGCGGGAAATACACGGCCAGGTATTGGAATGGGGCCATGTGTCGAAAATCCTCCTGAGAGTGGGTCGTAGGTCATGATATTGGCCGTAAGCTCGTCATTTCCCAAACTTGCGATGATAAATTTTTCCTCCCCTGTCATAATCCTTATTACCCGGCCCTTCGGCAAGTCCTTTTCGTGTTTCCCCCTCACCCTGCTACCCCTATCACCCCTGGGGGAGAAGGATAGCAGGGTGAGGAGTGCCTTTGATCATGCCTGTCAAGCTGCATAGAATAGACAGGATGGAAAATTCCTATACGGTTGAGGGAGCGGGGAGCTTGGAATGCATGCTTTTCAAGGGCTTGGAGGATTCTAAGCCTGCGCTCAGAATGACGTTGATGTAATAGCTTACCTTATCCCCCGCTTCCTCTGTTCACAAACTTGGCTGTGAAGAGGCACTAGTCTCAGAGAATAGTATCACCATAAAAAGAGTGTAGTGCGGGACTTTGGCACAATGACGTAAATTTCGCTCATGGGCATCGAACAAAGTTCACAGATCGTATGAAGTGCTTGGCTAGTTAAAACCAGCAAGCAAAATGCAAGCATAATGCAAGTAAAATGCAAGGAGAGTGGAGGGTTAGTTATTTGTTTTCCCAAAATTGCGGGCATTTGTTTTCCCAGAATTATGGGACCGTATTTTCCCCGTAATTGTTGGGCTTTGTTCTTCCAAAATGAATGATATCGTATTCCACAAGAGTCTCCATAGTTTGTATTTTAGAGGAAACAGGAGCGATCAAGGGGTAATCAAAATGAGCATCCTCTTAATTTCATTACAGAAAGACCTGGACATCATAGGGCTGAAATACCTTCACTACTACCTGTTAGACAACTCCCATGCTTCCCTTTTTCTTTGTTTGCCAAACCTCAATCCGAACGATATCTTCGCCCTGGAGCAGATAAGGAAATTCGTTCTTAATCATTCACCCAATTTAATCGGAGTGAGTCTGATGTCGGTTGAGTACGATAAAGCATGTGGATTAACCACCTACCTGAAAAGAAATTTCCCAACGATTCCGGTTATCTGGGGAGGTATCCATCCCACCATCGCTCCAGAGATGTGTCTGGACTACGCTGATTATGTTTGCATCGGAGAAGGTGAGAAAACCATCCTTGACGCAGCCAGGGCCGCTCATAACAACCAAAGCTTAACCGGTATCAATAACCTCTGCTACAGGGCTGATGATGGCCAGGTGAAGAAAAATCCATTATATCCGCGTATTGAGAATCTGGATGAGATTCCTTTTTACGATCATATCCCTATCCATTGCTTTATCCAGGAGCGGCAGAGCATCGGGCCGGTCAGTAAAAAGTCTTATCAGAAATACGCCCGGTATTCAGGAACAACATATAGTGTCATGAGTTCCAGAGGCTGCCCGTTTTCCTGTACCTACTGCTGCAATAACTTTATTTCACGCTTATATGGGGCCAGAAAGGTCACGCGCAGGAGCATAGGTAACATCATCGCTGAACTCGAGCGGGCCATACGGAACAATCCGGAAATCGAGTATATCAATTTTCAGGATGATTGCTTTTTAGCCTGCACCAGCGAATATCTCAAGGAATTTTGTGAACTATATCAGCAAAAAATAAACAGGCCATTTATCGTGAGAAGTATTCCCACGTATATTACCAGGGATAAAATGGAATCTTTGAAAAAAGCCGGCCTGGCCTGGATCAGTCTTGGATTGCAAAGCGGCAGTGACCGCGTTTGCAGGGAAATCTACCGGCGAAAATCGTTAAAAGCCGACTTCCTCAAAGCAGCGGGCATTATCAAAGATTTTCGAGTAGCAGCTTTTTATGATGTCATTTTGGATAATCCATTTGAAACGGAGGAAGATCAGCTTGAAACCATACAGACGCTCAGTGAGACGCCAAAACCGTTCTACACTCAGTTTTTCTCATTAAGCCTCTATTTAGGGACTGAGTTACATACAAGAGCGCAACAGGATTCCCAGAGCATGAAAGGCTACCTTAGTATGGAAAGCTCTCTCAGCAAGGATTATCTGATCTATAATAAAAGCACTATCAACGACATGCTGAGAATCTCCACGTTTCTCGATAAAAAGCATATGCAAAGAGTGGTTGACCTCTATAAAGAAAAGCCGGAATCCTTCAAATTTAAGGTCTCCTTTCTCATGGCCAGGTTACTATCCATGATCATACTCGAGCCCCTTACCTATTTCCGGGTAATCAAGCTTTCGCAGAATGACCGCTACCTGAGAACATTCAAAGTTCTGCCAAGCTACTTCAAGGAGGGATTCAAGCGGTATGTCAACCAATTTAAGGGCAGGTTGACACAATCTGGCTCATAGCGATTAATACAAGTCAATGATAGCTGACAACAGAAAAGATCCAAAGCGGCAAGCGACAAAAAAGGCGGGGGACATTACGGACCCTGCCTTTTAAGTTATTATTATCGCTCATAATTATAAGGCAACACACCTAAGGCATTAGATTTCGTCATTCCCGCGAAGGCGGGAATGACGAAGAGCGGCTATGATGGCTACTATATATGAGCGATTATTATTACAACAACAACTACTACTATTTCCTGTCATCGCCTGTCAAGACCTTATGCAATGTTACGCTCAGCTCTCCAATTTCATACGGTTTGGCAACTGCACCTTTGAAACCATACCGCGGGTATTCCGACAAAATAGGATCGTTGGAGTAGCCGCTTGAAACAATTGCCTTAACTTCAGGGTCTATGGCGTGTAATTTCTCGGCCATTTCCTTACCGCCGATGCCTCCCGGAATCGTTAAATCGAGTATTACAGCATCAAAGTGAGACCCTGCTTTCAGTGCCTTCTCGTACCGCCTAATTGCTTCCTCCCCTTCACTGGCTGACTCAACCTCGTATCCAAGAGGGGTCAACATCCTGATGAGCATTTCTCTGATGCTTTGCTGATCATCCATAATTAAAATTTTCCCTTTACCCGGACAGGCCATTTTCTCCCTATCCCGTCCGGATGCACGGGCATCTTTTTCCGAAGCGGGGAGGTAAATACGAAAAGTGGTTCCCACTCCTAGCTGAGATTCTGCGGTAATGTATCCCCCGTGCTTTTTGACGATAGAATACGTAATGGCAAGCCCAAGACCGCTTCCCTTCGATTTGGTACTGAAATAAGGATCGAATATCTTTTGAAGATACTTCTCCGGTATGCCAATTCCCTGATCTTTGAGCATCAATTGTATGTATTTGCCAGCCTTGAGGGGTAAACGGGCTTCCGGCCCCATAACCACGTTTTCAGCACGTACACTGATGATTCCATCTGCTGCGACCTGAAATACCTGATCAAGTTCTTCGAAGGCACGTTTAATCTTCTCTTCAGCCTGCCGGCTCTCGACCATGGCACCTATCAACTTTGCAGAAAATACCAGCCGTCTCTTGGCCATCTCGATGGTCAAAGGTGAACGGGGCTCGTATTCATCCGCCTGTTCGATAAGTTTATCTCTGGACACTCCAAACATTTGCGTGATCTGGTCAAGTTTTGAGAGGTTCTTAGGAGGATCACCATATCCGAAATTGATAGACCCTACCGTTTCTCCACCAGCCTGAATCGGAACAGCATAGAGGCGAATGCCGCCACGACACTCGACATCGACCGGTTGTCCTGTTTCGATGGAAACCTTTGAGGCATCCGTCCAGCATGATTCGTGGCAATGCCATTTACCACTATTCAATGCCTCTTCGTTAGATACTGCACCACACAATGTACGCGAGGCATGATCGAGTAAGCGACACCACCCAGAAGTAAAAATACCTAAAGCATAATCCCCGTTTTTTTCGTATACCGCTGTCGAAGTATCGAGCAAGTCAAGGAAGTCACTCGCAATATCTGCAAGAATATTTTCTCCGATGGCTCCCACTAATACCCGGCAGGTGTTGAGATCAACCAGGCTTCCATAGGGCTGAATATGAGGTCTCTTGCAAGCGGGTTTATGTATTACCCTTTTGGTCATTATTTGTTCAAACCAATCAAGGTGCTCTTTACATCTTCTTTGATTTTCTGATAATTGATTTATCCTCTCGCGTAATTTAGTTAATTCCTTCATGATTTGCTCTTTGATCTTGCTTACAGTTTTTATCTGTGAACAGAAATTATTTCATATAATATTTTAGTGCTATAATTATATCACAAAAAATAATTTCTATCTACTATTTTTTCCTATAAAACTTTTCCTAACCAGAACGCTGTATTAAGAACATGCAATCTACAGGATTACTCGCCCAACGCAATTACCAGTATGAACTATGGACAAATGAAAAAATTTTGACAAGAAGAGAATAAATTTCTTATAATTATTCTAGTTCATTCACTATTTCATAAAATCAAAGCAGTCATAATAAGGAGATTCTCTATGCAAAGGAGTAAGTTACCATGAAGAAATTATTTTTTGTAATTCTCGGTGGATTGATATGGGCTCTTTTTATCCTGTCAAATATTGGAGCAGGGGGAATACTCTGTCCGAAGGCAAATGCAAGCGAGCCTGCCCGGTTTATCGGGGATACAGTCCCTGCTTTGGATGAATGTCTGGAGATGAGTTCCGGGGTTCTTGACGTAGGGGGAAGCGGGGGAACAATCGGACAGGAAGTTCAGGTGCCGGTAAACATCCAGTCTGCACCCGATAAAATCTTTTCTCTTGGCTTTGAAGTCACGTATGATTCAAGCGTATTGGAATACCTTGATTACACCGGAGGAGATCTCACAGCCTCTTTCACCGTGTTCGACATCTATCCAGCCGGAACCGGCAGGTTGAGAGTAGGGGGCTTGACCATCGGAGACGGCATTGCCCAGGGAGCAAGCGGTTGTGTAGCCGTCCTCAACTTCAGGGTTATCGGTGGTGTAGATAATGGATGCTATGCCGTCAAGCTGGAAAATCTGCGGGATGATGTCACCTCCTTTTCCTCCAGTCAGGGCTGCTTCTGTATGAATGATACCATTCCGCCCGAACTTACCTGCCCAGCCGACGGCGTGATTGCTCAGACGGAAAATGGCGGTGCTCCGATTGACGATCCTGATGTACAGGCCTTCCTGGCCAGCGCCGTTGCCAGGGATAATGCGGATGGCAAGGTTGCCGTGATCAATGACGCTCCTTCGGTCCTCCCTCCCGGAGAGAGCACAATAACGTTTACTGCTACAGACAGGAGTGGTAATAGCGCTTCCTGCTCGGCCACCATCACCGTTCAACCGCCGGAGTGTGCGGAAGACAATTCAGGAGCACTGAACATTGAAGGAGCCCAGGGGAATCTGGGAGACGAAATTCAAATTCCGGTAATGATACATGCTGCACCGGCTGAAGCCTCTGCCCTTGGCTTTGAGGTAATCTATCAACCATCCGTTCTCGAGTATTCAGGGTTTGTAAAAGGTGATCTGGTGTCCTCTTTCGTTATGTTCGATGTCATTCTCGTTGGTTCAGGCAGGTTGAGAGTAGGAGGCTTGACTACAGGGGAGAGTATTCCGCGGGGGACAAGCGGCTGTGTGGTCGTACTTGCATTTAAGGTTAAAGGCGGTGTGGACAATGGGTGCTATGCCGTCAAGCTGGAAAATCTGCGGGATGATGTCACCTCCTTTTCCTCAAGCCAGGGTTGCTTCTGTATGAATGATACCATTCCGCCCGAACTTACCTGCCCAGCCGACGGCGTAGTTGCTCAGACGGTAAATGGCGGCACTCCGATTAACGATCCTGATGTGCAAGCCTTCCTGTCCGGTGCCATGGCCAGGGATAATGCGGATGGCAAGGTTGCCGTGATCAATGACGCTCCTTCGATCCTTCCGCCGGGAAAGAGCATCATAACCTTTACTGCAACGGACAGGAGCGGTAATAGTATTTCCTGCTCGGCCACCATCACTGTCCACCTGCCACGGTGTACGGAAGACGAGTCAGGAACGCTGGACATTGAGGGAGCTCAGGGAAAGGCAGGTGACGAGATTGAAATTCCAGTAAGGTTACAGGCTGCACCGCACAGTGTCTCTGCCCTTGGCTTTGAGATAACCTATAACCCATCCGTTCTCGAATATTCAGGGAATCAAAGAGGTGATCTGGTGTCTTCTTTCACCCTGTTCGATGTCAATCCAGCCGGTTCCGGCAGGTTGAGAGCAGGCGGATTGACTACCGGAGAGAGTATTCCGCAAGGGACAAGCGGATGCGTCGCTGTGCTTAAGTTCAAGGTCAAAGGCGGTATGGAAGGCGGATGCTATCCCGTTGCGCTGGAAAACTTGCGGGATGATCTTACTCAGCTTTCCTCGAGTCAGGGCTGTTTCTGTATCCGTAGCTGCAGCGGGGACCTCAATGGAGATGGATTTGTTACTCCTACGGATTCTCTCATCGTCTTTCAGTGTTTTCTTAACCAAGGCCCGTGTTCAGATTGCACTGACGTTAATCAGGACGGCACGACTTCTCCGGCAGATGCCCTTTGCTTGTTTCAACACTTCCTGGGGTCTTCCTCCTGTCTGAACCGCCAGAGGTTGAGATAACCCTCTCTTCTCTATTTCCAGAGAGAGGGGAAGCCACCCTCAGTCCTCGCAGTAACTTCCTGGCCATAGCTCACGCGGCTGTGGCCAGAAGATAGATCCTAAGATGGGGGCGGTCTTTAAGTTTGGCCGCCCCCCTATGAGATTCATCATATGAGGTTCACCATATGAGGTTCATCAGCAGATATCTGCCATTCTCCCCTTTTTTTGATTATTCTTCCCTGTTTCGGATATAATAGAATAGTAACTTTTGGAATCTCCTTTCATCAATTTATAATTTTTTACATCCAAAGGGGAAAGAAATGCTTATACGAGTAAGGTTCAGCGATGACAGGTACAATATGGTCAAGCCCTGGATCCTCGATAAATTGATCGAAGACCAATGTCTTAAGGCTTTTTTAAGGAGAGATGGCTGGGTTTTTCCTGGAAAGGACAAAATAAGAGGAATGGGAGGCGGCTGCTATCAGGGGCGAGAAAGACGAAAGAAAGAGACTCCAAACGTACTTCCTCTTGCCTGTTTGTTGTTTATCAAGGGCTATGAATTGCAATTATTACTGGACAACAAAGGAAAGGGCACGTATATTATACATCAACCAACCTGACGATGTTACATGAGCCAGACCTGACGATGTTAGATGCGACAGACCTGACGATGTTAGATGCGACAGACCTGACGATGTTACACAATCCAGATTGCCTTTGATAGTGCTGAACGACCCTGATAATGTAGATGATATGTATTCTCCCTGTCCCCTGGGGGATTTATTTTACCTTTGAGGACTATGCATACCTGCCCCTTTGCTTGCAAGCAAGACCATAGCGGGTATATCGGGCATATTTGCACTGAGAAAGACACCTATGCCCCCTCCTTTTAAAAATGGGGATGGGGGGATTTTAACCTCCCTTACCCTTTCGCCGGGTAACGGACGCAATAAAGACCGTCCAATTCAAGTCAAGTTGTCACTCTTTAGGAAAATAAATGATCTACAGACTAATGCCAATTATGTATAATAACCGATAATATAAGACCCACTATACCCAAAACTCCATGAGAGATGAATGATCGCCCCTATTTGCCGGAAATTTTCTGAAGGATTCTCCATGCCAGAGAAGCTGAGAACAGAATTACAATAAAATTGACATTGACAAGGAGAGATGCCACTCATGCGTAAGTATTTCAGCTTCATCATAGCAAGCGGATGGATTGACTCATTGGCCTGGCTGATGGCCCTGGGTTCATTCCTGTTGGCCTATATACGGATAATTAAGTCTTGCTATTACACCCCCCTTCAGGCTGCCAATGATGTGCTGCGCGGGATCAGCTATAAATTCGATATTCTCAAGCCGCTTATTATTTTTCTGGTCAGTCTGGCCTGGATAATAACCCACTTAGGATAATAAAAGCCTTTCCCCCTTTGACCGTTGCTCATTCAAGTTGTCTCAGGAACTACACTTCAATAAGCCGTATAATAAAAAAATCTTCGATGTAATTTAAAATTTTAGTCGAAAAATAATGACTAGCATTATTTTATCTTCATGCATTGATTTTCTTACTTTGCTCGGACCTTAGTTAATTTTCTCATAATACTCGAATCTTAATTTAGACTAAAATTTTACCCAAAGTCCATATCAGAATCAGATGAAACTAAGTACAGGCAGTGGGAATTACGCAGCCAGTTGTTGTAGGAGCGGCCCCCTGTGTCCGCCCATGATGGGGCGCAAGGGCACCGCACAGGGGCCTCGATATGGCTGCGTATTTGATGCGCCGTGTACTCAGTAACTCGGCAAGTGTGCATGCAACCGTGATCAACTCCAAGGCTCAGTTGATGAAATTCCTGTTGATAAGACAGATGATAAGAGGGGCACAGGTAAACAGGCATCTGGGAAGCCTGTTCCCTGACCTTTCCTCAAACGCTCTTCTCCGCCTGGCATCAAGGGCATTGATAGTGCCAATAATATTCGTAATGTCAATGACATCGATCGTATCACTTGTATCAATGATATCACTGGCGCCTGGGGTCGGCCTCTGTGCCTGCCTAAGACCAATCACCGTGCAGGAGATAAAGAAAGCACTGGACCTTCGAGACCTCGGTATCTCAGATGAGATACTGGATTCTCTCTTGAATCAGGAATCGAGTCCTGGGACAACTTATCGCAGTATGGCGGAAGTCGCTCATGTGGAGCTGTCATATGCTGCGTATCTGCGCCAGAGAAATCTTCATTCCGCACTGTCTCTCCTGGAGGGTATAAGCGATGTGAATGAGTGGCTCCGAAGGTCTGCTGATTTTGCC
Source organism: bacterium (assembly GCA_040752695.1). GTDB lineage: Bacteria > SZUA-182 > SZUA-182 > DTGQ01 > DTGQ01 > DTGQ01. Next base: position 56,165 of record JBFMGO010000006.1, read on the forward strand.
GGGATGGGTACAGTTCGAATTGACGCAGCACGAGCCGGAGCGGCACGGAACAATGCAAATCAAACCAGAGCAAATCAAACCAGAGCAGCTCAAGATGGAACAACTCAAGATGGAGCATTACAAGCCGGAGAGATAGCACAAGCTATCATGGCTCAAACCGGCACCTCCGCTTGTGTGGGACTGGTGAGCAGTATGCTGGGATACAGTCAGGCTGACCCTTTCGACGGTCATGATTCGAACGATATTCCTCTCCTTAACGAGGTCGTAAGCCGATACCTGGCTCTACGGGGATACGATGAGGGAGGGGGTGAGGGAAGCGAAGATGACAGGTCTGCCTGGCAAAAGGTAAAAGATGCCTATAGGACCAGCAGATATTTTACCATGCATGAGCCCAAAATTCATGCTCTAGCCGAACACTCCTGGGTAGCCACCTACCGTGAGGCGGATATCAGGCAATTTGTTCAGGCTTTAAGCCAGCAAATAAAGGGTCTGACAGCAAGATATAAAGCATATGAGTCAGGGCAGAATATCGGGATTTTCACCACCAGTGACCTTTCGGCCAGGGTGTTTAATTATGGTGACGATTGTATCTCCAATATTATCCTCAGGGGCCGGGCCAGTCATCAGCCTGTACCGGCATATCAGCCTGAGACAGGGAATCAGCCGGTGCGAGTGAATCAACCGATGTCAGGGAATTGGCCTGAAGCGATGTATCAGCCGGCACCGGATCATCGATCGGCACCAAGGTATCTAAAGACGCCGGGGTACCTCCTTGAGACCACCACCGGGCCGGAGACGAGGATCTGCGGAAAAAGCAGCAGCGATATTTTTTTCAATGGCGGCATAAGCACGGTAAGTTCCCTGGATTTTCTCATTATGGGCACGCAGGTGAGCATCCCCTTTTCCCCAGATCCTGTCCTCCCGGATTTTTCTTTCAGAACGCTCTCATCAACCGAACATGCACCGAAAGAAGTCTACCTGAATGCCTTATCACATACCATAGCTTCTCAAGGGTACGCTGTTAATGGTTATCTCTGGGATTTCGGGGATGGGACCCCGGTCAGGGCCGGGGGTGAAATGACTCATATTTACGCCAGACCAGGAGAATATACCCTGACCCTGACCGTAATCCTATCCAATGGCCTCACCAGAACCATTCAAAAGAAAATTGACGTTTTGAATCCGGTAACAGCGTATTTCACTTCAAATTCAAAAACCAATTCCAAGGCACATGATCCTTCATCCGGCGATCAATGGGAGGGCTGGGCTCCCCTGACGGTCAGTTTCGATGCCTCCGGATCTTCTCATCTTACGGGATCGATAACCGGTTATCATTGGGATTTCGGTGATAAGTGCCAGGGGGTTGGACGAACCGTCAGTCATACTTTTACTCTTCCCGGAAGGTATGAAGTTACCCTGACTATTTCGGACAGGAACAATAATGCTGATACCATGAAAAGATCCCTTACGGTACTCAATCCCATTCAACCGGACTTTTTGGTGTTACCGGGTTCAGGCCCGGCCTTGACGAATTTTACCTTCGATGCCTCAAAATCCTCCTCCCGTCTGGGTAAAATTGTCTCTTATGAGTGGGATTTCGGCGATGAAGATACTAAAGCCGGCCCGATGGCAACCGGACCACAGTCGAGCGGCCTGCAAGAGACAGGACCGTGGCTGAGCGGCCCACAAGCGACCGAACCGTGGCTGAGCGGACAACGAGCGACAGGATCACAGCCGAGCGGCCCACAAGCGACCGGACCACGGGTAACCCACCAGTATGGCAGCAATGGATATAAAACCGTCACGCTGACGGTACAAAATGAACAGGGAATATCGGCACGAATAAAAAAGCCGGTCACTGTAGGCACCGGAATCAGTGCGTTTATCTCTAACCAGACGATCGACTGTGATACCGTATGGTCTCCATATCATATTTATGTGCTTTCAGGAAGCATTACCATAGCTGAAGGCGCTACATTGACCATAGAACCGGGAACCGTAATCAAGGGAGGGAATCAATCGAGCAGGCTTATCGTCAACGGGGCTTTGGTGGCCAGGGGCACGAAGCGGGCACCGGTAATCTTTACCTCTTTCCGGGACGATATCTTCGGGGGAGACACGAACGCTGACAGCAGCGCCTCTGTGCCCGCAGCCGGTGATTGGGACGGGATTTATTTTTACAGCACCAGCACTGATTCTGCCTGTGTCCTGGATCATTGCCTTATCAAGTATGCAGGCTACGGGAGTCAGGGCTGCGGCATCTCTTGTAAAGGTGCTTCACCTGTCATAAGCAATTGCATGATCAGCCATAACCGCACTTACGGAGTGAGGCTCAAGAGTGCCTCTCCTGCCATAAGCAATTGCACCATCGCTCAGAACAGCCACTCAGGGGTTTTCATCGAAGGCGATTCAAGCGCGGTCATAACCGGATGCAACATTTATCATAACAGTGTCTACGGCATCTGCTCCTTCAGCACGGCAACTGTGCACATCAGGCGCAATACCTTTGCAGGCAACGGCTCTTACGCAGTCTATCTATGCTGCACCAGTGGCATTTCCACTGCCGATAATACCATAAGCGACTACGGTGGAGGAATATACCTTTTAGGAACCGTTACCACAGATATGCGGCTTGCCGGCAATCCCGGTTGTCCTTATGTTCTCAATAATCTGACTGTAGCCGAAGGTGCCACCCTGACCATAGAGCCGGGAGTGGTAATCAAAGGGGATATGCAGGGCGGCAGGCTCGTCATTAATGGGGCTTTGGTGGCTAAAGGCACGGAACTGGCACCGGTTGTCTTTACCTCTCTTCGTGATGATGCCTGTGAAGGGGATACGAACAATGACGGCAGGGCTTCACTTCCTGCCGCAGGGGATTGGGACGGAATTTTCTTGTGCAGCACGAGAAATGATTCGGCCTGTGTTCTGGACCGTTGCATCATACAATATGCCGGATATGGCAATGAAGGCTGCGCTCTTTCCTTAAGCAATACATCACCTGTCTTAAGCCATTGCATTATCAACCATAATCGTATCTATGGGCTGCGGATTCAGGGAGCCTCACCCATCATCAGTAATTGTACTATCGCTCACAGCGGTCATTCAGGCATTCTGAGTGAAGGCAATTCCAATCCTGTTATTATCGGCTGCATTATCCATAGTAACGATACCTATGGGATCTACTCCTTTAGCACATCCTCTCCACTCATCGACCGCAATACTTTTTCCGACAATGGCTCCTGTGCAGCCTATCTGTGCTGCGCCAAGGGTATTTCCGTTTCCGGTAATACTGCGACCGGCAGCGGTGGAAAGATCTGCCTTTTAGGGACAATCACCAACAGCGGCAGGATGGGACATAATCCGAACTGTCCCTATGTTCTCAACAGCCTGACCGTAGCGGAGAACGCCAGCCTGACCATAGAGCCGGGAGCAGTGATTAAGGGAGAAAATCAGGCCAGCAGGCTGGTTGTCAATGGAACCCTGGTGGCCAGGGGCACGGAGCGGGATATGATCGTCTTCACCTCTTTTCGGGACAATGCCTGCGGAAGAGATACGAATCCGGACAGGGCATATGAGGGAGAGAATCTGGCCAGGGCATATGAGGGAGAAACGAATGATGCCGGGAGCAGCTCTCTTCCCGCTGCCGGAGACTGGGATGGCATCTTTTTTTATGATACCAGCAATGATTCGGCCTGTGTCCTGGACCATTGCCTTATCCGGTATGCAGGATACGGCAGCCAGGGCTGCGGCATCTCTCTGATCAGTGCCTCACCAGCTATAAGCCACTGTACGATCAGTCATAACCGCGCTTACGGCCTGAGGCTCCAGGACGCATCCAGCCGGATAAGCAACTGTACCATTGCCGATAACGCTCACTCGGGAATCCTGAATGAAGGCAATTCATACCCTGCCATCACAGGATGCAATATTCATCATAACAGCGCATATGGGATCTACTCCTGGGGTACGGCAACTCCGCTCATTGATCGTAATACTTTTGCAGATAACGGCTCCTATGCAATATCCATGAGTTGTACCGGCAGTATCTCCATTTCCGATAATACCGTAAACGGCAATGGCGGAGGTATTTACCTTTCGGGCGCGGTCACAGTGGACACTCATCTGGCAAACAATCCGGATTGCCCTTACGTTCTCAATGATTTGACCATTGCCGATGGTGTTACCCTGACCATAGAGCCGGGGATAGCGATCAAGGGTGGCCACCAGTGCAGCCAGATGGTCATCAATGGAGCTTCGATGACGACCGGTACCCTTTCCTCTCCCATTATAGAGAACGGGAACAACTGGAATGATATACCCATGCTGCGCTGGAGGTAGCAAGGCAGCTTTGCTATCATGAAGCGGCATCTATCGGATTGAAGCAAGGCAGATTTGCTCTAGTAAAGCAGCACCTATTGGATTGTAGCAAGGCAGCATCGATGTAGCGAATCTGCATTGATCGGATTGTGGCAAGGCAGCATTGTTGATGCAGCGAAGCAGCATCAGATCCACCCCGGTGGCCTGGAGATATAGGATTCCCACAATTTCCATAATTCCCGTGATTCCATGGTCGAAGGTCTTGATTTTTCAATCCACTTATGTTACCTTGCCTTAGGATAGGTCACTGAGCAGGTATCGTGAGCAAGCTATACAAATAATGGATAATACCTTAATAAATAAAATACTGGAATAATAAACATAATGCTGAGCTAATAAACCAGCTACAGAAATAATGAACAAGATATCAGGTTAAGAAGATATCAGGTTAAGGGAATGCTCTTACATCAGCAATTTATTTCAATAGCCAAAAAATATGGAAACAAGCTTTTCATTATTGACCGCACTATAGGCAAAAGCTTAACATATTCAAGAGCTTTGATTGCATCCTATATTCTAGCTGATAAGCTCCAAAGATACGAGTCGGGCTTTCTTGGCATCATGATACCGACTTCTTCCGGTTGTGCGCTGTCCATTTTGGGTACTTTAATGAGCGGGCGGACTCCTGTTATGATTAACTATGCAACCGGGGCAGCTTATAATGCTGAATTTGCCCAAAGAAAGTGCGGTTTTAAAACTATTATAACCTCCAAAGCTCTCCTCAGGAAGATAAATTGTCGCGTGCTCAAAGGAATGGTCTTTATTGAGGACATCATGGAGAGCGTCTCAACAGTGGATAAAATAAAAGCTGCCGTGAAGTCGAAATTACCGATGAAGTTTGTGATGAAAACTATCTCTAAAGGTGACAAAGACGATACCCTGATCGTTTTGTTCACCAGTGGCAGTGAAAAGGAGCCCAAAGCCGTACCATTGACTCATCGCAATATTGTTTCGAATATCGAAGGACTTACCCAGGTTTTCAATTTTTCCGAAAAAGATAGTATGCTGGCCAATCTTCCCTATTTCCACGTATTTGGCCAAACGGCTAATCTTTGGCTGCCCATATATCATGGCATGACAATTATCGCTTACGCTAATCCGCTCGATTATAAAACTATCTGCACTATTGCCCGTGAGGAAAAACCAACCTTGCTGGCTGGCACTCCGGCTTTTTTTAAGGGGTATCTTCAAAAATCGGAGCCGGGAGATTTTCAAAGCATCCGTATTGCCCTGACTGGTGCTGACCGGTGTCCGGATGCGCTCCTCAAGGGATTTATGGAAAAACATAATTTACCACTGCTCAACGCTTATGGAACTACCGAGACATCGCCAGCTATTTCAGTAAATACGCCGGAATTCAACAAGCCTGGAAGTGTCGGCAAGGTACTTCCCAATATGCAGGTGAGAATCGAAAATTATGAGACCGGCCAGGAATGTGCTGCCGATGAGGTAGGAAGGATTCTGGTCAAGGGCGATTCTGTGATGAAAGGGTACCTTAATGATTTTGAGGAGACCTCAATGCACCTTCGAAATGGTTGGTATGACACTGGTGATATGGGAATTATGGACGAGGATGGATATCTCTGGCATGCGGGCAGGTTAAGGAGGTTCGTTAAAATCGGGGGGGAAATGATCTCACTGGTTCGCGTAGAGGATGTCCTGACAAAACTGCTTCCGGAGGATATCTCCTGTTGCGTTGTCGAGGCTCCCGATGCACTGAAAGGTGCCAAGATAGTTGCCGTGGTTACCCAAAAGATTGACGAAAAACGCATCCTTGAGCAGATGGCTGAGCAACTTCCCAACATTGCACTGCCCAGACAGTTCGTGGTCATCGAGAACCTCCCAACCATGGATAATATCAAGGTGGATTCCCGGGCCGTTGCAGAAATGGCGCTCAGCAGACTGGGTAAACGATAAGTGCGCACTGGACAATTACCACTATGGAATAATGTGCGGGCAGTTGGCAGTGAACAGTAAGCAGTTACCAGCATCCAACTTTCAGCTTGCCGCATCTCAACAACCAGCAGCCAGCATCTAACTTTCAGCTTCCCGCATTTCGCAGACAGCATCTCACAGCCAGTATCCGACATCCGCGCTACCAGACATCACCGCAAAAGTTCTGATATTCGCAATCCGCACATTGGCTCCTGTTCCTGGGCTGTATGGGCAGCAGCTCCTTTTTAATCATTTCCCGTATAGAAATCAATATATCGAGAGTCCTTCTTTTCAGCTCCCTGGTGATATGAAAAACCTCGATATCATGCAATGGGAGCAGGTACACGAATCCCCAGTTAACCAGTATTCCGTAAAGGTCTTCCAGCAGCAGGGAATAAGCCGTCAACTGATAAAGCTGGCTTTTCGCTGGTTTTTGTCCGGTATTCCTGAATTCTACGGGGAATAAACCCTCCCTGGATTTTACCATGAGATCCAACTGGCCGCTCAGCCCCAGCCTCGTAGAAATCAAGGGGACCTGGAATAACCGCTCTCCCTCGTCCAGGTGATATTTTTTTAGCTTGCGCCTGTGTTCAAGTTTTTCGAAAACATCCTGATAATTACCTGGTATGGGAGGAGAACATTTTTTTTCGAGTGGTAAGATATAGGAAAAAAAAACTACTCTCGGACAGTCAATGTACTGCTTAACATCGGAAATATTAAAAGTGATCACTTATTCAGTACCTTCTTTCACAAGGGGGCATATAATGCTCTCATGATCCAGCCATAATGAGGTCACCTGGAATTCTCGAATTCCTTCCATGGTCGCTAACGGCTCCCCTTCCCCCCTTGGAAGAGGGAGAAGAGGAAGTATTCAGGGATAGAGGCATATTACTCATTGTTTATTACTCATCAGGCCCACTCTTTGAAGCGAAAGGGCTTATATTTTTTCTCACCCTGGAGAAAAGCGGCCAGACGCCGGGCCTGGATCTGAATAATCGATTTGATCCGATATTCTTTCCCTTCATACACTTCACTGGATTCAAGCCGCTCCAGAATTTTTTTGGCAATGGACTGCCGTGTTTCCGGATACAATAATCCATTGTGCATGCGACATATTTCCCCCATACTCACCTGGGTAATAATCGGGAGGTCCACAATCGGCTGTCTGAATTCCTTAACCAGGTCCAGCACCAGTGAGGATTTGCCCGGCTGGTCCTCTACATGCATAAAACCCGCAAAAGGTTCGAGACCTGCATGCAGGACTGCGCCCCACACTTGTGAATATAAAAGTCCATATCCATAGTTCAGCATCGCACTCACAATCTGCCCGGCATGCTGGTAGACTCGGCCAAGGAATTCGAATTTAAGGTCAATGATCTTGCTCAGACCATCCCAATACATTCTTTCCCCCTCTCCATCGATATCCATCAGTGCAGATCGAACTTCATCGATGTTTTCCCCTTGGATCCTCCTGACTCTTGCCTTCAATAGCTTGATGGATCGGGCAGCCTCCTGAACCTTTCCAAGCCGCTTTACGTCCTTCTGCCTGAAGGATCTTTGAAAGAACAGGAGGAGTTTTTCCTGGTTATGTAATGCAACGGTCAGGATGGCTTTACTCAATTCCACCCCCCGCCTGTCCCTGAAAGCCAGGATCTGTTCTCTTCGTGTAATGGTGGTGGAGGTCAGCAGGGGAGAGGTAATCATGGCGAATGGCTTTCCCATAGAACCCAGGAAGCTGAGCCGGACTCCTTTTTGACACAAGATGGAAATGAGGTCGCTGGAAATGGATACTCCCTTTGAGGAAATAATGACCTCATTCATATGAAGCAGGGGAAATTCATAGATCACCTTACCTTGCTTACTTACAATCAGCCGTTCATTCTTTTCCTCAAGAAACACCCCAAATCCGGAAATGATAAGTTGTGAGGACCTTTCGTTTTTTACCATAGAAAGCCCCTCATCAATGATTACCTCCTCTCCTTCGTCAGGCTCCCAATGAATTCCGATTGGGATAGGATCTGGCGTATTGGTAAAAAGAGCCAATTGCCGAGGATGATATACCCTTTTGGGTCCCGGTATATGCTCAGGATAGATCTTGGGTATGGCTTTGGCTTGCATAGCTTTTTTCTCCCTCTCTCCTCAATATGCTATAGAGCCAATTTGGTCTCATTCCTGATTTTGGTATCACTTTACCTTTATATATCTATGATGGTCAAATCTTCCTTATCGCCTGATCACCTCCTCAATGATTGACAGGGAAAACTTGAAAACACCTGTCCTGCTGCTTGTCGTATGGCTGTGTCGTAAACGGTACCCATGGACTTTTTGTAATTCAAGCGGATTCTGAATCATGATCCTGAAATGATTCTATCCAGAGGCAATTATGATCCTGAAAATCTGTGCCAAATTATTATCACTACAACGAGGCTTCCAAAAGGTAGCATACTCTTCAGAAGAATGGGGGAAAAGCCTTATTGTATTATCATTATATCATAATATGGAAAATAAATAAATAGTCATTAAAATATTAAGATAGGAATGATTATTTATTAAATGTAAGCCTTAAGACCTATAGATATATGAAAACAATATACGAAAATAATATATGGAAGCAATATTCGAAAGCAATATTCGGAAACAATAAGCGGCCAGTTACCCCCCTTACCCTAACCCTCTCTCCCCTTCAAAGGGGCGAGGGGGGCGCCCGCCTGCAAAATAGATTTAATAAAATAAAAATTTATCAAATTCATATATTATAAATTATAATAAGTATTTTGGTATTGACTAAAGAGCTATCTATATGCTATTTTTTTATACAAGTGACAAATTAGTTTTTCTTATTTTAACTAGTTTATTCAGCAAACAATGAACATTTTGCATCCGTTTGAACCTATACCTCGGTATGCCATTCATTTTTCAGCCTGTTTGGCACATGTCGCGGAAAATGCCCGGCCGGTTATCGTTACCTTTCCGAGTTTTTTCCATCGCGGTTAATCATAAAAGAAAGAGAGAAAGAGGTATGCATCTATGAAAAAATATGTAATTTGGGCTGGTTTTGGTTTCGGAATCATCGTACTCCTGGGAGGCTTGCTGGCTCCTGCACGGCAGGTCAAAGCAATGGAGCATCACATCCATGCTGGTGATGCTGGTGGAAATGCTCAAGTCTGCAAAGCAGACCGTGTTCGATTCTTTGGTGATGGAAGTATCCAGCGTTATGCCGGCAGCAGTGTATATGGCTATGCCGAAGGCGGCGGTATGCAGGGCTATGCCGAAGGAAGGATGCTGCGCTATGCCGAAGGCGGCGTGCAGGGATATGCCGGAGTCAGCATTCAGGGAACAGCCAATGCTGTCAGGAACAGAGGTGTCACCATCGTCCCCCAGGGAACCGATGCTGGAACCGTTTTTGGGGACTCATTTGCCAAGAGGTTCGCCATCAATAATACACTAAAAGCCATTGTTCCTGACGTTGATCCTCTCCCTGTAGTCGCTGCCGAGGGGAAAGTAGACCTGTCCGCACCTTTAGCCACCGCGAGCGACGGGGAATCGATCACAGCTACGACCACCGATCCCACAATCTATGTCGTACCCGGCATCTATACGGTAACCTGGACTTACGATGACGACTTCGGCAACACGGCAACGCAGAAGCAGACAGTGGTTGTAATGCAGCCATCCGTCCAGCAGGTACCAGGGGAAGTGACCATTTCCGATAGAAAGGAATCAAACCTGGCAGCCAGGTCAGTCAATATATCCTGGCGGACAAACTTCAACAGTGCGGGAGGAGAGGTGCACTATAGTACGGACAGCCAATTAGCGGATTATTTGACTGCGGTCGACAGCCATCCAGGGAAAATCCACCGGGTAGAGCTTCGCGGTTTGAAGCCGGAACAAACCTATTATTACGAGATTCAAGCCGGCACCTCTATCGATAACCGGGATGGGCAGTATTATCAATTCACTACTGCTGCGGTGCAGATGCCGTGCCCGAACTTTTTTATCGGCGGCAGGATCCAAAAAGAAGATCAGAATCCGCTGGCCGGGGCTTTCATATCAGTGACCGTCAGTCACGGCGGAGTTGATTCCTATCCTCTTTCCACCGTTACGGGCAAGGATGGTTTCTGGGTCTTTAACCTCGCTGATCTTAAAAAATCAACAACCGGTGAGCCTCTTTGCAGCTCTTCCGGTGATTCTGTTTTAATCGAAGTGCAGAGCGATGATGGATGCTCATTTGCAGATTCAAAACTCGTCTCTGACCTGGTCCAGGCCAGGAATTTCGCCCTTATGGCCCCTGCCCAGGTTGAAAAACCTGTTTTATCCCCCGCACTCACGGTTTTTACTGATTCTGTTATGGTCTCCATGGATTGTCCTACGGATGGAGCTGCGATCCATTATACCCTGGACGGGAGCGAGCCTACCAGGGATTCGCAATTGTATACCGGCCCCCTGATCCTGCGTGGTACAGCTTCCATCAAGGCCGTAGGATGCAAAACGGACTGGTTGATCAGTGATATCACCCAGGGATTTTACATCCTGGATCAGGACAGGGATGGAATAGCGGATGAATTTGACAACTGCTTCACGGTAGCCAATTCTTCTCAGACCGATAGTGATGGTGATGGTTTGGGAAATGATTGCGATAATTGCCCGGCAATCGTGAATGCAGGGCAGGAGGATGCCGACGATGACGGCTGTGGAGATGTCTGCGATTGCAGGCCGCAAGACCCCCAGAGCTATCCGGGAGCCATTGAGCTCTATGACGGCCTGGATAACAACTGTGACCGGATCGTAGATGAAGGATTCGCCCCATTTCATATTGACACTGCTGCTCCCCTGATTATCGAGGCTGGCTCAGACTACCTCTACCATTGTCATGTGAAGAGCCCGGTCGATGCAGACTGGCAATGGAGTCTTGAAAATCTTGAGGGAACGCAAGCGGCTTCTGGTTCAGGCAGCGGGCTGTTCTTCGATCTTTCCATACCGGCAGCACTCCTTGAGCCCGGTGATTATAATCTCAAACTGAAGGCCCGGGCCAGTAACGGGTATGCAGAAGATACCCAGCGGTCGAAAGTACATGTCAGGGAGATTTCATCGCTCGAAGGAGATCTGCTCTTAGCCGATTTTGCCGATTCAGCTAATTCAGCTAACCTTACCTGTCCACCTGCCGGTGGTATTCTGCCGGTCAGGATCGACCTGATCAACAAAGCCAATAACCTCCTGGCGGCCAGTACGGAAGCTGGTCCAGTCAGTATGGAAGCCAGGCCAGCCAGCATCGAAGCCGGACTATCACGCGTTATTCGTATCGATGTTGACTGCGTCAGTGGACACTATACTGTGCAGGGTCTGGACGAAGGTATCTATACGGTCGTGGTTAAAGACAATACCCCTGACGACGACAACCTGTATGCGGATTCAGGGCACTACGGAAGCTTCAGTCCCTCCAGAGAGAATGTACACATTGCTGAAGGCATGAACACTCATACTATTCATCTGACCAGGCCGACCCTGGACCAGTGTCTGATTACGGGAGTTGTAGAGGCGGGAGACGGGCAGACTGACCTGCTCCTTTGTGGTTCAGATCTTAACGATACCCAAAAGAGAATAACCCTCCAGGGAAGTGGCTCCTTTGCCTTCTCCGTTGTTCAGGGAGAATACGGCCTTTTGACCGAAGCAGTCGGCTATCAGGGCTCTTTCATACAAATACCGGCTATTGACAAGAGCAGCGCCTGTCCTCTGGACCTTGGACGAATCGCTTTGGTCGAGCAGGTAAAACCATCGGTTTCTATCGTACGGCAGGATGTGGACCGGAGTGGGAATGAGGATAAGGATGAGGATCAGGATCAGGGTAAGGATAAAGACAGGGGAGAGGACCAGAATGAAGGCCAGGATGCGAATCATGAGCTGATTTTAAACTTGCGGTATAATAATCCGGATGGAAAAAGCAGAGACTGGTCTGATCGACGCCTTCAGTTGACCCTGTTTGACAAGGGAGATGATCTTGACCATGACGGTCTTCCTGATGATCCCGAATCACCAAAAGGAGTGACCATCCAGCCCATGACGGTTGACCCTGCACTGGCCGAAAACCCGGTATTCCCCATTCAGTACCTTAAGGCCCTGATTCCTCTTGGCAGACTGGATGATCCAGCTCAAGTACAAAATTGTATGACTGAGGTTTCAGACCCCGTCACAAACCGCGTGATCGCCTACTATGTTGCTATCCAGGGGAAAATTATCAGTGTTTCTCAGACTCCGGGTATAAACAGTGCCGGTTCTACTGCCGGTTCCACGGATACTCCTGAGGCTGGCTCAGAAGTATTGGCCACCTTCACCCATATCTTCAGGGTTGACCGGCCGTCCTTACCGTTACAGCAGAATAAGCCGGTGACTCAGACCGTAGAGACACTCGACCTTGCCGCCATGACCAGCAAGACGGATATACCTGTGGTGATGGCCCTGAATGCGGGAATGGCAGGCGGTCTCAAAGGGGAAAGCAGCGGGAGCGGGATTTTAGTGAAAACATCTTTTAATGCAGCTAATATGAATCCTGCCTTACTGGCCAGTGTCGATGATGAGGGGAACAAGAATCAGCCGCTCGATCTGAATCAACAAGATAATCTGAAACTTACCCTGAAGATCGAATGCAAGGAAAATCCTGATGATCCTGAGAGTACGATGGTCGATATACAATTTATGGACTCCGACGGCAAAAGAGTGGAATACAATCCTCCGGATCCTCAAACCGGCCTGCGGAACCGGAACGCAGAGCCGATCATTATCTTTATCCCGCTCCATCAGGCCCTTCAGAAAAAGATCCATGAGCCTGACGTGACTCTGGCCGATATCGAGGCCCTTATTGCCAGAACTTCGGCTGATTTTGAGCTGACCAACGGCAAGTGGCAGCCGAAAATCGGCCTGTATGGCATTTATTTTAAGGGATCAAACGGCAAGCCTGAAGTGTTCCGCCCAGATCCTGACGCAGGCGAGAGAATCGATATCACGGCCTCCGAAGAAGGGGTCCTCCTGGCCAGGGTGATGGCGGGACATACCAGTGCGTGGTTTGTCTCATTCTCCGCTCCGACCGGAGACATGAACAACGACGGAATCGTCACTCCCGCTGATTCCCTTACCGCTTTCCGGTGCTACCTTGGAGCAGGCTCCTCCTGTAACCGTGCTGATGTCAATCTCGATGGTACTATTACGCCAAGCGATGCACTGTGCATCTTCAAAAGATACTTGGGATTACCTAATTGCATGAAGTGATTTGGGTTGACCTTGCTTGATCTTGGCTTGGATTTGGGTTTGCTTGATCTTGTCTCATTTGGTTGTGCGATTGTTGCATTGTCCGATTGTTGTATTGTCCGATTGTTGCATTATTCGGTTGGCTGCATTATTCGATTGGTCGTATTGAGCGATTGGGTTGTATTGAGCGGTTGGTTGTATTATTCGATTGTTGCTGTGATTTCCAAGATGCCCCCCATTTTATGGGGGGCATCTTTCTATGGGGAAGTATCCGGAATAGTTCTCTCGCTGACAATAGACATCATTCTCGGCGCTCGCAGAGAGTCGCCTCTTACGATCGGCCGCTTATAGCGGTTTTCATTTGATAAAATGAAAGGCTCCTTGCCAACCTGCACTGAGTCATCCTCCCTTTTCCAAAGGCATCCCCCCTTTCGTAAAGGGGGCTGGGGGGAATTTTTTAACTCATATAACATTATTAAGGTAAAAATGTTCTTGTACTATTCTCTTTATGAATCATTATGCAATTTATTTCGTTGCTAATCAAATTTCCCCTATGGTAGGATAGTATAAATGACAACGTAAGAACGCACCGAATATCGTTGAGCGCATGTTGAGCTCATTTTTCTACCTCTATTGAGCTCGTTTTTCTATCTCTTGTGCAAAAAAACGGTCGGGGAGGAACAATGGATGAACCAAAGAATGGTTCAGATCAGGTTTGAAAGACAGGGCGAAGGGTACAGAAGAATTATTGAGATTCCCGACGGAAAAACGTTTATTGAGGATAACCTTATTCTGCCAAAGGAGTGGCATTCTCCGGAACCCTGGCCATGGGTAAGGCCATTCCATGAATATTCGCGTGAGGAATTGGATGTTGAGGGAAGAGAGTTAGGTGCTTATCTGCTTGGCCAGGAAGGTGCTGCTTATGTCAGGGAGCAGCAGCAGTCTTTTACGCCCCTGCAGATTGTGATCCTGGAGAGCCGGGACGCACCTGAACTGGCCAAAGTGCCCTGGGAGTTTGCCTGCATCGGAGATAAGTTTCTTGCCACGAATCCCTCTACTCCGATTATTCGGCGGCTCGATTATATACAGTTGAAAGACCAGCTCAGAATTCAGAACCCCTTGAGGCTGGCTCTGGCCTCTGCTGCACCGAAGGGTTATGATACGCTCGTCGTGGAAGAAGAGCTCGTTACTGTTGCTCTGGCTCTGGGTGATCAGATGATTGAGGGAAGGATCGTTGTCGATGAGGTGCTTCACTGTAGCCGCGAAAAACTCAGTGAACTCTTTCGAAGCAGATCCTACGATATTATCTTCTTCACAGGCCACGGATACCTTTCGGATTCCGTTGCCGATCATACTGATTTTACTGATAATCATACTGATGATTCTGCTCTTGATCATACCAGTTCTGCTTCCGGGCATATTGGGCCTGCTTCCGGTCATACCAGTTTTACTGCTGGTCATACCGGCTGCCTGCTCCTAGAGACGTCTGATGGTGATGCTGACCCGGTTTCCGGTTACGAATTTTGGTCTCTCCTGCACAGGCAGAAGGATCTTAGCCTGGTTTTTCTCAACTGCTGCAATGCTACGGCTGTAAGTAAGACCGATAGCGAAGGGTGGCAGGCCTTTGGGGATGTGGCCAGATTGGTACTGTCTTTGGGGGTGCCGGATGTCATTGTTACCCAGGCTGCGACTTTTGACGCGATGGGCAGGTCTGGTATGGCAGGCAGGTCAGGTATGGCAGACAGGTCTGATGCGGCGGTCGACCCAAATGCGGCAGGCAGGCCGGACCGGATACCGGATGAGGCAGGTAGAATAGATGGTGCAGGCAGGCCGGACCGGATGATGGGTGAGGCAGGCAGGCCGGATGGGATGCTGGACAATACGGGCAGAATAGAAGAGGCAAACCATCTGGATGGGATGCTGGATGATGCAGGCAGAGCACATGAGGCTGGCTGGCTGGGTGGGATGCTGGATGATGCGGGCAGGAAGGTCATGAAGGCATTCTGCAGGGAGATTTGCCTTTGCCTTGATGGCAGCGGCTCCAATGGTGGCAGCTCTCACGGCTTTTGCATAGCCAAGGCGCTCGGTCAGGCCCGCAGCGTGGTCGAGGCTGATCCCATCCAGTTCCATGACTTCTATCATTTCGTTCACCTCTCGGCGCTGGCTGCTGAAGTGAAAATCAAGATTCAAAGAGCCGGCGATGAGGAAGAGGAGTCCAGCCGGAGTAACTGGCGAGACCGGGTTACCTCTCGCACTCCGAACTATATGCCTCTTGACGGAAGCTTCATCGGCCGTTTTTTCTTCGTTTCCCGGATTGAGAATGCGTGGTGGAGTGAGTCGGCTAAGGTAGTCGGCATATATGGCCCTGAGGGCATCGGCAAGACCTTTCTCTGCAACCGAATGGAGGAGCGGGCACTCTCGCACTATCTTCCGGCCAGGCGACTTGAGAGGAGTATCTGGATCGATTTCCAGGATGGCGTTGGCAGTACCCTGGCCGGTTTCCTGACCCAGTTGATCGGCCTGGCCCATGACCTTGGGTTCTCAACCTACCAGGACGCACTTGATGCCATTCCTGGTGCCAGCCCTGCACCTAGTATCAGCCCTGCTGGCAGCCCTGTTGCTACCAGCCTTGATGGCACCAGCCCTGCTGCCACTCCTTCTGGCAGCCCTTCTGCCATCCTTGCTGATATTCCTGATACCAGGCTTGACATCGGTTCTGCTGATGCTCCTGGTACCAGTTCTGCTAATGCTCTTGGTACCGGTTCTGCTGACGCTCCTGATACTGCCCCCGATGCAAGGCCGGTTTTTTCCATGCCGGAGGAGAAGCTCAAGCCTCTGATCGAGCATCTGAAGAGAGCATCTGATGAGAAATTCCTGCTCGTCCTTGATAATATGGAAACCATTATTGATGAGCGGGGAATTTTTCATGATCCGGAATTGGGTGCCTGGATCAGGGAGCTTTTGATACAAACACCGTCTTCATGGAAGGTACTGGTGACCTGCCGGCATCGGTTCTCCTTTTTTCCTGATAACCGTCAAGCGGTCAAAACCATATGGTTGAACCTCGACGAGTTTGGTTATACCGAAAGGATATGCCTGGTCAATCAGCAGACAGAGCTTCGAAGACGCTCGGATAAGGTTAAGGCAGAGATGATCAGGCTGGCTGGAGGCCATCCCTATCTAGCCAGGCTGGTGATCGAATACCTGCAAAGACACCCTGTCGTGCCGCATGATCTGCCAACAGCCTTAATCGTGCCGCATGATCAGTTCGCAGACTCGACTGTATCACAGAACTTGCCTCCAGCATCAACTCTCCCGCAGGACCTGCCCGTACCATCAAATGAAGTGGCTACCCATGCCCGGCTCGACTGGTTTCTCTCCCTGCTCACAACCGAGGATCGCGACTGGCTCTTTATCATCGCTGCACTTCCGCCCCCCAGACCGGCAGATGGAATTGTGCTGGCCAGAGCTATCCGTGATTCGGTCGACGAGCTTCAGGTACTGGAGGACAGTTTTCATGCGTCCCTGCGCAAGCTGATCGATCTTTGCCTGATCAGCATTGACGATGAAGGCTCCTTACACCTTCATCCCCTCATTGTCAGTCAACTGCTGCACAACCCGGCGAGCAGGTTCTGCCATTCACCCCTGGAAATCAGAAAAATGTACCAGGCTGTCGGCGATTTATTTTACCTTCTCTCCGACCAGGTAAGCGATCAACCGGGCAAGACCAGGGTACTTTTCCAAGGGCTTGGCCCTGTTCTGGCCCAGGATGACACCGAGCTCATAAACGCCTATGTCTACGAATGTGCAGTGGTTTTCCATGGATTTGTCCCTGTTTCGGTGTTCAGCGACTTTGTCCGGAGGGTAGAGGATATTCTCTTTGAGAAGGCGGATGAGGACTCATTTTACACCCTTGGCCTGTGCGCTCAGACCCTGCTGGACATGAAACAACTGCCGACGGCTTTATCCATGCTCGAAAGGATGCGTGCCAACGACCGGCTGCCGGACGTGCTGCGGGGCAAAGTGCTGCACGCTATGGGCATGATCCATCAGGAACAGCAGGAGTGGGAACCGGCGCTCGAAAGCTACCAACTTGCTCTGGAGTGGAACGAGAAAACCGGCAATCGGGCGGAACTGGGTGGAACCTACTACCAGATCGGTCTGATTCGCGAAGAGCAGGGCGAGTTCTCAATGGCCCTGTCAGCTTTCAGCAACGGACTGGCCATATCCCTCAAGACCGACTGCGACGAGGGAATAACCAAAAACCTTGCCTCCTTGCGAAGAATCATGCCACGGGTAACGGCCGAAGAGATTGAAGGGCTTAAGGCTATCCTGCCTGAAGAGGCTTTCCGGAAAGTGACTGGAAGGCAATGACCGGCATGGCAGGAAGAAGCAGGAAGAAGCAGGAAGAAGCAGGCAGAAGTGGGCACTGAATAGATAGAAAGGAAGCATTACCTGATTGTTACAACCGTATTCCTCACTTCTGCATCACACTGCGTCATTCCCGCGAAAGCTCAGAATCCAGGGTCTTACCGGGCTTCTGGATTCTGAGCCTACGCGGGAATGACGATTGCTGTACATAGTGGGGCCGGTTGTAAGACATGGTTCTGATATCCGTAACAAACTGATAATGCACCCCACAGGTAGTAAACGCAAAAGGGGGGCGGCCAAGGGGACCATTCCCCCTTGGTTGCGATCTTGGCGGCGTTGATTTTTCGTAGAGCCGATCTCGAAGGAGCCGATCTTCGCAAAGCCGATCTCGAAAGTGCCAACTTTGAAGGGTCCACGCTGGGAAGTGTACGGCTCGAAGGTGCCAGGAATATTCCCGATGGCCTATTGAAGCAGTTGAAGCAGGAGTAACTCAGGGCTCACCGCATTTACCAAATCCAGGATCATTGTCCAGATTTGCAGATTATCCCCACTCACATCCTTCCGTAGTCTTCTGTCTTTGTTGGTCCCTCTCCCCCCAAGGAGGAACCAGTGAAATTTTGTTTTTGATTGAGTCTTGCCAGGGGGTAATTCAATTTTTATAGACTACCCGATGTTTTTGTATCCGAAAGGTAATGATAATTGGTGATTCCTTATACGAGATCAAGTACGAAATAAATTCCGTAAATTTCAGAAGGGGGGTAAATTGAAAAAGATTGCCAGTCTTTCGATACATATGTTTTCTACCTTCATGTTCATGTTTATGTTTCTATCTATGCCTATGGTTACGCTTTCATGTTTTGCACAAGGAACAGAGCTTGCACAAGAAGCAGAGCTTGCAGAAAGAGCAGAACTTGCGCAAGGAGCAGATCTTGCAGAAGAGGCAGTATGCCCTGATAAAACATTCATCTGTCCTTTGGGGGATGAAATTTCGATACGCTTATGCTGGGATTGGGATATTTTAAGCTGCCAGATGTGCAGTTTCATAGAAGATGAAGTAGATGAAAAATGCGAACATCCCAATTGCTCTGAAGAGTGGCTAGACCGTTCGGACGGGTGCAGCGCTCCGGTATTTTCCGAAGAAATGACAGAAATATTTGGAGATGCCTGTTACATACATGACCTTTGTTATTCTTCGCCTGGCCAGGCCAAATCTGACTGTGACAGAGAATTTCTTTCCAACATGCTGCAAGTATGCAGTTTTCCCGGAGTTCCTAATATGATAGGGGGAGAGACATGTCAAACTGCTGCCCAGATTGCTTACAGAGCCGTTGTCGAGTTTGCCCAAAGTTATTACGATAAGGATCAGGTATGGGTAGAAGATCACTGTTATGATGGTCCTTGGGAAGAAGATATATGCTCTGATTCTGATTTATGAGAGTCACTCCCCTCACCCGCCACAGGGGTTTCCTCTCAGTCAATCCCGTGAAGACGGGAATCCAGAAGCCCTTGAACAGACTGGATTCTAAGCTCTCCGCTTAATGCCTGCCTAGGACAGACTTCGCTCAGAATAACGGTTGGACGGATTCTTTCTTAAACTTGTCCTGAGCAGGTTTTAAGCGGGGAAGTGTCAGCTAAAAGGACAAGATCACCCGGATGCGTAATTTCTGCGATGTATACCTCTATCCCGGCCATCTAGCTGGCTCCTCTCCTTTGTCTGGTCATCTGCCAGACCATCCTCCCGGCGTCTGCCCGGGCCACCCTCCCGGCTTTCTGCCTGGATCGTACTCCTAATCCGGCCATCCGCCGGGCACCTGCACTCAGGCCAGTCACCTGCACTCAGGCCAGTCACTCCTCTGGCACCATTCCACGTCCAATCACCTATCCGGCTCTCATTCCTGGTCAATCAGCCGACTCCCTGCCGCCTGGTCATGTTCCTGACTCTCTGCCTGGCTCGCGCTCTCAGTCCGGCCATTTTCGCCTGGTGGTCCATTTTCGCAGCTCTTCCAGGGTGAAGATAATCACCATGAAGGCGGCGAGTAATCCCCAATCATTCCAGGTAAGGGCCGTGGTATTGAAGATCCGCTGCAAAGGTGGTATGTAGACCAGGGCAGCGATGAAGATCACTTCGAAGATGATTCCCCAGAGGATAAGTTTATTGGTGGAGAATCCGATCTTGAAAATTGAGTATTTCTCGCTGCGGCAGGCAAAAACATTGGCGATCTGTATGACCACGATGCCGGCAAAAATCATGGTTACGGCCTTGAGGTGCAAGGGGTTGGCAAAAACTGTGTCATTGGGCTCAAGCTGCATGCCAAGTTTCCATCCACCGGTACTGAGGATCAGGAAATAGGCAGCTAACACAGCCGCGGCAGCGAGAAGTCCCAGGAAAATATAGCCTCGAAAGATGACCATTGCATCAACGATTCCTCTCTTTTGGGGGCGCGGCGGAAGGTCCATGATGCCCGGCTCTGGTTTTTCCGTGCCAAGGGCCAGTGCTGGAAGTGTTTCGGTACCCAGGTCGATGGCCAGAATCTGCATGACCGTAATTGGGACAGGAATATGAAAAAGGGCGTAAAAGACGAAGGGAACTATTTCAGGAACCAAGTGAGCAAAGATATAGGTCATGAACTTTTTGGCATTGTCAAAAACAGCTCTTCCTTCTTCGATTGCAGCTACAATACTGGCAAAGTTATCGTCAGTAAGGATCATTTCGGCTGCCTCCTTGGCCACATCCGTGCCACGGATGCCCATGGCCACGCCGATGTCGGCCTTCTTCAGGGCAGGGGCATCGTTTACGCCGTCTCCGGTTACTGCGACCACGTTACCCAGGTCCTTGAAGGCACCGACTATTCTCAGCTTGTGCTCAGGATTTACACGGGCAAAAATCACCTCCCGGCTGCTGATTCTATCCTTCAACTGTTCATCCGACATCAGCGAAAGCTGTGTGCCGGTGATGATTTCGGCTGATTCGGAGGTTATCATCCCTACCTGTCTGGCTATTGCCCGTGCAGTGATCCCGTAATCGCCGGTAATCATCACCACCCGGACACCTGCCCTGCGGCACAGGGAGATTGCTTCAGTGACTTCGGGCCGGGGAGGATCGTACATAGCCGTGAGTCCGATAAAAACCAGATCCCTCTCGACGGTCTCCGCGTTGGAGGCGGCTGCCTCGGCGGCACTCAGTCTGCGAAAGGCGATGGCCAGTACCCGCAGACCTTCGCTGGCAAAATGATCTATCCGGGTGTCGATCTCGGCCCTTCCAGCCGGTGTCAGGGCAACGATATCCTGGTCTAACATAATTCTGCTTGAAAGGTCCAGGATCTCTCTGGGTGCACCCTTGACCAGGGCATAGAGTGTCCCATCCTTCATTTCGTTGATGGAGCTCATCCTTTTGCGCACCGATTCAAAAGGAAATCTTTTGACTAGCGGGAAAACCCGGCGATCCTGTTCGATATCGAAGCCTGCCTTTGCAGCCAAAACGAGCAGCGCTCCTTCGGTGGGGTCGCCGATAATGCTCCAATAACGGCCCTCCTTCGTCGGTGGAACCAGTTTGGACGTGTTGCACAGGACACAGATCTTCATCATGAGGTCAACATCTTTCCTCTTGAAAAATTCAGCAGAGGGTGCATGATCAGCAGAGGGTGCATGAGGTGATTTGGGTGACCCGGGAGACGGACCAGACGAAAGGTCAGGAGGAGTTTCAGGACATGATCCAGGAGCATGGCCGGGAAATGATTCAGGAGCATGGCCGGGAAATGATTCAGAAGCATGGCCGCCGGGAGAAAGGCTTTGACCTTGCAGCAGGAAAGTCCCTTTCGGCTCGTAGCCGATACCGGTGACGTCGATGACCTGCCCGCTCAGCCATATTTTGGTCACATTAATCTGGTTGGCGGTCAATGTTCCCGTCTTGTCCGTGCAAATGACACTGGTCGATCCCAGGGTTTCCACTGAAGAGAGCTTCTTGACCAGGGCATGCCGTCTGGCCATTCTTTGAACAGCAACGGCCAGGGAGAGTGTAACCGTAGGTAAAAGGCCCTCGGGCACATTGGCTATGATGATGCCTATGGCGAAGATTGCCGAGGCAGTTAAAGACATGGCAGCAGTCAGCCTGCCGATAAGGAAAAAAAACAGGCCTCCTCCTATAGCTATAAGGGAGATTATCTTGGCAAGCCGGTTGATTTGCTTTTGAAGGGGACTCAATTCTTCCTTGACCGTCTGGGTGAGGTAAGCGATTCTGCCCACTTCCGTGTCCATGCCTGTGGAAATAATCACCGCCTTTCCATTCCCTGACACTACGCTGGTTCCGGCAAAAACGAGATTTGGCATTTCTGTCCAGATAAAATTTCTCCCATTCAGGCATGGTTCGGCCATCTTATAGCCAGGCCGTGATTCCCCTGAAAAAATGCTGTTATCCACCCGCAATTCATGAGCTTCGATCAGTCTGCCGTCAGCCGGGATGTTATCTCCCTCTTCGAAAATGGCTACATCACCAGGGACAACATCACTGGAGAGGACCTTTTCTTCCTCCCCATTCCTGATTACCCGTGCATAAGAGGGGATTAAATCTTTCAGTGCCTCGATGGCCTTTTCGGCCTTGAATTCCTGCCAAAAAGCGAAAATGCCGTTCAGGAAGATAACAGCGATGATCGCCCATCCAACTTCAGGCATTCCGACAAGAAAGGAAAGGACGCTCCCCACCCACATGAGAATGGCCAGAAGATTGGAAAAATTAGAAAGCAAACGGATAACGAGAGGGATTTTCCTGATTTTTTTCAGGGTATTACGGCCATATTCCTTAAGGCGGCTCTTCGCCTCTTCCGCTGATAGTCCCTCCTCTGTAGTTCCGATTTCATGGAAAATTTCATTTCTGGTCAGGTTTAAAAAACCCTGCCTTTCCACTTCTTCAAGTCCCAGGGTACGGCAAAGCTCCTCTTTGGTCCTGGCGCTGACCATCATATCAACCAGGGCTTTGTTTTGCACGATACTGCTGATTCGGGAAAGGATCTTTAAATGAGTCTCGCTTTCAGCCAGGGGAGTGATAAAAAGGATGACAAGGTATACAGGCTTTCCATCCGGGGAATGAAAATCTATTCCATGCTGCGAGATGCCTACAAAAATCATCGGCTCTTTTAAATCCTCGATCCGGGCGTGAGGAATGGCTACACCCCCGCCAAGGCCGGTGGATTGCGTTCTTTCCCTTTCCAAAACCCGGTGGAGGATTTCTTTCTTATGCTGAATATTCCTGTAAGGATAGGTAGAGTCTATGATTTCTGGAATTGCCTCCTCGGCAGTACCGGATTTTAGGTCTGGATTTACCAGACATTTATCGAACAATGAAGAAATTTTCATGCATACCGCTTCTCCTCAAAGATTTTTTCATGCTTTTTCAGTCGCTTATCGTCGAATAAATCGGCACAAGAGGGGATAAGAAACTATCGCACAGGGGTTTCATCCCCAACGCGTGAGGGTTTCCCCCAGGGGACCGCAAAAGACCGATTTCTCCCGGAATCCCTGTCGATAACAAAAACAGGCCAAGAGCTTTGCTTAATATGCAGGCGATTGCCGCTAGCCAAAAAGGGGAGTGGAGGATGCCTTTTATCAGGGGCGGATGGGGGTACCTTTTGTGGAGGTAATAGCATTGAGTCAGCAAGGTAGAGACAGCAAAGGTAAAGCAGGAAGGTTGAGACAGCAAAGGCAAGGCAGGAAGGAGCAAGGATGAATGTCACAATCCATAGTTATTGATCCTTTAACCCGAATTGAAGGGCATCTGAAAATAAAAATTGAAGTCGAATCAGGGCGGGTTGCCCGGGCATTCAGTTCAGGCGAGATGTTTCGTGGATTCGAGCAGTTTCTCGTTGGCCGCGATCCTTTGGATGCTCAGCAGATTACCCAGAGGATTTGCGGAGTCTGTCCCGTCTCACACGGTGTAGCCTCCATTTTGGCCCAGGATAATGCCTATGGAGTTGCACTTCCTCGAAATGGCCGCCTTTTGCGAAACCTGATCCAGGGGGCTAATTATATCCAGTCACACATTCTCCACTTTTACCATCTTGCGGCCCTGGATTTTATCGATATCACTGCCATCCTCCAGTATCAGGGGAGGGACCGGGCATTACTCGACCTGAAGGCATGGGCCAAATCCGGGGGCAATCTTCTCTATCCTGCAGCTCCCTTTCTTCCCCGCTACAGCGGGGATTACCTGAAAGACACCGAGTTCAACATCGGTGCCATTCACCATTATCTGGAGGCTCTGGAGATGCGGCGTCTGGCTCACGAGGTTGTGGCGCTCTTTGGAGGGAAGGTCCCCCATGTGGCCAGTCTGGTGCCTGGCGGAGTCACGGAAAGGGTGACGATTGACAAAATGGCCGCCTGTTCGTGGAAGCTCAAAAAACTCCGGGAATTCATCGATTATACCTACCTGCCTGATGTGGCTGCCGTAGCCAGGGCGTTTCCCGCCTACTTTCAGGTTGGCCGGGGGTGTGGAAATCTCCTGGCCTATGGTGTTTTCCCGGAATCGGATCAGAATGGCGGATCTCTCCTTTTTCCTGCCGGTGTGGTTTTGGCCGGGAAACTTGAACCTTTTGACCAAAGCAAAATTACCGAGGATGTCAAATATTCCTATTTTGGTTCGGCCTCCTCCGGGCTCCATCCGGCCAGAGGTGAAACGGAGGTTTATTTCCCGAAAGCGCAAGCCTACTCCTGGCTGAAAGCCCCCCGGTATCAAGGACAGGTCATGGAGGTTGGTCCCCTGGCCCGGATCATGGCGGCGTATCTAACGGGGAAAAATTCTCAGGTCGTCAGTTTGACCAATACTCTTTTAGCGGATCTGGCCAGAAAGCCGGATGATCTTTTTTCCGTTTTGGGCCGCCATGCAGCAAGGGCTATCGAATGCAAGGTAGTAGCCGACCGGTGCAGTGCATGGCTGGAAGAGCTTCAGCCTGATCGACCCGCGTTCCAGGACTACGATTTGCCGAAGGAAGCATCTGGTGCCGGTCTGACCGAGGCTCCGCGGGGAGCCCTTGGACACTGGCTGGAAATCGAGGATTATAAGATTAAACGATATCAATGTGTAGTGCCAACTACCTGGAATTGTTCGCCAAGAGACGGGAATGGAAACCCTGGTGCGTTGGAGCATGCCCTTCAAGGGACCTCAATCAAGGATCAGGAAAACCCGATCGAGGCAGCCAGAATAGTCAGATCGTTCGATCCCTGTCTGGCCTGCGCGGTCCATTGAACGTGCGTGGTCGATTGAAGCTGCCCGGTCCATTGAATCTTCGCAGCCCGTCGATCCTGCACGGCCCATTGATCCTGGCCGGTTCATTGATGCAAGCCAATTAACATAAGCCAGAGCATCAGCCAAAGCATAAGCAGATGCTGAAGCCGATTGATGGAGGCAAATCAGAGGGAGAGTACAAAGGATGGCTAGAGTAACCAGAAGAAAATTTCTGCACTATTGTGGAAGTCTGGCTGCGATCCTGGGATTGGGACCGTCAGCCGTACCGGCTATTTGCCAGGCTCTTGATCGGATGGCGGCTGGCCGGGCGCCTCTTTTATGGCTGCAAGGGCAAAGTTGCTCTGGATGTTCGGTGTCTTTATTAAATTCAACCGATCCAGGTCCTGCCCAGATTCTGACCTATTATATTTCACTTGTTTTCCATCCTACTCTTTCTGCCGCTACCGGTCATACCTGTCTTGATATCATCAATTCCACCGTGAATAAGGGTGGATACATTCTGATCGTGGAGGGAAGCGTTCCGACACGGATTCCCGCGGCCTGCATGGTCGGTGAAGAGCCGATGGACAAGCTGGTGATCCGGGCGGCCCGCAAGGCAAGTGCTGTGGTCGCGCTGGGAACCTGCGCTTCTTTTGGCGGCATTCCGGCTGCTGAAAATAATCCTACCGGCGCAATGGGAGTGCCCGAATTCCTGAGCCAGATCTCCACACCTGTCATTTCCCTGCCCGGATGCCCGCCCCACCCTGATTGGCTGATCGGCACCCTGGTCCATGTCCTGAAGTTCGGCCTGCCGGCTTTGGATGAATCGGGAAGGCCGGCCATGTTTTATGGCAAGGTACTCCACGACCAGTGTCCGCGCTTTGCCGACTATGAGCGTGAAAAATTTGCGAAAACCCTGGCGGACGATGGATGCCTGTTTCGCCTTGGTTGTATGGGGCCGAATGCTCATGCTGATTGCAGCCTGAGGCTGTGGAATTCAAGAACCAGTTTCTGCATTAAGGCCGGAGCTCCCTGCATTGGCTGCACCAGCCCCGAGTTTGCGGCTAAGGCTTCCTTTCCTTTTTACCGGAAGAGAGAACTCTTGCCCCAGCCGGTCAAGGAGGACAACCCATGAGCATGAATATCATGAAATTCAATGTTTACACCAAGTTGACCCTGGCACTGATGACCGGTCTGGGTATAGTCGTGGGAATTGCGCAACTGGTGCAATATCACTATACTTCTTCGGGAGTCGGCGGCATCATTCAGCGCGATTTGGAGTCCATGCAGGAGATTTCCCGGAAGAATATTTCACAGTGGAAGGTTAAAGAGGAGGAAAATGCCCTCAACCTTTTCTCTTCCATCAGCCACGCCGTGGCCGGCTCACTTGAGCGTGGGGAGATGGCCAAATTTACCGCACTTCTGGAAAAACAAAAAGGGGTAAAAGGATTAATCGATTTTTCCCTCTTTGATCGCCAGGGGAAGGTATCTCATTCATCAGACTCGCGTCTTCTCGATGGAACTGTGCCGAAAGAAATCCAAAAGCAACTGTACACCGGAAAGAAACGCCTTATCCAGCATACCGCAGAGTCTATCGTGATCTATGAGCCACAGATCATAAAACCTGACTGCGTTCGCTGTCACACCGACTGGCAGCTCAATAATGTGGGAGGAATAATCCGCATGAGTTATTCAACCCAGGCGCTCAGGGAAGCGGAAGAGCAGAATATGCATATGTTCACTCAAGCCCGCCAAAAGGCACAGGCAACCCTGGCTGACTTACGGAAAAATATATTGCTCAGCGCCCTTTTGACTCTGGTCTCGATTTGGCTGGCGTTATTTATCCTTATGCAGATAATGACCCGGCAGATTCTTATCAAACCGCTCAACCGGATTATCCACTGTCTCACCGACTGTATGGGCCAGATTGCCTCTGCCTCACAGGGAACCTTTATTTCCAGCCAGAAATTGGCCGAGGATGCGGCAGAACAGGCAAGCTCGCTGCAGGAAACCTCCGCTTCTCTGGAGGAAATGACTTCCATGACCAATCAGAATGCTCAAAATGCTCAGCAGGCACAATTCCTGGTCAATGAAGCCGTAAACTCCATCAAAAAGGTAAAATCCTCTCTGGATGATGTGAACAGCTCCATGCACGAAATTGTGCAGGCAGGCGCCCAAACTCTTGGTATTGTCAAAACCATTGACGAGATTGCCTTTCAAACCAACCTCCTTGCTCTCAATGCCGCAGTCGAGGCGGCCAGAGCAGGGGATGCCGGAGTCAGCTTTGCCGTGGTAGCCGGAGAGGTTCGCGATCTGGCCCTGCGGGCAGGCGATGCGGCCAAGAATACAGCGGGGTTGATCGGATCTATTGTAGAAAAAATCAAAAAGGGCAATGAACTGGTTAATTCCACTCAGATGGCTTTCCTTGAGGTGACCAGCAAGTCGGAACAGACCGGGACAATCATTCAGGAAATTGCTGTTGCCGGAAAGGAGCAGGCGAAAGGAATCGATCTGATCAGTTCGGCAACTCTCCAAATGGATAAAGTTACCCAGGGGAACGCAGATAGTGCGGAAAAAAATGCCTCTACCAGCAGGCAGTTGAATCTGCAAGTGGAAGAAATGCAGGAAATCGTTCAGGAGCTTATCTATCTTAATGATGGTCGCGGGCTTAATGATGATCTCAGTCTTAATGATGGTCTCAGGGTAAAGAGCCAATTTCCGAAGGAGAACAAAAAGCGATTCTCATTTGATAGGTGCAGGAAAAACCATGCGCAACGGAAAACATCCGCTCTTGCCGAGGGGGAATCCCCTGTCACTTAAATACATAACTGAGAATACATAAATAATTGCCCACAGAGCCAGAGATTGACTATTTAAAGCCTCGTTGCGGTAACTCATGAGATTTAGATTTAATGGATCATGAGGGGTGAATTATTATGGAATATCCAGTGTATTGCATAGGGGAGGTTTGATGGAAAAAATACTTATCATGGAAGATAGTCGATCGATTGCCAATGCTATTAAGGATAAAATATCCAGAAGCAATTTCTTCGATTGTGATATTGTTTCAACCTTAGACGAAGCGAAACGTAAAATTGAGAGTAGTACAGAAAAATATTTCCTGGCTGTTCTTGGCTTGAACCTTCCTGATGCTCAATATGATGAAATTGTTGACTATATCCTCTCCCAGAACATTTCTCCTATTGTATTTACGTCGGATTACAGTGATGAAATCCGTGAACGAATTATGTCGAAAAAGGTGATAGATTATATCATTAAAAGAGACGAACAATCAATAGATTATCTTATTTACATCATTGAGAGGGTATATAAAAACCAGTTTGTTAAAGTCATGGTCGTGGATGACTCTCATGTTTCCAGACAATATCTTATGAATATCCTGAAGATACAGAAATTCATAGTGTTAGAAGCCAAAAGCGGATTTGAAGCTCTCTTCCTGTTGGTACAAAATAAAGATATCAAGCTGATAATAACTGACTATATGATGAATAAGCTGGATGGTTTCGAGTTAACCCGAAAAATCAGGAAGCATTATTCCCTAAGACAGCTTGCCATCATCGGAATCTCAGCATACGGTTCGGGGCTTCTATCAATAAAGTTTTTGAAAAACGGTGCGAACGATTTTGTTATAAAACCATTTGTAGAAGAAGAGCTTCTTCTGCGAGTCAGGCAAAACATCGAGATCCTGGAACAATTGGACACTTATCAGAGATTATCTCATATTGATTATCTTACTCAATTGTATAACCGCTGTTTTTTTTTTGAAATAGGTGGTAAGATTTTTGAAAACGCTAAAAGAAAAAATTTTGATATTGCCACGGCCATGCTTGATATCGACCATTTTAAATCAGTCAATGATATGTATGGACATGATATCGGTGACACAGCTCTTAAGCATGTCTCTCAAATTCTATCAAAAACCTTGAGATCCGCTGATATTATTTCCCGATATGGAGGAGAAGAATTTTGTATTTTAGCAATTAACCTGAAAAAAGAAAATGCTTTTGAAGTTTTTGACAGGCTTCGTTTAAGTATTGAACGGTCAAAGCTCAAATTAAAAGATAAAGAAATATCCATATCTGTTTCTATCGGTGTAACAACACGGATTTTGGGTTCTCTTGAGAAAAATATAAAATATGCTGATGAACTCCTTTATAAGGCCAAACAGCAAGGGCGTAACTGTATAGTTGTAGATTAAACGTCCATCACGAGAACCTGTACTTTTGACGTTGTGTATCCCTGCTCATTTCTTTTTGGCTCAACTATGGCCAAGGATCTACTCAACCAAGCGCCTTGATGTCTCATTGTGCTGATACCCCAGCCAGGTTTGTGAAGAAAGGAAGCGGGAGGGGCGTAAATTCAGTTATTACACCAAGATGACTGAAATGAAGATCATCGGTACACAAGCAGTTTCGCCTTTAGTCCAAACGGATTGTTTTTCGCATTTTAAGAGTGAAAGGGCACCAGGGGGACCCATAGTTTATGGTTTGTTTTGCTCTTGCACCAGACCGATTTCTCCTAAAGTCCCTGTCGATAATGAAAGCAAAGAGAAAAAGGAAATGATGAAGGAGGATGGAATGGGATTCAGGCATATGAGCTTGCGGGTAAAATTGCTGACCATAGGTTTGCTTTTATCGGCTTTTCCCCTGATGATGGTACTGGCGATTGTACTGCATCAAAACCGGCTGATGATTAAAGCCTCATCTGAAGAATGTTTAACCCTGGCGCTTTCAGGTCTTGACCCGGTCGTACGCGGCGTTTACGCCATGTGTGCAAGTCAGGAGGGTATCTCACAGCAGGTAGTGAATTCTTCCCTTACTATGGCGCGCCGGGTTTTAAACAATACGGGCCAGGTCAGCTTCTCGCCTGATGAGACCTGTTCCTGGAACGCGATTAATCAATATACCAAAGAAGCACTGCCTATCGAACTGCCGAAAATGATGGTGGGCGATATCTGGCTCGGTCAGAACAAGGATATCAATACTCCTTCGGCCGTAGTGGATGAAGTCAGGATGATGTCAGAGGTTACCTCTACCATCTTTCAGCGGATGGACAGGGATGGAAACATGCTTCGCGTGTGCACCAACGTCCAGAAATTAGATGGGACCAGGGCCATAGGAACTTACATTCCAGCCATCAATCCGGATGGAAAGCAGAATCCGGTCATTGCCGCCGTTTTAGACGGCAAAACCTATCGGGGCAGAGCGTACGTAGTCAATGCCTGGTATATTACCGCTTATGAGCCCATCTTTGATTCATCCCGGCATGTCATCGGTGTCCTTTACGTAGGAGTTCCTGAAGAAAGTATTACTGCCGGATTAAAAGAGGAAATCAAGAAGCTGAAATTCGGTAAGACAGGTTCTGTATATGTCCTTGACTCGAAAGGGAATTCGGTTGTTTCCCACGATGGCCGCAGCGATGGAGACGGCAAGGATGCCAGCGGAGTGCAAGATGGTGCGGCCAATCGGAACCTGCAACAGATCTGCTCCAGTGTACTGGCCCTTCAGCCGGGAAGCATAAGCGAGCAGCGGTATTCCTGGAGAAGTTCCGGAGATCGGGTGGAACATATGAAAATCGCCAAGGTTGTATTTTTTCAGCCCTGGGATTGGGTCATCTTTGCCGAAGCGAGTGAGGATGAGATTTTGGAATCGCAGAAAAAAGTGATGGCTATTGGCCGTCAGGGTGAGATGTGGCTGATCCTCACCGTTGTTCTTACCGTATTGGTTACTATCCTGATTTGGATTTTTACGGCTCATGGGATAGTGGGTAAGCTCGTCTACGTGGTGCAGCAGTTGACTCACACTGTCTCCCAGGCATTCCAGACTTCCTGCCAGGTTGCTGAGTCAAGCCTGGACATGGCCCATGGCGCAAGTGATCAGGCCGCCAGCCTGGAAGAAATCTCCAGCGGTCTTGAGGAGATGTCCTCAATGACGAAGCAAAATGCAGATTCTGTCAGGCGGGCTACTGTTATGTCAAATTCTGCTCGCGATGCCACACAGAAAAGCATGGAGGCCATGGCGAGAATGTCCACGGCCATTTTAAAAATCAAGGATTCATCGGATGAGACCTCCAAGATCATTAAGACCATAGATGAAATTGCCTTTCAGACAAATCTTTTGGCTCTTAATGCCGCGGTTGAGGCTGCTCATGCCGGTGATCTTGGCAGGGGCTTTGCGGTTGTGGCTGAAGAGGTGCGGAACCTGGCGCAGCGAAGTGCCGAAGCAGCTAAAAATACCGCCATACTTATTGATGAGTCACGGGAAAACACCCAAAACGGGGTTATTGCATCCAGGGAGGTGGAAGAGATTCTCGGGCAAATCGGCGATGCAATTCAACAGGTTACGCAACTCATTACTGAAGTCTCGACAGCCAGTGATGCACAGGCCAAGGGCGTTGAACAGATTAATGGTGCCATGATCCAGATAGACCAGGTAATGCAAAAGAACATTACCAATGCCGATCAATCCGCTTCAGCGAGCGAGAAACTGTCTGCTCAGGCCGGCAGGCTTACCGATGCTGTCAATGTCTTGAGGAACATGGTGAGAGGGAATGGGAATAGTTCCGGCGAGGTGGGCATCAGGGGACTGGTCGCGGCATATTCGATTGACAATACAAAAGAGGGTAGTGGCTTACAGAGTCAGGCCCATACATTGACACATCAAAGCATGGGCAAGCTAAAAGATCGAAATAACCTCCCCCTTGTCAGCTACTCATTCGGCAAGAAAAAAGATGATTCCCGGTAACTGGCTCACATCGAACAGTGACCGGCAACTGGCTCACATCGATTACTGAATTGAAAGGAACCGGATTCCTCTTCTCACGATAAACGGACTCCCCCTTTGCTCTTGGGGAGGCGGGGGGAAAAGTGCAAACTTAATCAGAATCCCCCAAGATGAGGAAAGGAGGAGATCGTGTCAATGATCAGCGGTGGGACTCAGGAAAGCAGTTGTCTCAGCTTAGAAGGGGAGGTTACCATCAATGAAGCGGCCCGACTCAAGGAGACTCTGCTTGGGCTTCTTTCTACTCAGGAACCCGTAACTATTAATCTGGAAGGGATTACCAGGATTGATACTTCAGGACTCCAGCTTTTGTATGCAGCTCACCAGACTGCTATCCACCAGGGTAAAAATTTTTCGCTGGTAAACCCGTCACTTTCATTCATGCAGGCAGCCAAACTGGCAGGGCTTTTCTTTCAATCGCCTGAGGGGTACCTGGAAGGGTGCCTCTGGCAGGGAGCCCCAAGTGATCCTCGCAGCCCTGGAGGGGCGGCAGATGGAGGCGAAAAGTAATGTCGAAAACTATTATGACCGTGGATGACTCCTCCAGTGTACGGCAGATGGTGCGGTTTACCCTCAATGAGGAGGGATATCAGGTTATCGAAGCGGCCAATGGCCAGGATGCTCTCGATAAAATGGGTCCGGTGAGCGCTGCTGGCGGTCGCGTAGATATGGTGATCACGGACCTTAACATGCCCGTTATGAATGGAATTGAATTGATACGGGAGATCCGTAAGAGGTCGGATTCCCGGTTCATCCCTGTCATTATGCTCACTACCGAATCTCAGAATGAAAAGAAGATGGAGGGGAAGGCAGCAGGAGCAACCGGCTGGATTGTAAAACCATTTCGTCCGGATCAACTGCTTGCGGTAGTCAAAAAAGTACTGCCATGAGGAGAGGGATAAAGGAATGTCAGCTATGGATAGAGAAGATAAGTATGCAGAGGCATTTCGTGAGGAAGCAGCGGAACTGCTCTCCGATTTGGAAGAGGTAATTCTTTCGCTGGAAAATAATCCGAAAGACCAGGAACTTATCAACCGCCTTTTCCGGGTCATGCATACCATAAAAGGTTCTGGCGCCATGTTTGGCTTTCAGAAAATAGCGGATTTTGCTCATCACCTGGAAACCATGCTGGACCTGGTCCGGACCGGCACCCTTTCCATAACCGCAGAACTCAGCGACCTCCTCCTTCGATCGAGGGACCAGATTCAGATTATGCTGTGCGCCCAAGAGAGCGAATCAGAAGAGAGTGCGGACGAGGTGAACCGGATTCTGGCCGGACTCAAGAAACTGCAAGATCAGTTGTCACCTGCAAAGCCTTTTGATCATGCAAAGCCTGGTGATCGTGGAAAATCCACTGGTTCAGCAAAGCCAGTCGATTCAGCAAAGTCTGGTGATTCAGTAAAGTCTGGTGATTCTGCAAGATCTGGTGAAGGTTCTCTTCTTGAGTTGTTGTCTCAAGAGAAGAACCAGGAACAGGAGCAGTGCTTTCCCAAAGAGCAACGCGCTCCTTTCGAGCAGTGTAATGACCAGCAGCAGCGTACTCCTTCTTCTTTGCAGCAGGCTACTTACCGGCTTCGGATCAAATTAAACCAGAAGGTCATGGCCTCGGGACTCGATCCCTTATGTTTACTTAAGGATTTGCGATCTATAGGCGAATGTGCCATATCCGCGCAGACAGATCAGGTCCCCTGGCTTGATGAGATGGACCCGGAGGCATGCTACTTCTATTGGGATGCCATCATAAGCACCAGTGCCAGCCGGGAGGAAATAGAGGGGATTTTTCTCTTCGTACAGGATGAAAGCCAGATCTCCATTACAAAACTAAGCGACGAATGTGCAGATGAAGAAGAACAAAAAAAAATAGGAGAGATTCTGGTTGAGCGGGGCGATATCACAAAGGAGCAAGTCCGCAAGATTCTATCCAGACAGAAGCGAGCCGGAGAACTGATGGTCGAGGCGGGCATTGTCAGCCGGGGCAAAGTTGAATCCGCCCTGATCGAGCAGAAGATGGTCCGGCAACTGCGAGACAATCAACTGGGCAACGATACGATCCGGGTTTCCACGAAAAAGCTGGACCGGCTGATTAATCTGGTGGGGGAGATGGTCATCACCCAGGCCCAGCTCAGTCAGACTTCGGCGCACTATCAGGACACGGATATTTTGGCACCGGTTGAGAACATAGAGCGGCTGACCAATGAACTGCGCGATTGTGCTCTCAACATCCGGATGCTCCCTATCGAAACTACATTCGGCAAGTTCCGCAGACTGGTGCACGATCTTTCGGCCAGTCTGGGAAAGGAGGCTGAACTCGTAACCGAAGGAGGAGAAACGGAACTGGACAAGACCGTGATCGAGCGCATGCACGACCCTTTGGTCCACCTGATCCGAAACAGCATCGACCACGGCCTCGAGTCCCCCGATGGCAGGAAAAAAGCGGGCAAGCCTGCCTGCGGTACCATTCGCCTGTCAGCTGGCCAGTCTGGTGGGGAGGTGATTATCAGTATCCAGGATGATGGTGCGGGCCTTTGCAGGGAAAGGATTTTGGCCAAGGGGATCGAGCAGGGCCTGGTCAGTGAATCGGACAATCTGACCGATTCCCAGATTTTCAATCTGATCTTCATGCCCGGATTTTCTACGGCCAGCAAGGTTACCGACGTTTCAGGCCGGGGAGTAGGTATGGATGTGGTCAGGCGGGAGATTAGCAAACTGCGGGGGTCAGTGGACATAAAGAGTCAACAGGGGAAGGGAACAACTACGTCCATTCACCTCCCTTTGACGCTGGCTATTATTGAGGGGCTTTTGGTGGCTGTCGAATCAAGCCATTATGTCATTCCCCTCACCTTCGTTCAGGAGTGCGTGGAGCTCACCTCTCGTGAGGTAATCAATGCTCATGGCCGGCATGTCATTAATCTGCGGGGAGAGCTTATACCCTACATCCGGCTGCGGGAAATCTTTTCTCTTGACGACGACAGTTCAATGACCGCTGCCCCGGCAGCCTCGGGCAAAGGGACGCGGCCTTCAATCGAATATGTGGTTGTGGCTATGGTCGAAGGAAAAAGGATCGGGCTGGTGACCGATACCATTATCGGAGATTATCAGGCAGTGATCAAGTCGCTGGGCAAGGTCTATGAACATACCGAGGGGCTTTCCGGTGCCACGATTCTGGGAGATGGGACTATAGCCCTTATTGTGGATGTCCGGCAGTTGATCGAGTGCGCTCACCGTCAGGAGAAAGAAATGCTGGTCTGTGCGTGAGAGGGCAGATGCGAAAAAAAATATCAGGCAGAATATTGGAATACCAGAATATCAGGACGCCTGATGGTAATCATGCACATAGTAAGCAATATGCACGTGGGAAAAGATAGGTTTTTCACCAGACAAGGGTGAGAGAGAAACCGGGGGGGAGAAAAATGCAGATAAAAATAGGTCATAAGCTTGGTATCGGTTTTGCTATTCCTTTGCTGTGCCTGGTTATTGTTGGTGTGTGGGTTTATTTGGCTAATCTTGGCTCGGAAGGAAAAGCCATCCATACCAGGGACGAGGTTGTAGCTTTTCAGACTGCTGCTCAGGAGATGAAATCGGACGTTATCCAGGTCCAGCAGTGGCTTACCGATATTTCAGCCACCCGGGGCCTGGATGGACTGGACGACGGATTCAAAAAGGCTGAAGAGCATGCCCAATCTTTTCTGGCCGGATTGAAAACATTCAGGGAGATGTATACCAAAGAAGGTAATCACGAAGGACTCGATACCCTTCAGAAGTTGAATACCCACTTTGATTCGTACTACACCAGCGGCAAAAAAATGGCCAAAGCCTATGTCGATGAAGGTCCTGCCAAGGGAAATCATCTGATGGAAGAGTTCGACAATGCAGCCAGCGCGCTGTGGGGTTCCCTCAATCTCCTGGTAGATGAACATACGCAGGAATTGCATGACAATATGAATGGAATAGTCAAATCGATCGAGCATGTAAACTGGCTGATTTTTATCATTGGATGCATTGCCCTGGTGATCACAGTCCTGGCCAGTGTGACTATATCCCGCGGCATTACCCGGCCGGTTAATCACCTGCGGGAGATAGCCGAGCAACTGGCCAAGGGCAACACTGCCGTTTCCATTCATGTGGATAACCAGGATGAGACAGGTGAATTGGCTGAATCATTGAGAAAAATGGTGAATCAGCAGACTGGTCTTTTGAAAGAAATCGATTTGTTATCCACGGCAGCGGTTGAGGGAAGACTCGATACCCGTGGTAATGCAGCAAAGTTCGGTGGCGATTATGGCAAGGTTATTCAGGGCATAAACAATACCCTGGATGCAGTGATCGGGCCATTGAATGTGGCTGCCGAGTACATTGCCAGAATCAGCCAGGGGGAAATACCGGAGGAGATCACGGAGGAGTATAAGGGTGACTTCAACGAGATCAAGAATAATCTCAATGTCATGATTGACCGGGTCGGCGCCCAGATCATGAATCTTACCAACATCCCTACTCCGATCATGACCATAGACAAGGACTTTGGTATCACCTATATGAATACTGCCGGTGCTAAACTGGTGGGGATGACTGCCAAACAGTGCGAGGGGAAAAAATGTTATGATCTGTTCAAGACTCCCCACTGCCATACGGCCGAGTGCCGTTGCCTTCAGGCCATGCAGCAGAACGTGGTGGTTACCGGCGAAACCATTGCCCATCCAAGGGGATTGAATATTCCCATCCAATACACCGGCGCTCCAGTCAAGGACAGGAATGGCAATATCGTCGGTGCCCTGGAATACGTGACAGACATGACGGCCATTAAAGAGGCTATGGAAGATGCCAAAGAGAAGGTCAATTATCTCAACAACATTCCTACTCCGGTCATGGTAGTGGACAAGGAAATGAAGATCCGGTTTATGAATCCTGCAGGTGCGGCAGCCGTAGGCAGGACACCTCAGGCATGTCTTGGGCTCAAATGTAATACCCTCTTCAATACGCGCCATTGCAATACCGCCAACTGTCAGGTGGAAAAAGCCATGCGGGAGGGCAGCGTTTCCACCGGCAACACTATAGCCAAGCTCCCTTCCGGAGAGCTTCCGATCCGCTACACCGGGTCTCCGATCAAGGATGCTGAAGGAAATGTTATCGGAGGTCTGGAATATGTAGTCGATATCTCGGAAGAGCACAAGGCAGTGGCTGAAGTGGAGCACCTGGTTGAGGCTGCTGTTGCCGGTAAACTCGACGCACGAGGCAATCCGGATAACTACACGATCGTCGGCTTCAGGAATGTCATCAAGGGAATCAATGACACCCTGGAGGCGATTACCGGACCCCTCAAGGTAGCGGCAGAGTATGTGGCCAGAATCAGCAAGGGTGATTCGCCGGATCAGATCACGGAAAAGTGGAAAGGGGACTTTAACGAGCTGAAAGATAATCTGAATATGCTTATTCAGTCCATGGATGAGATTACCCGGCTTGCACAGGAGATCGCGTCCGGGAACCTTACGGTGGAGATCAGGGAGCGCTCCGGCCGTGACAATCTGATGAAGGCACTGTCGAGCATGGTGAGCAAACTTATTGAAGTGGTGGCCAATGTTCAGACGGCCGCAGACCAGGTCGCATCAGGAAGCCAGGCCATGAGCTCCGCCTCAGCCCAAATGTCGCAAGGGGCGAGTGAGCAGGCTGCTTCTGCCGAACAGGTATCGGCGGCCATGGAGGAGATGGTCGCCAATATCAAGCAGAATGCTGAAAATGCCCAGCAAACCGAAAAAATTGCCTTGAAATCCGCCAACGATGCCAAAGGAGGCGGCAAGGCTGTAACAGATACCGTCGCTGCCATGAAGGAGATAGCCACCAAGATTTCCATTATCGAGGAAATAGCGCGTCAGACAAACCTTCTGGCCCTGAATGCGGCTATCGAGGCGGCACGGGCCGGAGAGTACGGTAAAGGATTTGCCGTCGTGGCCTCTGAAGTTCGCAAACTGGCCGAGCGCAGTCAGGTGGCGGCGGGAGATATCGGCCAGTTATCCACCAGCAGTGTGGATATAGCTGAAAAGGCAGGTAAGATGCTGGCAACGCTTGTACCGGATATTCAGAAAACTGCCGAGCTGGTGCAGGAAATCAGCGCTGCCAGCAATGAACAAAACAGCGGTGCTGAGCAGATTAACAAGGCAATCCAGCAACTGGAGCAGGTAATTCAGCAGAACGCGGCATCATCTGAGGAAACGGCCTCGACAACTGAAGAAATAGCCTCGCAGGCCGAACAACTGCAAGGCACCATTGCTTTTTTCAAGACTGACCGGCGGATGACTGTCGAAACAACCAGAGTCAGGCATCATATGCCCTTGAGCCCTGTTCAAAAGAAATATCCGGCTCATTCACCGATCGGTAAAAATACCACTGGAGCAGCCTCGGCAGAGAGGTTGAAATCATCAGGCATTCAGACAGGTCATTCCCTTCATTCGGACGGGAACGGCCATAATGGCCATGGAGGAGCAGATCCACAGGATAGGGAGTTCGAGTTGATATAGCTGGTTGGATGCCAGCGGCTGGATGCCGGGTGGAGCAGGATAAAGTGGGGCAGGATACTATCGATCGCAGGAGAAGAGGAGGAAAAGGCGATGAGTGAAGGAGCTGTATCTTTGTCCAATCAGTATCTTACCTTTGTATTGGGAGATGAGTTATTCGCGGCTGAAATTTCCAAGGTTCGGGAGGTCCTGGACTATCCGGCCATTACCAGGGTGCCGTGTATGCCCGATTACCTTCGTGGAGTCATCAATCTGCGTGACAACGTGGTCCCTGTCGTTGACATGCGGCTCAAATTTGGCATGTCTTCCACCGAGCGGACCGTGGATACCTGTGTGGTTATTGTTGAAACCGATCTGGATGGAGGACAGGTTACCATAGGTTGTCTGGCCGATTCGGTGAAAGAGGTTTTGGACCTTCCACAGAATCAAATTGAACCTCCCCTAAAGACTGGCACTGGTCTTAACACTGAATTTCTGAAAGGAATGGGTAAGCAGGGAGACAAGTTTTTGCTTATTCTCGATATCGATAAGGTACTCTCGGAGAAAGAGCTGCATCTGATACAGAGTGGTACAAGCAATACGGCTGTCGATGAGACAACCCAAAAGGATGAGGTGCCTCAATAGACATGATCGGAGAGGAAAACCCCACAATTACACCGAAAGACATGTCTGACCGGCTTTACCAGAAATTCAGTCAGCTAATTCATTCTGAGTGTGGCATCAAGCTTCCTCCGATAAAAAAGGTAATGCTCCAGTCAAGGCTCTTGAAAAGGCTGAAGGCTCTCGATATTTCATCTTTCGAGCAATATTACGACTACCTGACCAGCGGCCTGGGCAAAAGTGACGAGTTGGCTCATGCTCTCGATGTAGTCAGTACTAACAAGACCGATTTTTTCCGGGAGCCCTTCCATTTTGACTATCTTCATTCCGTGGCTATCCCTGAAATCATCCATTCTCTGTGGAACAAACCGCGAAGGAAGATTCACCTCTGGAGCGCCGGCTGCTCTTCGGGTGAGGAACCCTACACGCTGGCTATGGTCTTAAGCGACTTTTTGGAAAAATATCCTGAATTTGATTATGATATTTTGAGTACCGATATTTCCCAAAGGGTGCTTTCTCAAGCTCAGCAAGCCATCTACAGCGACAGCATCGTCGCACCGGTTCCTCACCGCCTGAAAGCGAAATACCTGATGAGGGGCAAGGGAACCCAAAAGGGGAATTGGCGTGTGGTTCCGCAACTGCGGAGCCGAATCCTGATTCGGCGGCTCAATCTTATGGATGGGCACTTCAACCTGCCAACCCTGATGGACATTATCTTTTGCAGGAATGTAATTATTTACTTCGACAGGCCGACTCAAGTCTGCCTGTTTCAAAAAATGTATAACTGCCTGGTCCCTGGAGGGTATCTGTTCATTGGCCATTCCGAAACCCTCTATGGAATCAATGATCAGTTTCAGTACATAGAGGCAACGATTTATAGAAAGCCGTGGTGACGACATAGGGCTATGATGACGATACAGAGCTATGATGACGACACAGAGCCATGATAAAAAAACAGAAAAGCCATATCGAAGATAGAAGGACATAATGAAGTCAGATGACACGGATTTGCCGCTCATTTATCTTTTGCCCGGAGATTTATATATTGCCAGACAGCCGGCCATTATCAGCACCATTCTAGGGTCATGCATCTCCATCTGCCTGCATGCCCCCTCTGTAGGAATAGGGGCCATGTGCCATTGCCTCCTTCCTTCCTCCTTCGAAAAAGAAAGATGCAGGCAGCCTTTTCGATATGTGGACCAGGCTATAGGGCATATGCTTTTAAAAATAGAGGGAATGGGAGTGAAGAGGACTTCACTTTTTTCTCAAATAATTGGAGGAGCCAATATACTGAACACGGGCGCTGTCTCAAACTCGATCGGAAGGCAAAACATCGAGGCAGCCAAAACCATCCTTCGAGCCTGCCAGGTTCCCATTAAAAAAGAGGACCTGGGAGGGATCCGGGGAAGGAAGATCTTTTTTTACAGTGCAACGGGCATCGTTTTGGTCAAGGAAATTCCCTCAGGCCCCACCATGGATAAGAGGAGTCTCTATTGTGGCTAAGCAGAAAATCAAGGTAATGATTGTTGACGATTCTGCCCTGGTTCGGCAGACTCTCAAGGAAATTCTCAACATGGATCCCGAGATCGAAGTTATAGCTATGGCTGCAGATCCGTTCTTCGCTGCCCGCTACTTGAGTAAAGAGATGCCGGACGTAATCACCCTGGATGTGGAAATGCCCCGCATGGACGGGTTGACCTTCCTGCAAAAGCTGATGAGCCAGCACCCGGTACCGGTAGTCATGTGTTCCAGCCTCACGGAGAAGGGGTCGGAAACAGCCATGAAGGCACTGGAGTACGGCGCAGTAGAACTTATCGTCAAACCTCGCCTGGGAACCAAGCAATTCCTTGAAGAGGCCAGGATTCACATCTGTGACGTAATCAAGGCCGCGGCCAGGGTTCGCCCCAGGGTCATTACCAGGATGAAGATAGAGAAAAAACTCACGGCCGATGTAATCATGCCAAAACCGACCGGTAAATTCCTGCCCAAAACTACGGAAAAGGTGATCCTGGTTGGTGCCTCGACCGGAGGAACCGAGGCTTTACGGCTTTTTCTGGAAGCCATGCCCGAGGATGCACCGGGGATAGTCATTGTTCAGCACATGCCCGAACACTTTACTGCCGCCTTTGCCCGCAGGCTGGATGGACTCTGCCGTATAGAGGTGCGTGAGGCCGTGGATGGAGATAAAGTCATGGTGGGACGGGCCTTGATAGCACCAGGCAACCGCCATACTCTGCTGAAGCGCAGTGGTGCTTTTTATTATGTGGAAGTGAAGGATGGTCCTCTGGTCAGCCGCCACCGCCCTTCGGTAGACGTCCTGTTTCGCTCAGGAGCGAAGTACGCCGGCCCCAACGCCGTCGGTGTAATCATGACCGGTATGGGTGACGATGGTGCAAGAGGAATGCTCGAGATGAAGCAGCAAGGCGCCCACAATATAGCTCAGGATGAAGCAACCTGTGTTGTCTTTGGTATGCCCCAGGAGGCAATAGCTCTGGGAGGAGTCGATGATGTACTGCCCCTGCCGGTTATTCCGGCAAAGGTGTTGCGGCTTTGCGCTTGATTGGATGCCCAATTCTCAGTTGAAAGCCTATCTTGCAGTAGTCTCCACCTGATCAAAGGACAGTCCCCCTGTCAAAGGACAGTCCCTTGTCCCCCGATCCCCCTTTTCCAAAGGCACCCACTACCCCCCCTCAGTAGAGGGGGCGGGGGGAGATTTTCAACCTCCCGGCAATCACCCTCCCCTTACAAAAAGGCATCTGCAAGACACCTGTGCCCTCTCCTCCTTAAGGACAGGCAGCGGGAGTTGCCCGACCAGTTTGCCGTGCTCTGAAATCCCCTCACCTTAAGCCCTCTCCCCAAAAAAGAGGCGAGGGGGCTTAAAGGGCCGCGTATTTAACGCACTGTGTATTGAGTACCTACCCGCATCTTGTTACGATCTTACCTATCTGTCTATCGTTTCGGTTCCTTGCCAAAGGGGCCATTCCCAGTGATAAATCAGTTTGTCATTGGCTCCTGAAACGCTTTTATCCATGATGTCCATGTAAAATTTCCCTGCACGTGATCCGGCATCCTGAAAAATTTCAATACCCGTCTGGGTGGCGTAGGTTTTATTCATAAAATTCAGGTTCATAATCTGGCTGGGGTTCAGATAGAGAGAAGTCAGCCCATCCTGGCAAAGTTCACCGCTGAGAATGAAATTCGAGCTCAAGACTCCCGGCATGGACGTATCGTCATCCGATTGTGCTGGATCCTTGGTTGTATCCTGAGATGCCGTGGAAGAACCAATACGGGAAAGCGCTCCTTGAAGGAATGGTCTTCTCTGGCCGCCCCTTTCCCTGTCTGAAACAGCGTTCACTACAGCAAAAGTCAATTTCCATGGCCCGTTATTCAAGCCAAATGATCCGCTTAGATCAATCGAGGTAAGGCTACGCTCATTGCTCAAGACGCGGTCAGCCACAAAATCCATCATGTCGGTTTCTTGGTCATAATTCCATTTCATATTGTAATTCGGATTTAACAGACGATTAGGGAGAGGCAGGCTGATATGCCTTTCATTTTTTCCCAGGTAAGTACGAACGAGAGAAAAGTATTTATTCAGATTCTGATCAAGGTTGGATGGAATATCAAGTCCCACCTCCTGCAACTGATTTAAGACCGTATTAATCTGATCCCTGATCCATTGAAGGGATTCTTCGTTATCGGCAAGGGGAAGATTTATCCATTGCTTTAAGTTCACCAGGGATCCCTGATCGGTTGAAGACGCCTGGTTTCTCCAAAACAGCCAAT
This sequence comes from bacterium, assembly GCA_040752695.1. Lineage (GTDB taxonomy): Bacteria > SZUA-182 > SZUA-182 > DTGQ01 > DTGQ01 > DTGQ01. The sequence continues at coordinate 98,992 of JBFMGO010000006.1, forward strand.
TTCCCCTCTGAGAATTATTGTCCAGAGAATTACTGTTTAGAGAATTGCTGTCCTGAGAGGTATTGTCCTGTGAAGTAGTATTGTTTTGGGAATTGTTTCTTTGAAACCGGGAAGACAACAGGCCAGCATGAACACGTGCCATCAAAAGAAATAAGAAAAACAGGGACAGCGGAACTATGACCAGCATTTTTCTTTTCATTTTTTCCCTCCTCCTTGCTTACGTAAATTGTTGTGAACTACTGATCGCGGAGAAAATCCTTATACCCATGTTTGTTGGGTGATTATTCCTCCACAACTTAAAATTTTTTTTACTATTGACAGTTAAATTAACAATAAATTTGTTTAATTGATTTTTATGGGAGAATCGCTATTTTAGGATATGTATTTATCGGCAGGTCAAAAATTATTTTACTATCAATAGAAGTGTGTCCACCAAGATAAGACAATTATAAGAGCTATTGTCAAATGTTGTGTATAGCATTAGGCGGCGATCCTATCAATTTCTTCCCCGTTGACGAATTTAACCCCTTCAATCACCTTGGCTAATTTCTCAGGTCGGTGTAGACGAATCCATTT
>JBFMGO010000007.1:0-96369 GCA_040752695.1 bacterium
AAGATATTACCACAGAGGCGATATCTGCTCTGGCTTTGGCTTCAAACCTCGAAGTCGGATTGAAGGCCCTGAAGGTTAATCCTTTCACTGGCTGGGGCATTGGCGGTCACCCCTTTGCATTCGATACCTATGCACCCCCCTGGACAGCGAAATATTCCCTTTTGCTGGGACTTTGTAAGCAGGATTCCGGCAGCCTGGGGATACGTCTTATTTCAGAAACCGGCCTCATCGGATTTTTCCTCTTTTTACTGTTCTTATACGAGGTTATCCGCCGTGCACTCTTTGCACTGAAAGAAGCCGAACCCTCTTCGTCCGCATCGATTCCCCTTTGCATTGGCGTACTGATTTCAACCATAGGTGTGATCACCAGAGTTTTATCCCGGTATGGAAGTTACTATTCACTCGTTTTTTGGGTATCTCTTGGGTTAACTTCCAGCATCCCGAAAGTTCTCGGCTCTTGCTCCTGTCAGGGGGAGTTGGAGATAGCCGGGGAGTAATTATCCCTCTTTAAGCTTAATTATCATCATTATCAATGCGTTATCATCATTATCAAGGACTTGTGAAAAAATATGAAACATGATGAACCCAAGCTCCAGGATTACTGGCAGATAATACGAAAGCGGTGGAAACTGATCCTTTGTATTCTGTTTTTTGGCACTGCCACAGCAGCCGTAGTGAATTACTGCTTACCCGATGTGTTTGAGGCCACAGCAACTCTCATGGCGCTGGAGGCTCCGGCGGGCCTTGCTTCCACAGTCAGTGAATCTTTCCGGTCCATGATCGATATCCCGTCTCTCACCGGAATGGGGGGGAAATCGACTACGGAAAAAATCATCAACATTCTGGAAAGCCGCACGATGTGTGAGGAAGTTGCGACACAGCTCAATCTGCAAGCCGTATTTCCTCAAGACCCCTCCGTATCAGACCCGTGGACAGGAACTATCCGCAGGTTGAAAAAGATGCGGACCATACAGGATAATCATCAGGGGCTGATTCTGGTCAGCGTTCAGTATACCGATCCCAACCTGACCGCGTCTATAGCCAACAGTTATGTTTCCTGCCTGAAGAAGCTCCTCCAGGAAAATGCATTCTCTCTGACGAAGAAAAACCGCCTGTTTATCGAAGAGCAACTGGCCCATTACAGTGAAAAGCTGAGAAGTGCAGAGGAGAGATTTAAAGAATTCCAGATGCATGAAAAAATTATCTCCATAGATGAACAATCCAAAGCGGCGATTGCCACCATTGCCGAACTCAAGGCACAGATTATCAATAAGGCCGTGCAATTAGGCGGCCTGAAAAGCTTTGCCACTATGAATAATCCGGAAGTTATACAGATGGAAAATGAATTGGTTGAATTGAAAAACCAGGTGCATCTTTTGGAAGAGCGGCAGGAGAATCTGAAGCCGAGTTCACTGCCATGCCTTCAGAATGCCCCCGAGTTGGGAGTAAAATACCTCAGATTGAAGCGGGACATTAACACCTTCGAGAAGGTTTACGAAATGCTGACCCAGCAGCTTATTCTCGCCAGAATACAGGAGTCTAAAGAGGAACTCAGGTTTCAGATCGTTGACCGCGCCATACCCCCTGACCGAAAGATCCGCCCCCGCCGCATGCTTTCAATTCTCATTACCGCTGTATCAGCCATAGGTATCGGTGTTTTGTTCTCCGTCCTGTTAGAAAGATAGAAAGAAAAACAGGACCAAGAGCAGAATCGCGAAGAGGAGGGGATGGGGAGGTGCCGTTACACCCTTTTTTCAAGCAGGGATAAATACCTTTTGGCCACTTCGTCCCAGTGAGGGAAGGACAGAAAATGCTGTTTGCCCTTCCGGGCCACTTCGGCCAGCAAGGAGGGATTCTCCTTCAGGGAGAGAAGCTTTCTTGCGGCATCCTCTATGGAATCCATCCGGTAATAAACAGCGCTGTCCTCACAGATAACCCGGCTGTAGGGCAGGTCTACTGTGCAGATGGGCAGGCCGAACCCAAGAGCCTCGAGCAGGGGATTACCAAAGCTTTCCAGGTAGGAAGGAAAAAAAAGGCCATCCGCCCGCTGGTACCAGGCACTGAGTTGATCCGTGGATAGTTCCCCTACGTTGATGACCATATCTGATAATCCCTGCCGCACGATCGCATTCATCAAAGATTGTACACCCGGTAACTGAGGGTCCAGGGTTATAATAAAGGCCAGGTCCTCAATTCCCCGCCTTTTCAGATGTTCAGCCAGTGAGAGGATAAACCGGTGATTTTTATGCGGATAATACCGGCTTACATACAGCCAGAGCATTTTATGATCTAACTTTTCCGGCATTCCTCCTGCTTTTCCCTCCATATTCGATGGTCTTCCCTCATTTTTCGAGATATCTTCAGCCGCCATTATATTACTCGCAACTGCATTGGGAATCACGGAAATTCGCTTTTCAGAAACCTTCCAGACTGCGGCCAGTCGCGTTTTCATATAGCTCGATTGGACCACAAAGAGATCGGCATGGCGGACAGTCCGGCTGAAGATTTTGATTTCCAGATATTTTTTCATTTTCTTCAGGGTGGAAGGGTATGAATACCGGTCATTATCAACATAAAAAGAGTTACGCAGCAAGACCAGTACCGGTATCGGTAACCTGACCGGGGCATGATTCCCCAGGGCCATGACTGCATCAGCCTTGAAATCACGAACCAGCGAAGGGAAAAGGAAAAAATCGAACCAGATTCGCCAGAGGGGATTTTCCTTTTTCCACCTGGAGAAAAACTTCCATTGCCAGTTTTCCCCCAGGGGCAGGGCCTCATACCCGAACCCTGAAGGGGCCACGACCAGATATCGATGACTTCTGGTTTTAAGGGCGGATATAGCCCGCAGGAGTTCTTTCCCCGTGACCAGTGTTCCGGCTGAAGTTAAGTTAATGGCATTAATCGCAATACGCACCTTTTCCCTGACCTTTCATATTCTGTTCGTTCCATTGAACACTATCGCTTCCTGCCATATCATCGTATTCATCATCCAACTCCCTCGTTTCCCTGCCTCTCAGCTTCCCCGCTTCCCCGCCTTCCCGCCTCCTTGCGCCCCCAAGAGCCTCCCATCACTCCGCACATCCTGTCTTCCCGGTCCTGTCCCTCTCATACCCCGTTCCCCTTCATAATCAGCAGCACAGACCGAGCAATCGCCCGAATTCGTCCAGGGACTGACGCCGCGAGAACCGCTCTTCCAGGTAACGCCTGCCAGCCAGCCCTTCCTGTTGGACCCTGGCCGGGTGCCGAAGGTAATCTTCAATCGCTTCCACAAGACCGTGTGCATCTCCTGCGGCCACACTCTGGCCGCACTTTCCCTCATGGATCAGCCTGGCAGCCTCTCCTTCCGGGTCCCCGATAAAGAGAATTGGCCTGCCTGCGGCCAAAGCGCCATAGATCTTGCTTGGAAAAACCAATCCCTCTATCGTGGGATCGAGGGAGACCAGATGCAGGTCGGCAGCCCCAAGTATCTGGGGAAGTTTTTCACGAGGCTGATAAGGCAAAAACCTGACATTCGAATGCCCGTGAGCTTGAACAAACTGCCTGATACTATCCTGCCGGGCTCCGCCGCCGATCAACAGGAAGAGCAGCCGATCCTGATAAGGCGAAAGATCCTTCATGGCTGCCAGAACCGTTTTGAAATCATGGACCAGTCCCATGTTGCCGGAATAGGCCACGACAAATTTCCCATGCAGGTTTTGCCGCGCCACAAAGGGATTTTCACCTTTCTGCATTGGCCGGATGCTCTCATCATCCGACCAGTTGCAGATTACCCTGACCCTGGCCGGAGAAACACCGTAGTGCGCTACGCGGTTTCGCATACCCTCACTGACTACCACTACATGATCTGCCTGCCGTAAAATCGAGGAGGATACCTTTTGCAGCCACCGGCTCATTCCTCCTTCCGGATTCAGATACCCAAGGCGAATGGCTACATCAGGATAAAGATCCTGGACCCAGTAGATAAACCTGGCACCTTTGATGCGGGCTATAGCCAATCCCAAGAGGCCGATCAGCGGCGGTGTGGACATGGCCATTACGACCCGGGGCTTATGTATGCGAAGTCCGCAGGCGGATGCTCCCGGATAAAAGCTCAGGTAATTGCAGAGCCTGTTCCAGGTGCTGCTGCGAGCAAACCGTGTGGACCAGCACCGGTGAATCCTGGCCCCCCTAAAATTATCCTCTTTCCGGTAGCGGGTTTTTGGGCTTATGTAGCTGCGATTACTGGTTATTACCTCTACCGGCACTTTTCGCGATCGCAGTTCCGCCACAAGATCGGTCATTAACTGCGAGGTAGCAGCCAGATCTGGATAGAAAAACTGGTTTATCAAGAGGAGCTTTTCCATATCGAATTAATAATAGAGTACTATTGTTTTTATCAGTGCCTTACCAGCGCGTTATCTATGGTATTCCCACTGTGCACTTCGTTGTGGGTAGTCATTATGTCGCCACTACCGGTATTGTATATTCCAGGGTCCCCGCCTCTCTTTTCCTTTATCCTTTTTTCTCCTTTAGGGCAATAGCATCCGACTCAGGGATGTATGGCCGGGAAGTGCTCTTGTAAAGATGCGGACCACGTGCAGTCTTCAAGTCGGTCATGTTCCTTATCGTTAGACACGAGGCCAGGAGAAATAATACCCAGACTCTGTGATTGATCCTGGGCAGGAATACGGTACACAGGGCACATCCGGCAAAGATAAGGCAAAGGCAATACAAAAGTACGACAGCCAGGCGTTGAGAAAAACCCCGGTCCAAGAGCTTATGATGAATATGGCACTGATCCGCCTTGAATACGAAACGAATCTTGTCTATTACCCCTCTGTCCCGTTCTGAGCGGAAGAACCGGCGCAGCACCGCCAGGGTCATATCCATGATCGGGAACCCCAAAACCATAACAGGCACGGCTATGGGCAAAACCGCATTATGCCTCGACTGGACCCCTTGGACGGAGAGGAACGATAACCAGAATCCGATAAAAAGGCTGCCGGAATCTCCCAGAAAAATGGATGCCGGATGAAAGTTATATACTAAAAACCCAAGAACATTTCCCACCAGGATCAGGGAAATAAAGGCAATGAATGGATTTCCATTCGTACAGGCTATGGTAAAAATGGCCAACCCCGCAATTGCTGCCACTCCTGAGGCTAATCCATCCAGTCCGTCGATGATGTTCAGGGCATTGGTAATGCCGACTACCCACAGGAACGTGAAGGGGATCGATAACCATCCCAGGACCAGGGCACCTTCTCCGAAAGGATTACTTACCGCCCGGATCTGGAATCCGAAGCCTATGATCATACATCCGGCAGCCAGGCTTTGAAAAAAAATTTTCGGCCCCGGCTTGATGTTTCTGCAATCGTCATAGAAGCCAAGCCCAATAATAATGAGTGATCCCAAGACCAAGCCTGCCCAGCCGCGGGCTGGATCGATGAGGGTCTGACGAATCCAGGGGATGAGAAGAGCAAAAAAGAGACTCAGGCAAAAGGAGCAGAAGACAGCCAGACCTCCCAGCAGTGGGACAGGAGTTTTATGCACTTTACGCTCATTAGGCATATCTAAAATACCATTTTTATGAACAAGTTTTCTCACAATAGGTGTGACAATGAGTGATAATAAGAAGGATAAAATTAATAAGAGTAAGTAAACTATCATCTTTATTTTGCCGAGAGCTTATACACAATAAAGAATCAATGCTCATACTTTTCAGAGAAAAAATGAGCTCATAACAACTAAATTATTAACACCTATTAATCGGTAAATTAACACATTCAACGCTCATTTTTTATGGATTGATTTTGTGGTGCCGATGGTATGGATGGTATTGAAATGGTAAAAAGAAAAGGGGAGATAAGATATTCGGGAATAGGAGCTTACCTTTTTCTGAAGTGTAGTATCTTAAGACAGATTAAAAGTGAAGAAGTTTACGTAATAATCTCAGATAGTTATTATCAGAAAACCCGGAGATTTAAAAAAACTGTAGCCTATGACTACAATAGTATAAGATATCAGTATTTTTGATATTATTCAATTTATATTAAAAATCAATAGCTTGTGTCTATGGAATAAAAAATGCATGTCATTACAAAATATGGTTAGAAATGCTGAAAATATCAAAGATGCGAGTGAAAGTGGAAGGCTTGGAATGAACCTGTCTCAAAAATAAAACCCTCTATGAGAAATCTCCACACTCCATCTTTTCCGAAGGAGGGTGGGGGAGGTACCTTGAAAAATGGGGGGAGGAGGTACCTTTGAATAGGGAAGAGAAGGTAGTTTGGGGAGATGCCCATTGTAAAACTTGATTACCATGACTTGATTACCATGATAAAGAACGCTCATTTTAAAATCAGATAAGTATCTTTATCTTTGCCTTAACGGATGAGAAAGAGAACTTAAGGAGACCCGAACTATGAGAAATGTATTTCTTTGTTTATTGGCACTAGGTATCATTCTGTTTGCCAGTGCATGCTGGGCTGTTTCTTTTGTTAATGGCAGTTTTGAAGAAGCCGGCAATCTGACTGGTTGGACAACCCATGGCACTGTCTCTCAAGTCCACAGCGGTACTGTCACCTTCGATACATACAGCTACGATATCACTGCCCAGCAAGGCGATTCCATGGCGTTACTCTCTGCGCCCGGTCTTTCTGGAGGTGGAAGTTACAACAATAACTGGATCAGTCAAAACCTTGTCGGTTTTCAAGGAGGAGTAGTCTCTTTTTACTACAATCTGTTCTCGACTGACTGGGAAGGAAATGATCGATTTACAGTTAAATTTTACGATGAGCACAATGATGAGATTGTCGATGCGAGGTTGGAGCTCGATGAATATGCCGCTGATAAACCCATTGTAGATCTTGCGCTCTACTACAGTGACTGGCAATACTTTTCACATAACTTTGGTGCTTATACCGGACCACTTACCATGTCCATGAGCATAAAACTTGCCTCTGGCAATGGAGGCGATGATAACTATAATACCTGGGCATACGTTGATAATTTCACGCTGACTCCACCAGCACCGGTCCCGGAGCCAGGAGCCATCTTTCTGTTTGGTTTTGGTTTGATGGGCCTCATCGGAATCAAAAGAAAGATCTGGAAAGTCTGACATATTCAAAAAAGAGTTATCCCTGGAAACCTGCGGCAACAAGAAAGGCCGTCCATTCATCTAAGGACTTAAATTTTCTTGATCCTGGATTTATGCCTGGCAAACGCGTTGAGGGTAAGGTTATTGGGAACAAAAAATTTTATAAAAGGGGGAGGAAGGAGTGACAAAATGAGAACAAAAAACTTATTATTGGTCTTAATTTTTGCCTTAGCAGTAACAATCCCTTCCACAGGTTTGGCCTTACAATTCAATGATCTTATTAATACCTACATAAGTTCAAGCCCATATGAGGGAAGCCTTTCGCACCTCGGAACCACCCAGATGGACACCGTCACCTCCGGTAATATCGACTACTGGAGGGACATGATCAAAAACACCACGGCCATCTTCAGCGGCTCGTCAGGCAACTATACCGTATCTACCTGGGATGATGAGCCTCTTAATCCTGTCCGGGAAAGCGAGTATAACGGCCTGCTGAAAGGGGAACTTGCTGTTAACGAGGATGGATTGACTGCAGGACTGGCAGAAGGGGATACCATATATAAAGTGGATTGGAAAATGGGTGATACACCGTTCACTACCTATGGTGTGGGATCGGGTTCCGATTACAAGTTCGAGCCTACCATATTTCTTTCAGCCGAAGACCCTACTTGGACAGGTGGTGCCACCTGGGTCGGCCCTGAGGGCTGGAGGCGGGCTTATTACACGGTGAAGTGCACGGTAACTGAATACCCGTGCTACATCCCCAAAGACAGTGTTGTATGGGAAATCAGCTCCTGGCATACTATTCTGTGGGATGTTCAAGGCGCGGAGACGCAGAAAAGTGTATCCGATGTACCATGCCCTCATAACTGTGCAGGCCATGGTGGCCCCTGCCCTTATTGCCCATGCGATCTTCTGGTTACGAAGTATACCGTAGGTGTATGTTCAGGCCTTAAGAGCATCGAAATCGGGGGGAATCCGATAACTGTGGCGATCGAAGGATTTGGCGGGTGCGGTGGAGTGCAAGATTATGTCGTCAATCACCAATCGCCATGCTGCACCCCGGAACCGTCAACCTGCCTGCTTTTCTTCTTTGGAGTGCTTGGCATGGTGGGGATAAAGAAAAAGATCGGGAAAGGCTGATCGGCTGCATACGTCTTTATTAGGCAGAAACCAGCAATGGCCCTCTCTGCCTTATGTCGTTTTATCAAACAGGCGGGTCATCTCACGGAACAATCCAGCTCCTTAACCGGCTTTTAACAATCCCTTGTACCGTGCGAAAACTTGAGCAGGCAGCTATTTCAAAATTTCCAGAACGTGGGGCACGAGCTGTTTTTTCCTTGACAGCATGCCCTTGGCGAAGAGCAGGTTCTGCTCAATCTTATCGTAGCCCAGGCGTTCGGCTAGGTATTCTTTCCCTGCATAGAGGAGGTAACTTCCCCCTTTCACCACATCGCTGACCATCAGGATCGAGAAAAGGTATTCATGGTTAGAGGTTATGGCCTGAAGTTGCGTGAGAAGGTCACTTTTAAGGTCATTCAAAAGAGATCGGCCAACGATTTCCACCTGACCGATCCCGAACTTTCCGGTCTCTCCCTCGTAAACCTTAAAATCGTTATTGATGATTTCCCTGGCCGAAAGCGTGCTGATAGAGGAACTGGCGGTAAACAGATCGTTTCCAAACCGCAGGATATCGAGGCCGGCTATTTCTCCCAGCCAGCAAGCCATATCCTGGTCATAGGGGGTGGTGGTCGGTGATTTGAAGAGCATGGTATCGGAGAGAATGCCCGAGAGTAACAGCCCGGCTATATCAGGTGCCGGAGGTTTTTGCATTCTATGGAAAAATTGGGTAATGATCGTGCAGGTACTCCCTAAGGGCTCATTGATGAAGCGGATCGGGCGGATAGTGTGAAGATCCCCTAAACGGTGGTGATCGATAATTTCGACCAGTTCTGCCTCTTCGATGCCGTCGATGGCCTGGCTTCTTTCATTGTGATCCACAAGGACGACCTGCTTTCGGTAGCCTTTGAGTAAATCGGTCCGGGTAACAATGCCTTGAAGGTTCCTTTCATCATCCAGAACGACCAGACCTCTTTCTTCAGCATGGATGATCCTTTCCCTGATTTCGAAAAACCGGTCCTCCGGTTTAATGAATTCTTTTACCGGCTCGGCTACTTTTTCTACGGGCGTGGACAGGCGGGCCAAAAAGGCCGTGGCTGCCGTATCATAGGCAGAGAGCAGGATGGGGACTTCTTTTGCCGCCGCCAGTTCAAGAATGTCATCGCTGATATGCGCTCCCCCCGAAACGAGCAGGGCGTATACTCCCAACTCAATGGCCAGTTTCTGAATGTTGTGGCGGTCGCCGACAATCACCACAGGCCGGGCTGTTTCGGCAGACTGCAGAACGTGCCGGCTGAATGCATCCTCCTCCATGCCTCCAACCAGGAGCCGGACAGGAACGGTTTGCTGAGAACTTTTCCCGACCAGCAATTTGGCCTTGGTACTCTGGGCCAGGGCATTGACGGAGACAGGCAATGCATTGGGGAAGTTTTCATGCTGAAGGATATGGCGGGCTATACGGGAAAAAGTCAAGATTCCCTGCACATGATGGCTGTCCGCGGAAATCGGGATGAAGTGAAATTCGTTTTCCTTGAAAAGCTCTACCGCCTTTCGCAGCGGGTCTTGAGGATGAAGGTAAACCGCCTCCCTGGTCATAATATCCCGTGCCCTGATATAGAGGTCGGAGACATAGACAGGGGGTAAAACGTTAAATTTATCAAGGACAAATTGGGTTTGGGGATTGATATTTCCACATCTAGCCGGAATAAAGCCTTCTTCTCCAGAAATTTGCTTTTTGAAATAGGCATAAGCTAGACTGGCACAAATAGAATCCGTGTCAGGATTTTTATGGCCAATAACTATTGTTGACATGCCTGTCGTCCTTATGAAAGAGACACTCCCTTATGAAAGAAACCTGCCCTTATCGGGAAAACTCGCCCTTCGTTGAGTACCGCATTTTTATCGGGTACCTTTTACGAAAACGCTTAGTCAAAAGAATACCGGTATTTGGATCTGCCCTTCCGGTAAAAGCCTCCCGTAATCAGGCCGATAATCCATCCGATAAATAAAATGCCCGCACCAACGCCTATCCAGAGGATGTCTTGATGGTCTTTGAGACGGCGGTTTTCATCTTTGAGACGCTTGAGCTCCTCGGCGCTGTTTTCAAACATTTGGGAGTATTTTTTTAACGATTGATTTTCTTCGGTAAGCTGGTCAATCAATCTGGATTGTTCAGTAGTCTTGCTGGCCAGGGAATTGACCTGCTCAGCGAGAGGTTTGTTCTCGGTAAGGAGCGATGCCATTATCCATCCCTCTTCATCCTGGGCAGTCCGGACATGGTACCATGATCCTTCCTGTTCTATGACCGTTACGGCATCACCGGACCTCACCCGCGCAACTACCTTATAATTGTTTCCTGGCCCGCTGGTTACTTTGACCCATGTTGTCTCTGTAACATACATAGTTGTGGCCATCCCATCGGATTGGGCCAGGAAAACTATCGAGAGAGCCAATATGCATATGAAAAACAGAGAAAAGCATTTCGACATTTCTCAAACCTCCTTTAAGAGCTGACAGAGCGTATAAAAAAGCTATCATGTCAAAAATCTATTCTTTCGTCAAGTAGGTAGTTTTTGTATTTTTTTTCATAAATCCCTGGGCCATTGCATCGCTCTCTTAAGCGGGCGATGAGCATCGAGGGGTATTGAAGCTCTTTTGAGGCAGACAGATTTCAGGCATCTGGACGGGCGCAGGAAGAAACATGGGTCTTGACCGCAAAGAAAGGTTTTAAACGCACTGCCTGAAGCCTGAGACACCTCAAAGCAGCTTTAAAAAAAATTTGATAACCCCAGACCCAAAGGTATACAATATGAGATATTATAAATGCAGGTTGGAACTATAAAATGCAGATTGAAACGATAAGATGGTGAGACAATTTAAGGTGAAAAGAGTAAGGAGAAATAAGATTATGAATACAAAGCACCGCGTAAATGCTCCCTATGCCCCCCATACCCCATCTATTCCAGCAGCACATGCAGCAACACACGGCAAACGCCATATCCATGGCGCAGGAAAAGGCATACTCCTCATTCTGATCGCAACCGGCTTCTTCTTGATCAGTTCTTTGTCTGTCCTGGCTCAGAACTGGCAGGCGCTTCCCCCATATAACACTTTGTGGCCGCTGTGGTCACCCGCACTGTCACCTGTTGATCCCGTGACCACCATTCCCACTCCAATCGTGACCAATCTGGCCAAAACCACCGTGCTTCCAGCTCAACCTGGCCTGACATGGGATCCTGCCTGGCCGAATCCCTGGCTTCTTTATAATACGCCATCCGGCCTGCTCTTCTATGACCCGCTTTACGGCATCAATACCTGGCCTCCAAGCTACTTGGTTGATCCGGTCAGCGGTACACCGGTACCGATCTCTTTACCGGCAGGGTATGCTGCTCTGGCCCCGACTGATGCCCTCTGGATACAAGCCCAGGTTCCTATTGCCAATCCAGTTTACCTGTCAGCCTATCCCTCGTATGCACCTCCATCTCCGTTTCCTTTCTCCACTCTCTTGCTGTCATTGGGGGCGACAACCATACCTACGGTGCCTGCTTTGCCACCGGCAGCTACGAGCCTTTTAGGGCCAGCCGCTATCCTGGGTACTACGACGCTTATCTAGGAGCCTGGTCGGGAATGCGGAAGCTCATCTGAGCAACAGGGAGTAGTCTTCCTCGTGCAGCTTTGTGCTAAAATGGTCTTCGTAACGATATGGGCGATATCATTGACTTGAGCAATGGTCCTGTCCACTTTTCGAGAGGAGGATTAAGGAGGATTTTTTGAGATTGATGGAAATCCCCCTGTCCCCTTTGGATCCGTGTTCTGCGAAGAAGCTCGCTGTTTCTCCTCCTGTTCGTTGTCCTCAACCCGTTGCTTCTCCTGAAGAGGACTGCTCTTGCTCCTGAAGCCTCCTGTTTTCCTGGCAGCCTGCTGCCTCTCCTTCAGTCTTCTTTTTCTCCCCGGCCTTTTTGTTTTTCCTCATCCAGGGCATTTTTGATTGCGGTACGGATGAAGTCCTTCAGCATGTCGAGATTTTCTTCTCCCCAGTTTTTAATATGGACATCCAGGAACTTGGTTTTATCACCAAAATAAATAGTTCGCTGGGGGAAAGGAATTTCGATACCCTCCTCGTCGAAGCGCTTCTTTATCCTGCGGTTCATTTCCCTCCCAACCGTCCACTGCTGGATCGGCTGGGTTTTGATCCTGGCCTTGATGATCAAGGCTGAATCGGCGAACTTATCCAGGCCGATAATTTCGAATGGTTCAAGAATCATGGACTTATACGGCTCCTCCTGGGCAATTTGATCACCGATTTCCCGCAGAACGGCAAATACCCGATCAACATCCTCCTTGTAGGCTACGCCGATATCGAACAAATAGTAGGAAAAATCGTGGGTCATATTGGAGACGGTATTGATCGTTCCATTCGGAAAGACATGCACCGTTCCATCAAGACCTCTCAGAACGGTAATCCGCAGGCTTACCTTTTCGACCAGCCCGCCGGTCCCGTTGAGAATGGCCACATCCCCTACCCGGACCTGATTCTCCGCGATCATGAAGAGTCCGGAGATGATGTCTCTCACCAGGCTCTGAGCTCCAAAGCCAACGGCCAGGCCCGCAATCCCGGCCCCTGCCAGCAGGGGACCGATAGAAAATCCGAGTTCCTTGAGGATCATGGTTCCGGTAACTGACCAGATAAAGACCGCTGCGGTTTTATAGAGAATTCCACTGATGGTGTTCAACTGTTTTTCGATCTCGATGGGAGGAGCTTCCTCTTTCAGGATTTTCGTTTCAGCGATCCGGCCGGTCATTTTTCGAACCAGGAAGGCAACGGACTGGGTCAGGAAGATGGACCCCAGAATAAGAGCAGGAATCCGGATGAGTCCGAACAGATACTCCGAGTGGTGGCTCAGGAATTTGAAGATATTAAACCCCCAGATAGCCATGAGAATAAAAAAGGTCAGGATGATAATGGAAGAGCGGATAAGGTGGCCGGTCCAGGTAACATAACGGTTGACCTGCTTTTCCAGGTCAGGATAGCGTTGAACACTTTCCCTGCTCAGGGCTGAAAACTTCACAAAGAGCCTGTTCCAAAGGAACCAGACGATAAGAGCCAGAGAGATAAACAGAAGGCTTTTGAAGGTGGCCAAGAGGGTAAACTGAGCAGCGCGGTCATAGCCCAGAAGGTCCAAGGTAAGCGTAATGGAAAACATAAGGATTAAAACCAGATAGACTTTTCCCAGTGCACGGTTATAGGCTTTTTTCATTTTAGTCATCCAGGCCGGGTCATCCTCTTTCAAGGTAAAGGAAAACCGCTTCTGGATACTTGCCCTCCATCTGGTCAAAATGATAGCCAGACAGGTTACGATTCCCACCTTGTAGGTTTTCAGAAATACAGTCGAAATCTGCTCCAGGCCGAACAGCGAGCACACCCTGACCAGAACGAAAGCCCAGAGGCTCAAAAGAAAAATCCGGTGACACCAGGCTCTGATGTAGGTAACCAGTTCACTCTCAAGGATAAACAGGCGCTCGGCGTCATCTTCGGGAGAGATGATCAACCGGCATAAGCTGCACAGAAGCCGATAGACGAACCATGCACCAAGAACGGAGACGGCAGCCGAGACGATTACCTCCTGCTGGAACAGTGATTCCAGGAACAGCCAACTCAGGGCAAAAAGGATGGCCAGAGGATAAAATTCCAGAAAGAGGTGGAATAGCAGGGCCTTGATCCTGCCGGACAGCGACACTTTTTCCCTCTTTTGATAGGCAATCAGCCATCTTCGCGTCAATATCCGGGAAAAAAACCATAAAAGGAGGCCGATAATGAAGGAGCCCAAAAGCTTTAACCCTATGTCGAGCAGCATGAGCAGATTATCCCGGCTGGAGAGAAAAGTCCTGAGTTCGGTATAATCTATGGAAAGACGGGTTATCTGCTCTTTGAGTAAACCTAAAAGATGGAAAAAAATTTTTTTGACATTCTGGAATATTTGGATAAAATTGAGATGTCTCCCTTTTTTTAGGGTAGGAGCAGTGCCGGTTTTTTGGGCAAGAATCCCTTTTTTGGCAGCCAGTATGCTTTCTACCTGGCTGACCGAAGCGCTTCTTTGCTTCTCATCAGAGAGAATTTTCAAAGTATTTTCGAGGGTCGTTATTTCCTCCTGAAGCTTTTGTATTTCCTGCTTTGGCGCGGTGGATGCCAGGAGCGGCGGGGGACTTGGAAAACAGGTGAGAAAAAAAATGACAAGGAATGAAATGGCAAGGGATGAAATAACAAACGATGATTCGATAAGCAATGACTTTTTCAGGTAATAAGACTTTGTTTTCATAATGCTGTACATCTTTCTCATCGGTTAACTTTTTGTTAAGCTCGATTCTTGTTCGGCTCGATTCTGTGTAACGAACGAAAAAATTATACCACGAAACCAGAAAACAGGGTATACTTTAACTTTATGGTCAGTTTAATAAAGAACTTCAAGTGGCTGGATCTTATTGACATCTTGCTGATTACTTTCATAGCCTACCAGTTGTACAGCCTGTTTCGTCACACTAAGGCATTTCGGATCCTGATAGGGCTGATGGGGCTGGGTGTTATCTACACCCTGGTAAAGTCCTGCGGACTCTTTTTATCAACCTGGGTCTTCCAGGTTTTCTGGCAAGTGTTGATCGTTTTGATCATCATTATCTTCCAGCCGGAAATCCGCGAAGTATTGGAAAGGGTCAATCCGCTGAATCTGATACCGGAGAAAAAGGGTCTGGCTCATGACCCCTCCATGGTTGAGGCCGTCTGTCAGGCTGTCTTTCGCATGGCCGAAGAGAGAACCGGCGCCATCATTGTTTTCCAGCAAAAGGATGACCTGAGAAATTTGATCCTGGACGGGATTCCACTCGATGGAGAAATTAATGAGCCTATCCTGTTGAGTATCTTCCAGAAACACTCTCCCATACATGACGGGGCCATACTTATTGACGGGAATAAAATAAAGCTGGTGTCAGGCTTTTTGCCCATGACGGAAAAAGATAACCTGCCCACCAGATACGGTTCCCGGCATCGGGCCTCTTTAGGGCTGTCCGAGCACAGCGATGCCTTTATTGTCGTTGTCTCCGAAGAGAGGGGCCATGTATCTGCCGTCCAGCACGGGCAAATCAAACGGGTGCCGGACGCCAAGACCCTCAGTTCGCTGATTGTCGAGCATCTCTCCCAAAAGAAGAAAAAGGAGAAGTTATCGCTGCAGGAGATTATCTCCCGAACCGTCATGGATAACTGGCCCAAGAAAATGGCTGCCTTTATTTCGATCTTTCTGTTCTGGGCCCTTTTGGCTGGCCAGCAGAATTACTCTCTCGATCTGATCGTTCCCATTGAGTACAAAAACATTCCTGTCAATCTGGAATTGACTTCTCCACCGACAAAGGCCAAAATATTTATCAAAGGCACCCGCAAGCTGGTTGCCTCGCTCAAGCCGGAGGATCTTCGGGTTGACTTAAACGTATCTTTAGCTCAGTGGGGAAGACGCACTTTTTATCTCTCCAAGGAGGACATCAGTCTGCCTGCCGGAATCCAACTGGAGTATATCGATCCGGCGGCAGTCCGGCTGGATTTTCGGGCCAAACCTTCTCTGGAAGGCAGGCATCATAACGATGAAAACGAATAATCGTAACGATGAAAACGAATAAAGACCGATGAGAACCTATACTCTTAAAAAAATAACGAGAAAGGGATTGGTGCACCTTTTTTTGAGGATAGGGATCATTTACCTTCAGCAACCTTACCCTTTCGACCCTCACACGTTTCCAGTCCATTGAGGAAAGGACCAATGAATGGATCAACTTACCCCCTTTGGCACGTGCCTGACTATTCATTATCACCGGTATGATGGCCGTTATGATGACTGGTATCTCTGGATGTGGCTGGAAGGACGGCCCGGAGCCTTGTTCGAATTCATGGGCCACGACGATTTTGGTGTCTTCAGCCGGCTGGATTGCCAGAAACTGGGTACTTCAGCCAGGATAGGTATTCTGATCAAAAAAAGCAGGGACAGATGGGACAGGGGAAAAGAAGAGACCAGATTTATCGATATCGGTGGGACTGTATCCTCTGAAATCTGGCTTCTGGAGAATGATCCGAAAGTCCATTACGTGCCCCCTGAAATAAAAATCAACGTCACCGCTGCCTTTGCTGACGATCCGAGAATGATTACCGTCAATCTCTCCGCTCCGATCGTGTCGGACGAAAAAGGCGAATTGAAGGCCGTGGCGTTTTCCCTGCGTGAAAAAGAAGGTGACATCTTTCCCATCCACACGATCCGCAATAAGAACCTCCTTGGGCAAAGTGCGTCTTTCAGTCCCCGCAAAGATGGCTACGAAATCCTGGAAAATGGAGCTGTGCACTTTATCTACGATCCTTCACAAAGGGACCCCGGAGAGCGGCTGGAAGGGCCGAGAAGCATTTTCGTTCTTGGCACCCATAGCAACTGGCAGCAGGGAGAGGGAGATCCCCGCTGGAAGATGTGGTGGAACGATAAGGAAAAATACTATGAGTTGATCATGTACGGCTTTCCGCACGATGGTTCCGTCCGGTTCAAGTTTAAAGAGACGCTCGACAATCCTGACCATGGGTGGGTTCCCGGAATAGCCGATCCCCCCCTGACTCTCCTGGGACTTCAAACACGCAGACTGGCCATTGAACTGGCCAAGGATATGGACATCCGGTACGAGTACTTCCTGGACAATGACAAGAAGGTGATTCCCAGAAAAGTTCTGGCTGAAAATCAATACTTTTACGATGGTAACGATCTTGGAGTCACCTACAGGCCGCAGGGCACTACCTTTAAGGTCTTTGCTCCCATGGCCATGAACTTTTCGGTGGTTCTGTATCCGGATCTGTGGTCCGAACAGGGAGAGGATGTGCCGATGACCTGTGAATTGAGCGGCAGATGGATTATGCAATCCAACGGAATCTGGAGTGCGGAAGTTCCGAAAGATCTGAAGGGGCGCTACTATACCTTTCGAATAACCTGCTATGGAAAGCAGTACGAAGTCATGGACCCATATTGCCGCTGTGCCTGCTCCCGAGTCAGGGGATGTATCCCTCCCCTTGAGAATTCTCCTCCACCCGATCGCGGGGCATTTTACACTCCACAGGCCCTTTTTTTCCGGTTTCCCTTTTCCCATGCTCAAAATATGAAGGTCATTCTTTACCGGTCCTTCGATGCGATGGAGGGGACCGAGGTTCCCCTGAGCAGGAGCAATGATGGCCTCCTCTGGCAGGGAAGCCAGGCAGGGGATTGGAAAGATTCCCTGTATATGCTGCGGATCACTGATCAGGAAGGCAGGGAAAAGGAAATCGTTGACCCATGGGCCGAAATGATCGCCGTAGGATCTTCCCGGGGGAAAATCATCGATTTCCATGAAATCGATCAAAAGATCGGATGGGCAGAGGACCAAAGACCTCCATTCCGGCAGATTGTGCCGGAGGACGGATTGATCAAACCGGAAGATGCCGTTATTTACGAACTTCACCTCCGGGATTTTACAATTGCAGCCAACTCAGGGATAAGGAACAAAGGGTTGTACACCGGTCTTGGCGAGGCCGGAAGCACGGGACCGAACCAGGTTAAAACCGGCCTTGATCACCTGATGGATCTGGGAGTGACTCACGTCCAGATTATGCCCACCCAGAGCTTCACCAGCTTTGTCAGTCAGCCGCAGGATCGGGAAAAATTCCAGCGATTTTCTCATTACAACTGGGGATACATGCCAACGCTCTTTTTCTCCCCCGAAGGAACCTATGCCAGCGACCCCACCGATGAAACCACGGTCAGGGAATTCAAGCAAATGGTCAAGGCTCTGCATCGGGCGGGCCTGAGGGTCATTATGGACGTTGTTTACAACCATTACGATGGCCGCGCCCCTTTTGATTATCTTGCGCCTTACTACTATTTCCGGATGGATGAGGAGGGAAAAACCTCCAATGGCGCCGGGACGGGGAACGAATTTAATACCACCTATCCCATGGCCAGGAAACTTTTGCTGGATTCCGTAAAGTTCTGGGTGCAGGAATATCATATCGATGGCTTTCGTTTTGATCTCATGGGCCTGATCGATATCGAAACCATGACCAGAGCGGCAGCGGAGTTGCACACCATTCACCCCACCCTTCTGATTTACGGCGAGCCCTGGGCTGCCGGCCCCTCTCCCCTTGAGGTGATCAACGAGAAGGGAAAGCAAAAAGGAAGGGGCTACGGGGTATTCAACGATCATTTTCGCAACGCCATTAAAGGCTCCCCGAACGGCCAGGACCAGTCCTTCATCCAGGGATATTCATCCCCGGATATAGCGGGCTCCATCTGCCGCGGCCTGCGCGGGTCTATCGAGGATTTTGCCCATGACCCCGATGAAACCGTCAATTACGTCACCTGCCATGACGACCTGGTGCTGAGGGACAAACTGGAGGTGTCCGTCAATACCGATGAGGGCACCCGCAAGAAGATGGTGAAACTGGCTGGATTGCTGACAGCGCTCGCTCAGGGGATACCGTTTTTCTATTCCGGAATGGAACTGTTTCGCACCAAGCAGCACATTGCCAATACCTATAATCAGCCAGACGCGATCAACCGGATCGACTGGCAATGGAAAATAACCCACGCCGACATTTTTCACTATATCAAGAGTGCTATTACCCTGCGTAAGCAGCATCCGGCCTTTCGCCTGGGCAGTGCGGAAAAGATCCACAGCCGGGTGCAGGCATATTCTCCTCTCCCTGACCAGATTATCTATTCCATCGATGGAACCGGTCTGAGTGGAGAATCATGGTCAAAGATTCTGGTCTTGTTCAACGGGAACAATGCCAGGGCCGCAACCTTTCTCCTCCCGGAAGGGGAATGGAGGGAGATTTGCCTGAACAGCGGAGTACCGGCAGAAGGGCAGAAATTTTCGATCTCTGTGGCCGTAGAGCCCACCAGCGGAATGGTGCTCCGCAGTGAAGGTAAATAGCAAGCCAAAGAGCCAAAGAGTAGAGTATGGAGCACAGGCAAAAAGGATGGGAGAAGGCCAAATAGCAAGCAAAAGGCAAAGAGCAGGCCAAAGGGCAGTCAAAAGGCAAATAGCAGGCAAAGAGGAGTATGCAGCATGTCAGAGCAACCCATGAAAGTTTATCCCGTTCTCCTGGCGGGAGGTACAGGATCGCGATTATGGCCGATCTCAAGGGAGGTTTTCCCAAAGCAACTGGTGAGCCTGGTTGGGGCCGATTCACTGATTCAAAGCTCCATCAAAAGGCTCTTCCCTCTCCTTGAAGCGGAAAAAGTGCGCGTAGTCTGTGGTAAAGAGCATTATTACGAGATTATCAGGCATCTGAACGCCCTGCCCATACCCTCGGTTGAGGATAAAATTATCCCAGAACCCTGCGGCAGAAATACGGCTCCGGCTGTTCTTCTGGCCACCTTGAGCATTCTGAAAGAGGAAAAAGATGCCATCTTACTCCTTTTGCCTGCCGATCATGTCATCAGTGATGTAGCAGGGTTTCAGGAAAAATTGAAAGCTGCGATCAGGCTCGCTGCTGAAGATTGCCTGGTGACCTTCGGCATTCAGCCTCATTACCCGGAAACAGGCTACGGATACATAGAGGCGGGAGAGGTCATCAAGACAGCGGATACCGCCGCAAGGCCAGAAGATGCCGCCGGAGCGGTTGAAGCCCTGACGATAAAAAGATTTGTGGAAAAGCCCGATGAGAAGACAGCCCGGCACTACCTCGAGGCCGGAAATTTTTTCTGGAACAGCGGCATGTTCGCTTTCAAGGCTTCGGTGATTACAGAGGAGTTTAAAACCTTGCAGCCCGGCCTTTATAAAGACATGCAGGATCTTGTTTCCTCCGGCAATTATGTGTATAAGGAATGCTATCAGCGGCTGCCGGACATTTCCATCGACTACGCCATTATGGAAAAGACCGCACGGGGAGTAGTGCTCCCCTCGGATTTCGGCTGGAGTGATATCGGCTCATGGAAATCGCTCTATGATTTCCTGCCCAAGGATGATAACAGCAATGTGGTTGAAGGAGATGTCATCCTGAAGGAAACGAAAAACTGTTTCATCAAGGGGCACAGCAGGCTGGTCGTAGCCAATGGCCTTGAAAATACGGTAGTGGTGGAAACCCCTGATACGGTTTTCATATCCGACCTGGAGAAGAGCCAGGATGTCAAATCGATTGTCAACGAATTGAAAGCCAAAGGCCGCAAGGAGTATCAGGCCCACACCACCGTGCACCGTCCCTGGGGAACCTACACCGTCCTGGAAGAGCGGGACGATACGAGAATTAAACGGATCGTGGTTTATCCGGGCGCCAAATTATCCCTTCAGATGCACTATCACCGGAGCGAGCACTGGGTAGTCGTGCAGGGAACCGCGAGGATCACCAATGGAGATAAAACCTTTTTCCTGGAGGAAAATCAATCCTCGTATATCTCCAAGGCCACCCCTCACCGCCTCGAAAACCCGGGCAAGATTCCGCTCCACATTATCGAAGTGCAATTGGGAAAATACCTTGAAGAGGACGATATCGTCCGCTTTGACGATGACTTTGGAAGAATGGAATCGAAAGATTCCGCAAAATGACCTCTCGTACTATGATATTATAGCGGTTTTCAGTTGTGTAGGCTACAGATGTTAAAAATCCCCCCCCAGCCCCCTTTATAAAAGGGGGAGTGATATGGAGCTCAACCAAGTTAATTTTTCTTTAGAACGCAAAAGGCATGATCGCCTTTCTTCCCCTGAGAAAGGACGAGATCCTTGATGGTTTTCTCTCCGAGCGCATCCTTGATGGCTTCGTCCATTCTTCTCATGATCCCGTCAACCTCGCTTATGGAGAAAAAGCTGTCCTGGCCGGTTTCGACGTTCCTGACCGTACTCAGGATGCTCTTCAGAGTGATTGTTTCGATGTCCCTGGCTGGCAGGTAGGATGGCGGATCGTGGCTGGTTTCGACAATAAAACCTTTTTTTCCCAACACATCCAGCATGTCAAAAAGAGGGCCGACAGGCAGGTTCAGATAACGCACCAAAGAGGCAATCGTCCAGGGAGGAGTATGATGATAATAACTGTCACTGATGAGGAACATGATTGAAAAGACAAGTTTTTCCCTCAACTGGTGATCCGAAAGGAGCGCCTCCTGACGAATGCTGAGAAGTCCCGGATACTGATGATAGAAGGAAATTTGCGCACCGATGAGGACGATGAGCCAGTTGAAATAGAGCCAGATCATGAACAGTACGATAATGGCGAAGCCCGAGTAGATGGCGGCATATTTTGTCGATGATACCATGAAAGAGGCAAAGGCCCATCCTGTGCCCTCCCAGAGGATGCCTGCCGAAAGCCCCCCTGCCAGCGCCGATTTGAACCGTACCCTGGTATTGGGTATGAAAAGGTAGATAAAGGTAAAAGAAGCGCAGATAAAAAGAGAGGGAATCAGTCTTCCAGCAAGGTAAAAGACCATGCCAAAGGGCTTCAGGGATACCACTTTCTGAACGGCTGTGGTTCTGATAAAGGAGGCTGCGGAGCCGACGGCAGAGAAAACAAGAAGGGGACCGATGGAGATTACGCTCATATAATCGCTGAATTTTCTCAACAATCCCCTGGCCCTTTTGACCTGCCATATGGAATTAAAAGCGTTTTCGATTTTCTGAAGAAGGGATATGACTGTATAGATCAGGGTGGCGGACCCGATCGAGCCAAGCACACCCACTTTTATATTCTCCACAAAACCAGTGACTTGTCGGGTTATCTCTCCTGCTTTGGGACCGAAGGGAGCGAGAAAATTCCGCAAGAGAGGCTCTATCTGGTTATGCACCCCAAATGCCTTGAGCACCGAGAAGCTGACCGCAAGGAGAGGAACAAACGCAAGAAGCGTTGTATAGACCAGGCTCATGGCCTGAAGGGTAAGCTGCCCCTCGGAAAATTTTCTCACCGCTCCATAAAGCAGTCTCAAGAGCCTGAGCAAAAAGGCTCTGACTCTGCCCCAAAAACTGGTATCACTGACATCCCGCCCCCAGAGCGTCCGGAAGGCCAGGTCGTCCAGCTTTCTCCTCCAGCTTGCCCGCATGGCTGCTCTTTCCCTTTCAAAGGGGGCGGGGGGATTTTTGACAGAGACACACCTCTTTCACCTCCCGGCCATTTTTGTATGCACACTTCCCCTGTGCACATTTCCCCTCATTTTTCCATCAACTCCTTCAACTGCCTGGAGCGGGAAGGGTGGCGGAGTTTGCTCAACGCCTTGGCCTCGATCTGCCGGGCGCGCTCGCGCGTAATGTTAAACCTCCTGCCTACTTCCTCCAGGGTATGGATTTGTCTGTCATCGATTCCAAAGCGCATCCTTAAGATCTCTTCCTCTCTGGGGGTCAAGGTAGCCAGCATCCTGCGGGTCTGTTCCAGGAGGTCGAGGCTCTCGGCCTCCTCTTCGGGCGAGGCGATATTTTTATCTTCGACAAACTCCTCCAGGAAGCTGTCTTCCTCCTCTCCGACAGGAGTCTCCAGGGAAATCGGCTCCTTGACGGTATCGAGCATCCTTTGTACTTTCACCACGGGAATATCCATCCGCTCTGCGATTTCCTCGGGTGTAGGCTGCCGTCTCAGTTCCTGGCTGAGCGAATGGGTGACACGAGACAGCTTGGAAATTGTTTCGGTCATATGCACTGGAATCCGGATCATTCTCGACTGATCGGTGATTGCCCTCGTGATCGATTGCCTGATCCACCAGGTAGCGTAGGTGCTGAACCGGTGGCCCCGGTGATAGTCGAACTTGTCTACAGCTCTCATCAGCCCGATATTTCCTTCCTGAATCAGGTCCAGGAAAGAGAGGCCACGGTTCATATACCTTCTGGCGATGGAGACTACCAGCCGCAGATTGGCCCTGATCAAATGATCTTTGGCCAGCCTGGTTTTTATCTCTCCCCCTCTAACGAGCTGCAGGATACGTCTCAACTCCTCTGCGGCCATGCCGGTCTGCATCTTGACACTTAGGATCTGTTGCCATGCATCCGCGATTGCCTGGTAAAAGTGCGCCTCAACGTCTTCGTCTTTCTCAAGACCGACGTCTTTTGCAAGACCGCAGCTTTGGAGGTACATCCGGCACTCTTGCGGATCATTGTCCATGAGCTTTAAGAGAGCGGGTAACTGATCGTGAGGGACTCCGGTTTGTTCCTGTACCCTTAAGATTGCAGCCTCTGCCTTGGCCAACCGGTCCCCCATTTCTTTTAACTCCTGGACGATTTTCCCGATGAACGAGATCTTTTGATCCACTTGTTTCAGCAGGAGAACAGCCCTTTCCTGATTCATCTTAACCTGCCTCCGAAGCCGGGTTCGATTGGAGCCTGAAGCTTTGCCCTCTGCCAATTGTCCCTGGATCTTTCGATCCTGCTCTTTAAGACTGCTTATTTGGTCGATCAGGGAAAGAACCTGCGGGATATTAAGCTGTGCCGCTTCACGGTCTTCCTCCTGTTCCCCGGCCGCTTCCAAAGGGGCCTGGTTCGATTGCAATCGCTCTCTCATTCCGGCAATCTCCGCGGCAGTCAGGAGAGAGTTCATCACTGCCTGAATCACTTCCTTTTCCCCCTCCTCGATCTGTCTGGCTATGGCAATCTCCTCCTCGTGAGTCAGGAGCGGGACAATACCCATTTCCCGAAGATATATTCTGGCATAATCGAAGACACTTGGCTCTTCCACCACCACCTCCTCATCTTCAATTTCTCTCCCGGCATCAACATTACCTTCGGCAGGTATCTCCTCTTGTTCCACTTCGGTACCTTCCTCAGGTGGCAGAAGCCGAGCCCCTTCACCGGGAGATCCTTCACTTTTCAAAAGAGCCTCTTTCCTCTTCTTCAAAGGAGCATCGACCAGCTCAATGCCCTGCTCCTGCAATGCCGATATGAGCTCATCGACTTGTGCCGGAGAGATACCGTTGATCGGGAGGAGATTATTGACTTCGTCATAGGTCAAATACCCACCGTGTCTCTTTCCGAGGCTCATCAATTCCTTTATTTTTTCTTCATTCTTTTTCGTCATAACTATTTTCACTTCCTCCGTGTCGGGCTTCTTGGTTCATCGGTAGTCTGATCCAATAAAGCTTAAACAATCGGGGAAGATTTTCCGTTTTTCCTTATGGTCTGCATAAGAGGTATTGTCCGCATGACCGAAGAAGGCGAGGGAGGAAAGCTGCAAAAGGGATGAGAATTTTTTATAAAGAGGTAAAAAATCACCTTTGAGAAAAGAGGGCCTTTCACCAGCCTGCCTGTGAAAGGGGAGTATCAGATACCACCTTTTGTCTGGGAGAGAAGGATTGAAGGCTTTATTTCACCTTCCTCGACCGTAGAGCCTCTTGAGCTTTCGGCTGCACGTCCGGTTCTCCGTCTGATTTACCGCCTGACTTCACGTCTGGCTTCTGGCCTGGTTTCTCGCTCTGATTCTGCCGGACTCCCCGGATATCTCCCGCTTCGATCAGGATAGCCAGTCTGGCCAGGAGCGTAAAAATAAAGAGGCCAATAGCCCAAATGCCCAGGGTGATGATGATTTCCGGCAGGGTAGGGTGGTATTCGAAAATTTCGCCAATCGATGAGGGGATAAAACCGGCAGCGATAAGACCGATCCCCTTATCGAACCAGACACCGGCAAAGATCCCTCCGCAGAAAAGATTGAGAAGGTCCGGATTATAACGAAATCCTGGAAATAACAGAAAAGTAAGACAGCCGACCTGCAGGGCGATCGATATCCAGGTGGGAATCACGCAGGCGGTATGGCCATGAAGTCCGAAGAGCAGGTACTGCCGGTGAACAAAGTGAGAACTTTTGGCGTAGCTTTCAAGGAATATCTCCGCACCGAACATAAACAGGTTGAAGAAAAGAGCTATGGTCATGATTTCCGACAGCTTAAAAAGCGCTTTTTTCTCTACCGGCCACTTTGTATACCGGCCGATGATCTGGAGGATCAGAATAAGAATGGCCGGGCCGGTCGTGAAGGCAGAGGCCAGAAACCTCGGGGTCATGACCGCCTGATACCAGGAGGGCACAGCGGACAGAGAGCTGTAGATAAAGGCGGTCACCGTATGGATGCTGATAGCCCAGCCGACAGACAGGTAAACCAGGGGCATGAGAATCCGGCTGTTTGGCTGCCTGCCCTGATATTTGCATGTCAGGATATACCAGGGGATGATCAGGTTCAAGAGCAGGTATCCCCACAGGACCAGGCAATCCCAGGCCATCATGGACTGCGGGAAGTGCAACTGACCGATAAGAGGGATAATATGCCAGAAGCGATCGGGTCTGCCCAGATCGAGGACAATGAAGAGCAGGCACATGATGATTGAGGATGCGGCCAGTAATTCTCCGATTATGCAAACCTCTTTCAGTGGCTGATAATGGTAAAGGTAAGAGGGGATCATTACCAGAATGGCGGCTGCCGCGATCCCTACCAGAAAGGTAAAATTCCCGATGTAGATTCCCCAGGGGAAGGGGTCCCGCATGCCGGTGATGATCAGGCCGTAGCGAACCTGAAAAATATAGGCCACAGTGCCTGCCGCTATCGCAATTCCAAGAACGGACAGCCAGAGATAATAGCCGATTCCTCCTTTTAAGAGGAGGGGAAAAATGTGCGCCATCCGGAATCCCGGACTTGTGGAAATCCTGGAACTTTCGAAACTTTGACAACTCTCAGGGCTTTTTTTATTTACTTGATCAATCATCGTGTTCCCTACCCAAAATAGTAATAGAACCGGGGTTGGGTGTTCAGTTCGGGTTTAAGGACAAAAACGTTTTTCTCAGCCAGAATTTGCCGGACGACACTTTCCGGATCCAGAAGGTTGCCGAATTTCCGGGCGCCGGTAGGACACGCTTCAACACAGGCAGGGTATCTGCCCTCCCTGGTCCGTTGAAGACAAAAGGTGCACTTTTCAACCTCACCCTTATCTCGAGGCCGGTTCCCCAGATAATGCATTTTCGGGTTCATCTCGTTGGCCGCCAAAGAAGGACTGGTCCAGTTGTACTTTCGAGCCCCATAAGGGCAGGCGGCCAGGCAGTAGCGGCAGCCGATGCACCAGTCGTAATCGATGACGACAACTCCATCGGGCTCTTTCCATGTGGCCTTTACCGGGCAAACCTTTACGCAGGGCGGATTCTGGCACTGCTGGCACTGGATCGGCAGGTAAAAATGCCCTTTTACCGGAACGGCTTCGTGCTGATAATACCGGTCTCCCCGATCGAGTTCCAGAGTGCCCCGCTTCATCTCGAGTACATCAATCCATTCGATCTGCGGATCTTTTGATTGGTTATTTTCCCTGACGCAGGACTTGGCACACCTGCGGCAGCCGATGCATTTGGACAAGTCCAGGGCCATGCCAAACAGCACGTCCTCCTGGGCTGGCGTGGCCCTGACCTCCACCTGTTCGGAAAAGGCACGCCGGTACTTTTTCTCCATCCTCTGAATCGCTCGATCCAGTTCTTCCCTGCTCATCTTTTTGAGGTGATTCTGAAAGAATCCCTCTGAAAGACATCCGCTGATCAATGAAGGAAGGGTGAGCAGCGAAGCTCCCAGGGCTGATTTTTCGATAAATTCCCTGCGCGTTATCATAACGTAAACTCCCCGTTCACTTGAAAAAGACTTAAAAGGCTCCTCCCTGGCTGCGATGCGCCTCAGCCAGGGTGATGAGGCGGCGGCTCCGGCTTCAGGGTCATCGGCTCTGGCCGGTGAGCATCATGGCATTCTACACACCGCAGCCCCAACCGGACCCCGTTCCAGGAACCGAGCAATTTCCCGTGGATCCCTTTGGACCAATCCCGATACTCGGACGCATGGCATCCGCCGCACAACTGCTCCATATCGGAAAAACCGACCCGGCGATGATCGATGGCTCGCAGGGTATCCCGATCCTCCGGTTCATGGCAATCAAGACACCAAAGCCCGCCATGCTGAACCGATATCTGGTTATGCTCCTGCGATGTCGCCCCATCCTCTGTACTTTGTGCCGGCAGATCCTGATGGCAGCCTGTGCAGGGGTATGCTTCCAGCGCATCCTCCCTGGCGGGAAGCTGGAAAGGCAATGAGGATTGGATAAAAGAACCGGATGATTGAGCAAAAAGATTCGACGAAATGCCGAAGAGGACAAGAAAAAGTACCGCTATCACCCAAAAACAAGGTCGAATAAACCGCCACTCGAATACCATACCGACTCAAACCCTCCTTTTTTTCTCCGATACTCTTCTTATCGCTCTTTCGGGCCGAAAGTTTAAGAGAAAAATGCGGGGAGGAGAAGTTAAAAGTCAATAGGTGGCAGGGATACTCCCCGTTTCCGGCAGCGGGCAAGCAGGAGGAAGAAAAGGCCAAAGACCGCAAGGGATACCGGGTAAGGCAGTGTAAGTATTCCAATGCAAAGCGCGTAAGCGCTCCCTGAGACAAGGCCGGCCAAGACACCGGAAAGAAGGTAGTGACTGGGACAGAGAAAGCCTGGCTGCGGGGTTTTCTCTTCAGGAAACCAGAGGGATAGAAAGAGAATTCCCAGGGCGAGAAGCAGTAAAACTCCTCTTTGCGCCCACCAGGCACTTTGAGGCAAAGCCTGAGATTTCAGGGAAAGCGGTTTTTTTTTCAAGATGGTCATTCCAATTCCCGTCAGAAAGACAAAACTCACGATCCAGAAACCCTTCCTGGTGGCCCTGTAATACCCCTCGATGAGATGACCGCGGCAGCGAAAGCCCAGGGAAATGAGAAGTAAAATGGACATGCCAACCGGGTGTAGAAATCTGGGATACCGCTGAAGGGGAAAAAGAGGCCAGAGTAAAGGTACAAATCCTCCCGTGTATGTGTCCCGGAGGATATGAGAAAAATGGGCAAGCACAAAAGCAAGCCCGTACTTTTTATCCTGGTGAAACCAGAAAGGAAAGGAGAGAAGCCCGCCCAGGCAGAAGCTGTGGGCCATGGTCCTGGCTCTGACGATTCCCCTTCCGGTGCGAAGGAAGAGCAATATGTTGATGTGGTCCATGTCGATGAGCACAGCAGCCAAAAAAATAACAGCCAGCAAATATACTTTCCCTGACAGCTTTTCTTCAGACAGGATCAACGGGAATACCACTAATAGTGCAGTTAAAAGGTGCAGGAATTCATCAAACAAACTAGCCCACATCAGGCTCCTTTTTCCGATAAGCAGGATACCGATACCGGCCTGAGGAATCGACTCTCCGACCAGCAGGAAACAAAACAGACTAATCACAAAAAGGAGGTGTGACCACGCTGCATCATACCTTCTCAAGAAGCCGCACATGAAGAAAAGCCCCAGACTTAAGGAAAGCCAGGTGGCTGAGGAAAGGAATACTCCATAGACCCAAAATATGAGCAGAAGTCCATAGAAGAGTATAATTTTCTGGCCAAGCTCGTCTGAATTCTTATACAGCCCGATGCTCACGGGGATAAACAGGACGAGGTAGCCTGCCAGGTAATCCGCATGAGCGAAAGCATCATGCAGGCCATTCAGGTAGCTGACTAAAAAAGAGAGCGAAGCCAAAATAGCCAGGGCTGTGCAGCACCAGAGAAAAATGGAATATTTTTTTTCAGGCAGTTCATGTACTTTTATCATTACTCGGCGAATATATCACACCAAAAGCGCCTTTCGCAAGGGTGAGGGAAAAAGAGGTTTTCAGTATTATCAAAGTACTCCGGCCAATTTCAGATAAGCAGGCAGGAGGTGTTCTTTTTTATGTCGATTTTAAACATTTTTGTCTTGAATTTTTTTCAATATGGATTATACTTTGAATAAAGGAGATGATTTATATGCTAAGAAAATTAAGCCCAGTATTTTTTACTGCTTTTATCGGAGCATTACTCACCTGTGGAGTTTTGCTCACATACAGTACTGTTCTGGCGCAATTTTCAGGCACTCATACCTATGCCATTCGGATTGGAACCGTAGATCAGGGATATCTGACCGTGACTTTCAATTCAGATGGATCCATTACGGGCAATGTTCTTTTGTCGGATAAGGAGGCGATTCCTCTGTCCGGTGTTTATGGCAAATCGATATTTGTAATTAAATATAAACTGGACGATGGTACCGAAGTCCTGGACCATTGCCGATTTATCTCTGAGGATGAATTTATCGGCTTTGAGCGTTACACCGCCGATAATGGTGATTCCATAGGGATGACCAAGATTAACGGGTTAAGGAAAGATAAAATTTAACAGTTTCAACGATCGGCTGGAGGCGGGGCTCAAATGCCACTGAAGGCGATTGTATATGAGCCTGTTCCTGTTATGGGCAAATGTGGAGCAGGCTCAAGACCTGCCAGGCTCCTTACGAGTGGCAAGCAGTGTAAGGGGCCTGGCAGGTATTATTCGCTTCCATCCTCTTTTCCCCTGTTTTCATAGAACTGATAATTGTTTTTCCCGCATTCCTTTACGCGGTACATGGCGATGTCAGCTTTTTTGAGCAGTATTTCCTCACAATCGCCATCATCCGGATAGAGACTGATACCAATACTGACACCAATTTCACATACATTGTTTTTCAGGCAAAAGGGGTCCGTAAGCGCCGCAATGACTTTCCGGGCAACCAGCCCTGCATCCTTTACATCAGCAATCTCGGTAAGAATGATCGTGAATTCATCTCCGCCCATCCGGGCTACGGTGTCTGATTTACGAACAGCGTCTGTGAGTCTTTTAGCGGTTTCTTTCAGCAAGAGGTCTCCCATATCATGCCCCAGGGTATCATTGACAGCTTTAAAGCGGTCCAGATCCAAAAAGAGCAGGGCAAGAGTATAGTTATGCCGTTTGGCCAGAGATAGTGCCTGGCTCAGACGGTCAAAAAACATGATACGGTTGGGAATGCAGGTAAGAGGATCATAAAGGGCCAGATGTGCAAGGCGCTGTTCGGCAAGTTTACGGTCGGTGATATCACGGAAAATGACCTGCACTGCCTGTTTCCCCTGATATCGGAAGGGAATTCCGGCAATCTCGACATCAACCTGCGCTCCATCGCAGCGGACAAGCTTTTCCTCGGTCCAGGGCATCAGATCGCCATGCACTTCGAGTTGTACTAACTTCCTGGCGAGGACTTCCCGGCAGGCGGGATGAGCAAAGGAGAGCAGTGACTTCCCAAGCAATTCTTCAGAGTTTGATGATCCGAGCAGTTTTGCACCTCCAGGATTAATAAAGATAAATTTTCCTTCATCATGAACTGCGATTCCATCAGGCGAAAGTTCGACTAACTGCCTGTAGTGCTCTTCGCTTTCCTGGAGGGCCTGAATCATCTGCTGTCTTTCTTTGATAAGTTGTTGTTTACTGATTACCTGTCCGATAATGATCGGCAAAAGCTCAAGGTAGTTCATGTCGGCATCTTTAACGATATAGTCGGCTGCGCCCAGTTTCATTGCCTCGACTGCAATTTTTTCATTACCGTTAGCAGTAACCATGATGGTGGGCAGGGGTGTTCCCCTGGCGTTCAGATACTGGATTACCTGAAGACCTCCAAACTCCGGCATGTTGTAATCGACAAGAATGATATCATAGGCAACGCTATCTATCATGTCCAGTCCTATTCTGCCATTAGCAGCGATGTCAACGGCATAACCTTCCCGTTGCAGTTTTTTCTGCAAGAGGCGGGCAAGCCCGGCATCATCTTCCATGTAGAGAATACGGACAGAATCAGGCTTGGACATACTCATTCTTCACCTCTTCCTCCTGAAGATATACACTGCCTGTACTAAGGAGGATAATCGTCATAGAGTCTTTTCCATTCATGCCTTATACGAGAAGTCCCGTCATGGCTCCTTCCGTTGATTCCTGTGATTCTTGCTGATTCCTGATATCCGGTCTATTTGGAATGGTAAAGCTAAAGGTTGTTCCTGCGCCAACTTCTGATTTATACCAGATGCGTCCCCCATGACGGCGGAGCAAGACCCTTGCGTAGGCCATCCCCATCCCTTCTCCCGGCACATCCTGCTTTCCCGCGCGGCGGAAAAAACCGAATACCTTATGCATATCCTCCCTGGCTATTCCGCGGCCGTTATCACGGACGTGAAAAATTGTTTCCCCACTGTCCCGCTCTGCGTTTATTTGGATCTCTCCGCTGCGCCCTGGTTGCAGATATTTTACCGCATTGTCCAGGATAGTGCTTATGACCTGCTTCAGAGCGGCTTTGTCGGCAATAACTTCAGGCAGTGCTCCCAGAATCACCTTTATCCCGCACTCTTCAACGCGGTCATGAATGTCTTCCAGAACAGACCGGGTGAGGGCGCCCAAATCTACTAATTCGGTCGTAAGCTTCTGATTCTCCAGATTCAAAAGGTGAAGGATAGCGTTGATCATGGAATCCATTCTGTTCACGGAGGAGTCGATAAATCCTATTGCTTCCGGGATATTCTCATCAAGAATGAGGGGGAGCATCTCCTGATCTTTTTTCCCCATGCGGGATACATAACGATCAAGGATAAAATCGATCCTCTTTAAATGATAGCGCAGCTCACCTGAAAATCCCTTGACATTGACCAAAGGCTCCCGAAGATGATGTTGAAAGGTATAAATCAATGCCGTAAGCTCTTCGTTTCTCTCCTTCAACTGCACTGCGGCGTGCTTTAACTTTTCTTCCGCGGCCTTGCGAGCGGTAATATCTTTGGCTATGATAACGACTCTCTCGGTATCCCCCGATTTATCTCTTATCACCGCACCTGAAAAAAGCATAGGCACTGGATCTTTGTCCCTGGTTCGGTAAGCCGTCTCATAATTCATGAAGGTACCCTTCTCAATCAGCCTCTCGAAGTCTATGCTTTTGTCCGAAAATCTTTCAGCCAGAATAGCGGTAAAGGGCTGGCCGATGAGATCCTCTTCCCTGTAGCCTGTAAGCTCGCATGCTGCTCTGTTCACCATCTTGATCTTCATATCCTGGTCAAGCACGAGCAGGGCATCGGTCAGGGATTTTAGAATGCTATCCGTATACTCTTTGGCTGCCAGCAATTCGTCCCGTGATTTCTGTAAGTCTTCGGTCATTCGGTTGAAGGATTCGCTCAAAGTTCCTATCTCATCTTTCGACTTGATTTCTATCCTCTGGGAAAGGTCTCCATGCGCTATGGCCTCGGTAATGGCGGAAAGCCTTACCAGTGGAGCGGTTATTATCCTGTTGGATATGCCTAAAGACAGAAGCACGGCCAAAAGAAGGATGGTACAGAAAATACTTATGATAGTGTCTTTCAAGGCATTGGGTGAAACCATAAATTCGCGATACGGCATGATGGCGATTACGGACCAATCTCTTCCGATGACCGGAGCATAGGACAGATAACCATCTACGTCCGAAAGCATGGCGTGCCCAAAGCCGGATTCCATGGCCCTGGCCCTTCGGATGATTTCCTGACCTTTGTCCCCCCTGCCAGTCATTCTGCGCAATACCTTATCTTTTTGGGGATGAGATAGTACCGTGCCCTTGGCATCCATAAGCATAAGAAAACCGCTTCTTCCAAATCTGAATTCCTGAATACCCCTGACTATATAATCTAAGGGAACCCTCCCTATCGTCAGGCAAATAAACTTGCCGGAGGGATTCTGAAGGCAGAACGAAAATTCCATGAAAAGGGCATGAGAATTGGTCGGCGTCGAGAGCACCTGTACGAAAGGCGAGATGAAGATTTTATTCGGGTTGCGGATCGCTTCTTGAAAGCATGGTGTCTGGCTGAGGTCGGAAAGCTCGTCAGATTTTTCCCCGTAAACGAGCTTCACTTCTTCCCGTCCGCTCTCATTGACAAGAGCCAGAATGGGGAACGTCTGCTTATAGCGGGCAAGGTATCCTTCCAGCAATTCTTTGTAATGCTCAAAGTAGATCTTTATGGGCTCACCTTGGGCGATCCCTTCGAGCTCACCGGCTGTGCTCTCAACGGATGAACTTACCTGCCTGGCCTGACTCTGCGCAATATATTCGAGACTCCTTTCCTGATTTTGCCTTAAAGAATCAACCATGAAAAAGTAACTCGAAAGTCCGATAGCAGAAGCAACCATGAGGATCAATCCGATTTGAAAGACAAGAGTTTTGACCCTGATCGATATGAACATATCCACTCTTCATGAGAAAATGGATTGTACCAAGAGGCTATTTCGAAAAATTCCTTTTAAGGTGAATGGTTGCACATCCCGCCTGAGGTTTTTAGGACAGACTCTTAACATCCTCCATTCAGGGGAATTTTGACAATGGCCAAAAACAGGCCAAGCATGCGAATCGCTTCGGAAAACTGCTCATACTCCACAGGTTTGGTTACGTAGACATTGCACCCGAGTTCGTAGCACTTTGAAATCTCCTGAGGACTATCGGTGGTAGTCAGGATAACCACCGGAATATGACGGGTCCTTTCATTTCCCTTAAGGATCTTGAGAACCTGATATCCATCGAGCACAGGAAGGTTAAGATCAAGTAAAATCAGTACCGGAATAATACAATGAGCCCCCTGGTATTCTCCCTGGCTGAGAAGGTAATCAACGGCCGTCTGGCCGTTATCGAATTTGACGATACTATTGCTGATGCCTCCACGCCTCAGGTTTTTCTCGACCAAACGGGCATGACCTGCATCGTCTTCCACCAATAATATGGTGACAGCTTGTTGCTCATTCACAATTGCACCTCCATATTTTTTTCAGTCTGATACACTGGATGTCTCAAGCCTCATACTCCGGCCCCTTGGGCTTCCCTGCATGGCAGCGTCTTCCGGGGAATTGCAAAGCTGAAGGTTGTCCCTGCTCCCAGCTTCGATTCGCACCAGATGTGCCCGCCATGTCGGCGGAGCAAGGTTTTCACATAGGCTAATCCCATTCCCTCTCCCGGTTTATCCTGAACTCCGGCCCGGCGGAAGATTTCGAATACTTTATGTATGTCGTCCTCGGCTATTCCGCGTCCATTATCGCGGAAGTGAAAAATGGTTTCTTCGTGGCTGCACTCCGCGCTCATTTCAATCTCTAAAGGCCGGTCGGGATGGAAATATTTTATGGCGTTATCCAAAAGATTACCCATGATCTGCTCAATATCGGTTCTATCAACGACTATCTCAGGCAATTTCCCCACGATTACCTGAGCGCTGCATTGCTCAAGCTGGTGCGCCATCGTCTTCACGATAGATTGAACGACTGCCCCGGTGTCTACCAGTTCGAGCCGATGCTCTCTGTGTCCGAGGCGCGATAATTTCAGGATGGAATTGATCTGCCTATCCATCCTTTGAACCGATGACCTGATAAATTCCAGAGCTTCGGGCATATCTTCCTTAAAAGCACGGGAAAGAGTCTCCCGGTCCTCCTCGTCGATCCGGGGCAGGTATTTCTCTATGACGGATAACCCTTCTTTTACTGCCAAAGAAAGTTCATCTGAAAAGCCTTTGATATTAACCAGAGGTACCCGCAAATCATGGGAGACGATGTAGGCAAACGATTTCAATTCCTCGTTGGCTTCTTTCACCTCTTCAGCGGAAAACCGCAGTTTCTCCTCTGCACGTTTTTGTTCGGTTATATCCATGGCTATACATACTATCCCCTCTACCTTGCCGTCACTATCACGCATCACTGAGCCGGAGAAGAGTACCGGTATTTTTCGTCCCCCCTTGGACAAATAGGTTTTTTCCTCGTTGGCGATAACCTGTTTACCCGTACCATGTTCCGGATCTCCGAATAATAACCCGAACAGCAGATCTTCCTCTCTTTCTTCTGTAAAAATCATCCCAATCGGCTGATTTAAAAGTTCATCCCTTGTATAACCCAAAAGGTCCAAAGTGGCCTGATTGACCATGATAATCGCAGCCTCCGGCGACACCACGATCAGGCTGTCGGCCATTGTGGAAATAATGTTGTCCACATAATTTTTGGAAACCGTGCTCTTTTTCAGGTCCTGGGTCATTTTTTGGAGAGATGCCGCCAGTTGGCCGATTTCGCCCTTCGCCCTGACTTCAATCCGGGTATCCAGACTTCCCATGCCGATACGGGTTGCAGCATCCGTGAGTGTGGTAACGGGCCGGGAGATGGAGATGGAGAAAAAGGCCCCCATGAGAACAGCCAACAAGGTTACGGCCAGAGAGACAATCAGGATATCTCTCTTGAGCTTATTCACGGGAGCGAAAATCGCCTTTGTTTCGTGATCTACCATGAAAACCATGCCTAGCAGATGAGACCTCGAATGTGCATGCCCGGATAACATTTCGCCATGCCGGGCATTGTAAGCCAGAAATACGAATGTCTGTCTTTGCCTGTGGTTTTCAATTCGGGACAATAAACGGCTATTATCCTCCAGCATAGTAAATTCATCGGTAGAATAAAGCAGCCTTCCCCGCTGATCGATGAGCTTATAGAAAGCTCTCTGTTTTTTGTGCAGCCTGATTGTTTCGAATTTTTTTATTATTCTCGCTATATCTTCGATATTCAAAACAGCTCTCATTGCACCAATAAAATGACCATTCTTATCATTAATTCTTATCCCGATCTCCAAAGCGTATATATTTGAACTTTCATCGTAAATGACATCTCCTATGGCTAGGTCGTTCTTTTTCATCTCCTGCCACCATTTTTTATCATCCTGCCTGAAGTCGGCCGCTTTTTCGGTTTGAGCAGCAATAGCTCCATATTTATTGGTTACCACTATTTCCCCGAAAACTTCATAACCGTATTTTTGTCTATAATATTCTGATACTTCGCGCAATTCCACTGCTGTTTTCCTATTCAATAATCCCTGCATAAAAGGAGTTACGGTGCTCTTTGGTGCTAAAATCCATGCTTGATTCTTTTGATGAATATACTCCTGTATATTGTCCAATTCTTCATACGCCTGGTTCGATGCTTTGATGCATTCTTGCAACACGGTATCATTGCAATATCCCTCAAGGGATTCAATCCGTTGAAAAATATTTGTTTCTATTTCATCCATAATCCCGGCAGCCAGAGTCATCGAACTTTCTTCGATAGATTTCTGCAAAGCTTCCTGACTCCTTACAATAGCAAGGTATCCTGCCAGTGAGATAAGAAAAGCAATCGCCAAAAATCCCATGATCAACTTATAGCGTATTTTCATTCCCGCTTTTCTCCATGGCTGTTTTCTCTCCAATAGCGGTATCGGTGGATACCGGCCGCTTATTCGGGAATACTTCCTGCCGCTCAAGGGATAGCCGATTTCCATTATTCAGGAGCCATAATAATGAGCCTTTTACAGGAAACAATTCATAAAATTTTGACATTGGCAAGAAAATTGAGTATGATAAATTTATATCCTCATTATTCCGGTTATGCCATTCAAGTCTATGTAGTTTCTATATAATTTCAATAATCTCAAATCGAGGCATAAATGATTAAGGATGGAGCCTTAATAGATAAAGATATCAAAGCATTAATGATGGAAGGGGTAAAAATCGTTGATCCTTTCGAAGAGAGTTTCTTACAGCCCGCCTCTATAGACCTGCAATTAGGAAATACCCTCTATACCTACAGTATGGAAGATTATGTTTTAGGAGAAGAGATCGACGACTGCAAGGTAGAGCAAAACACATTGAAAGAATACACGTTACTGAACGGCAAGGTTGTTTACGTTGGCCTCCATGAAAAGATAACGATACCTGAAAACATACTTGGTCTTATAGTACCGAGAAGCAGTATTACAAGATTAGGTATATCAATTACTCCAATCTATGTAAATCCCGGATACAGAGGACAGCCGCCGCTGACAATCGTCAATAACAGTGGCAGCAACATTATCTTAAGGCCCGGAACAAGGGCAGTACAGTTACTTTTATTCTTTCTGTCAGGAATCCCTGAAAGAATTTATGGTAGTGCTGCCGATGCCAAGTATCTTGACGAAAAGGCTGATTACTCGAAATTGCATATGGATGAAGAAATAAAAAGAGCGATAAACGAGGTTCTGGAACAGGAAACATCAGATCTTTTTAAAAAGGTAAAAGAAAAAATCCTCCATGAATAAGCGGCAGGAAGCTGAAAAAACCATTTTAAAATACGTTACTGACTTGATTTCTTTATCAAGTCTTACTAAAATTTTACCAAAATAAACCATCTCATCTAAAAGAGTTTAATGAGGCAGATTTCAAAAGAATCATCAATCCAATGGTAATATTTTCAGTGATAGAAGATTATAACAAAGTAATTCTCAGTGACGAAATTAAAAAGATTGTGATCAATGACTGCAAAGATGCTCTGATGAAACGAACCAGCCTTGATAAGTGGCTGGAAGCGGGAATAGTCATAACGACTGTTATTCTTACCATTATTTTCTTTTTGTTATCAACGTCGTTAACTCCTGACCTGCAAACCATCAAAAATTCTATCTGGGCTGTGAAAATCACTTCCAGTGCGGCTTTTGTTTTGTTAATAATCGAATTAGTACTTTATATAATTCTTAAATATAAATGAGTTTTCTATATCATCAACTCACTACCGGACACTTTTACTGTCATTCCCGCGAAAGCGGGAATCCATGCATGGTTGCAGCCCCCCCTGGATTCCCGCCTACGCGGGAATGACGGGAAATGTCTGTACTTACTGACGTATACAGAATCATAGATAAAAAGTGTCCGGTAGAGAGATCATCAATTCAGACAGGCTATCCTGGTCCCCCGCCTTTAAAAGTTACCTGTTCCAACCGGCCCGTAAAATCAAAATGAGACCTGTTCAAACCGGCTGTAAAATCAAAATGAGAAGAGCATGATCATTTTTCTTGCTTTTTCCTTCTTCTCATATATTATTAAGGCAAACTTTCCCTTTTTCTTCCATATTCGAAACCCATAAACGAAAGGAATATGAGACAACCATGGAAAAAATTCTGACTTCTCTTTTAGCTTCGTTTGTGGCTCCTCAAAATCTCAACCAGGCCATAGTCGATACTATCGGGCAGATCGGGCAGCATCTGGCTTTGCAGCGCAGCTATATCATGAAATTGCGGCCGCAGGAAAACGTACTTGATAACATCCATGAATGGTGCGCACCCGGCATTCCTCCCCGCAGGGAGGAATTATGGGGGGTCCCTTTGGCATCTCTTCCTGAGTGGATGGAGCCTCTGAAAAAGAATCAGCATATTATCTTCCCGGAAATGAAAAACGCCGCCTTTGCGTCTTCATCTTCCCCCTTTGTGGCAGCGGGAATTCAGGCGCTTCTTATCATCCCCCTGTGGTTTGGTGGCCGGTTTTCCGGCTTTATCGGCTTTGAAGACCTGTCCGGTCCGAGGGATTGGCGAGCGGAGGATATTCAGTCCCTGAAAATAGCGGCGGGAGTCTATGCCCTGGCCGCTGAAAGCCTTCATATCAAAAACCTGCCAGGGGAAACATCGGATGGTTCCGGCCAGGAAATTCAAAGGAGCTGTACTCCTGCCCCTGTGATAGCCGAAGAGCTCAAAAATCAACTGGAAGCGGTGTTCAATTGCATTGCAGACCCTCTCAATATTCAAGACCGCTCACTCACCATCTTGATGTGCAACCCGGCCAGAGCGTCGCTTTACAATATGCACGTTCACGATGTCATCGGGAAAAAATGTTACGAGATTTTTCAAGACCGCACCACGCCCTGTCTTTCATGTGCGGTCATCGATGCCTTTCAGACCGGCAAGCCGTCCTATCGGCTGCGGTACCGGGAAAGCAACGAGCGGGCTGCCTCATGGGCCGAGGTTTTCGCCTATCCCATTTATAATGCCCAGGGGGAAGTCATTCAGGCCGTTGAGTTCGCCAGGGATATCACGCAGCGCAAGCAGGCTGAGGATGAAATCAGAAAGCTTTACGCGGAATTGGAGCAAAAAGTGGAAGGCAGGACCAGGGAACTGCAAAAAATCCAGGAAGAACTGGTCCACAAAGAGAAACTGGCCGTCATCGGGCAGCTCATCGGCAGCGTAGGACATGAATTCCGCAGTTCCCTGACCATTCTGTCCGGCATATTGTATCTGTTGAAAAACCGGGGGGAATCGGAGAATATCGAGGAATTTATCGATACTCTGGAGGAGGAAATCCACAAAATGAGCAAATTCGTCGAGGACCTCCTGGACTTCTCCCGCACCTCTGCACCCACCTTTCAAGAAGTCGATCTGGAGAAAGTTATCCAGAAACTGCGCCAGAAGATCGACATTCCTTCTCAGATCCAGGTCTTCATCGACTGCCCGAAAGACCTCCCTAAGGCATACGTGGACCCGGATCACGCTGAGCAGATCTTCCATAACATTATCTCTAACGCCATCCAGGCCATGCCTTCCGGCGGCACGCTCAGGGTTCGAGGAAAGCAGGAAGGATCGAGGGTCGTTCTTTCCTTTACCGATACCGGAGTCGGCATATCTCCCATCAATATCCGTAAAATCTTCACGCCTCTTTTCACCACCAAGGCCAAAGGAACCGGGCTGGGATTGTCTATCGTCAATATGCTGATTAAGAAAAATAAAGGGTCAGTGTCAGTTGAGAGTGTTCCTAATCAGGGGACTACCTTTACTCTGTCTTTCCAGACCAGCCCTGAGCCGGAAAAAGAGGTGCTTTAACCTGAATACGGAATTCCGGGGAACCTTTGCGCCGGCAAAATCCTTATTCTGGATTTTGATTTCTGCTCTTGCTTTCTTTCCCCAGGTTTCCGAGTGCATCCATGTGCGTCTGCCACTGTTTCATCTCCTTTTGCACGGTACTGCCAGTCTCCCCCTGCATTGCACCGCTGTTGCTTTCTTTACGCAGGTTTCCGAGTGCATCCATTTGTGTCTGCCACTGTTTCATCTCCTTTTGCACGGTACTGCCAGTCTCCCCCTGCATTGCACCGCTGTTGCTTTCTTGTTCCCTCCCTTTTCCGGGGGAAGGGTCGGAGGGGGGGGAATCCTGCTCTCTGCCGGTGTCCGGTTTCTGGCAGCTTGAAACCAGATAGGGAGTAAGAAGGATAACCAGTTCCTTCCTTTGGGTCTGGGTGGATGACTTGGAAAACAGGAGCCTTCCCAGAATGGGAATTTTCCCGAGAACGGGCAGGCGGCCTCTGGCTTTAATTTCCGAATTTCTGATCAGCCCGCCGATAAAGATTGTCTCCCCTGCCTTGACCATAACCGAGGTAGTAACCGATGTCGTGGTCTTTTGTGGCAATCCCCCGCTGAGTACACCGTCGCTGACTTCCGGTTGAATATTCAGGAGGATATTGCCGTCTTCGGCTATATGGGGAGTCAATTTCAGTTGGGTGCCGATATCCAGAAATTCTACACTTTGCATGGTGCTGGTTTGCGTGGTTGTGGTGAGGTAATAGCCCAGTTTACCGCCAATGAGAATCTGGGCCGCTTTTCCGTCCAGCACCAGGATGCGCGGCTTGGCCAGGGTTTTTACATCGCCTTTTTTCTCCAGGGCATTCAGCTTGAAGTAGAAATGGGGGCTGATGACGCCAAAGAGAAACTGTGAAGTATCCCGCGAACTGAGACTTTGATAGGATACCTGTGAGTTGCCCTGACTGGACGAATCCCCGGAAATTGAGCCTGGTGGAAGGGCCGTCTGTCCCGGTGAGATAAGATAACCGTCTGCATTGCCCCCTTGAGAGAACGTGCCGCTCCAGTCGATACCATAAGTCATATCGTCACTGAGGTTAATTTCCAGAATCTGGGCCTCAATCATGGCCTGCTCGGGTGGGATATCCAGGGAGCGGATAATCCTTTCAACTTCTTCGAGTTCTTTATCAGAACCCTCAACCAGGAGCATCCCCTCCTGCGGGTAAACCGTTGTCCTGGGTTTCGTGCCCTCCGATTTCTCGAAAGACCATTGAATCACTTTTGATAATTCCTTAATATCAGCATAGTTGATATGAAACACCTTGACCGACCGGAGAACATCTTTCTTTTCCTCTTTTCCCTCTTTTCCATCTATTCCCTTTTCTTCCTCCTTCCCCGCTTCACCCTGATCCTTTTCCGTTGCTTCTTTGAGACTGCTCTTTTCCTTTTCCCCCTGGCTGAGGATATAAAGTGAACCCTCTTTGGTCCAGATCAATCCCATGATTCTGGCAATTGCGGTTAATGAATCTTCCAGGTTCGCCTCTTTAAGATTCAAGCTTATGCGACCCTTCACCTCAGGGGTGCTCACGATATTGGCTCTGTACTTCATGGAAAGGGCCTTGAGCAGGGTATTGATATCCATATCCCTGATACTCATGGCAGAGCTTGCGTAGGCACCTTCCATATCCTCTGCGGTACTGCCCGATCCGGGAACGATAAGCAGCACAATGCCTGCCAGAAAGGTACTTACCAATAAGGTATGTACCAGTAAGAAAAGGTTTCCTTTTAAAGCCGATGGCTGGTGAATGGTCTGTCTGCTCCTGAATTTCTTCCTTCTGGTGCTCATTTTCCTCATGTCCCCCTTTGTTCGCAAAGGGAACTTGTTTCCCCCCTTTTTAAAAGGGGCGGGGGGCTACTCCTCCGGTGAGATTTTCAGGACAACATCCTCTCCATCCCTGGTGAGTATGGCCTCTTTGTCCTTTATTTCCCGTAGTTGGTAACCCGAAATGCTCTGGCCGATCGCAAGTGGCTGATTGTTGATCACCGCGATAGGCGCCCCTCCGGTTAATGTCGCTTCGAGCTTGAACCGGGAAGATGCAACTTTGGCCGGCTGCTCTCCATGTTCCCCTTTTCGGCTTACATCCGTGGCCGCTCCGGTTGCCCGCCGGGTCTTTTCGTCAGGCGTTTGATCCTGCATGGTGCCAAAGCTGAAAATATCCCTTACCAGATGGTCCGGCCATCCCTGAATTTCTTTCAAGCCCTTTTCGGAAGAAGGCAGAATGAATTTTTCTCCGAGAATCTGGCTGATCCCGGAAAGCGATAAGCCGATATCCTTTAGGGCTGATTCACCCGCACGTTCGGTTTCACCCATAGACCGCATCCTCCAGGCAGAGATCCGTTGTTTGATCTTCCCGTTAAAAACCAGGACCAGGAGGAGTAGGGCCAGAAGGATAGAAAATTTAACGCTCTGTGATTTCGACATTTTCCGATTTCCTGATTCCATGATTGGATTCTCCTTGCCGCTGGCAGTTTAAGGAGGGGACATGACAGTGAGGTCGAATTGAACCTCTTCCAGACACACGTTTGCTTCAGCCTGATCTATAATTTTCAGGGTATTGGCTTTCAGTGAGGGGGTGGATTTCTCGAATATGGCCAGGAAGCGATAAAACGAGAGAAAATCGCCGTTGAGCCTGATGAGTAATGAGCCCTGCTGATACTGATCGCTTTTCGGTATTAACTGGGGCTGTACCAGA
The DNA here is from genome assembly GCA_040752695.1 of bacterium. Taxonomy (GTDB): domain Bacteria; phylum SZUA-182; class SZUA-182; order DTGQ01; family DTGQ01; genus DTGQ01. The sequence goes on from JBFMGO010000007.1 coordinate 42,402, forward strand.
ATTACGGTGAGCCCTGCATCTTCAGCCATATTACTTAAACTCTGCATAAGATCCCACAGACGGTCGGCTTTGAAAAAGGCGGCTTCCAGAGATGCGATTTCCCGGTTTATTTCGTCCTTTGTCTGGTTTAACTGCTCTAATTTAGCTTCCATACCCTCCACCGAAAGGCTGCTTTCCGAAAGAATCCGTATTTCAGACCGCAGTTCCTTAAGCTTTCTATTGACAGGCCGCTGGAACATCAGAAGGTAGCCAAGAATAATCATAAGGCCTGCCGCAGCAAAGGTGATGTCAATCTGGCGCTGATTCAGTCGCATGAGTTTTCAGTCTCTCTTACCTTACGGTATATTCCCGCCCCTTAATTTCGGAAAAAGGGGAGGAGGTATTTTCCAGGCTTAAAAAGATACGTTACCGGGCAATCTCCCTAATCCTGTCCCGTCCCCCGGTATATCAACGATATTTCAAAACTGATAAAGGAATTCTCCTTTTTATCCATATCCGACCTGATCAGCCTGATTTCCTGAAAGGATTTGTCCTGTTGCAGGTGCAGGAGAAAATTGCTCAGGCTTTGATACGACTGGCTTATTCCCTGCAAGGTAAGTTCATAGTAATCCGCCGTCTCTGAAGAGGCAGTGCTCTTCCCCCTGTGCACCTGAAGATGGACGAGTCTGGTCTTTGTATCCATGTCCCGAGCCAGATTGATCAGGATAGGAGTAAAGCACTGTTTCCGTGTCAGGTTCAACAAAGCATCCCTTTTTTTCTGGACATCCTCGATGCCCTGATAGGTTGCGACCAGCCTGGCTCCCGCCTGTTTCATCTCGCGGTTATGGATACGCCGGGTTGCTGCCCTGCCCTCCACCCTCCTGAGATAGCTATAAAAGACTATTCCCAGAAAGCAGAAACAGACGATCTGACAGGCGATGAGAATCGACCATTTCCTGATTCTCCGCCGGTTTCTCTGGTCCCCGACTATCTCAGGTGGAACGAGATTGATGTCATTCACTCCCGGCATTTTTTAGAGCCTCTCGAAATGCATTGAAATCTCCCTTCTTGCCCCCTTGAAAAAAGGAGGAAATTTTCAGCGATCGCTGACGGAGAGCGGCTTACTTACCTGGCTGCTCTTAATCCCTCGCAGGGCCAGCCCCAGGGCGACCTCGAAAAAAGGGTATGCCTCTTCCAGTTCCTTTACCGGGGGTACATCATGCCAGACCGTAATGTGTATGCCGGTCCTTTGCTGGATGAATTGATCAAGACCCCTGATCATGGATCCTTCTCCGATCAGGAGTGCCCGGTCGATCACCCGCTGCTGGACCATAGAAACACAATAAGAGAGGACTTTCTGAATCTCCTGACAGAAATCCTCAAGAGCCGGGCTGAGTACTTCGGTTATTACCTGACACCGGCTGCGCCAGAGTGAATCTCCTTCACCCGGTAAAGAGTCGGTTTTTTCCCCTCCGGGATGCTCTCCTCTCCCCGGATCAACTCCGTAGTATCGAAGAACATGATTCACCCTTCCTCCTTTTAATCCCAATAAGTTCCCCACCCTTTCTTTTATGGCGTTGATACCCCAGTTCAGTTCCCGCACCACCAGGATCTGTTCGTCCACCAGCACCATGAACATGGCGTCATTCTCTTCCAGAGAAAAGACGAATTGGTCTTTCAGGGGCTCCCCTTGCTGAGCCCATTGAATTGCCCGGAACAAAGCGCAGTAGCGGGGCTCGATAACGGATGCCTCCAATCCTGCTGCCTTGAAAAGGTTCAGGTATTTTAAGATATCCTCTCTTTGTGCAGCCATAAGGAGAGCGGCCAGCGTCTGCACCTTGGTTTGTTGTGATCTTTGGTCGGATGCGGGAAGGTTAAGGTAATCGATGACGCCGTTCTCCAGGGGGAACGAAAGATAGTTGCGTGCCTCGCGAAGAATGGCCTGATCCGTTCCTTCTCCCTCTTTGAGGGTAAATTTAATCGGAATCGTGGTAACCAGGCTGTTAGGCAGGGCAGCCATGACCTGATTGCCTTTGTACTTTCCCCTGGATAAAAGATTTCGCAGCGCATCGGTCAATCCTTTTTCGTCCTGATGGCAGTCCAACACGGTTTGAGATGCCTGGTGAATCGAAAGGCTTTCCTTCTGCCATCTAAGCTGCAAAAGTCTTATCCTGTCTGAAGCTATATCGAGGCCGATCACCGAGTAGTTTCTCTTCATTCCCGCTCTCTTTCGTCATTCACAAGAAACAGGGAGTCCCGCTGGCAGCCAGGGTCCAGTCTTTTCATGGAGATTGCTTTCGTCGCGTACATCGCTCTTATGCAGGGTGCTCTTTCGGCCATCATGGCTACGGCCTCCTCCAATCCAGGTAATAGACAGTCAGTTTGGGGCTGAGGGCAGGGTTAGTTGTATTGGCACTGCTGTGGAACCTGTATTCGTAGTTGCCGGACTGGGAAGATGCCTCCAGAATCAGGCCATAGTTCGAAGATGGATATTTCATCCAGAAGCGGGTCAGGCCGGTGGCGTGCCAGGTTTGCCATCCCAGGTCTGTAAAGGTGCGGCTGTCTTCGGAACCGGCATTAAAATCACCGCCTGGCGCGGCCCAGGGGTGATAATTGTACCGGTTTCTCCATGTCGTTTCCAGATCTATCCATCGATTGGTGATCCTATGGAGGCGATAGCTGACTTGTGGCCAGTTTAAAGGGTCATCCGAAGGACCCTTAAACAGATAAAGAGAAAACCGGCTCGATACGATCGCGGCATCAGCAGGCAGCGGGTATTTCCCGAGATCGAAACGGACAAGGGTCCGATACAGTTTGTTCGTTTCGCTGTCCAGCATGAGTCTTTTCGGCTCGTTGTCCTCATACTTATCGTCCTCATGCTCGTCGGAGATATAGGTATCCTCCCCTCTGAAAATGCCGCTGCTTTGCGGCTGAATCGTCAGCCAGAAAACGTTTCTTCCCGCGGATGATTTCGTTCCCTGAGCCACTGCCCGGCTATCGATAGAGACGCAGTGACGGGGGATATCCTCAGTGAAGGAAACCGTATAGGAGCCGTCACCCAATGAGAGATCAGTCATTTGAGCCCGCCAGTTCGGGTCCTGCGCCAATTGCCATAACCCGTGGGCAAGGCCGGCTTCGGCCAGATACAAAGCCTTTACTTTTTTTATCCGGTTAAAGGCCATCATGGTCTGAATACCCCTGGACTGGGCCAAAAAAAAACAGACCATTTCCAGGATGAATACGGTAACCAGGACCATAGCCAGGGCAAAACCGGACTGCTCGGTAAAAACGAGCCTTTGAGAGAGAACCTTTTTCTCTTTCATCGATGTACTCTTTTTCTGAATGGGCTGCTTCCTCTTGTCCTCCCCTTGCCAGCGGCTATCCAACGGATTTTAATGGATGATGCCCTTTAAATAGACCTGGCTCTCGATGCGAACCTCCTCCCCATTGGAAGTAGTCACGCCCAGGGTCAAAGAGACGCCCGAAATAGTGCCTGACTCTATCCGGGTAACCTGAAAAATCGTCACCCCTTCAAGAAGAATTTCGGCCTGCCCGGTACAGTACCTTTCCATCAGGTTGCTATTAGGATCAAGGTAATAAACCCAATATTCAACCGGATCTTCGTCTATCAGGCCATCCTCATCATCGTCACCGGTATTTCTCTCATCGATCTGTCCATTGCCGTTATCATCCTTGCCGCTCACTCCCGAATACCCGTCATCGTTGATATCCCCGCCCGGATCCTCATCTCTGTAACCATCTCCATCATGATCCTGCCCATCCATAGGATCCTCGTTCACCTGCCACCACCAAAAGAAACGAAAGCCATCCTCATCATCGTCACTGCTCGTGGTTTCGTCGATATCTCCGTCACCATCGTCATCGATGCCCGAAATACCCGGTGCGCCATCCCCGGTAACATCCGCCCCCGGATCTTCATCTATCAATCCATCTGCGTCGGTATCGACCATAGCCGAGAAAGCCAGTACCTGCGAAGGATAGCCGGGACCTGAGCCTTTGAAAGGAAGCAGAAGCCGCATCGAGGGCCTGACCTTACTCAGGATATGATCCAGAGCCCAGCAGGCATTGTGCATAGCTTCACTTTGCTGCCTGCTGTAATTCCAGGACTCTACGGCGGTGACCAGAACCTGAGAGGTCACTCCGGCCAGAAGAGAGATAATACTCACGGCCACGAGTAATTCCAGCAAACTCAGCCCTGAATTTCCGATGTCCCTTAGCATATCCTACAATCCGTCAGCGCCCTGAGAAGGCATTTTAACCCTCAACGTCTCCAGCCTTATCTCTCCCGCCTGAAGAAGAACATGCTTCAGATCCGGATCCGGCGTGGAATCCCCGTCTGCGTCATAGGCAGATATACTTACCTGCCAGGGAATGCTCACCCCCAGGATTTGGCTGCCATTGGCGTCGGACATAAGGTTAAAATCCTGAGCCAGTATCTCCTCCATCTTGGCCTGAGCAAGATAGCTTTGCCGGGCCAGTATATTCCCATCGGATCCGATTTTGACGCTCCCGGCAAGGTTCTGGGTTATCGGGACCATAGCCACGGAAATAATGGCCATGGCCAGAACCACCTCCAGGAGTGAAAAGCCCTGCTCTTTATAATACCTGTAGGAATCCATAATGATCCGCTGCCCGTAATCCGAGGCATTCAATCGCCGGTAAAGGCTACCCTGCCGATTCTGCTGACCGTAATGGTGTAGGAGGAATCGGCTCCCGCAAGGGTGATCCGTCCCTCATGGTTCGGCTCTCCCATCGAATTGAACTCTACCCACGGATTTCCTCCAAAATCAGCTTCGGTAATACGGCTGTCACTCGTTAATCCCTCCTGATTCATTCTGGTTATATAGGGTTTTTTCAGCAATGGGTTTAACAGCACATTATTCGGATCAACAACAGGTGCCCCCTGTGCGTCATAACCTTTCTGCAGATAGCAGGTAACTTCCTGGCTGCCTTCGGTTAAATCAAAGAACAGGCCGAAGCTGCAGTTTTGGTTTAAGGCCTGCTGCTGCGTATAGGTAAGCGCTGTAAATATTTCGCGCGCTTTTTTCTCCAATCCCATCTGAAAGAGGAATGCCGAGAAATGCGGCATTACCACAGACAGTAAGATAGCCAGAATGAACAATACCCAGGTCAGTTCCAAAAGGGTGAAACCCTCTTGTGCGGTTCGTGTCATACGGCACCATGCAGGCCGAGTGCATCCTCCTTTGTGCATCAGGCATGTATACTTTTAATATTGGTCATACCCAGTCGTATTGGCAATAAATTCACCCGTTTTGGACACGTATTTCCATCCGGGATTATTCGGGTCTGCCGCGTCTGCCGCAACGGTGCCTATGGTCGTGAGCGCAGAATCTATCGTAATCTGATCTGCTACCTCAGCCTTGGCAAAGGGATTTTTCGGAAATCCCTGTTTGAGATAAGGGCCATACTTATAAGTGGTTGTTTTCGTCCTGCTTACATTTCCAGACTGATCCGTATACTGAGTCAGTTGTGCTTCAAAATTATTGGGATCAGGGTATTTGCCGTCGTGCTGGACGAGATAGAGCTCCAACGCACCCCGGATGCCGTTTAAGTTAGACTTTAAGGCAGATACTTTGGCATCCTCTGAAGAACTGGTAAACTGAGGGATAACCACTGCCGCTAAGATGCCCAGAATAATAACGACCATCAAGAGCTCGATTAAGGTAAAACCATCGTTTTGCAAAAGTCTCTCCCTGGCGATTTGAACCTTCTTCATCATTTTATCCTCCTTGCCTTGTTAACCGGTTTTACTATGGGAGAAATAAAAAGTTATTCATGACTGCATAAGCGTCAACTGCCCACCCGCCCGGCATCCGGCTTATGCCTTATGGTTTTTTTTGTTCAGTCAGTGGAAAATGCCATTCACCTCCTCAACTTACGCCGCTCGACAGTCGGAAAATAGGGATAATGATTGATAGGACAATGATGCCTACGATGATTCCCATAAAGACGATGATAACCGGCTCGAGAATAGTGCAAAAGGCTTCCATACCTTTCCGGAATTCCTGGGCATAATGCTCTCCAAGCCGTATGATGACCAGATTCAGGCTGCCCGTTTCCTCTCCCGTTTGCACCATCTCTCTGACCGTTATGGGTAAAAAGGATTGTTTCCGAAAGGGCGCGGCAAAGCCCCTTCCTTTCTCTGCACTGTCAATCAGTTCCTGGACAAACTTCTGAAACACTGCATTGCGGACAAGAGATTTGGTAATCATAAGCCCTTCCAGAAGCGGGACCCCGCCGTTCATGAGAAATCCTAATGTTGACAGGAAGGTGGAGGTATAGAACTGAATCAGCATCCTGTTTAAAACAGGGATTCTCATCTTCTGGTTTTCAAAGAATTCAACGGCCTTCTTGTTTCTAAAAAGTGCCCATAACGCCAGACCCGCAGCAATCAGCCCGATGAACACTACGTACCAGTATCCCCGCAGGGAACGGCTCAACCACATGAGAAAGCGTGTGTTCCAGGGTAAAAGGGCCTCCTTGCCCTCCAGGAACAAGGCCAGCTTGGGAAAAACATAAACGATAACGAAGCAGACAACCAGAAAAGCGAAGATCATCAAGACCACCGGATAGGTCAACGCCTTTTTGATGGCACTCAGATACTCCTCCCTCTGGTGGTGGTATTCAGCTAATTGCTTCATCATGTGCTTCAGGAAACCACCACTTTCGCCAGCCTTGATCATGCTGATAAACAGCGGGGAAAAAACTTCCGGATACTTTGCCAGTGCATCGGAAAAAAGGTACCCCGACTCGATCTGCTCCAGGTTTTTCTCGATGATTTCCTTAAAATAAGGATTTTGAACCTGTGGAGCCAAAACTGCCAGTGCCCGGTTGAGGGGATGGCCCGTTTCCAGCATCAGAGACAGTTGAGAGGTAAACATCATTAATTCTTTACCCTTCACTCGCTTATGCCAGGGGAGATAGGAGAGAAGATCCTTTTGCCTTTCGTGTTGTCCGGCATCCAGGTCTTTACTTTTCGCCTTCAGCTTCGGTTGTGTCACACTTACAGCCATAGATAATCTCCTGAGCAGGGTTTTTTCATTTTCCCCTTTTCGTAAGAGACGCTGTTTCCTTCAGCGGCGAAGTGACAAAAATTCCCCCCCCCCGCCCGCTCCCTTTTTTTAATCTCCAACCAGCACTGCCCGGTTGACCTCTTCGATAGTGCTGATACCGTCAAAGACTTTTTTGAGACCCTCGTCTTTCAAGGTCCTGCCTCCTTTTTTGGTCATGAGCTCTCTGAACTGGTTAATCCCTGCATCTTCCAGGATAAGGCGCTGATAGTCGGGATCAATTTCCAGAAGCTCGTAAATTCCTACTCTCCCCTTATACCCTGAGTCGTAGCATGCGGGGCAGCCTTCTCCTTTGGCCAACTGGAGGCTCTTTTCGTTTTCCCAGCCAAAGGACTTGAGAATACTTTGATGAGGATAATAAAGGGTTCTGCATTCCGGGCAGACCTTGCGGATCAGCCTCTGGGCAAGGACTGCCGTAAGTGATGAGGAAATCAGGCACGACTCGATGCCCATGTTCAAAAGCCGCGTAATGGCGCCGGGGCTGTCGTTGGTATGGAGGGTGGATAAGACCAGGTGTCCGGTAAGTGATGCCTGAATGGCGATTTCTGCGGTTTCCCGGTCCCTGATTTCACCGACCATGATGATATCGGGATCCTGACGCAGGGTATGCTTCAGGATGCGGGCAAAAGAAAGGTCGATGGCCTCGTTCGTCTGGTTCTGGTTTATTATGTCCATATGGTACTCCACCGGGTCCTCGATAGTGACGATATTCTTTTCCATCGTGTTGAGGAAATTGAGTGCGGAGTACAGGGTCGTTGTTTTGCCGCTTCCCGTTGGCCCGGTAACCAGGATCAGGCCGAAGGTATTTTTCAGGGTTTTTTTGAAGCGGGTCAACTGTTCCGGATCGAAACCGAGTTTGTTGATGTCCAGAATGGCCCTTTTGCTGTCGAGAATGCGAAGGACAACCTTCTCGCCCAGAACGCCGGGCAAAGAGGAAAAGCGCAGGTCTATCATTCTTCCTTCGGCCTTGATCTGGATGCGGCCGTCCTGGGGCTGTCTGCGCTCGGCGATATCCAGATTGGCCATAATCTTCAGGCGGGAGATGACCGCCGGGAAAAGATCGGACCGGGGCGTCATGACCTGATACAAAACACCATCGATGCGGTAGCGCACCCGGAATTTGTTCCGGTCCGGTTCCAGGTGTATGTCGCTGGCCCTGTCCTGGACCGCCTTGAGAATGATCATGTTGACCAGGTTAATGATCGGGCTGTCTTCGGCCTGCGCCGATATACTCTGGTAGTCTTTATCGAGAGGGTTTTCTACCAGTTGCAGGTCACTCTCTTCGAGATCCGCCAAAAAGTCGTCTACCTGAACGTTTTCCCTGTCCTGATAGTACTCTTCGATGGCCGACAGGATATCGTCCGTCCTGCAAACCACGGGATTGATTTCACAGCCCGTCATCTTGGCCAGGGTATCGAAGACGAATATGGCCTGCGGGTCGGCAGTGGCGACCGCGAGCGTATTCTTCACCTTGAACATGGGGATGACCTGATAGAGTCTGGCCTTTTCCTGGGGAATGATATGGACGATTTTAGGATCCACCAGTCCCTTGCGCAGCCAGACATGGGGTATGCCCAGTTGCTCGCCCAGAATGGTATCGAGCGCCTCCTCGGAGATGAGTTTTTTCTCCAGAAGAATGCGGCCCAGCCGTTTGCCCGTCTCCTTCTGGGCTCTGAGGGCATCTGCCAGTTGCTCCGGGCTGATCAGGCCGGCATCAACCAGAAACTCTCCCAGTTTTTTCCTTCGGAATCCATTGATTACGGGCATGGAAAACTCCGGACCACGGTCATAGAGAACTCCTGTAAGCTTTTTCCTGATCTGAGAAAATTTCGAAGACATTGGTCATTCTGGTCGCCAGAAAAATATCCATGATCAGGGGACCGGCATTAACCAGTTTGAGACTGCCGCTGGTTTTACGGAATTTCATAAGGGCGTCCCATAAAAGCTCCAGCCCTGCGCTATCGATCAGAGGGACCTCTTTCAAATCAATAAGGATCCGCAGATCTCCGTTGCTGAGGCATTGATCGAGCCGCTCTTTCAAAAGGCCCGCATGCTCCTCAACCAAAGGGCCAACTAGAGCCAGAATAGTGACTAAGCCTAATTTGGTTTCTTTGATTTTCATCGCTCTTCAATCCCCCTCACCTTAAGGCCCTCTCCCCTAAAAGGGGAGAGGGGGCAGACTGCCCGCGGATTTCATGCGCGGTACCCTGAGAATCCTGCCATCGGGTTTTGCGTATCGCTTCATAGGTTGGGATATTTGGGCTAGATGCATCATTTGTGGCCTTCTCCATCCATACCAGCACCGGCAGGTACCCCTGCATCTTTCCCTGCATCGTCACCGGTATCTGCATCCAGTTTCAGAATATCTCCCTGGCTCGATTCAGCCATGTCTACAAAAACCTTAACAATATCCGGATCCAACTGGGTTCCGGCCACTCTTTTGATTTCGGCCATAGCTTCCTGGTGAGAGCGACCCAGGCGGTAAGCACGGTTACTGGTGATGGCATCGTAGGTATCTCCGACGGCGATAATGCGTGCACTCAAGGGGATTTCCTTTCCCTTGAGACCATTGGGGTACCCCCTGCCATCATATCTCTCCTGATGATACCGCACTCCGTCCAGGGATGCCTGAAATCCCTGGATAGGCTTCAGGATAATATAGCCGCGCTCCGGATGCTTTTTGATTTCATCATACTCCCCATCGCTCAGCTTCCCCGGCTTGGTAAGAATTTTTTCGGGGATGCCGATTTTGCCGATATCGTGGAGAATCGAAGCCCAGTTGAGATTCTCCCTGACGCTCTGAGGAAGGCCCATACGATCGGCAATCAGCATGGAAATATGATTCACTCGTTCCGAATGACCGCGCGTATAAATATCCTTGGCCTCTATGGCCGAAACAAGGCATTTGACTACGGTAACCAGAAAGGTTTTCAGGTTCTGGTAAAGCTCGGTATTGCTGAGAAGAATGGAAATGACTTCAGCCATGGACTGAAGCAGCCTTACATCACTGGCGGTAAATGCCCTTCGATGGCCGGAATTCGATGGCTGCTGCTGCCGTAATTCAATGTCTGCCGGCAGGAGGCATGGCTCAAGGGAAAAAAAAGCGCCAAGAGCTCCCTGACGAAGGCCGTTCATGGTAATGGGAACTGCGATGAGATTTAACGGGATGGAAGAACAGGACTTGAGTACTTCATTGTTATGCAATTGATCCCAGATAATGAACTCATCTCTCCTCGTTACCAAAGGATCGGCAAAGGCTTTCATCAGGCCTTCCCACAGCTTCATCAGGCAGGTCCGCTTGCCTGCTTCATCCGACGTATGGCCGGGGATCCATTTTTCATAACGACCGCTTATGGCAAAAACCTCTTTACCGGGAATGACGATAAAGCTGTGGTCAACCTCCAGGGTGTCACTGATTTTATCGATAATGAGCTGGATACTCCTGTCTGTTTCCTGGACCCCTTTCAGCCATCCTCCCACGTCGTAAAACAGGTTCAGCTCTTCATAGCGGCTGGCCAATTCCTCGGAAAGACTTATTATTTCCATTTGACTGCTGTACTCTTTGGCAATGAGATCGGCCAGGTCAAGATAAAACTTAAGATCCTCACTCTTCTCATCAAGGCCGAGGGCCTTGAGAGTATTTCGAGCTTTCGAAAGACCCTGACACGGATTGCCGGCCGCTGACGACGCAGTGGCGTCCTGATGCTCAAGGACGAGCAGGGTCCCCATGAAGGAATCCTCCCGTATGATCGGTATAGCGATCATATGCCGGCCATTGTCGATGGTCAGCCGGCGGATCTTCCCCCTGGTCAGTTCGCTGTGAAAAAGGTCCTGACAGCTTTGGTCGGAAATAAGATCCTCCTCCGGCTCCGGGCAGGAAAGAATAACCCTCCCCGCAGGGTCCCTCAATTCAAGGTTCCGATTGAGCATCCTGTAGCCACGCCTCAGCAGGTTGGATAAGGGACTCAGATCAAGACGTGAAAATATTTCTTCGCATATAGGTAAGTTTTCCATGTATGTGCCATCCGGCATTCGCTCAGTTACAATTCAGTTACAATTCAGTTGCAATACTGTCCGATAATTCTTACTAACTCCTTGGGACTGAACGGCTTTTCAAGGAATACCGTTTTTTCCATCGAGTGGGCCCATTCACGATCATCCTTCTGGAGACTGGAGGTAATAACAATAGTGAGAAAATCTCTTTCCTTTTTTAAGGGAATTGTTCGGTAGCACAGTTCCTTGCCGCTCAGTTTGGGCATATTGACGTCGCTGATCACCACGTCGGGTCTGAGGGATTCGATCTTCTCCAGTGCCTCCAGGCCGTTGGACGCCGTGATTACATCATAACCCGCATTAATTAACTTCAATTTCACCACCCGGATAACATACGGTTCATCGTCGGCAATCAATATCTTCTTTTTCCCAGCTCCCATGATAAACTCCTCTTTTGATCTGATCACTTTTCCCTGTCTGCCGCCCTTTCCTTAAAGGGGACATCCGTCCCCCTTTAAGGAAGGGGGCAGGGATTTTACGCTGTTATGTTAGAGTGAAGTCAATTCCCACACCAGTATCGAGGCTCAACTGTCGCACCCTCAGAAGGGAGAAAATCCAATCCTTTTTCGGGTTGATAGAGAATACGATAAGAGAGAATGTTGTTAGATGTATACTTCCTCCTTGGGTAAAATGATCGTGAAAGAGCTGCCGACTCCCAAATTACTTTCTACCTTGATATCCCCCTTGTGCAATTGGACAATGTTCATGGCCAGAGATAATCCTAACCCGGTTCCCGATTCCTTTCTGATCTCCTCTCTTTCGGATCTGAAAAACTTGCCGAAAATACGGCTGATTTCGTTTTCAGGAATGCCATGCCCTGAGTCGCTTACCCTGATCAGTACATGCTCTTCCTCAACGATTCCCTGCAGGATGACCTTGCCGGGAGCAGGGGTATATTTAATGGCGTTCGTGAGGAGATTCAGGATCGCTACCTCGATGAGGTCCTTGTCTAAGAACAGATTGGGCATTTTATCTGCCACATCTATCGAAAAATTGATTCCTTTATTTATTGCCTGAGCCCGAACGGTCTGATAACAATCTTTGAGCAGTTTATCCACCTTTATGAGTGTCCGGTCGATCTTCAGGCTCCCGGTCTCGATCTTTGATATATTGAGTAAGTTGTTGATCAATCGTGATAACCTGCTGGCTTCTTCGTTAATGCTGTTAAAGAATTCTCTCTTAGTCTGTTCATCGTCAACTTCGCCGTCGAGGAGCATTTCACTGTAAGAAAGAAGGGTATTTAAGGGGGTCTTTAACTCATGGGCCACATGGTTCACAAACTCGTGTCTTGCCGATTCCGATTGCTTTTGCGCAGTGATATCGGTAATGGTCCAGAGAAAACCCAGGGGCTTATCCTCTTCATTCAGAAGATAGGAGCACCCATGGCAGAGTATCAGCGGAGTTTCCCTCTCAGAATCATGTACCTCCAAAAAATCATGAGCATAGATATTCTCTTTCCCGCAAAACATACTGAACATCTGCCCCAGGTCCGGATTCGCTTTACGGAGAAATTCTTTCCAGGGTTTTCCCAGAAAATTCTGTTTCTCTTCTTTTGCGTTGTCAGGTATCAGGAAATGACTGGCAAATTTGTTGGCCAAAATAGCTTTCCCCGTAGAATCGATCACGATAAGACCTGCCTTAAGGTTATCGAGAATAGCCCTCAGCCGGCTCTTCTCATACAGCAGAATTTTATTCGATATTTCCAGCTCGGCATTGGACTCTTCCAGCTTCAGGTTCTTGTCCTGCTGCATAAACAGGAGCTTATTCACCCCTTCGACAAGCTGCCCGATCTCTCCGTTATAAGAGACTTCTATTCTGGGGAATTCTCTTCGATGATTTCCGTTATCCGACCTAGCGGCAACAAGATCCTCCCTGACCATCTGCCTCAAGTGATAATTGATCCGGGATAAAGGAGAAAAAAACCTCTTTAATAAATAATAGAAGAGAAAGACCAGGCCAAAAATCGAAAGAGCAATACCTCCCGTCAGGTAGCTGACCTCTTTATCGAAGTGAAGGTAATTGGACAACGCCAGACCGATTTTGACCAGGCCAGCCCTGCCTCCATCAACGTAAATCGGTTTCGAGAACTCATAAATGACCTCTCCGTTTTGATTTTCTATCCGTCTTTGCGTCAAAAGGTATTCCGGAGATTTTATCGGATCGGGCTCCTCGGCATTTTCACCGGGGTTATGGACTCCTTCTTCGGGAATCTGCCTTCCCAACTGGATCAGAGGAATCCCTTTATTATCTATAACCAGGCAATAGAGCAATTCTTTTTCTCTGACTACATAGTCCAGCACGTTGAGATTTCGAAAGTTTTCCTCAACCATGCGAGGGGTTCGGACCAGATCAGCGATAAGACTGCAAAGAGTAAAACCGTCCCGTATTAACTGCTTTTCTCCTATCTTCTTTTCATAGTGATAGAGTAAAAAAAGTATCAAACAGATAGCTATGGCAGCAACGGTGATGGTCAGCAGACCAAACTGATTGATACTTCTGGAGTTAAGCTGGCATTCATCTGCCGCTTTCCGAGAGTCGGCAGAATCCTGAGATTCAACAGAAAGTTCACACTTTTTCTGTCTTTTCATTACGGCCATGATTGTCGAATATCACCATTCTCTCTGTGTAAGCTGTGCGTACTTTCAGTTGTACGCTCTCTCCTGTGTAAGCTTGCCGGTAAGCTCTCTACTCGCTCTGTGCAAGTTATATCTTGTTGAAATAATAATCCTTTGAGACGCATGAGCATTCTGCTTGTCTTTTGTTTTTTTTATCGGTGAAATGATCCTAAAGTATCGGGATGCTGGCTTCACCGCTCATGACAGGTATGGCACGTAACGACGGATTTTTTGTAAGGGGAGGGAAAATTCAAGATGTGACAGACTTGCAGGATCTCAATTGTTCTGTAAAAAAGAGGGCGCCCGCTCAACAAGGTAAAGGGGTACCCTCCATGATGGGAGAACAGGTTCCCTAAGGGATGTTTACACTGGCTCTTTCAGTTTCTTGTGAAAAGACTTCTTCCTGACCGGTGGACTGATGAGCTTGATGGTCGTTGATTTTCTCAATCGCCTTTTTCACCGAATTTATGACCAATTCGTCATGCTCTGTCTCCAGGCACTTTTTCAGGGCCGGAAGAGCCGAGGCATCTTTGATATTCCCCAAAGCCATGGCAGCCCTCCATCGAATGCCGGGAATGCCATCGGTCAATGCATTGATCAGGGCAGGAGTTGCCCTGCTGTCACCGATTTTGGCCAGTGATAGAATGGCCTCCTGCTGGTTATTCTTATTCGTGCAAATGGAACAGCCTAACAGGCTCACGAGGGCTGGCACGGTTTCCTGATCATAAACGCGGCCCAGGGCATTGATTGCCTCCCATTGTATCCACGATGAATGATTCGTCAGGCCATGTTTGAGAACGGGGATGGCCTCCGGGCGATAGAAAGAGCTCAGCGCCACCGCTGCATTCCATCTGATTCTTTCATCCTGGCCTTTCAGGGCATCGATCAGGGGCGGAAGGATCATTTCCTGCGGCATGGTGCCAAGAGCCCAAATGGATCGCCAACGAACATGATGATCGGTTGATCGCAGGGATTGCTCCACAAGATAAGGAGATGCCTTGGCATCCGCGATACAACCCATTATGTTTACCGCTTCCCAGCAGGGGATGAAGTCACTGGTGCTTTTCAGAAGATCGGCCAGGGCCGGAATAGCCGCACTCCCTGCTTTAATCAGAGACTCCCTGGCCTGGTCCCTGACAGCCTTATTTTCATTTCTGAGGAGTTGGACCCAGGATTGGATTTCGTCTGATGCCTTTTGGTTAATCTCTGAAATTTCTTCCTGATTGATCTGTGGGACCTCTCCCTGGTTGGCATCGAGAGCTTTTATCCGGGTGACGGCCTCCGGGATTTTGGATGTGTCTGGACGACTGCTTTGGCTGCTCACGTGGGCACAACCATTCATCAGAATAAGAAATGAAATAATGCCACTATTTAAAAGTAATATGATTTTTCCCTTAGTCATGGCTTTTTCCTCTCATTTCTGCAAGGTCAGGAATGAACAAAACACCCTCGGCGTTTGCTCCGTTGTTGTATACCTTGAAAAATGAAGCGAGGGTTAATCAGTACGGGATTCCTCCCGGTCATTTGATTAACCCTCGCGGGGGTTTTTAATTCACCTCATCTATCTTTACATTATCTGATCTTCCCTTTCTTACTGACGGAAAGGAAGCCGAGTCTGATTCTGTGTTCTCCACCACGGAGGACGAATCGGATCGAAGGGTTTTTCATCCATCTTGGTCTCGATCGCCTCGACTTCATTGTCAATTTCATTCACGGTAGTCTGGGTATCAGTTACCCTGGGCTGCATATCGGTAGTCTGGGCACTGATTGAATTGACGGTGTTTTGTAACGTAGTCAGTGCAGCACTGATGTTGTTTATCGACGTTGTCAGGAGGTCCAGCTTGGCTTCGAGCGCTTCAAGGGTAACTGGCGGAGGAACAGCTTGCTGGGTGCAGTAGATCTCTCTGGTTAACAATGTTGGGTAGATGGCGGTGCCGTATGCATATTCTGCGGTCATGGTAGAGGCCAGAACTTTTCCGGAGCCGAGGGGATAAAGGATCATCGTGGGATCACCGCTCATTCCATCGGTCAATATGGTTGTAGTGCCGGTGGGCAACTGTGCTGCATCGAAATATCCATGAGCGGAGTATTGCCAATTCTGGAAGGCGGAAGCGGGCTGTGCCGGCGATGTCGCTATTATACAGTTATTGGGAGCGCTTATGAGGATGCTGTTTGTTCCACCTTGCAGCACTCCGTAAGGAGTATAACCAGCATTAAACCCTCCTGAGGTATAAGGCAGAATCTGTCTGCCATCTATTACACCATTGTTGGGTCCTTCGACTAAATGGACGATGGCGAATACGCCTCCCTGAACAGCTAACTGCAGGTTGGTAATATTGGCGGTAACATTTGCATAAAAGGTATTATCCTGGTCCCCCGGGATAATGATAATTTTATATGCCTGCAATTGAGCTTTCGTCATGGTTCTAAATGTTATGGAATTTACCCGATCGTATATTTTGGCAAGCCCGTTTAATGCCTGTTCAACAGCGCCAAGGACCGGAATGGCGGCACAATTCGGAGAATATTGCCAGGGAAGGACATCTTCGACTAAAAGCACTTCCGGTCCTACGCTGGTTATCTCCTGCACAGGATTAGTAGTACAAGCCGGTGGTATCGGGATGGTGGAATTGGGCGCCGACCATGCCATCTTCGCCTGAAGCCCCAACATTGCTGTTAAAGCTACTGCTATGCATACAACCAGAGAAAGTTTTTTCAAATACCTTTCCATTTTTGAAAGCCTCCTTCTTTCCTCACATTTACCGGTTATCGTTTTACCTTCATTTCTCACGAGAATACTGCTCTACTTCCTGCTCATCTACGAACCTGCCTGCCTGCTTTTCCTATCTTTCCCTCCTTCACCTGCTTTTCTCTCACTCCCATTATCCTTTACTCAAAACAAATCCATCCACTCACCTCCTTTTTCCCGCCTGTTTAGCAGGGGGATCTTATTATGATTAATTGACTGCACCGGCAGATTTCTCCCTTTTTTTAAGCAGTTTTTGGTGATCTGCCTTTCGGATTAATGGCCTTCTTCTACACCAGGCAAAACTACACTGCCATGCCAGGCAAAACTTCCATTTCTCCATCAGTTAAAACTACGTCAGGAGATGGAGACGCAAGAGATGTACATCTGTGGCTGATCGGGCTCGATCCTGGTCCTGATCGAGTTTCGATGATGCAAATGATTCCAATTTAGAGTCGCTTGCGCAGGGAGCGAACAATTTTCCGTCTGAACAGCTACACCTGTGCACTGCTGGATAAAGAAACGGAGATTCATGCGAGTAATAATTGGATAAATATTGACTCATTTTGCACCTTTTTTACTGTTTGCTGAGATTCTTATTTACTATCCTATATCGATCAATCAGAATAAAATTACTACAATAATTATCTTTATTAATGAATTTTAACCGCATGCCTAAGTTAAGTTGCATATATTTTTTGTAATGGTATATCGGAATAGCCCTGCTTTAGGTACTACCGTTATGTTAATTCATATGCGTAAATAAGTAATAATTAGTAATTTATTGAATATTGGATTGATCTGCTGGAGGGCCGCCTGCGTATCTTTCGAGTAAAGGGGGGATTGCTTTATGGAATATCAAGAACGTTTTTTATTGGAGGGAATAAAGATGTGACCGATAAACAAACACTGTTCAGCTATCGACTAAAGCAATTTGAAGGGGAAGAATCTACCCTTATCGGCATGGCTTCACCGAGCTGTCTCCCCCGCCCTGGTGATGTCCCAGACTAAGGAAGGAGAAGCGTGTCTGATTCCCCGTATGGGTGAATAATTCATCCGGTCGAGGAAGAGCTCCCAGACCCTTTCGGAATCCCTCTGCCGGAGCATCCGGTAAATCCATCCACCTTGTTCTGGTCCGCCTTGTTCTGGCGGCCCTTGCCTTTGGCCCAGGTCTTCTGGCCGCTTTTGTCTTTGCTTTACCCTCTGTATCCGGTAAAAGGCTGGCGGAGTGTCAGACGCGGACCATCCGGACAAAAGGCAAAGCCCAAGCTCCCGCGGAGAAAGCGGGCGTGAGGAAGCGATAATGGACTCACCCGGCAGCAGGGGGAAATCCACCCCAGGCATACCTGAAACTGCCGCCGGAGGAGGAATCTGTGCAATCAGGGCTTGCAGAAACTCTGAGAGCTTCATCTCCCCTTTTGTTCTCTCCATCACTCCTGGTTTTCCCACTTCCCTCCCTTTCTCCTTCTCTTTCTTTCCTCCTTCCTCATCAATGAGTGATTTGATAAAATTCAAGACCCTGATCAGGCGAAAGAGGGTGACAAGGTCCAGGCGGCTGAAGCAGTCCGTTTCGATGGGAAAGGCCGAAGAGCGTAAGATACTGAAGCCGCCATCAGCCGGCAGCCAGCCGTTTTCCCGGCATTCGCAGTACATGTCCATGCCGGGGGTGGCGTAGAAAATACTGGGTGCGATCAGCACTCTTTGTCCTGCCAAAAAGCGGATGGATTCAACCATTTCCTCAAGATCGGAGCCTGGCAGGCCCAGGATCAGGTAGCCGGTGATGAAAAAGCCGCTCTCTCCTCTCTTCCCCTCTCCTCTCTTACACCCTGCTTCATGAATCCCGGCATCACGTATCCCTGCCGCATCGGCATCCGCCGCTTCATTGGCCGCCTCTTCGCTGGCTGCCGCCTCATCCATGCCGGCCTCACTGACCGTGCGGCTGAAGGAGGCAGGTGATCCTGGCCGGTTCAACTTTTTCAGGATTCTTTTTGAGGATGTGACCAGAGGGAGGTTCAGATGGCGGCAGCCGAGCCTGTTAAGCCTGTCCAGAATTTCGCGGTCAAGGCAGTGGGGGAAAAGGCCGTTTTCGAAGAGCAGGCGAAAGGTTTCATCCTGGCCGAATTCCGACTCGATGGCGTCAAGCAGCCGCAAGGTTCGCTCTTTTTGCCAGGTAAAGTGCTCATCTTCGAAGTCGAAAATCCTGATCTGATACTGGTCGTAGCACAGCCGCATCTCGGCCAGAATGCTTTCGATGGAGCGATGGCGCACGCTGTTGCCCATAACCGCATGTCCTGCGCAGAACCTGCACTGGAAGGGGCAGCCCCGGCTAGAGAGCATCATGGTGTATCGGCTGCCCTGAAAGCGGTATCGGTCAGGGTCCAAAAGTGAGCGGTCAGGGACGGGCAGGTCGTCCAGAGCAGGTAACAGCCCTTTGGGAGGGGAGAGCCTGATGAGCCCATGTCTCCGCAAAGCCAGCCCGTCGATGGATTCAATCGCTCTCCGGCCGCAGATGGCTTCAGCCAGAGCTACGAGCCTGGTTTCTCCCTCACCGCAGATGACATAGTCTAAAGCGGGATCCTCCATCAGGTGCAAGGCTGCGACTGTAGCGTGATTTCCCCCAAGGACGGTGAGTTTCCCCATCCCCTTGGCTATCCGGGCAACCCCAAGGGCTTCTTCCTCATAGGGCGTAAACAGTGAGCTGATTCCCACAAGGTCAGCATCACGGAGCTTTTCGCGGATCTTTTCATCGCTGAGGCCGAAATGGTGAAAGCGGCCAAAGAGCCGGAAAGGACTTTTATCTTCGTCCGGGTAATATTCTCTCAGGTAATTCATTGCCGGCGGAATCGGCAGCACCGTTTTTTGCTCCGGCCCGAAGGCGTCCAGAACCTGGCAGGCAAAGCCTGCCCTCTTCAGGGATGCTGCCAGATACAAAAGCCCCAGCGGGTACATCCTGTGACCGGTATGATAAAAATCTCGGACAGGCGGCTGAACAAGGAGGATCTTCATGGGTACCTATTGTACCTCTCCTGCCGGCAATCTGCAACAGTCAGGAAACTGCAACAGCCGGAAATTGCAGCAGACAGCAAACTGCATCAGCCATTACTTTGAGGCAGCCGTTTTTACGGCAATAACCAGGAAACTGCACCCGCCCCTCATTTACAACCCGTACCTTGCGCATTGAACAGCCGAAAACAAAGGTAACTGTGATTTTTAAGATAGATTTTCACCTTCTTTTATGTTATGCTTTTTTCCTTTCCAAGAATACTTTATCAGGAGTTAGAGCATGATCTGTATACCCATTACTGCTATAGCTACAGGAGCGGCCCTGCGGGAGATTCAGCAGGCGGAAGAAGTAGCCGATATTTTAGAATTGCGGATTGATTACCTGGCGGATCCTGACCTGGGGGAACTTCTTGGTGCCAGAAAAAAACCGGTCATCATCACCAACAGGAAAACCGATGAGGGAGGAAAATTCCCTGGCACTGAAACAGAGCGGCTTCAACTCCTGGAGGAGGCGGTCCGCCTGGGGGCAGAGCATATCGATTTGGAATGGAGCTGCGGGCCGAACGTCTTGCGGCACTTCAAGGAACTGTGCAGGGGAGGCAAAACCCGTATTATCTCCTCCTGGCACAATTTTCTGGAGACTCCGGGGAATCTTGATGAATTATACACTTCGATGAAATCGGCGGGTGCCGATATCATCAAGATCGTCACCCATGCCAATTCGATCAACGATAACCTGAAGGTCTTTGACCTGATCTTCAGGGCACAGGAAGATGATCAGGAGATTATCGCCCTGTGCATGGGGCCCTGCGGAGAAATCAGCCGGATACTGGCTCCGCTCTTGGGAGCGTATTTAACCTTCGGCTCCTTGCAGCAGGGGAAGGAATCCGCGCCAGGGCAGGTCGAAGCACAGCTTTTGCGGGATGTCTACCGGCTCAGCGACCTGAAAGATACCGATTTTCGGCTCTACGGCCTGGTGGGTAATCCGGTCAGCCAGAGCAAGGGAATTCATATCCATAACAATGCCTTCCGGAGCCAGCAACTGGACAGCCTGTATGCCAATTTTCTAGTGGAGGATGTTGCTTCCTTTATGCAGGGCTTCAAAGGCTACATCTGCGGCCTCAGCGTCACCATGCCCCATAAGCAGAAAATTATGGATTATCTGCCCCAGGTCGATCCCATGGCCCGCAGGATTGGGGCCATCAACACCGTAGTGAAAAAAAAGGGCACTCTGATTGGCTATAATACTGATGTTACGGGGGCTATTCAGGCCATCGAGGCGGTTACCCCCATCGCTGACAAGAAAGTGGTTCTCCTTGGAGCAGGTGGTGTGGCCAGGGCCATCGCCTATGGGATTGTAGACCGGGGAGGCAGGCTTACCATCTTGAACCGTACCTTCAACCGGGCCCAAAGCCTGGCCAGAGAGCTGTTTTGCCAATGCGGCGATCTTGCAGGAATTCAGAACATCGAGGCTGATATTCTCATTAATGGCACATCGGTCGGTATGGCACCAAAGACCGAGGAGATGCCGGTTCCCGAATCAGTCCTAAAGCCCGGTCTGGTCGTATTCGATACGGTCTACCATCCTGCAAAGACACGCCTGCTCAAAGAAGCCATGGCACGAGGCTGCATCACCGTCTCTGGTGTGGATATGTTTCTGAACCAGGCAGCAGCTCAATTTAAACTGTGGACCGGCATCGAGGCACCAAGAGAGGTTATGAAGGCTGCTCTTGAGTAAGCTCAAAGAGTCAATGAACCAGCATCCAAAAACCAACATTCATGAGCCGGCATCCAGAAACCAGCATCCAGAAACCATGAGCCGGGAACCATGAGCTAGCATCCAGCATCCATGATCCAGCATCCAGCCAGCATCGAGAAACCATGAGCCAAAAACCAGGAACCATCGTATGAACCTGATAGCGCACAAGACAGCCCGTTTGGCCGGGGATATATCCATTCCCGGCTCGAAATCCCACACTATCCGGGGTGTGGTCATGGCCTCTTTAGCCAATGGCACATCGCGTCTGAAAAATCCGCTGGATTCGGCCGATACCCTGGCCGCCTTCAATGCAGCCCAAAGTTTCGGGGCCAGGATCGATACTTCCCATCCCGGAGAGTGGATCATCGAAGGATTCGGCAGCCATCCCCAAAAGCTTCCGGGGGGTCCGATCGACATGCTTAACAGCGGCACATCCACCAATCTGTTCGCCTCAGTAGCTGCATTGGGGGACTTCGAGATCATCATCGATGGGGACGCCTCCATTCGCCGGCGGCCGGTGCAGCCCCTTTTGGATGCCCTTTTGCAACTGGGAGCCGAGGCGCAATCGATCGGGAAAAACGGATGCCCCCCGCTTCGGATCAAAGGCCCTTTAAGAGGAGGCGAAGCCGAGGTTGACTGCCGCAGCTCACAGTACGTCTCAAGCCTTTTGATCACCTGCCCGCTCATCCACCCTGGCCAGACCACAACAATCAGGGTTCGCAACGTGTGTGAGGTGCCCTACATCCAGATGACCCTCGACTGGCTGAAGTCCCTGGGCATTCAGGTGGAGCAAAAAGGGTATGAGTGCTTTCGGATTCCGGGCGGGCAAAGCTACCAGCCCTTTGTCCGGGAAATTCCGGCTGACTGGTCATCGGCCACTTTCCCTTTATGTGCCGCTGCCATGATTGAGGGCTCGGACTGCCTGATCAAGGGGCTCGATATCCAGGACTCCCAGGCTGACCGGCAGGTGCTGGAACATCTTCAGAAGATGGGAGCAGGAATCGAGGTCACTGACCAGGGGATCAGGGTTTGCGGCCAGGGCCTGCACGGCACAGAGCTCGATCTGAACAATACCCCCGATGCCCTGCCAGCCATAGCCGCGACAGCCTGCATGGCCGAAGGGGTTACCGTTATCGGCAATGTGGCCCATGCCAGAATCAAGGAGACAGACCGCATCCAGGTTATGGCGCAAGAGCTTGGCCGGATGGGGGCAAAAATAAAGGAAACCCCCGACGGGCTGATTATCGAAAAGAGCAGCCTGCATGGTTCAACCGTGGAGGGGCACCACGATCATCGCGTGGTTATGGCTCTCTCCCTGGCCGCGATGGCGGCTTCGGGCCACACCTCGATTACGACCGCCGAGGCGGTGAACGTGACCTTTCCCACCTATGTCAGCCTCATGCAGGGCCTTGGAGCCTGCCTGGAAATGACGGACGGGAAGCCCAGACCGGTATAGCCATAAGCTCCTCAAGAACTGATAAAAACTGCGCCTTAATAACCCTTTCCCATGACATGGCTTTTGAAAGTGCTGCGCCTCTATCTATGAGAAGTCGGCGATCATTATCATTCTGAGGGAGTAACGAGTAAAGCTGTTCAGCAAGTTTTTCGCTGGTTTGCTCTTCATAGGTATCGATCTCATCACGAGTCGTAGTGGATACTACAGAAAATAGCCGGTCAGAAAAGATGTGATCTTTTTTGGTAATATTCTCACGTGAAAGCTTTCCCTCTATCTTCTTACGCAATGGATCTAAAAAATCGGCTCTTAAAATATTTTTATCAAGTGCCAGGAGGGCTTTTTCTCTTTCTCTTGTGTTAAGCTTGTCAATCTCGGTTGCCCGCAGCCAATCGAGCATGCCCATGGATCCCGCAGATTTTGACAAAACGCAAATCGCTCCACAGCTTAACGGCTCCAGGGCAGACAGCCCAAATGACTCGTATGCACTGAGGCCGAGAGCGGCATCCGTTGCCCGATGCAGATCATCTCTTGTGAAGGATGGAGCCGGCAGATATTTACCTTCAACTTTCTCGGTTTGCTCAGGCCAGCGCGGAGCGTTCACGATCCGTACAAATACGCTGCCGTCAGCTTTGTCGAATTCGTATTTTTCAATATTATCCTTGATTTTGGAAATTATCGGATCATCACCACTCCATGATGTGACTATCAGCAACAAGGCTTGCTGCCTATTATCGGCTAAAATCTTCTGGAGCGATTTTAATAGTAATATGTCCCGGTGTATCGCCTTGCACATCATCGGTCGAGCAATGCGTGTTATCACGAAACACCGGTCGGGATCTGATGTATTGATTTTTGGAAATCCCCATTTCTGAGCTGCATAAGTCAAGAGATTGGCACGGCAGCGCCTTTTCATTTCCACCGAGCAATTTATCTGCCTGTTCCCATGGTAGAATACGGGGGTGTCTCCTTTCCTTCTGAAATTACCGTCAAGAAAAAGTAATTCATCAAAAACATAGTCGCTTACGGTCATAATTCGATCTAATTTCCATGCCTGTTGAATAAGACGCAAGTCCGAATGCATGGATATGTGCTGAAGTTGATTAAAATCGTGGATAGTTTTTCTTGGGGATTCCTCATCTTTTGAAAAGGATTCCGCACCCTTTAAAGGAATCGAAAATTCTATAAGATTGCGAACCTTGACATCTGACGATAATCCACCTCCCAATACGTATTCTTTCGCATCCGTAGTGAATGCAGCCCCTGATGCTGTTATTCCTTCGACTAAATTGCGTATCGTCTTTATTTCTCCGGCATAATACAGGGTGCGTAGCCGAAAAGGTTTGTAATTTCCCAGTCTTCTCCCCTTCTTATTACTATCCGTATCACGCTTATAGCTGCCGGTTAGATTTCTCCTTCGATGCAAAAGAGCGGCGTATCCTGTAGGGAGCGAGAAGTAATCCTGAACGGTGATTACACAAACCTCTTTACTGCTCAGTAATGCCTGTACAGCTTCAACTGCCGGTTCAGCCAATAAAAGGCCGTAAACATAGTCATTGTCGATGTGACGGTAGATGCCCTCGTTATTTTCGATAGCGGAAGTCCACCACTTGTTAAGAACAGCATTATTTACCAGGTTTACCCCAAGAGAATTGGATACGGCAGCCAGAATTTCAAATAAGGGGGGATATTGGCGAATATTTCCATAACTTAAGTCCAGATCCAATTCATGTTTCAGCCGGTCTAAAAATAATTTAAGTGATGGTGAATACACATTGCGAGGCGTTACGCATGCAGTGAGGTTAAAGAGCAGGCGCTCTAAAACGTGTCCATCGTATTCGGAAGACTTGCGGTCTCGCATATAAACGATCTCCACGCCGTGGCAGCGTTCTATCTGTCGGAACGTATCAGTTATGTAAGATGCCACAGTACTGTTAAGGGTACTGTTGGTTCGATACAGGATTTCCGCATCCAGTCTTTCCAGCACATCCTCGACAGTCTCGAAGGGATCATATTCCTTGGACGTTATAGGCGGGAACAGCGGGCCGATAAGGAGTGTCCGCGTAACCGTGTCCCTGTATTTTTCATCGTCTACAAGATTAGATAACACCATCCCGACTCCACCCATCTGTCGCGATGCTTCCCAGGTAACCCAGGCAAGCGTTCTTTTTTTTCGGCTTTCGTTCGGTGAGGCAATCCAGATGCGCTCGGCTCTCCGGCCATTTCCCACTCTCATTGCGTGATGCTCAATCTTTTTTATGGTTGAAGTCCCCTCCATCTGAGACTTGTAACACGATAATCCATCTCTCTTTCTTTTCCAAAATCCCTCAAGGTCTACCAACAAAGGCTGCAAATGGTAGGAGGATAATCCCATTGAAGATTGCAGATGAGAGGACAGTCCCATCGCTAATTCCTCAATCTCCCCCTCGGATTTCTCCTCAGCATAGGGTAACTCTTCATAGTACAACAGTTGACCGGGATCTATTTCTGCCTCTTTTGCCGCCTTTATGGTCGCATAGAGGGCTATGAGATGATCAATATGCCCCGATATTACTCCCAGGGGTACATAAATAGCTGCATTAATAGCTACATTTTTTGCCTCTCGCCGAAAAAAAACCGACAGCCTTTCCGCAACTGCATTGAGGAGAGTGAGCTCCTCTGCATCATTCACGCTGCGGCGATACTCCTCCCCTGCAATACTATAGCGAATGCTGGAATCATCGAAGTTGAGCCTTTCTAATCTGCAACCTGTTTGTTTACAGAACAATTCTTCCTCTTCCGCCCGTATTGACGAGATTCCCTCTATACCATATTTTTGCCATTCAAAGTTAAAGGTGAATTTACTGCGCGAAAAAATCGTTATAATAGTTGCATCAGCCAGTTTTAAAGGAGGGGTTACAAGGCTTGAAAAACAGGAAAAAGCTATATCATCCGGATGCGGTGATATAAAATAGCGTTTTGGCAGTACGGACATAAGGTATTTATTCTCCCTTGAAAGTATAATTCTTATCCCAGATTTGGTTCTCCACAAAAGTCCATTTTCCCCTGCACTTGCCGATCAGCCATTAATTTTATATTACAGTCTGTTATGGCTATTTTGCTGATTGAAATACAAATATGTACGAATACGATGGAACTTCAGGCATCCATACCGTTTTTACGATCCACACCTCCGACCCAGTCGTCTAATTCCGACAGCCGGTTTTTCATATTCAGCTCTTCCAGGACCATTTGAGCAGCCTGCTTATAATGCTGACTATCTTCATCCTCGCCCTTTCCCGCTTTAAGACGGGCTAAAAGTAAATTGGCCTCCGCCAGGGTAACGGTATTTCTTTGCTGGTATAATTCCAAAACCTTCAAGGCGCGGCTCTGCGCCTTATCCATATCTCCCAATTGATATTCTGCTATGGCCAGGTCCAGGGCATAGCGATGGACTGCCCATTCATCCCCTTGTTTTTGAGCCTCATCCATAGCCATTTGCAGCCATTTTTCCACTTTCCCGAGATCACCTTTCAACTGATAGAGTAATCCCTTTGAGCGGAAAATCTTCTGTTTCATCCAGGATATATCGGTATTTTGGGTAGTTGAGATAAATTCGTTCAATAGCTTTTCCGCTTTCTCTACCTCGCGTCCCCGTATGGCATACTCTATTCCATTGGCCAATATTTCAGCGAGTAAATGTGGAGAATGAGCATTGCGGGCAATATCCACCGCATCCTGGAATATCCCATTCGCCTCGGGTTTATTCCCGGCTCTGAAATGGAGCCACGAAATTTTGTTCAGTAATCCTGCCTCCATAAATCTGTATTCTTTCTCTCTCGCAAGATCAACGACTTGCTGGCAATAATCTATCGCTTTTTTCCATTCGCCTTTCTTCTCAGAGAAATACGCCAGATCTTCAAGGCAGGTAGTTTTTTTAAGCCACTGAGGATTTTTACCTTGCTCTATCAGGTTCAGGGTCTGCTCGTAATAATGGATGGACGTTTCCTCTTTTCCTATTATTTTATAAGCCTGGGCAAGGTTAAAATAAGCTAATACCTGCCCTTCGGAGTCTGCCTGATCTTCCGCCGCTTTTAAGGCTTCCGATATGTTTTTGATTACCGAACGCGAATCCTGCTCTACCCGGAGTTTTAGAAATATCCCGGCACATCTGGCCATATGCAGTGCCAGGCCCGTCTTTTTTGCCATTTCCCATGCCTGATTATATTCGTCCAGCACATCGGGAGGTGCATTTTGTCCATTGCATTGATATACTGCCTCCAATGTCAGGAGCATGTGAAGCAATTCATGCAGGTTGTTTGACTCGCTTGCTAATCTTATTGCCTTTTCCATCTGTGATTTGGCAAGTTCCAAATTTTCCATGGTATGGATACGAATGTTGGAATCGAGATCCAGGAGGGAAATCTCGACGGTAATATCCTTTTCCCTTTCCGGTATTTTCCCGAAATTACTTAATCCGCAGTTTGTATGATAAGCCGCTTCGTTCAGGGCACATATACGCCATGCCTTCTGCCCCGCTCTTAATCTGAATTTCGCTGCTTTATGATAGGTATGCGCTGATTCATAGTGAACAGCTATCTCACCAAAAGGAATGTCGATCTGATCGATAAATGAATGCTCGTAAATTTCGGCAATCTTTTTGTGGAGTTCGCCTTTTTCAGCTTCACCTAAACTATCGTATATTACCTGATGATATACGGTATGCGAGAATTTAAAATTTTTATCAAAATTATTCGGCTCATAAGTTACGGATTCCTCTATTAACCTGCACTTTTGTCGGATTTTGGTTAAATGTTTAAGTACCTCCAGGTGATCTACGCCGAGGAGTTTTGCCAGAACTGTCGAGTGAAATTCCTCCCCCTCGACACTTGCATAATTTATTACCGTCACTAAATTATTATCGAGGAGTCCCAATCTTTCAAGGATGATGTCTTGAACCTCAAGGGGAACTTTTTTCGGATTAAACGCTGAACTCACCTGCCAGCGGCCTTGATCCAGTTGAATATGGCTTTTCTCTTCTAAGAATTGAAATATGAGAGACATGAACAAAGGCCATCCCTCGGTATGCTTGCAAAGCCAATCAGTGAATGACTTATTGTCTTCCAATCCGGGATATTCTCTCTTTATATATTCACTAATCTCCTGCTTATAAAGATTTTTCAGGGTAATAAATTTGGCTGAATTGTGACGGCGCAGTTCAGAAATCACTTTTTTCAAAGGTTTTAACGGATTAGACGGGGATTCTATTTCAACGGGGCGATATGTTCCGATCATCAGGATGGGAAGAGATTCCAGATAATGCGACAGGGTAAATAATAGATTAATCGAAGGCCCATCAGCCCAATGTAAGTCATCTATAAAGATTATTAATGGGGTCTTGCCAGCTATGGAACTGAAGAACTCGATATATCTCGAATTAACTCTATTGATAATATCTACGGCATTTTCTCCCGTTAATTTACCTTTTTTCCATTCATGAATCAGGTCTACAAAATCATAGAAGAATCCAAACCTGGGCGATATCTTGCTCATGCTGCGTCCTAACTGGTTCAGTGCTTCTTTGTAGAAATTCGGATTTCGATGAACAAGTTCGGTAATAATTTTATCGAAAGGAACAAATGGTTCTCCCACTGAGGCCAAATCGGTACACTTGGCCTCAATGAACTTAATTGTTAGGTTCTTTTCTCTTTTTGCCTTTCGGCATAATGGTCCGATCAAAAGGTTGTATGAATGATTTATTAAAGCGGTTTTCCCGATACCGGCCTCTCCCTCGATAAGAATGAGTGAGCCCTTGCCATTCAGGAATTTTTCGGCGGCCTCTTGTAATTGCCTCAGTGCATCTTCACGTCCAACGAATCTCCCCTGATCAGGGATAGATAAAGCCTTCGACATGAATATCCCCCCTTAGACTTACGGTTAGTCTCTTTCGGCTATTATGTATTAATAACATAACGAACATTTACATTATTATTTATAATAGATACAAAGAGTTATGGCTATATCTGTTCAATGCGGGCTTAGGATAGAATTGATATTGATGATAGTATTGATGGTGATGGATGGTGATAAGATGAAAGGGACGTACTAGATTTATCATTCTATACCTTAGGCCGGTATATGTCGGTAATAGTAGTTTTCCGTCCTGGGGCAGAGCAACATTACACGAGGGGGCGAAAGGAGTACCCCCTTGTCAGGTGGTGGTTGGAAGCCTCCATTGCGGAGTCGATCGGGCACCCCTCACAAGTGAAACGTAATCTGCAACATTAACTTTAATATACTATAATTTGACCTGATGGGCAACAAATAAAATTTTCGGGCTGGCTCCAGCTCTTTCATGGCACGCCATGAAAAGACAGGATAAACCGGCCGCGTAATTCCCGCGACCTGAAGTATTTAGTGCCTATCCCAAAACCTCCGGCAACAGGTGTAATCATTCATCTAAAATGGGGTTTGGGGATAGCCTCTTAGTCTCTACAGTCTGCGGTAGATAGCATCCGGTATGTAGTAGTTTCTCCGGTTCAGCACTACGCCCAGGATGGGCACTGCGCCATTGAGGGCGTTCTTTGTCTTGCGGACGATTTCCATCCGGGTTTTACCTGCCTGAACGACCAGGACGAGGCCGTCCATTTGTGATCCCAGAAGGAGTGCATCGGAATTGGCGCTGACAGCACTGGTATCGAATAAAATATGATCGAAGTGCTCCTGAAACTCTTGAACCGTCCTTTCCAGAACTGCGCATTTGAGCAAGTGCGCGGGGTTTCCCACAATCTCCCCGGCGGTTATGATGGAAAGGTTGGGGACTTTGCAGGATCGCAGGCAATCCTTCCAGCCAATTTTCCCCAGGATTATCTCGCTCATCCCTTCGGCTTTCGACAGGCCGAAAAACCGGTGCAGTTTCGGGGACCGGAAATTGGTATCCACCAGAAGAACCTTGACCTCTTCTGTCAGGGCAAAAGTAATGGCGAAATTAATGGCTACCGTGGAAGTGCCCTCTCCCGGTTTCGAACTGGCGAACACGAGGGTCTGAATCTTGTTCGATGGATTGGCCAGGAAGAGATTGTTCTTGATCTTCTGGTATTCCTCAAGCACTTTGGACGGTAAGGAGAGTGGTTTTTTCCCTATCAGGCGGCGGGCGCTTCGTATGATGAGATTGGGGAAAAAGCTCAGGCACCCTCTCAGCAGGCCCCCTTCTCTTGCACCCGAAGAGAAGATATTTAAGGACTCGATCTGCCTGATGTACTCCGGTGAGAGGGATTTTCGGTTGATGAGCCCATTTGCATTGCGGTTTTTTACTGTTGGCGCTGCTCCTTTTGAGACTTTCGGGGTATCCTCAGAGAGCGACCTTGGCGTCTCCTCTTTTCTGCCCGGGATTCCGCCGGCCTGGGCATCGCCCTTGAAGGAAATCTGCGGCTGCTCCTCGCTGTCGGGAAGATTGCGGGGCAATCTTCCCCTGGTGCTGAATGGTTCTTCCTGCACGTTAGCGCCGGGTTCCCATTTACGTCGTGGATGCCCCTGGACTTGATTCCGCCCCAGGACCGTGCGCAGCCCTTCGTGCAGGAATCTAAAGACTTCGTCCCCTAAAGGCGGCAGAGGGTGGATTCTTGTGCCGGTATTTATTATCTGGTATTCCCTGCCCGTTATCTTAAGCTGATCCTCTTTTTCATCCCCATACGTGCCGGAGGTATCGGGCATTTCGTGCAACCTGGCAGTGGGGGGGCGGTTCCAATCGTTTTGAACAATGGCTTTTTGTGCGGGGTTCCCTTGCGGGTTTTCGAAGAGCAGGGAAAGTTCCCGGATGATATCGTAATCGATAAAGTGTTGTTGGCGGGTAAATCCCAACAGTAAGGCCTTATCGCAAAGATTGTTGATAAGTCGGGGGATTCCCTGCGCCCTGCGATGGACTTCCTGCACCGCTTCATAGGAGAAGATGTCCTGCTGATCCCGGCCCGCTCTTCTCAACCGATATTCAACATATTGGAAACTTTCCAATTCATTTAAAGGATCGATCCGGCAGCTCAAATCTATCCGCTGCTTGAGCTGCTGGACTGTGGGCTGATTCAGTTTGCTCTGTAGTTCCGGCTGCCCGACCAGAACGATCTGCAGAAGCTTCTGGTCTGAAGTCTCCAGGTTTAACAGAAGCCTGATCTGCTCCAATTGCTGCCAATCGAGGCTCTGGGCCTCATCGACCACCAGGACTACGGAGATTCCCTGCTGAACCTGGTACAACAGACCCTCCCGCAGCAGCTCGAAATTATCTTTGGACGAATCCGAACCGCATACGCCGATCTTTTGCAGGAGATGACCGAGAAGTATATTGAACTCCGCGCCGGTATTGAGAAAAAAGATCATCTTGACCATCTGGCCGATTTCTCTCTGGATAACGTGCAGAAGTGCCGTCTTGCCGGTACCCGGTTTACCTGCAACTGTGATAAGCCCCTTTTTTTCCCGGATGGCATACAACAGAAAAAGGAGTGCACGCTGATGCCCGGTACTCATAAAGAAGAAATCAGGATCGGGTGTATTGTTAAAGGGTAAATTAGTAAACCCGTAAAAATCGGTGTACATAATTATTCCTTTACCATGTTACTCTTTGACCTCCGGGATTGAGCCCAAAACCGGTAAATCCAATGATGCCTCCAGCTCTTCTGCGGTTCCGATGGAGTGGTCCATCAACTCGAAGAGCAGGGCTGTTCCCAGACCTGCCGCGAGCCCTAATACGACGGCTACAAAAACCTTAACCATCTTCATGGATGGTTTTGGCAAAAGGGGAGTCAAGGCAGGCTCAATAACACTGATATTGGCAAAGCGGGCTGTATCCATGGCATCGGAAATCCGGTTTTCTTCAACCTTTTTCCTGTAGAGCCGGAAATTTTCTTCCTCGATTTTAATCTGGCGCTGCAATTGATTGAGCTCCACTTCGGTTTCATTAAGATCGTTCAGCTTTTGTTCGCAGATGAGCAGGTTTTTTTCGAGATTGTCTCTCTTGGCCATAAAGGATCTCAGGTCAGCCTGATTTTTCAGGATCGATTCGGTCAGTCTGAGATAAAGGTCATTGAGTCCTACCCGCACTTCGAATTGCTCAGGACCGGGCAATTTTTTCAATTGTGATTCAACATCGCCGATCTCTTTGCGGATATCGAGGATTCTGCGCTGATTGGCGTCGGCAAACATGTTCATCAATCTTTGTTCCTGAAGTTTGAGTTGGGAGAGCTGCGAGTCAAGTTGCTCTTTCAGGGGATTTACTCTTGAAATCTCGTATTGCCAGATTATGTGCTCCTGATCCGCAAGCTGATCTTCCTGCTGCTGCAACTGCTCCTTAGTCCCGTCAATGCTGCTTTCCACCTGCTCCAGGCCGCTCTCATACTCTCCCTTTTGCCTGAGGAGGATCTCTCTTTGTAAATCTAATTCAGCCAGGGAAGACCGCTTTTTGAATTCTTCCAGCCTTTTTTCCGAGTCCTCCAGCTTTTGCTGAAATTCGATAGCCTGATCGGAGAAAAACTGGTAGGCTCCGGGCGTTTTGTGCACCAAAAGGTGATGATCGAGGTAGAAATCCAAAAGGGTGTTAATCACATCAACGGTCACCCTGGGATCAGGGGAGGAAAAACTGACCTGGATTACATTGGAATTCTCGACCAGTTGAACAGCAAGATGCCTTTGTATGGTAAGCACCGCGGATTCAAATGGTGATAAAGGCGAAGAGGTCAGAAGGGGAGAGGGAAACAGGTGGCTGAGCAGGTTTTTGAGCGCCTGAATGCTGTTGGACAGAATCTGGCTTATGGCCGAACGAGCGGGAGCCTGACCAGTGTCGGCTGAAGAGGAGGTTAAATCGTATCCCAGTTTCTCTACCACTTTCTCGGCCAGCAGTCTGCTGCGAAGGATTTCGATCTCCGAATTGATATCTTCCAGGCGGGTGGTGTCCATAATCCGCTCAGGCACGTCCATTACGGCCGTGGTAGGAGTAGAGTTTTCTCTGCCTTCCTTGACCAGGATCTTGGCCGTACTCACATAGACTGGCTTCTGCATGCTGATTACAAGAACCGCCAGAGCGAACACTGTCAGGAAAACCAGCACGATTTTGCCCTTATGTTTGAAAATAACATAGAGCAGATCCCGCAAGGACTTGTTTGTGACCCTGTATTCGTCCACCTGAAGCTTTCTCCTGAAGCAGTAAAAACCAAAAAGTTACTTTCCTCGAATCAGGTCAGTGAAAACCTGGCTCGGAACGATCTTGTTCATATATTGATCAACAAATTGATCCACTTTACTGATCAAAGTCTTCGGTACAAAAACTACATCACTTGGCTGCAACTGGAGGTCATTTTTTACCAGCTTCTTGCTCAGGAACAATTTCATAAGGTCAACTTTGATTACCCGAAAGTCCGGTTGTCCGATCTTTCTCAGGATAAGAACACTGCGCATTTCTGCCGATTCCTTGAACCCACCGGCTGCAAAGATGGCCTGGAGTGCTGTTTTGCCGCTCTCGAAGTTGACCATCTGTGGATTGGCCACTTCCCCGCCGACGTAAACCTTCTGAGAAAAATTGGTTACGATTACCGTAACCGCGGGCTCACGAACGACTTTTGCGTATTCATCCCGAATGATCTGTTGAACCTTGGAAGGGGTCATTCCCCCTGCCTTGACATCTCCGATGAGCTGAAGCGAGATAATCCCGTCAGGCCGGATAACGGTTTTAGTATTGAACTCCGGCGTATAATAAAATTTGATCTCCAGTTCGTCTCCGCTTTGCAGGATATATTCAGTTCCCGGTTGTTCCCCCTGGTAATTCGATCGCATGACTTGCATGTTATCGACATCGTCATACACATAAGACGGTCCGCATCCCCAAATATTGCACATGAAAAGGATGACACCAAGAATAAGAGCCCAAATACTGAACGGATGGGAAGAGGGCATCCGCCTCCTTTTTTCTTTCATGATAACACCTCTCCAACTTTTGAGTAATGTATTGTCAATTCATTTTAAGCATCAATTTCCTTTTGGGCTGCAAGATAAACAGCCCTTTTTGAGCAATTTTTCTCCATGGCCTAAAGCAAGTGGTCATTTATAGGTCATGCATCCAATTGGATGCACAGTTGATGCGAAAAGCAGCGGTCTTCGGACGCGATACACCGCACATGTTTATTCCCTGGCCGCGTAATTTCCGCGGGCCGTACAAGGCTCTTGGGTTCAAGATTTTTGGTGTATATGACGAATAGTAAAGTTGTAGTCTGCATATTGTTAAAGAGGCTAACCTGTTTTTACGCATAAATTGTACCAAAAGAGGACCTGGACGAATCCCTTGTCTGAATTATCTGTAAGAAGAAAAGCAAGCCGGGTTTCGTTGCATAATGGCAACTTCAAACCAGGTTCGGAAGGTTAAGAGAACTATGGAGGCGTGCTTCTATTTGTTCTGTCCTGCAAATCACATCAAAGGCCGGACTCAAACTCCCGAACCTTATTAACCCCCCTTATTGACAAGGAAGTCTATTGGTTGTAAAATGATCAGTCAGCTCTTGGTATGAGCGAATTGAATGTAATTATCAATCAAAAGATTGACAGAGTCAATCTTTTATTTTTGAAAAGGTTTGATAAGAAGATTTGATAGCAGGTTAACAAGGCAAGGATATTGAGATTATGATCAAGAAGAATTACTATGAAGTCCTGGAAGTTGCTCAAGACGCCAGTGCGGAAGAGATAAAAAAAGCATATCGGAAAAAGGCCTTGCAATACCATCCGGACCGCAATCCGGGGAACCCGGAAGCGGAGGAAAAATTTAAGGAGGCCTCCGAGGCGTATGAGGTCCTGAGCGACTCGCAAAAAAGAAGCCTCTATGACCAGTATGGGCCGGAAGGGCTTCGAAGTTCAGGCTTTAGCGGCTTCAATTTCGACGACATATTCGGCAACGATGTGTTCAGCAGTTTTACTGACATTTTTGGAGATCTTTTCGGGTTAAGAGGGGGCAGGACCGGTGGCCGGCCTCGTCCAATCAGAGGAGCGGACCTGCGGCATGATGTAACGATTGCCTTCCGTGAGGCGGCTTTCGGAGTGGAAACCGATATCGAAGCGGAACGGTACGAAACCTGTCCCGTCTGTAAGGGCAGCAGAGCCAAGCCAGGCACATCACCAACGGTATGCCGCACATGCGGGGGAAAGGGGCAGGTCCGGCTCACGCAGGGCTTTTTAAGCATCACCACCACCTGTCCGCAGTGCAGAGGTGTCGGTCAGATCATCGAGGCTCCCTGTCCGGAGTGCCGGGGACAGGGTAAGGTAGTGAAGAAAAGAACCCTGCACATCAAGATTCCTGCGGGTGTTGATAACGGTTCCCAGCTTCGGCTCATGGGAGAGGGAGCTCACGGCGAACAGGGAGGCCTGCCGGGTGACCTCTATATCTTCATCCAGGTCAAGGAGGATGAGTTTTTCTCCCGGCAGGATGACGATATCCTGTGCACCGTGCCCATATCCTTTCCCCAGGCAGCCCTGGGAGCGGAAATCGAGGTTCCCACTCTTTCCGGGCCCCACAAGATGGATATCCCCAAAGGGACTCAGAGCGGCACGGTAATGCGCATCAAAAAGGCAGGTTTTCCCAACGTCTATGGCAAGGGCAAGGGGGACCAACTGGTGAAAGTCATCGTGGAGGTACCCACGAAACTGAGCCGGAAGCAGGAAGAGTTATTGCGCGAATATGCCAAAGAAAGCGGCGAAGAAGATCAGCATGAGAAGCATCATAAGAAAGGCTTTTTTCACTTTCTGGGAGCGATCCTGGTCTTTCTTTTCCTGCTCCTTATGACGGCCCCTTCGGTCGTCAGAGCGGGCGAAGCAGCGGATGATTCCCCTCCTGCCAGCGATTCGCGCAAGACGCCGGTGGTAAAGGTTGTCGAAAAAGTAAGTCCTGCTGTCGTTAACATCAGCACCGAAAGGATCGTGCAGGAGAGGGTGAACCCTTTTGGCAATCCTTTTTTCGATAATTTTTTCGATAATTTTTTCGATACCTTTCCTCAGAAAAGCTATAAGCAGCAAAGTCTGGGATCAGGTGTCATCATTGATCCCAAAGGACATGTCCTGACCAATGAGCATGTCATTTTAAAGGCATCGAAGATCAAAATCACCCTGTCCGATAACCGTGAGTTCGAGGGCAAACTGGTTGGCTCCGATCCCAAATCGGATCTGGCCATAATAAAAATAGACTCCGCTGGGAATCTTCCCCACATTACCGTAGGGAACTCCGACGACCTGATGGTGGGCGAAACCGTAGTGGCCATCGGTAATCCTTTCGGCCTGTCTCATACCGTGACCAGCGGGGTAGTCAGCGCCATCAACCGCACGGTAAAGGTTAACAACGAGCTGGCTTACCACGGCTTCATCCAGACAGATGCCTCCATCAATCCCGGAAACAGCGGGGGGCCGCTGCTGAATATCAGGGGAGAATTGATCGGCATTAACACCGCCATTTACCAGAAAGCCGAGGGGATAGGTTTTGCTATTCCCATCGACCGGGCCAAAAGGATCGTCGCAGATTTGATTACCTACGGAAAGGTACGAAAAGCTTGGCTCGGTCTCCGTGTTCAGGATCTTAACAGGGATCTGGCCAGTTACTTTAATCTCGGCCACCCCTCAGGGGTTATCATCACCCGTGTCATTGCCGGCAGTCCGGCAGAAAAGGCCGGCCTGCAAAGAGGCGATGTCATTCAGAAAATCAACAAGGAAAAGATCGATTCCCAGGATATCTACCGCTCGGTTGTGGCTGGATTTACCGCAGACAGTACCATGGATATTTCGGTACTGCGGGAAGGAAAGCCCCGTACGTTCAGCTTCAAACTTGCCCGGATGACTCAAGATGACGGCGAAAAGATCGCCAGGGATTTATTTGGAGTAACGGTTCAGGATTTTAAGGCCTTATCAAGGAGCAGAGGTCAGAGGAATTTTGGCGTGATTGTGACCGCCGTCAGGGCCAAAAGCCCTGTCAGCAAGACAGGTATCCGAAAGGGTGATATTATCCATCAGGTCAATGACAAGGAAATAAGAGACCTGAAAGATTTCCATGAGGCCGTTATTTCGAATGCCGACCAGGACAGCCTGCTCCTTTTAGTCCAGCGAGGCCCTTACATGTATCCGGTCACGATCAGTTTTTGAAATCTGGCCGATAGAAATAGTATCCTCTCTTTAATCACGAGCTGTTCGATTTTCTGCCTTTTGTCTCAGAGTATTTCTCTTGAGATCAACAGTATTCCTGTTTTTATACCCAAAAATTAGCATAAACGCTCATAGTATCGACCGGCATAAAAGTTGCTCCTTGCACAAAAAAGTGTATGCTCTTTTCAGAGTCTCGCGCAATTAGTGAATTTGGGCTCGATAAGAATCACCTGTGTTTATTTTAGTGTCAAGGAGATCACGATGAAGAAGTTGAATACCCCGGGACGGTTTTCTGTGCCTTTGATTGTTCAGGTCCTCCCCTGTCTCTTACTCTTTTTCTGCCTGCTTATTTCACATGGAGACTGTCAGTCTCTTTACTCCTACTCCTCTTCATATCCATCTCAGTCTTATCTGCCATCCGCGTATTCCAGTACTTCGGGCACCGGGTACTCCTATACCGTGAATCAATATCCAGGGCAATCGGCTTTTGTGAGCACCCCTTATACAGCTTCTCCTTACTCTGGTTATGTCGATCCCTATGGCCAACTGGTTACAACCCAAGCCTACGGTTCCCCGTATCCTGCGTATGGGACCCCTGTATATGGCGCTCCGTCATATAATATCCCTGTATATACCGCGCCTGTGTATACTGCTCCTACGTATGGCGCACCAACATATGGTACTCCGACGACGTACAGTGCTCCAGGGTACGTAGTAGTGATTGCATCCACTTCTTCTTCCTACGACCCATACGCCTCAACCTATTCGCCTGTTACCTACCCGGCCACGACCTATCCGAGAGTATCGTATCAATATAATCCTTATACCACCTATCCAACGAGTCAGTCAGGCTATTCGCCGATATCAGGCTATTCACAGACGTATCCGCAATACCAGACGTATCCACAATACCAGACGTATCCGCAGTACCAGACATACCCGCAGTACCAGACGTATCCGCAATACCAGACGTATCCGCAATACCAGACGTATCCGCAGTATCAGACGTATCCGCAGTATCAGACCTATCCACAATATCAGACCTATCCGACGTCATCGAGTGTGACGGGGAACTGGACAGGCTCATGGTCGAGCAACGGAACCCAGGGAAGCGCTACACTCACGCTGACACAGAACGGGACCAATCTGAACGGTACGATCAGTTTTACTGCCCAGAACAATCAGCCGAAACTGAGCACCAGCGTCAGCGGGATCATCAATGGCACTACCATCCAGATTTGGGCAACCATCAACGGATCAACGGATGTCTACAATCTGACTGTTGTTGGAAATGTTAATTCAAGCGTTCTGAATGGAAATTACTATATCACCAATAATAGCAGTGTTAATCTGGAATCAGGGACTATTAACCTGGTCAAGTACTAAAAATAAAAGTACAGGCCGCAGTGAATAGAGCCGGTGAGAGCCAGCAAGGAAAGGAAAGGTTAACAGGTATGGGTATGAGATGTAGTTACGTATTACATTGTTCAGGCTGCCAATAAAAGGGCATGTAAGAATCCGGAATTGCCCGAAATTGAGATGCTGCTACTGTTTATTCATCTAAAGAACCGGGGTGTGCATATATCCCCGCTAGAGGAGAGGGCAAAAGGGCCATGGATAGAGAGGAACTCTCGAAAAAGCTGAGTAAGAGTAAGGAAAAGTTACAACTCCATATGGAAAGATTTAACACGCTTCGCGAAGAGGGAAAGTCCCAGGAGGCTTTGGAAGAGTTGAAAATAGCCCTGAATTTTGCTGCTCAAACTCTGGAATATTCCAATTCCATATTGCATCAGATACATAATGATTTCGCTAGTATGCCCAGGGAAACCAGGCAAAAGACCATACAGGAAATCGAGGCCAACCGTAAGCGGGTCCCTCAGATCCGTTTACAGGACCCTCTTTTGAATATTTGTGTACCGGAAAAAAAGACGCTCCATTAGCAGATGCCTAAAAAAATACCCCTCTTTCGAGGGGTATCTCAGTAAGGATGTATATGTAAACTAGGGGTAGGAGGAGAGCCTAGCTTGAAGATTGTCCACGTCTCAATCATCTGTTATAGAAGACGGAGATCGAACGCATCCGTTACTCAAAAAGGATAATATTTGTGGTCGCCGGATGCTCGATCCAGGTACCGGCCAGGGTCGCCGGATGCTCGATGCCGGGGATTGACCGTTTTGCGCGGGAGAGGAAAAATGGCTCAGTACGTGGTGCAAAGAAACCATGCACCACGTACTGAGCACCTCACATGTCTTAAGAGGACTGGATCGGTTCCCCCGTCCAAGTTGAGTTCACAGTGTCTTTACTGTCCTCCATGAATGGCGTAAATTCGCCAATTTTGGCTTCCTATATAGACCGTGTTATCCGTGCCTATCACCGGGATTGCGGTAACCGCTCCCCCTTTGGTGAAAAATCGCCACTTTTGCTCTCCTGTGCCTGAGTCAAAGGCGTACAG
Source organism: bacterium (assembly GCA_040752695.1). Taxonomy (GTDB): domain Bacteria; phylum SZUA-182; class SZUA-182; order DTGQ01; family DTGQ01; genus DTGQ01. The sequence continues at coordinate 81,704 of JBFMGO010000007.1, forward strand.
GTAGCAGTCGTTGCTTCCGATATAAACAGTGCCGTCAGGACCGATGCAGGCCGAGGAGCGGACTTTCCCTTCGGTGGTTGCGGACCACTTGAGTGTCCCATTGGGGTTGAGGGCATAGAGCATGGCATCGTCACTTCCAACATAGATCGTGCCGTCAGGGCCAAGAGAAGGAGAGGAAAGAACTTCTCCTTTCGTGAGATAGCTCCATTTGGTGTTACCCGTGGCAGGATAAAGGGCGTAGATTTTCTTGTCTCCGCTTCCGACGTAAATCGTCCCATCCGGGCCTATGGCGGGGCGACAGAGGGTATAAACGGAGGCAATCCACTTTCGTTCCCCATTGCCGGGATCAAGAGCATAGAGCTGGCCCTTTCCCGTCCAGTTTCCTGCTCCCACATAAATAGTCCCATCCGGGCCGATTGCCGGGGAGGAAACCATATTTTCCAAGGGGCTCGACCATTTCTTTTGGCCGTCTGCCGCATTCAGTGCATAGAGGCAGCCGTCGTTGCACCCGATATAAAGGGTACCGTCAGCCCCGAGTGCGGCAGTGGAAAGGATGGCATCGGGCAGAGCCGTTGCCCATTTTTTCTCTCCTTGCAGGGTAATGCCATAGACAGAGCGGTCACTGCTGCCGATATACAGGGCACCACGATTCGGATCTATGGTTGGAGAGGTGAAGACTGCTCCGAGCGTGGTAAAGGTCCACTTGATGCTTCCATCGGGATTGACAGCGTAAATCTTGCCGTCATCATAGCTGCCCGCATAGATAGTGCCGTCGGAGCCAAGTGACAGCGAAGAATAGATGCGTCCGCCAGTGCCGACAGCCCATTTTTCGACTCCCGAAAACTTTATGCACGTGAAGTGAAGGTTTGAGCTGTTTGCCCCATGGATAGTAATACTCACCGATTCGGGCTCGAACCGGCATCCTGACCGGACGGGGGTGAGTGCATAGCTCCCGTCAGGGGCGCTGAGGCTGAAGTTTCCCTGATCATCCGTTTGTGCCTCAGCCACGGTGTTTGCTCCCCCAGACCTCAGGGTCAGGATGACACCTCCTTGAACTTCCCCGGAAATGGTGCCGGAAATGGTATAAAGGGAAGAAAGGGAAGAAGAGGAAAAATCATTATTGGGGCAATCACTGTCTTGAATAGTGATCTCTCTTTGAGGAGGGGAGAAGGTATAACCCGGTCTTGAGGCTTTGAGAATATAGTGGCCGCTGGGAAGTTGAAAGGAAAACTCCCCCTTTTCATCGGAAACTGCCGTGGCCGAACTGTCGCCGGATACGGCCAGCGTTACCGATTCTTTGACAGCGCCGGTTATGGTTCCTGAGAGGATAAAGCCTGCTTGCTTGTCAGAAGCGGTAAAATGATTGCCGCTTATTGACCCGGAATTGCCTATGGTGATCTGCCTGTTGCCAGGGGTGAAGGAATACCCCGAAAGAGAGGGAGTGATGGTATAGGAGCCTCTATAGACGGTAAACTCATAGCTGCCATTCGCTCTTGTCGTGGTCATCACTTCCACCGCAACTCCCTCAGCCGTATTTCCATCCAGATACACAGTCACACCGGACCGGACATCTCCGCTCACGACGCCTGAGATAACACAGGTTTTCAGGGTAGAGATGAAATTGACCTCGCGATTCTGGGTGAGCTCGACGGTCTGCATACCGGGGATGAATGCGTAGCCATCCAAAAGAGGAGTCAAGGTATAAGAGGCTCCTCTGGGCAAAGAAAAGTCAAATTTCCCAAGCTCTCCGGTGACTGTGGAATCGATCTGGGATGATCCTTTCCTTACCGATATGGTCACTCCCTTCAGGACTGCACCGCTCATGGTTCCTGACACACGGCAGGCTGCATAAGCGGTAAAATTATTCCTGCCGTTTTGAGTGCCTGTGGTCATAACATCGATGGTTCTGGGAGTGAAGCTGTATCCTTCTCTATCCGCCGAGAGAGTGTAGGCACCGGGATGGACGCCGTTGAAGGTGAATGTGCCATCGGTCGAGGTCTCGGTAGAGAGGAAAAGATCTTTTTGCGTGCTGCTTAAGGATACGGTCACCTTGTCCGAGACGGCACCGCTGACCCGTCCTGAAATGGAACACAGGGAGTTGAGAGGCATGGCCCCCTTGTGGCTGCTCCCTTTTCGAAACATGGGCCACACAGAACCGGCCGCATCCAGGGCCGGATTGGCAAGGGCGTAGAGCGCCCGATCATTGCTGCCGATGTAAATCCTCCCTTCCGTTTGCCCAGCCGGGCTCAGGCAGACTGACGACAGACAGGGAGAGGAGAGGATTCCTCCATCCGCCAGAAAAGCTGCCTGGACCGTGCCATCGGGAGTAAGGGCATAGAAGGTTCCGTCCTCACAGCCAAAATAGATGATCTTCCTCTGATCGAGAGCGGGAGAAGAGGAAACAGCCGAATTGGTCTTGTAGGACCATTTCCGGGTGCCGTCTTGTGCCAGTGCATAGAGGCAGTGATCACAACAGCCGAAATAGATAGTTCCATCCTCTGAAAGGGCGCAGGATGAATGAATTTCGCCTCCGGTGCTGTGTGCCCACTTTTGCTTTCCCTCCGGGTTGAGGGCGTAAAAAGTGTGATCGCAACTGCCGATATAGATCGTAGTATCGGTGCCGATGACCGGGGATGAACGAATGACTCCACGGGTCGGGAATTTCCATCTCAATTTTCCGTCCGGAGAGAGTGCATAGAGATTCATATCATTGCTTCCAACGTAGATGACGCCGTTGGCATCGATGGCTGGTGAGGATTGGATTTCCCCGCCTGTTTTATACGACCAGAGAAGTTTTCCTTCCGGAGAAAGAGCATGGAGGGAGGAATCATCGCTGCCGATGTATACCTTTCCGAAATCGTCGATGGCAGGAGAGGACTGAACGGCTCCTCCGGTCTTATAAGACCAGTGCTGTTTTCCATCGGCAGGATCGAGCGCATAGAGGGAATGATCGGTGCTGCCAACATAGATGACCCCCCGCTGGTCGATGGCTGGCGAGGAATGAATGGCTCCCTTGGTGGAATAGCTCCATTTGAGACCTCCGGTCGGACTGAATGCGTACACGGAAGAATCGCTGCTTCCCACATAGACTGTGCCGTCGCGGTCAACGGCGGGGGAAGAAGAGATTTCACCTTCCGATTGTCCGGACCAGAGGGCCTTATCCTTGAGACTTTTCACCAGCAGGAAATTGCAATCCAGACCATCCCTGCCGGAGACAACGATGTGCTGACTCTGCGGTATAGACAGATAACCATCCAGTGAGGCGGTGAGGGTATATTCCCCATCGGGAAGATCAAATTGATAAAACCCGCTGCTTCCGGTCCTGGCCTTTAGCTCCCTGTCTCTTTCCACCACGGTAACGGTTACTCCTTCAGTGACTTCACCTTCGATGAAGCCGTAAACCGTGGCTTCCTTTTTTTCTTTTCCAGCACTCCCGCACCCTCCCAGGGAGAGCAGGGAAAGGAACAGGATCAGGCAAAGGGCAGCTTTTTTCAACCCACCGGAGCAAAACCACTGACAGGGAAAAAACCCCTGAGCGGGTGATACCCAAAGGTGGTGCCCTGCACGGTATCTTTCTTCCTCTTTGGACATTTTCCTTTCTTTTCCTCTTGTTTGTTTGAACAGTCCTTTCAATGAGAGCTTAAGCCTCCTCAAGTTTGAAGGGTCCTGGCAATAAGGGTTCATCATCCTCAGGATGGGTTGATAATTCCCTCAACGGCATAAACCTTGCCATCCTGTCCGCCAAAATAGATAGTGCTATCTTTCCCGATGAGTGGAATGGAAGTAACCTTCCCAAAGGTCGGGAACGTTCCCTTCTGGACGCCTTCATGGCCATGACCTGCAAAAGCGTACAGGTTGCGATCGTTGCAGCCGATATAAATGATTCCATCCCGGCCCACGGCAGCCGAGGAGCGGATTTTGTCCCCTGCGGCAGCGAACCAAAGGAGTGATCCGTCAGGATTAAGAGCATACAGCTTGGCATCGTCGCTTCCTACGTAAACAATGCCAAAAGGTCCAAGGACAGGCGAGGAAATAACCGGGCCCCCTGTGGTGTATTTCCATACTATGCTGCCATCGTCGCTGGAATCCAGGGCGTAGATACGTCCATCAGTGCTTCCTGCATAGACAATCCCGTGAGAGTCAACAGCCGGTCTTGAGAAGATGCTGATTTCCCGGCTCCATTCGATATGGCCATCTGCGGGATTCACTGCGTAAAGACTTCCCACCGACCGGGGGGGATTGAACCAGTCCACCTGCCCGCTTCCTACATAGATGACGTGATCAGGCCCTACGGCAGGCGAGGAAACCCACCCGCCCAACTCGGCACTCCATTTTTCTCGGCCGTCGGGGTATAAAGCGTAGAGCTTCCCGTCATTGCTGCCCACGTAAATGATGCCGCTGTTGGGGTCTATGGCAGGAGAGGAAAAAATTTTATCTCCGGTGGGATAAGACCATTTGTAACTGCCATCCGGGTTAATGGCATACAGGTGCGTATCCCGGCTGCCCATGTAGATGGTGCCGTCAGATCCGACAGCAGGGGAGGAAAAGACATTTCCTTCCGTCTCATGAGCTCCTGCCGTTTCATCGGTTTTGAACTTCCAGCGCAAGTCACCATTCGGGTACAGGGCATAGAGATAGTTATCATTGCTGCCGATGTACACAGTGCCGTCTGAAGCAAGGGCAGGCGAGGATATGATGCTCTGGCCAGTGAGAAAATCCCACTTTTTCTCAAAACCATCAGCCGTGAGAGTATGGCCTTGATTACCGCCGCCACCCCCTCCACCCCCACCACAAGAGGAGATGAGCAAAAAGGGCATGAGCAGAAATAAACCGGCGAGTATTGCAACAGATATTCGGGGAATTTTGCTGCACATCTTTTTTCTCCTTGAAAAGGTTTTTTAAGAGTTGTTGGTAACTGCCAAAGCCTCTTCGTTAAGGGGGACCATCCTCTTTTTAAACGGTATCATACTTTTTGCAGACAAAAGAATGCACTTTTTTTCAATAAGATAAGATTATTTTTTGAAAAATATGATTTATGGATGGATATTTATTCGGTCTTTTTTCCTTAATACGACTACAGACAGTCGTACAAATAAGGCGGGAAGGCCAGCGGAAGGCCAAAAGATGGAAGGGGGTAGTCAACGTTGAACCAGGTTCTCCTGCTCCCTTTTTAAGGGAGCAGGGGAAGATTTTTGAGGTTATGATTGTGGCCTGTATGCTTTTGTATAATGCTAGGGGTAAACTAAAGACCCTGCGGTCACCAGTGAAGTTATGCTGGGAGCTGGAGCTACAAGAGAAACCAAAAGATTGCTTAAGCCTGGTAAAGCCGTTGTAAGAGAAGGAGGCAGAGCGATCGGATTGGCAGCCAGGGCGAAAGTGGGATAAGTGCTGAGATAAGTCAGATTGGCGACCGGGACGTTGTTTGACAGCCAGGTGGCGCTGGTGGGAGTCAGATACTGGTAGCCGAGAGCCAGGGTGATAGGCTGCGGAAGCCCGGTCGTCGGATTAAGGAGATAGTTGGGCGGCCAGGTATTTACTCCCTGGAATGGATCATAATAAGCCATGCCTACCGGTGTATTATACAGAAGAAAAGGATAGGCCCAACTCGGATCCCAGGTCAACCCGGGCTGAACTGGTAATACGGTCGTTCTGCTCAGGTTGGTCACGATAGGCGTTGGCACTCCTGTAATCGGGTCCTTGGGAGACAGGACAGATGGCCACAGGGGCCACAGGGTATTATAGGGAGGAAGAGCCTTCCAGTTCTGTGCTTCAGCCAGTGGAGAAAGCAGAAAGCCAAGAACTCCAAAAAACAGTAAGGCGAGAAAAAAAGTATGGGCGGTTTTTCGTCGACTCATCATCATTCTCCTTTTTTTCAGGTTCGTTCGGTTTGGGCTTGTTTTGATTCTTTCAAAAAAACTACCAGCCGAGTAAAATGGCCGGGGTCAAAAGGGATGAGAGCGGGGGAGTAGAAGCCACGGCCGCAGGAGGATAGGTATTAAAAAAGTATACATTGGCTACGGGAACATTAGCTGCCAGCCAGGATGAACTGGTTGGAGCCAAAGCTGTATAGGCAATCTTGAGCGTAACCAGGTCGATAGGTGCAGGCAGTCCGGTCAAAGGATCGAGAAGAGAGGAGGGAGGCCAGGAGTTAATCCCGTAGTAAGGGTCATAATAGCAAAGACCTAAGGGAGTGTTATACAGAAGCCAGGGATAGGTTTTACGGGGGTCCCAGGTCAGCCCGGGCTGTACGGGAAGGACCGTGCTTCTGCTGATCTGATTGACAATCGGCGTGGGCAGTCCGGTTAATGCATTGACAGGAGACAGCGGCGGTGACCACAAGGGCCATAATGTATTGTACGGCGGCAGCGGCTGCCAGTTGGCCGCTGCCGCAGTCGAACTTTGAATGGCGAGTAATCCTGAAATAAGAATAAATAAAGCCAAAATGAAAAACCTTTGGCATGTGCGCTTCTCGGCATTCATACCTTATACTCCTTTATTCCTTTTTTTTCTTATATTATACCTGTACAAAAGCCTAAGTGAAAAAACAGGTCAGCAAAAAGCCATCATCACCTCCTTCTTTCTTTCATAGAGCCTTGCGGTAAAGGCCGGTTTCTCACTCACCTTATGGGCTCTCGCTGATACACTCACCCCCCTTAAGGATGTCTCATTCACTGCTGGCTGATTACGCTTCACTTGAGGCCCGGTTTCTCGCTCACTGCGGACGGAAATTTCACTCATGGTTGACCACTGTGGATGTACCGCAAGGGTTAACGTTGATTGGTAATCATGAAAGGTTTAAAATAAGAGAATAAAAAATAAATACCTATATATAAATAATATAATATTCAAATAAAAATTTCAAGTAATTCTGTATAAAATGAAACGATTTTTGAGGTTCACCTCAGGAGGGGAGAGAGTGTTTCGATGGACCATTGCTGCAGTAAGGTCCCTTCGGAAACCTGCAGGTCGATATGGGCTTTGATTTGTCCGATGATGGCTGTAACCTCATTTACCTGGGCCTCGGTAAGGTCTCGCTGGACCTGAAAGACCTTAAAATTGGTGGATCTGCCCACGCGAAATGTCTCCTGTTCGACTTTGAGTTTTTCTTCCTGCATGATGCGGTTGGCCCTCGATGCTGTAATCTGTTCCGTGCAACTGTTAATCTCCACAATGGCCTTGCGGATTTCAACCTGAATCGACTGCTTCAGGTTGGCAATGCTCTCCTGATACTGAAGCCGGGTGAGGCTGGCCCTGCGGGCTTGAGCCTTTGCCCTCGTATTGCCGAGAGGCCGGGACAAATTGAAACCGGCGACATAGTCAGAATCGTCGAACTCGCTGAAAGAAGCGGGAAATTCGGGACCGGATGCCATCTGCTTCAAAGTAATGAAAAAATCCAGGCGGGGCAGGAGCCCGTTTTGGGTCCGCACCACTTCCAGATCTCCCTTTTTATAATTAAGATGCGCCTGATTGATATCAGGCCGAAAGCGCATGGCAGCGGTCACGTGCTCATGAATGCCTCCGATTTCACGCTCAATGGGAGCCGGCGGGGTGGTGAGGTTCACTTTTTGGTCCCACAGCGTTTCCACATCGGGATTGAGGAGGTAGAGAAAATCCAGTGTCCGTTTGGACAGGGTGTTTTTGGCATCGATCAGCTTGGCCTTTTCTGAAGCCACTTCCGCCTGGGCGGAAACAAGCTCGGACTCAGCCTGTTTTCCCAGATTGATCCGCTCTTGCGTTTCATTCATCTGGCGCTCGGCCAGATCCAGGGATTTTTCCCTGATTTTCAGGGTCTCTTCGGCCAGAACCAGGTTCCAGTAATTTTTCTGGACCTTGGCCACCAGTTCAATCGCGTATTGCTGGAGCTCATAGGCGGAAATCTGCCTGTCTATTTCAGCCTGATTGGCGAGCGAGAGATTGATTTTTCTGCCCATCCCCCGCAGGAGGGGCTGGGTGAGCGTGATGCTTCCGGAGTTGGAATAGGTGGAACAGGAGATGGATAATTTGTCCGTGATGAAAGCTTTCTGTGTCGTCTGTTCTCGCTCCTGATCGGAATATTGACTTTGAAGGCCGATCTCCAGTTTGGTGCCGGTGGAAAAGAGTTTCGAGAAACCAAGGGCCGCTGTGGGAGTTTGCGAACTGTTCGTGGTTGTGATCTTCAGCACGTCGCCGAAATACTTGTTATATTCTTCTTCCGGTATTCTGGAGTAATCTCTCCGTAAATCGTCCTGGTTCTGACTGCTTTCATCCCTCGTTTGTCCGATCTGCAGCTTGAGAAATGGCTCAAGATCAAAGTCTGACATATGCTCTTGCGCCCTGGTCTGGGCAATTTGGGGATTGAGGATCTGAACCTTGAGGTCCCGGTTGCGGTTTAAGGCAAGCAAAACGGCATCCTCTACCGAGAGTGTAAGTGGCTGCTGGCCGGAGGTAGTCAGATCGGCCAGACCCTCTCTTCTTTCCGGTGACTCCTGCGCTCTTACGAAAGGAGCGAAAAAAACCGACAGCAGGGATAGAAGTAACCAAAAAACAAGGAGAAGCCGGGGAGACCGGAATTCAGAAGTCGGAACAAAAGCGGTTTTTCCCCTGACTCCTGACTCCTGGCTCCTGTATTCTTCCTTATAGCTGGCTTTCATAGGTTCTCCTTTGATGAAGAGAGGTTCTCCTTTGATGAACAAAAAAGGGTTACTCATATCGTAAAGCCTCGATCGGATCTTGCTTTGCTGCCCGCAAGGCCGGATAAAAGCCGAAAAAAGTTCCTACTCCGGCAGAAAAGGAAAAGGCGACCACGACATAAAGAGGGCGAATCAGAGTATAAAAGCTGAAGCAGGAGTCGATCAGACAGCAGACGCCGATGCCCATTCCGATGCCGATTCCGCCGCCGAGAATACTGATGAGGGTGGACTCGAAGAGAAACTGCCGCAGGATATCACGGTTCTTAGCGCCCAGGGCCTTGCGGATGCCGATTTCCCGTGTCCTTTCGGTTACGGTAACCAGCATGATATTCATGATCCCGATGCCTCCCACCAAAAGAGAGATGCTGGCGATTCCGCCCAGCAAAAGGGTGAGTGCCAGAGAGATGGAGTTGAGGGTCTGCAGGACTTCCGCCTGGCTCTGGAGCGTGAAATCCGACGGGATGCCGTCGGGGATCTTATGCTGGTGTCTCATGACGGCAGTAATTTTTTTATCTGCCACCTCAGGATCGATCCCCTGTCTGATCTGAAGATCGATTCCTCCCAGGGAATCGAGTCCCAGGAGCTGATTCATGGCTGTAGTGTAGGGGATAATGATTTGGTTATCGGGGTTATACCACCCTTCGTCACCTTTGACATCCAGGACTCCGAGCACCTTGAAGTTCAGGCCGTTGACCTTGATAATCCTGCTCACGACATTGCTCCTCTTGAACAGGTCATCAGCGGTTTGAGAGCCGATAACAGCTACCCGCGCCTGCTCCCTGGTCTCGGTTTCCGTAAAAATCCTCCCTCTTTGGAGGGTAAAGTTCCGGATCGGAAAGTAAGTGACCGCGGCGCCGGTGATCGGCACCCGGGTATTTTGATTCAGATACTTTACCTGCCCGTTGCCCCGGACTACGGGTGAGAGATGGAGGACTTCGGGAACTTTCTGCAGTATGGCTTCGGCATCCTCCAGGGTAAGGTTGGCGTAGGATCCGTTTTGCACACCGTGGCTTCCCTTTTGTCCGGGCCGCAAGATCATCAGATTGCTCCCTAAAGAGGACACTTTTTGGGTGATCTGCATTTTAGCCCCTTCGCCGAGGGCCAGCATGGCAATTACCGCCCCGACTCCAATAATGATGCCCAGGGTGGCCAGAAAAGATCGCATTTTATTGGCCCACAGACTTTTGATTGAAACCTTGATCAGAGTCCACAAAAGCATTTTTTATCCCCGTTAGATAATCTGCCCGTCGCGGATGCGGATCTGGCGCTGGCATTTCTGGGCAATTTCCTGCTCGTGGGTAACAATGATAATGGTCCTGCCCTTCTGGTTCAGATTCTGGAAAACGGTCATGATCTCTTCGCTTGATCTGGTGTCCAGGTTTCCGGTGGGTTCGTCAGCCAGAATAATGGTAGGGTTGGTTACCAGTGCCCGGGCAATAGCCACGCGCTGCCTCTGGCCGCCGGAGAGCTGATTCGGTTCATGCTGCATGCGGGAGCCAAGACCGACCTGCTCAAGAGCCTTGGCAGCCGCTGATTTGGCCGCAGGATGTCCCGCATAAAGGAGAGGGAGTTCCACATTTTCCAGGGCATTCATGCGGGGCAGAAGATTGAAGGTTTGAAATACAAAGCCTATCTCCTGATTGCGGATTTTGGCCAGAGCATCCTTTTTCAGCTTGGAAATATCTCTCCCATTGAGGAAATAGTGGCCTGAATCGGGATGATCCAGACAGCCCAGAATATGCATGAGGGTGGATTTCCCACTCCCCGAAGCGCCCACGATAGCTACCATTTCAGAGTGCTGCACTTTCAAGGAAACCTTGTCAAGGGCCTTTACCACCTGATCTCCCATTTTGTATTCCTTGGAGATTTCATCAACAAGCAGCATGAAAGACTTCCTCCTTCAGTCTTGTTTCGTAAAGATACACGGGCATCGACCCTTTTTTTAGCCTAACGAATAACCGGGAGTTTCCTGCTGTCATTTTTGCATCGCCGTGGAAGACGTTTTATTCTGTTGAATATCTTTTTGTTTTCCTGCATTCGACCATTTGCTGTGGACCTGCCCCGGGTTTAAGCGTACTTCGTTCCCCTCTCTCAAACCTGCAACGACTTCCGCCACTCCCCCATTGTCAAGGCCCAAGGTGATGAGCCGGGAGGCAGTTTTGCCGGATGGCAAAACGATCAGGGCACGCGGACCTTCAGGCGAAAATTCGATAGCTTCACTCGGAATCAATAATACATTGGGTTTTTCAGTGGAAATAATCTGGACATTGGCTGTCATCTCCGGCTTCAATAAGGATTTATTTTTCCCCAGAACTTCGATCTTGACATCAAAGGTTACTACATTACTGATATTCACTCCCCGTGTAGCGATTTGATCCACCCTGCCAGGAAAGAGCTCCTCTGGATACGAATCTACGGTAATCTCGGCTTTCTGCCCCAGCTTGACTGTTCCGATATCGCTCTCATCCACTGAGGCGATGATAAAGATCCGGGAAAGATCCGACAAGGTCAGGATCGAAGTCCCTCCGCCCACATTGTTGATCCCTGAGGAGATGATCTGGCCGATCTGTACGTTCCTTGCGGTTACAATCCCATCCATGGGTGAAAGAATACGGGTATCCTTGAGTCTCTGCCTGGCAATCTCGAGGTCTATCGTGGCTGCCCGGACCCTGCTTTCCTCCATCTGGACAGCCTGCCGCTTGAGTTCAAGCTCCATCTCCCTGATTTTCAGCTCTTCCTGCCTGACCAGCGCCTGTTCATAGGCAGCCTTGGCCCTTGCAGCTTCCGCTTTGCTTTTATCCAGTTCTTCCTGACTGGATAATTTCTTCCTGTAGAGCTGCTCTTCCCGTTTCGCTTTACTTTCCGCTTCCTCCAGAGTGGCCCTGGCAGAGGAAATCCCGGCCTGAATGTCCAGCCTGGCGGTTACGAGCTGGTTTTCGGCAATAGTCAGATCCTGTCTGGCGTGGCTGAGCTGGGCCATAGAGGCTTCCAGCGTTGCCTGGGCCTTTTCCAGGTTTCTTTGCTCATCCATGGGGTCCAGTTCCACCAACAGGTCGGAGGCATGGACCGGATCACTGATATCGAAAGGAAGCTTTTTCACCTCCCCGCTGGCCTTTGACTTGATCTCCACATCCTGATTGGATACCACCTTTCCCGTACAGGCAACGCTTACCTGAATGGAGCCCCGCTTGATCTGCGCGGTAGCACATTCACTCTCTTTATCTCCCCCCTGTGAAGAGAAGGTTTTGAACCGTACGACAAGAACCAGAAATACGAGGAGAACCAGAGTCGTCAGAATAATCCACCGTTTCATGCCTGCCCTCCGAAAATCGTTATCAAGAGATTATTATCAAGATCAAGACTCTATACCGTCCCAACCAACCATCTGGAAACCATCTTTGTTTATTCATCTGGAAATCATCCATCTGGAAACCGTCCATCAGGAAATCATCCCCGTTCATTCATCTAGAAGTCATCTTTGCTCATTTTGTCCTCTACTTCATTCAGGTGGCAGGTATCGTTGAGACTGGCCAGGATAAATCTCTCCGCCTGGTAATCCAGAATGGACAGACCGGCGGTATCCTGCTTAACCTGCCAGAAATGCGAATTATCCAGGCCGAGCACTGAGCAGAAAAGAATCTTAATGATTACCCTGTGGGAGATTACGGCTATGGTGGCCGAGTCCTCGACCTGCCCATGCTGGATAACGAGTTTATCCAGAAAAATTTCGATGCGCTGCCGGATCGAAGAAAGATTCTCCCCGTCCGGAATCTGAACCGTATGAGGGGCGCGAAGCCATTGTTCATAAGGCTCCGGATACTCCTGCCGGACCTGAAGGTGGCTTTTCTTCTCCCATGATCCATAATCGATATCGATAAGGTGATCGTCCTGAATGATCGGAGTAGATCCCGTCTGCCCTTTCTGGACAGCCAGGGCTGTTTCCACTGCACGCTTTAACGGACTGGTATAGATACTCTTTATCGGGTGTATGCTCAGCCTCCGGCCAAGAAGTCCGGCTTGCTTTTGCCCAATTTCACTAAGGCTTATGTCTACCCGGCCCCGGAAGATCTTCTCTTTGTTCCACGAGGTTTCTCCGTGGCGGATAACCAGAATTTTCAGCATCGCTTTTCACCTGTTTTTATGAAAATAAGGATAATACAATAATAAAGAAAAGGATGATACGATAGTATCTTTTCGGTTGAAAGAAGAATTTCCCGCTAGGGAGAGGATACATTTTTTCTTGATCCGCCCCTTCATGCCCCTCACACGAGCTGCCAAATCCTGCCGGGAGGCTGTCTATCCACGCCCCACGTCAGGAGGCTGTCATCCGCCTGGAAGGGGCAATGGCATGAGCTTAAGGGGTGGCCACCCATACCACCCTCTTTATCAAGGGGAAGATTTTGCCCTTCAGTTAATGGCATTGCCTTAAAGGGGGGAAGGGGGGATTTTGGGGAAATATCCCCCCCACTCAATAACCGGCCGGGAAGCTCTCCAAAAAGTGTACTTAGCAGTGCTGGTAATCGTAGAGGGAAATTACCTTCCCTTCCAGCCCGTCGGGAGTGTGCGCATCCATAATATGCAAGATGGTCGGTGTCACGTCCAGGATGTCGAAATGACCGGGGTTCTGGAAACTGGAGCTTGCAGGAAGGGATGGGTCATGCAGGATGAAAATCCCCTCCTGGGCATGGTTGGCATCATCCGGGCCGGTATCATTCTCGAAGGTATGAATGGTCCCAAGCCCCACACTTCCCACGGAACGCCAATCCAGATCGCCGAAGTAAACGATCAGGTCAGGAGCGATACCATTGACCGCCGGATAAATCTCCTGGGGTTTGAAAACCCTGGTTCCGATGGGATTGCCGTTTTCATCGGGCAAAGCTTCCAGCTTGGCCTTGATTTCATCCCTTACCTTCTCGTAATCCTGCGGACTGATAACTCCTTCGGGTTCTCTTCCCTGCACGTTCAAAAAGAGGCGTCCGTAGTAACCACCCTCTCCCCAGCACATGGTCCTGGACCAGTCGACTTTGGCATGCTCGAAGCGAATCGCTCTGGACGGCTGCTCCTTGAGAGTGAGGTATCCTTCCCTCTTTAGCCACTCGTTAATGACGATCCCTCCCTCCATCTTTTTTGCCCCATGGTCAGAGACGATCATGACCGCGGTCTGGTCATCGAGGAGAGTTAACAGCTCACCGATGCGCTCATCTACGTATTGATAATACTTCTTGATGGCGTATTCGTAGGGATTCCCTGCCTCGTACTGGCGGTGCTGCGGATCACTGAATTTCCAGAAGGCATGGTGAATACGGTCCACACCCATTTCCACCATCATGAAAAAGTCCCACTCCTTCTGATTGATCAGATAGCGTGCTGCCTTGAACCGCTTTTCGGTCATCTCGTAAATCTGCTTGAGCAGCTTGTCCTTATCGTCGGTGCGAAAGTTTTCCACGTCGAGAATATAGCCATTGGTTACCAGCTCGATCTCCGTCTTCAGCGTCTTGGGATAGGTGAACTGGCAACTGGTATCGGGAGTGAGAAAGCAGGAAATCATGTGTCCGTTGATAGGACGAACCGGATAGGTCTGAGGAATGCCGAGCAGTATGGATTTTTTGCCGGACTGGCCGAGCATATCCCATAAAGTATCCTCCTTGACCGTGGTTGAATTGCACATGACCATTTTGGAATAGGAATAATCAGCCCGGTTCCGAAAACCGTAAAAACCGAGAGTACCGGGGCTTTTGCTCGTCATCATGGCCATCCATGCCGGGCAGGTAATGGCAGGAATCGTGCTTCTCATGGGGCCGTAAACTCCCTTTTGCATCAGGCCGCTGATGTTCGGCAGATCATCCTTCCATTGGTCGAAAACCAATTGCGGAGTAGCACAATCCAAGCCTATTACAACTACCTTTTTTCCTTGCTGAGGCATTGTCGGTCTCCTTTGTGATGGGAATCTGAATTATTCGCAGTCGATTATAGCACATTAAAGTTATCGGCATCAAT
>JBFMGO010000008.1:0-90183 GCA_040752695.1 bacterium
TCACCATATACTTGAGGATATGAAAGGCGGTCAGGGGCTCCTGATAGCTCTTATGCTCAAAGAGAAGGTAAATATACCCCATCGATCCATCCCTGAGATTGATCCTGCAAAGAAGATCGGAGAAACACTCAGCCAGGTGCTTATCAACAAAGCTCTCCTTGGTATATTCCAGGGACTCAAGATCCAACAGCTTCAGGATATCACCCGGCAGGTAGTTCAATAAAAAGTCTTCCGCATTGCTCTTGATGGAAAAGACGTTTTTAAAAAATTTATCGTGGGGATTATTGACCTCATTCATGAAATAAGTATAGCATTTATTTCACTATCCTGGCAAGAAGTCCTTTTTCTTTTCATGTCTGAATACGACAAACTTGACTTTTTGTAAGTTCCATCCCCTTATAGGTCTATTCCCCTATAGGTCTATTCCCTTATGACATTGCCGCAATCAGCTATTTTATTAAGCTAAAAATGGATTTCAAATTTTTATTTGATATACCGGGATATCTTTTCCGGGGCTTTTTGGCCATTGAGAATGGATGATACCAGATATCCTCATATTCCTCTTGAAATCTCTTTTGCCAACAAACCAATGTACCGCCTTTTCGCATACCCCGGGTCTCTAATTTCTTTTTGAAAACGGATGTACACTTTTCCAATTGTTTTTTTATTGCTTTCGCCGTGACTTCATGTTTTTTTCTCTTATCGCACAGCGTGTTCCACACATTTTCCTTCAACCATTTTTTACATTCACTGGTATACCCGTCAGAGGTGTTATGATCCACCTGGTGGGAACACATGTTAAGCGGTTTTTTCCCATCTGTTGTCCTGTATTGCCTGTTTTTGGGCAGGCCGATGAGATTGCTCGAATCGTTTAAATCCCATTTGGTTATCCAAAGGCAGTCTTCAACATATTTTTTCTTTTCCTTTTCAATCTTTCTGCCTTCGACAGCATGGCTGCACGTTATGTGATGAGCCTCCCATGAGCCCTCACAAAATCCGTTTTTACAATTATCCCTGTACGTACTGGTGCGCCATAAAACACTTTCACATTTCGGCGGCTTTGAAAAGTGTTTGTTAGCCATATCGGTGTCCCACCATCCTCATCCAGATATCTTTATCCAGATATCTTCAATCTGTACTTTTGCTTTTTTAACAACTAATTGAAATATCAATAGCTTTGTAATGACTATCCGTCATTCCCGCGAAGGCGGGAATGACGGATAGTGTAAAAGTATAATTCAATATAGTTTAATCAAGAGAGAAGTTTTTGTACATACACCGCTCCCCGCTCTCCGCTGTCAGCCGAGGATAGTATCAGTGCGTTGTGCGAAGGAGCGTAATCACGTGCAAAGGCCCTCAATACCATGCACAGGCTTACGGCCGCGCCTGCCGATCCCGTATCCCCAAAAGATATGGCCGGATAGAGGCTTTTTGCATTCCGAAACGATGGGATTTCCGGTGCCAGGCGCACTCGGACAATGCCGAATTCCATCGAGCGGTAGACCTCGCCATTGAGATCGGAAATAAGCCAGAATGGCTCGATCCCGGTATCGAGTATTTGCCGAAGTTGCCCGATAGCTTTTGCAAAGCCTTTCCCCGAAGAGGGCTTTCCCGTAAACAGATGATTATCCTCAAAACACGTGGCAGATGCACACAAAAGCCCATGGATGGCGGCCCTTCTCCGGACTGCCCGCGATTTTTGTTCCAGGAGGATAAAAACACCCGCCTCCCCGGGCTGCATGCCTACCGGATTATCGGCACATTTCAACCTCCCCTGATCGAACAGCCATTGCAGGACAGGGGGCTCCACCAGACTATCCAGGGCACCGATAATACAACTTTCCCACTCCCCCGTTTGAAGCCTGCCGGTTGCTCTGTCAAGAGCAATTGCCAAACCCGCATTCCCCGAATAGATGATCACGGCGTTTCGCTCTCCTGCCTGAAACCCTGTAACCTGACGGAATCTAGCTATTATTTCTTCTGTATCACAGGGTTCTTTGGCGGATTTCAACAGAGGATTTATATGCTCGGCCCTCTTCTTTCCTTCCTCTTCTCCAATGGCTCGACTGCTGCGGTCAGGATCAGGTAAAACGAGCAACAACCCACACCTTGCGGGATTGATCTCATCTACATTTACATTCATGCTCTTCCTGAAATCCTCGAAGGCAAGCTGTCCAAGGCGCAACATCCTGCCGACTCCTTCGAACCCTCTGGTCATGGAGGGGACGGCATGCCCCATAACCGGCTCAGGCTGATTGTCCTCGGTATTGACCACCGTATAATCCAGTTCCGTGGCTCTACTCAGCCCGCCTCTGGCCGCAGCGCATGATGTCACCACACCCAGTCCCAAACTGGACACCATACCCAGGCCAGTGATTGCAAGAGGTTCGGATTTCTTGGGCATGGATGGCTAAAACTCCTCTTCGCATATAATACATACCGGCTTTTCGTCCGCCGGAACACTGATGACAGGAGGTTGTATGAGAGGAACCGGCGGCGTATTTTTATCGTTGTGCAGCATCAGGTCAAGGGCTCTTGGCACATTTTTCCCTTCAACCTGCACATCGAAGGAAAAGTTGACGAATTCCGCCTTTCCTTTTATTTTATTCGAAGCAACACCATTGAGACTTCCGGCCTCATCACCCGTACTCATGCTGAAGTTCGAATCCTTCAAACAGACAGGGTTCCCATCCATGGTTACCTTTTTGCTCCCCTTGGCCGTATCGGATGATTTGGCAATATTGGGATAGGGAATCGGGATGGGCGGCCCTGGCGGTGCAGGCGTTTTGCATACATCAGGAAAGGCGATGGTTACTCCCCCACTGTCCTTATGCACCACCGACAGGTTATTGACTCCAACGGTAACGCCCATGATAGCTCCTTCCTCCTGAGACATTCATTATGCATGTGGCATTTATTATCCATGAGACATTTGTTACCTATGAGACATCCATTTTCAAACAATCCGGTGCTTTTCAAGCCATCTGAACCTTCACGCTGCGAAGGTTGTGGATCTTTCTGTGCATATTGATCTGGCCGCGCCACAAGAGCATAACGATGTTCTGGTCAGTATTGGTGATTACCGTATCAAGATTGGTACTCATACCATACATTGTTCCATCTTTCATGACAACTTTTCCCACAGGTGGCGCTATACCCGGCAGGGCAAAGCGCAGCCGCCCCCTTGGGGATGCATTCACCACATCGACCTGCTCATTTCCTTTGAGATATCCAGGTGCGATCAGGCCGGGGTGAGCCGCGTTATAATAACGCCGGTCGAAATCATCCGGCAAAAAAGGCATTTTGTCGTGCATCCAGTTGTCATCATAGGTTCCGGCATACCTGCTGCGCGGTTCCCATTCCGGGCCGATAAATCCGAAGCCAGCAGGCGGCGGGGTATCGGTAACGGATTTGATAAGGTATTGAGGGTCTTCGATATTGGGAAGTTTCATGCCTTCCTCGAATTCACCGGGCTTTATTTTCCCTGTCCCGACCGGATTTCTCGGTTCATAGCCGGTTTTAAGCGGATCGGGACCGGCGCGGTCCCTCCCCCCGAAAGCGAGCTCATAGACAAGCGGGGTTTTTTCAACCGGCTTTGGCGAGGTGATCTTTTTAAACCCCATCAGCTTCATCCAGTACCTGTCACCGAAAACCCTGACTGTCTTTTGCACAGGGCCAACCCTTAGTGTTACATCAACCTGACCCGCTCCCCGCTGGTCAGGATAGGCGTGTCCGATCAGTACGATATCCGTGGCCACCTTGACCGGTGCAACTTCCGGTTCGTATTTGATGCTCGAATCTCCCGGCTCCCCGTAATATTCCCCTGACAGGCTAACCGGCTCCTGCTGCCCGGCCAGTTCGAGCCGGGAATCGCCGCTTATTCGATAGGTGGCTTTGATAACTACCACCAGGATATCCCTGCCACTCTCGTCCATCAGAAACAACTGCTGTGCAACAAAGGGAGTCGAATTGATAAAACCCTGCTCTTCCATGATTCAATGTATCCTGACCGCAGACCCTTGTTCAATGTATCCTGGCCGCAGCTTATTGGTTCAGTTTATCCTGACCGCGGCCCCTTTAATCTTGTTTATACCCTTTGAGCGGCTTACCAGATCGGTTCCCTTGATCACGACCTTGCCATCCTTTCGCAGGGTAATGCTCCCCTTTCCACACCGCAGCACAATCTCTTTGCCTGCTTCAAATACGATTCTTTCTCCGTCAATGATAATATCCTTAATCCTTTCCCTCTCCAGCATCACCTCTCCGGTCACTTTTCCTGCCATTTTTTCAGTCACTTCTTCAGTCATTTCTTCAGTCATTTTTTCGAAGGAGGCGGCAACGACCGGCTGATCCTGAATAAAGCCGATAATGATGGGAAGGTGCGGGTCATTATGTTCAAACAGTAAAAGTACCATTCTCTTCCCGCCGCTGTCCGGAATGGCAACGGTCGATCTGGCAGGCACAGGCCCTTTGGGGTTATCAGGATAATCCACCAGCGGCTCTCCTGCTTCATTCAGACAAACAAGCTTCCCGACCCGGACTCCCTGGATAGTTCCCGGATGGATATCCTCCACGAGCACCATTTCGGCTATGCCGTCCAGTTCGGTTCTCATACTTGATTCTCTCCAGTTCCCATACTTAATTCTCCTTGATTTTACTTCCCTTGATCATGACATCACCACTGCCTTTAATTTGAATTTTTTTGCCCTTGATCTGGATGTCACCGCTCTTTTTCATCACAATTTCCGCTTGTCCTGTCTTGATAACAATCTGGTCTTCAGCGGTGAACTGTATCTTTTTCGCATTGACCGCATAGTCTTTGCTGACCTGTTCGGTGTGTTTGCCGCCGACCTGTTCGGTCAGGTCCTGACCGATGGTTGTCGATTGATTTTTCCCTACAGATTCAGTCAGATCCTTACCGATAGTGATGCTCGCGGTGTCTCCGATATTTTCCGAGACATTTTTCCCGACGCTCAGGGCTAGATCGCTCCCGATCGAAACCGTTTCATCACTGCCGATGGTAATACTTGCATTGGCGCCAATCGCTTCAGTGTGATTTTTACCGACAGAGATTGTCTTGTTCTCACCAATCGTTTCGGTCTGGTCTACCGCTACGCTCTTGGTGCGATTATTCCCTACCGTTATAGCCTGATCGTGCCCGATACTGTAAGTTTCATCATGACCGATACTGTGGGTTTCGTCATGGCCGACGCTCTGGTTTTTATCATTCCCGATAAAAATAGTCCAATCCTTCTGGCCATGCAGGTAGATCTCTTCTTCCCCCTTCTTGTCCTCGAAGCGGAACTCATTGAACCCGCCCCCCCCAGGGGAGGAATCCGACTTGATCGTGCTTTTGGTTTTCTGCGCAGGAAGTTCGTAAGGCGGCATGTTGATGCCATGATACACCCGTCCGGTGATGATGGGCTGGTCTGGATCGCCTTCGAGGAAACCGACAATGACCTCCTGTCCTATGCGGGGGATGTAGATGGCTCCCCAGTTTGCTCCTGCCCACACCTGGCTGACACGGACCCAGCAGGAGCTTTTTTCATCCTTCTTGCCTTCCCTGTCCCAGTGGAACTGGACTTTGACCCGTCCGTGCTCATCGGTATAGATCTCCTCGCCTGCAGGTCCCACCACAATCGCGGTCTGGCTTCCGTTCACCACTGGCTTTCTGGTGATCCGAGGAGGGCGGTAGGGCACATCGAAAGGGATACAGGTAAACTGATTGGCATAAGCGAGCTCTGCTTCGCTCCCCATCCCCTGGCTCGCTTCGTGGTGCAGGGAGGTCAGGACATAATCTTTGCCGTTCAGTTCGTCCCGGTAAAAGTGAGCGAGGGTGAAGCGGTATCCGCTGCCAAAGGCCCTGCAATTGCTCGATCCATGAAGAATCGTGATCTTTGCTTCCTCTTCCTCCATGCGGATTTTCGCTATCCGGTCACCTTCGGTCTTTTTTGCATAGGAGCCGGGATAGTCGTAGATTTCGCGCTCTCCGGGACCAAGCCTGTACATGCTCGGGACATTCACCTCAAGGCCGGTATTGGGTATCTCGAAATTGTAGGCATTGAGAGAGTATTTGGCTGGCCTGATTTCCTGACTCTTCACAAGAGCGCTGATTACGTCCTCCTCGAGCAGCCCGCCGGAAGTCAATTGATAACGGGCGGTTTTCTGCTTCGGGCAGGGCTGGTGCTCCTGAGGATCATCGGCCAGGACCATGGTATGCTTCCCTGTCTCGTGCTCAAAGTAGTAATAGATTCCCTCTTCTTCAAGGAGGCGTGATACAAAGCTAAAGTCCGTCTCACGGTACTGAACACAATATTCTCTCTTTTCGAAGCTTCCATGAAGCTTCATTTTAAAATCGAAAAAGCCTTTTTCCCTGAAGATGTTCTCCACGATCTGCGGTACGGAGAGCTTCTGGAATATCCTGGAATCAGAGGTCATGGTAAGGAGCCAGAGCCAGGGTACCAGAGTGGCCTGGTAATGGGAAAACCGGGGATCTCCGCCTGCCTCACCTCCGCCCCGCCCCTGCGAGAATCGTGCTATGAGGCCATTAAAAGAACGTCGATCCCCGTCTGCGAGCTCTATCGAAATGGTCGCATTTTTTCCGATAATATCCTCAAAAGAGATCTTATGGTTTTCCGAGAGCAGGTTCAGTTCAAAACTGAACAGGCAGGAGAGACCTTCTGCCCCATGAAACCCCGAAAGCAGCAGCACATCCTTCCCTAAGGGAGTATCGATGGCTATCAGTCTGTTATCCTGTGTGTACGGCATAATGGTTTCTCCGTTTATATATGTACCATAATGTCAGATAATATCCTGTGGAGGGCTGAAACCTCCCTGCCTTACGTTAACACATCAAAGGACTGGCAGTAGGCCCGGTAGGAGTCCGCGTTATCCGCTCGCTGATTATCGCTCAGCAGGTTGTATCCTGCTTGCCATGTGTAGGCATGGTCATCCGTATCACCAACACCATGTGACAACTCATGCAGGATTGTTCCTGTGCCAGAGCGCCCATTCAATGCGCCCAGCTTTGGTATGTAAACGTCCCCTGTAAAGAAAGCGGGGCAGATATATACCGTCAACGGCGTGTTAGCAGGCACACCACGAGCCACTACAAACGCTTCAACATCCTGGATCAATACCCCGTTTGGAAGAGGTCCTATGCCGAGTCCATTGAATGTGCCGATATCGGGCACATAAGACATTGTTATTGTCTGGTTGGTCATGGTTACGCGATTATACATTAACCTGATTATGTCGGTTACGCGTACAAGGTTAGTTAATGTCGCATTATTGAAATGTGAAATGTAAGTGGCCCTGGCATCCTGGTCACGATTAACTGCCTTTATCGACAGGTAAGAACGTGTGAGCATCCTTGTGATTCTCCCCATCGCATTTTCGACAGTAGGTCGACGACCACCAGTATTCCAGGAATTATCCCATTGAACAGCCACAGTCTTCTCCTCCTTATAGCATGAGACCTCATAGTAAGAGACTTGATATCAAAAGACCTGATAGCAAAAGAAATGTTTCTTCTTGTGTCTCTCCCTGTGTCTCATCTATTTCTCACTTATTTCTCTAAAGGTTTTATCACCTTACCTCAAATGCAAACCCATCCCCGTTCAGACTCACCGTTACCTCCTTGATATTTTCTCCTCCCGCCATCCGTGCCAGCAGCTCCCGCGACATCTCCGGCAGCAGGGTATTGCTGAGGATGTGGTCCACATTCCGTGCTCCGCTCTCGACTTCCGTGCATCTTCCGGCAATCGCCTCGATCATCCCTTCGTCATACCTGAGCGATACACCTCTGTTCTCCATCATCCTTTTAGCCACTCTGTCCAGTTTCAGCTTGACGATCCTCCGCAGATTCTCATCCGTGATCGGAAAGTAGGGGACCACGATCAGGCGGCCCAGGAAAGCGGGCTTAAAATGCTTTACCAGTTCGGGTCTCAGCATTTCGGCCAGGCTCTGTGCCGATGGCCTGGTCTCTTCGTCGGCGCAGACCTTCATGATGGTATCCGTCCCCAGGTTGGAGGTCAGGATAATCAGGGTATTTTTGAAATCGATCCGCCGTCCTTCGCCATCTTCGAGGATTCCCTTGTCAAAGACCTGGTAGAAAAGTTCTATGACATCGGGGTGGGCTTTTTCCACCTCATCGAGGAGCACCACGCTGTAGGGACGCTTTCTTACCGCTTCGGTCAGTACGCCGCCCTCACCGTATCCGACATAACCGGGAGGCGAGCCTTTCAGCCCCGAAACCGTATGCGCCTCCTGGTATTCCGACATATTGATGGTGATTACATTCTCTTCGCCGCCATACAAAAGCTCGGAAAGCGCCAGGGCGGTCTCGGTCTTTCCCACTCCGCTCGATCCCACAAAGAGAAAGACACCGGTCGGTTTCGACGGATCTTCGATCCCTGCATGTGCGGTCTGTATTCTCTGCGCAATGGCTGAAAGTGCATGGTCCTGCCCTATGACCCGCTCACCGAGCAATTCCCCCATCTTCAGCACCGTTGTAATCTCGTCTGTCAGCATCCGTCCGGTCGGGATGCCGGTCCAGCCTGAAATCACCTCGGAAACGGTCCCTGAATCAACCACAACCTGAACCAGGGGCTCTTTGCCTTGCAGCCTTTCCAGTTCTCCTTCCAAACCCTTCAATGCCTCTTGCTTTCCGGCCAGTGCCTCGTCAGCAGGATTCTTTTCGAAGGCTTCGTGCATTTCCCTGCGCAGGCCGATTATCTTTTGAGCGATTTCCATTTCTCTTTGCCACTTACCTTTTACTTCCTCAAGCCGGAGGTGCGCAGCTTCCTTCTCTCCTGCAAGGGCCTGCATACGCTGTGAATGATCGCTGCCCATGAGAGATTCCTTTTCCAGGATTTTCATCTCCCGCTCGATATCTCCGATACGCCTCGATACGTCCTCGACCGCCCTGGGCAGAGTGGTCAGGCCGATGGCCACACGGGCACAGGCAGTGTCCAGAACGCTCACTGCCTTGTCCGGCAGTTGCCGGGCGGTCAGGTAGCGGTGTGAGAGGCGGACCGCGTCATGCAGGGCTTCGTCCGTTATCATGACCTGGTGATGTTTTTCGAGGAACGGGGCAATGGCCCGCATCATGACCATGGCTTTTTCCTCGTCCGGCTCCTCAACCTTGATGACCTGGAACCTCCTGGCTAAAGCTGCATCCTTTTCGAAGTATTTTTTGTATTCAGACCAGGTAGTGGCGGCGATAGTGCGCAACTCTCCCCTGGCCAGGGCTGGTTTGAGCAGGTTGGCGGCATCACCCGATCCGGCAGCGCCGCCAGCGCCGATCAGGGTGTGGGCCTCGTCGATGAAAAGGATAACTGGAACAGGCGATGCCTTTACTTCATTGATTACCGACTTGAGCCGGTTTTCGAATTCGCCCTTAATTCCGGCACCTGCCTGAAGGAGCCCCAGGTCAAGGGTGCGGATTTCAACGTTCTGAAGTGGCGGGGGTACATCCCCTTGGGCGATCTTCAGGGCAAATCCTTCGACCACCGCGGTTTTACCCACTCCGGCTTCACCCGTAAGGATGGGGTTGTTCTGCCTGCGGCGAATCAGGATATCGATCATCTGCCTGATCTCGGTATCACGGCCAAGAACCGGATCTATCTCGCCTTTACGGGCTTTTTCGGTCAGGTTGATGGTGAACTGCTCAAGTGCCCTGGGTCCTAAAGGTCCCCTCCCCTGCCCTGCTGCCGCATCTCCTGCTGATCCGCTGGCGGCAGCCGGAACTCCGGGGTCTTTGTCTTCGCACGAGCCGGAAAGAATATCCAGAAGGTGCTGGCTCAAGGTTTCGATCGAGATCTTCCTGAAGCTTTCCGAACTTGCGGTCAGCATGCGTGCCATCTCGTCATCGGACAAAAGGCCGAGCATGATATGCCCTGAACGGACACCGGGTGCCTGGAAATCGATGGAAGCGATGAGCCATGCGTCCTGTATCATACGGGGCAGGCGCGGCGACAGAACGGGGGTTCTGGCGTTTCCTCTCTTGAATCCCTCCATGGTGCGGGTAAGGTCAGATACCAGGCGGCCCTCGTTGATCTCGAAGTACCTGAGTATTTTCTGAAGATCTGTGTTGGGTATTTCGAGGAGCTTAACGAGGAAATGTTCAACATCCACTTCATAATGCGTATGCGACAGGCAAAGACCAGCCGCGGATTCAAGAGCGTTGCGGCAGGTGCTGTTCAGTTTCCCGATCAGAGATTTGAGATTTGTTTTCGGCATTCACTACCTCCTGTTACTTGCGTCTTCTTGAAAAGTTAAACAGGGATCTTCCTGATAAACGGTCCCCGGCGTTGTAAGCCAGGTTGTCCAGCCAAGCCGGGCAGCCATGTTCCCTTCCGTTCCCAGAATGCACGGCGGCACGTTTTCCCGTTTCAGCAGCAGCCGGACATCGAATTCGTATTCAATCCCTGTCATATACCGAAGGAGAGAAAAGACCGGGCCAAGCATATCACCTCCAGGCAAGAACCGGGTAAAATGATCATAATCCATCGGCCCAAGATGGAGGCGGAATTTCGTCTGGTTTTCCCGGACGAAGTTTCCACACAGAGCATTCACTCCCACCTGGCAGTTAGCCACACCAAGGCTCGTCCGATCTTCCTCATCCAGGGCAATAACCCGTTCTATGAACTGTTCTACCCGTGCCCCGGTTCCGGCAAAATACCCTGCCGCAGACTCGATGGCAAAAGCGGATGGGACCGGCCTTGAAAGAAGCCCGCTGTAGCAGATGAGCGATTCTTCCGGCAATCCGATGCGATCCGAAAGCCCGGCTGTCCCCAGGCCGATGAGGCTTAAAAAATAGCGTGATATCCTGTCCCCGGCCTCAGGCTGATAATTGACAGCCAACCGGTTTTTTTTCCAGGCCAGATAAAACAATGAAAGGAGACGGTGATGAAAAAGATCAAAAAAAGCAGTAAGGCCGAAATCTTTTTCCCAGACCCTCTCCACAGCCAGTTCATTATACCAGTAGGGAAGGACGCCGGAGGGGCCGATCAATCCCATGAAGGTGACTCCCATCTGAACCTGCCCGTTTTCGCCGGAGCGATGTAACTGTGATATATCACTGGCAGGAAAACCGATACCCGGATCGACCGAAAACCGCACCGTTTCCTCACCAGGATTCAGCGTGCTGCCCAATGGTTTTTTCAAAGGGATAAGGCGCTCTAAGAGGTGCACGGCCATGAAAAAGGAGAACCGGTAATATTCCTGGAAGAGGCGGTCTTTTATGGCCACCCCTTCGCCCCCCTTTGTAAAAGGGGGCGAAGGGGGGATTTTTAAAGAAGTATCCTGTTGCCGTTTCTCGGCGGCCACTTTTTCAGTACCTCACTTTTTTGTAATGTTTTAACTGCCAATTGCGAAAAGGAATTGACCGAGACATATTGACCTAAAAATCTCTCCAGTACCGAGGCAAAAAGATACAGGCCGGTACCGACATACTTATCCTCGTCGAACTGGATAGTCACCTGAAGGCCGCGTCCGAAGGAGGGGCCAATTCTCCTGGTAGCAGGCTCTGCACGAAGAGAGACGATCCCGTTAATCTGCTGCCGGGTAGCTGGCGAATGGTCGAAATCGTACAGCCGCAGCATCTCCCTGAACGCTTCTTCTCCCCCCTGAACAAGGGAGAGGTAGTTGAGCGACAGGTGAGAGATAAGCCGCCACTGGAGCTCTCCTCCCAGGGGAGGCCGCCGGGTAGGAGTCGGTTTGATCAGGCAGTTGATACGGCCTGCGGGGGCTGAAGTCTCCATCTCGAAATCTCCCGCCGGATCACCGAAAGGGAGGCGGCCAGGCAGATCCCTGTTGGTGCAGGTCGTGTAAACGGTCAAGGTTTCCACGCCGGGGTCGAGAGGTTTCAGGTTCCAGTCGGTAAAGGAGAGAAAGACCTCGGTGCCATTGTCTCCTTTCTTATTCGATGGCCTCCTCTGGATGTGCCAGAAGACTTTCCGGTCGAGCTTTTCGTCCTCGTCAACATGGTGGCTGAGGGAATAAAAGGGCTTATAGTCCGTCTCTTCAGCCAGGGAGCCTGCCGAAGAAGAAGCAACCCCGTCCACACTGTAGATTTCGGTTGCCTCAGCCCTTCTGATGTCAGGGATAACCGGGTATTCGGGTTTCCTGTGCTCTATGCGTATCGGTTCCGCGACCCGTTTGAACAGATTGATCACCGGCGTTGCGTAGAGGCAAAAAGTATCGACATTGACCAGGAGGTTCGGTTTGGCCGGTCTGTTCAGATATATCCAGATGTCGAGCGTGTCGTGAAACGTTCCATTTCGCATGGTGCCAAGGCCATCGAGATCGAAGAAAAGGAACTTTTCAGGGAAACAGAAGTACTCGAAAAGGAGGATATAGCCGGGGAAAGACCTCTGAGAATAGGGCAGTATCCCCTCGGCAGGGTCAAATCCGACCGGTTTGATGTCTTTGGGGGTCAAAGTGAGCGATGCAGTGTTGCCCCGCCCGTCTTTTGACTTACACTCCACGTGGCAGACATGGTTGAACAAAAGTTCATAGAGATGATACACATGCTGGCCCTGACCGTTCAGGAAAAACCGTGCGCTGTCCCAGCCAATCTGGGAAAAGGTGAGATTATTACAGGTCTTAAGCTGAATCACGAGTGCCTGCTGGGCATTTTTTACGACTTTTTCAGGGTCCTTCAGTCCTGCAAAGGCCACTTCGACCGGCCACAGGGTAACGGGATAGGTCGTGCTGAACTGGCAGGGGAACCCTGCCACGGGTTTGGAATAGAGGGCGGTATTCTTCTCTATCCGGTATCCCGCAGGAGGCACTGTTTTCATGATCTGAAATTTCGCCACAGACAGGGAAGGAATAGGGTTAATATAGTGAGGGTACAGGATATTCAGCAGCGACCCTGTTATTTCGGGGAAGTCATCATTGATTTTTTTCTGTATACGTGCACAGAGCAGGGCAAATGCCTCGATCAGCCGCTCGGTATGCGGGTCCTCGCACTTATCCGGTTCAAGGAGCAGCCTTCCGGCAATCTTCGGATATTTCTTGGCGAATTCCGCTCCCATCTCACGGATAAATGTAAGCTCCTGCTCATAATAGTGCAGAATATCATCTTCCATATATCAATACCACCATATATGAATACCACCATGGTATATCATTCCAGGATCGTATAAATATCATTCCTGAATTGTATGTATTCGATCGTATATATTAACCCTGGATTGTGTATTCACCTCTATTGATATCAAAAAGGGTATCGAAAACAACCGGCGCAGTGAAAGGGTCGAGAATCAAGAGGCCGGTAATCCTGAATTTAACGCTTCGCTCGTTTTCCGTGGCTCCCTCCTCTACATGGACAGTTACATTCCTCAGCCTTGGTTCGAACCTGGCAATGGTTTCCTCCAGGTTCTGGCGCAACTGTTTTTTCACGGCAATGCTCTTGGGATTTTGTGAGGTATAATCCCTCACCCCATAAACAAGAAGGGAGCGGCTGACCTCCCTGTATACCGGCGGAATGACCAGTATGGTGCTCTTGGTGTTGAGGAGGTTTTCCAGGTCGCGTATGACAGCGGCCTTGCCCTGCTCAAAACCCACTACCCGTCGCTGGACTGGCTCCTGCCTCACCTCAGGTTCAAAGTCAAGGAGCCGGTCCAGTATAGATGCCTGAATGTTCTGCCGATTTTCCATATCCGGGTATTCTATGCTCTTATCAGATGATAGATTTTTTCTTCTGCTCTCATCAGATAATACGTATTTTCTTCTGCCTTACACTTTTGCATTTTTCGCAAGGTCCCATCCGGCTGACACTTTCCCTCCGGGGGTACCATCTGCGCGTTTTTGCTGGGTATATGTCCACTGGATTTTGGCATAATTGAAGGTCAGCGATTCGGTGGGCTCGCCGCCGCCACCACCGCCGACCTGAACAGAGCTGATGATAGCTTCATTCATCTTATACTCCATGTATGGTACCTTATCACCGCCTGCCCGGCATAACTCGATCGTGATCTCTTTTATATGCGTTCCTGAAGCGCAGGCTAAAGCCAGCTTTGGGGATGCCTTGTCCAGCATCTTGACAATGGAAAAGTCCTGAAAATTTGCCCTTTCCGCAGAGGCTCCCCCTGCGGAACTGACAGTGGAAGATGTGGGCTGGCTTATCCCAAAACTGTAGGACAGTACTTCTATCCAGTCTTTGTGCTTATCGTCCGTACTTTCTCCCGGTATACCGTCAATCTTTACGAATGCATCAAAGGCCATAATCTGTTTCCTCCTCTCATCTATAAGAATGTTGTAGAGAATGTTATTTGGTTAATCAACACCGCAGGCTGAAAGAGAACCTTATCAGGTATCAGCAATTACCGAAAGCTTCGGTTTCTCTGCTATCCCTTGGCCGGCGGTGGCAGGTCTGCAACCAATCTTAAGGAGATACTCAATTCGTCGAGCTGGTAATGAGGCCGCAGAAAGGTCACGGCCCGATATACGCCCGGTTTTCCCGGAACTTCGGTAACATCGACCCGTGCTTCCCTCAAAGGAAAGCGTGCTTTCATTTCCTGACCTGCATCATCGTCCAGCAGGACATAGTTACTTATCCAGCGGTTCAGGTAGTCCTCGACATTTTTGCGCGTCATGAAGCTGCCGATCTTATCCCTCATGATCGACTTCAGATAATGGGCAAACCGCGAAACAGCAAGGATATACTGTAATTGAGAAGAGAGCCTGGCGTTGGCATTGGCTGCATCGGAATCGTAGGTCTTAGCCTTATTGGCAGTCTGGGTGCTGAAAAAGGCCGCAAAATCCGTTCCCTTGCAGTGGACCAGGGGGACAAGGCCAAGATCGGCAAATTCCTTTTCCCTTCTGTCGGTTATGGCTACCTCGGTCGGACACTTGAGAGCTACATCACCCTCATCGGTCTTGAAGGTGTGAACAGGCAGACCCTGGACCAGTCCACCGCCTTCAACTCCCCTGATAGCAGCGGTCCAATGGTACTTGGCGAAGGCATCGGTCAGGCGCGCACCAAGAGCATAGGCTGCATTCCCCCAGAGATATTTGCCGTGATCCGTGCCATCTACATCCTCCTCGTAACCGAAGGACTCCACCGGGATATTCGCCTGCCCATAGGGAAGTCTCATCAGGACATGAGGCAGGGCAAGGGCAACGTAGCGGGAATCCTCCGATTCGCGGAAGGATTTCCACTTGGCATACTCGACGGATTGAAAAATCTTGGTCAGGTCGCGGGGTCCTCCAAGTTCGGTAAAGCTCTCCCAGCCAAAAAGGGTTGGAGATGCCGCTGAGATGAAGGGAGCATGGGAAGCTGCCGCAACCTGTGATATCTTCTCGAGAAGCGTAAGATCCTGGGGGTTGTTGCCGAATTCGTAATCACCGATGAGTGCGCCGTAGGATGCTCCTCCGAAGGTACCGAACTCTTCTTCATAAATCTTTTTAAAAAGAGTGGACTGGTCAAATTCACTCGCTTTTTCCATGTCCTTGAGGAGATCTTTCTTCGATACATTCATTACCCTGATCTTCATGGTCTCCCCTGTTTCGGACTGATTGACCAGGTAGTGCAATCCCCTCCACGATCCCTCAAGCTTTTGGAATTCAGGATGATGCATGATTTCATTGAGTTGAAGAGAAAGAAGCCGGTCTATCTGGCTGATTCTGGCACTGATCATGCGCTCGGTGTCCTTGGAGACGACAATCGCCCCATCCATGACCTGCCTGACGAATTCTCCGATGAGATCTTTTGCCCATTCCCGCTGAACCTCGTCACGGACCATGCGGCCTTCTTCTATGATCTTGTCTAAAATCCCCTTTTCTTCTGCAACTGCCTCGGACTGGGCAGCCTGAACCTGTTCCTGTTGCTCCATTTCGGCCATGGAATCCCTCCTTTACTCCGTGGTTTGCTCTTCACCCGGCTTTGTTATTCCAGCTTCCTCTCCAGCTTTCTGTATCAGGTCGGTGCTGGAAATCACTTCCTGGAGAAGCTCATCGAGCTTATCGTTGCCATCCAGTTTGTTGAGCAGGTCAAACAGCCTTTTTCTCGCTTCCACCAGTTTACGCAATGGCTCGACCTGCTGCACCACGCGTTCGGGATGGAAATCGTCGAGAGATTTAAACCGGAGTTCTACTCCCATCTTGGTATCCTCGCCGGTCAGCTTGTTGTCCACTTTAAAGGCCAGCCTCGGCTTGGTCGCCTCGAGCACATTGTTGAAATTGTCCCGGTCTATTTCGATAAATTTTCTGTCCTTCAATTTTGGAAGAGGCTCATCAGGCTTGCCGGACAGATCAGCCAAAACTCCTACTACAAAGGGGATCTCCTTCATCTGGATAGCATCACCGATTTCTACATCGTAGGTGATCTGAACGCGAGGAGACCGCACTCTATCGAGTTTGTGCTGTAAACTTTCCTGCGCTGACATACTTTCTCCTTTCTTTTAAAAAATTTACTTTCTGTAAGAAATTACTTTCGTTACATCCATAGCACAAAGCCGCCTGAAAAGAACCCTGGCCCTGTCAAGATCATCATCCGAAGGTTCTCCACCGGTCAGGCACAGATAAAGAGTATCGAGCACCTCCGCGATCCACAGAGGTGATTCCCACCGCTCGAGATGCAGCTCTTCGATCAATCCGTGCAATTCCTCTATGATGGGCCTGGCCAGATCCGGTCTGTCCGCCTTCAGGCAGAGTTTGGCAACCAGGAGGCGGCAGCGGCATCTGTCTCTTACCGAAGGAGCGCAGAATGAGGCTGCCAGGAGACTGTCAAGAGCCTGCCTGAGACCGGAAGTCTTCAAAAGGCGCAGTGCCTCTTCCCACAGATCCTTTTCGAGAGTATCCGTCCCCTGTTGCAGGGCCGCCCCCCGCAAGAGTGTCGATGAAACACCTGCTGGCGGTATCATGCTTTTGGGGGCCGTCTCTCCTCCGTCTGCCACAGAGGCTGCCTGCTCCCGGTCTTTTCCGGTACCGGCGGCAGCGTTTTCTTCCGCTGCTGCGTCCGGTTCATCAGGGGCAGGTTCCTGCTCCTTCCTCTCTTTATATATCTTCATGATCAACCTGCTGCACTCCTCGATCGCTCCCCGCAACTCGGCCAGTCTGGGTGCATCTGAGCCGAAATACTGATCTACGATTTCATCAAATTTCCGGAAATCTTCATGGCAGGCAGTGATACTTTCTGCCAATGATTTGTAGAAGGCGGTCTTAGAGAGGCTTGCGGCACGGTCGAATTCCTCTGCGGAGGTTTTTCCGTCGGCTATGAGCTCATCACGCTTTCTCCTTTTATCTTCGTCCACATCGCCATATTGATTCCGCGTATCTGCCTCAGAGCCCACTTCGCGGGATTCTTTCCAGGTGAGCAGCGAATAGCCGGGGGTTACGCTCCTGTCTGTCAACGGGATCTGCATAATACACGAGGGGAGCTTTTCGTTCATAAACTCAAGGGGTGCTGCCCTGAATTCGAGATCTTCCTCTTCTATCAGGGGATAAACGCTCTCCCAATAATCCGTTATGAAACCAGTGAGTATCTTCAGTCCTGTCGAAAGACCGTCGAAGCCCTCGGTCACGATCAGAGCTTCGGTGAGCCAGGCGGCAATCTGAAGATCTTTGGTTTCCCTCATCAGGGCATTGACGGCGAGCGTGATCACCTTGTCCCAGTCCGATGTTTTTACTTCATGCTTCCATTCCCCTTGAGCCAATGGGTCTTCCGCTCTCCTGGCTTCCTTGATTGCATCGTAGGTGGGACTGTAGCGAAGGTTTTTCCCTGACGGGGTATCACCGGGAACCGGTGCCAACAGGGCATCGAGATGAACGACTCTTTTCATCGGTCATTTCCTTTTCCTGATAATTCAAAGACAACCTGCCGTATTTCGAGGAGGGCGATTTCCTCTTCTCCCACCTGAAACATATGCTGGCCCCTGCCGCTATAGAACGGCCCCCCCAGGGGAATCCAGTCGGTCATCCGTCCGAGTTTAACCCGTTCATCCTCATGAAGAAAGGATTCAGGGTAGAGGACCGGCAGATAGCAGTTCAGGCTGAGCCCTTCCCAGGTCGTTATCTGAGCGGTAATCCACAGAAGGTCAAACAGGGTCTTCGGCTGGGAGATGGAAAGCTCCCTCAATGATTCCAGGGGTATCCAAAGATACCGCTCATGCACGATCACTTCGAGGAAAAGAGACAGGAAAGCATCCATGTCCCTGAAGCCGTTGAAGTTTCTGCCGTCTATGGTACCCGATCGAGAAGGACACAGCGCTTCTATCCGGTCGTACAGCTTCTGCGCCTCTACAGTATCCTTCTCAAGAAGCTTATCCCAGGCCGTAAAATACATTTCAAGCCAGGATGGTGCCTGCGTCAGAAACGATGGATAGCGGTTTCGTTGATAAACCTCGATCCGCTCTTTTTCTGCCTGGACCAGATTTTTGTAGACCTGCACGCCTGTCTCGGCAGACGAATCCTGGACAGCAATCGCATCGAGATGGCGCTGCGCCTTATCCCATTCACCGCCCAGAGCAAGCACCTGAAACAGGAGCGTCCTTTTGCTCACATCACAAGGTGATGATTTGACTTCCCCGATGAGCTGCTTTCGAGCTTCGGAAAGTCTTCCGGCTCTGATTAACTCTTTTACATCCATAACCAACAGGGCCTCCAAAAAGGGGTAAGTAGTTATTCAAAAGGACCAAAGAAGCATAAAATCAGCGGGCTTGAGCGGCCGCTGAAAAAAAGCCAGGGAACTGTTTCCCACGGTTCCACCCATAAAAACGGCTTTGGGCATTCTCCCGCCAGCAGATCCATGATGATTCTTCAAAAAGCGATGCCAGAGGCTGATCTGGGAAAGACAGTCATAGTCTTTTTCCTGATCAAGACCGATCAAAACCACATCCTTTGAAAAGTCCGGAGTCCTTCCGGCAGTTTCCACAGGGTTACCGGACAATCCCGGCCCCTGCCCCTGGTCATGGGATAATCCCTGCTTTTGGTCATGAGATAATCCCTGCTCCGGGTCACAGGACAATCCCTGACTCTTGTCACAGGATAATCCGCTGCACGCCTCTTTTTCCTGGGAGAGGCAAGACCACTGAGAACGCGGCGGCTTTATGGCCAGAATACCATCTTCCAGATGCCGCCTGTCAGCCACGGGGGTTCCCTGCCCTCCTGCGCTAGCAGCCAGGTGCTCCATCTGGCTCCAGCTCCTTTCACAGGCCAGGGATACCAGATCCCACCGCTCTTCCCATCCAGGCAGGGGGCCTGTCCCCATAATCAGGAGGGGATATGGACGGCCAAGCCGGTCACTGCTGTCCCTGACCAGGCCGCAGACCAGCATGTCCTTTGCCGATCCCCTGGTCCAAAAGCGAAAGGAGTGCACACAAGAGGCAGGGGACGACGTGGCAGCCTCCCGCTCTGTGGCTCTCTCCCCCTTCCGTTCTGTGGCTTTCTCACTCTCCCGCTCAGGCTTATGCGGCTGCCCGCAGCAGCCGGTCAGCCCCGAAGGAGAAGGAATACCCCTGCAAGACACAAGGCCATAGCCGTTCCTCACCCAATCGGCAAAAACGCTCACCAGCGAAAAATCCCGGCCAAGCCGAATATAGTCATTGACCACAGGGTGCTTGCCCTGAGCCGCCCACTGCCACGGTGGCTGCTTCATTCATACCCCTTTGCCGTTTCAATCCTCGCACAGAACGATCTCCTGCGGCACCCGCGATGGAACATCCCGCAAAAGAGCACGGATCGCTTGATACTGTCCACCGAACTGGTACCGGGCCTTGATGTATTTGATGCCCAGATTGTTCAGCATGGCTTTTTGTTCCGGGAATTCATTGGCTGAAAAGGTGCGCTCTCCTCCCTGAAAATCCTCTAAAAACCTGGCGAAAGCCTGATCACCCGTATACTTTTTCGTGAGAGTCAAATCTTCGCCCCTGTCGGTCTGGAAATCGATCTGAAACGTGACTTCCCCGCAAGCATCAGGCGACCAGGTAAAGGTCTTGGAGACCAGGGTATTGATGTTACGCAGGCTTTGCAGTCCTGAGGCACAGCTCAGTTCGAGCCGGCTGGCGTAAGGCTTATACCTGGCGTCTGGATTGACATCCGTAGGCAGGCCCTTGATCGAGACGAAATATTCCTTTTCAACGGTTTTCATGGCCGCAGCTCCTTTGTTGAGAAAGGAGAAAAACGAATCGGCGAAGGGTATTTTTCCATCCCCAGCCTCCTTGGCATAATATCCTTTACTCAGGCTGCGGCTGATGAATGGCCCGGCCTTGCCCTTGACAAATTTCCACACATAACCATCCGGTCCCAGAACGAACTGCTGGACGTCCTTCAATCCGGAGATTCCCCGGATTTCGGTCAGCACCTCCTGTTCCCATTGATTCTGGAGATAACAGGCTGCTTCCGAATCTACAAAGTACCGCAGATAACCAACTGGTCCATAGATCAGTCTGCAAAACATCTCATCCGATGAGCCGCTGCCCGATAACAAAGAAAACTTGAGCTTATCAACGGCCCGCTGGGCGCTGAAGAAAGGATTTTTACCTGTGGCAGGTTCTTCACTATAGACCTGAGCAGCCACCTGATAGGCCAGACTGGCAGAGGTCAAAGCCGGGGCGATCTCGGCCAGGGCATGGCCGTATTCCTGATACGCCTGAACGGCGCCCCCTTGCGCTTCCTGAGTCAGTGCAGCCAGCTTGCCGGCTTTCTTTTCCATGCTGCTCACCAGTTTCTTTCCCTGGTCTGTCACCTTGTCCAGAATCCCTTTTTCCCTTGAAGGGTCCTCTTCTTTAACTGACCGGGTCTTGACTGACTGAAACTGGTAAACCAGGGTGACCCAGGGCGGTGCCTGCTCCCTGGCGGCTGTCAGGGGCTCAAGCTCCCTGGCCATGGTGTCTAAGAGCGCCTGATAGGGGCCTGTTCCGGCGGCCATTCTGGCTGCCACCTGCCGCCTTGCCTCTCTTTTCCCCAGTTTTCCCGCTCCTTTGGAAAAGTCTGCTCCAAAATCATACCATGCCTTCACGTATGTCTGATGATACCAGGTCTCGAAGGCGGATTTTTGTCCGGTCATGATCGAAATATCCGGAAAGGCTGATTCGATCTCACCGAGCAAAGAATATATCTGCTCCTTCCCCTTGACGGTAAAGGCCGAACCAACCGAAGCATGATTATCGTCGGTACGGCTGTCCTCCGCCATGCAGGCTCCGTTGGTTTCAAGGGCTCCATGGGCTTCACTGGCTTCGTGCGCCACACGGGCTCCTTCGGGTTCACGGCCTTCGTGCTGACTGGATGGAGAAGCCGCTGACTGGTTGTTTCCCCAGAAATCCGCACGGGTAACACCGGGAAGATCAGGATCAACCCCGTTGATCAGCCAGCGGAGATTTCTTCCTTCCCTGCTCAGAATATCCCATAAGCGCTTCTGCTGATCACGCATCTCCAGCTCCAGGCGGCCGATGTCAGTGTTCCAGACCAGATAGTAGAGGTATAAGGTGTCCATAAGGGCCCCTGCATCGGGAGTTATTTCCTGATCAAAGAGCCTGAGGGTTCCCTGGTCCACGAAAGAGGCGCTTTGCGCCGCAGGAGCCCCTTGCGCTCTGGATGATGCGGCCTGCCGGGTCCAGGCGGATGAGGGCTGAGGCCTGGCCTTAAGTGTCTCGATGTCCTGTCCATCATGTCCGTCATGTCCATTAAGGCGGGCTTTCAGGAGATTGATGCGCCTTGCCAGGTAGCCCACCTGCTGCAAAATGTCCTCATCAGAGGCGGAGCCGGAAAGACCCTTGATGTTGGCAGCCAGCCATTCATCGAAGGGAGCTGAAACCGATTCCTGAAATCGCTGGCAGTAGGTGCGCTTGAGGCCGGTTTCGACATCCCGGCTCTCATGCAGGCCAAAGGAGGGAATCCACCGTTTTTGGTTGAAGCCCTCCACGTTCAGGACTGTCTGGCGAAAGTGATCAAGGGATTGCAGGTCGTTCAGGCCTGCTGCCACAGAGGCTCTCTGCGCCACAGAGGCTCTCTGCGCCACAGGGGTGCTTTGGGCGGCAGGGGCGCTTTGTGCGGCAGGTTTTAAAAGTTCGATGCGACTCTGGCTCAGGATTTTCATATCCATGACAAAGGAGAAACTCAACAGGCCGCACAGGGCAGCCATCAGAGACATCCATGAGATCAGACCGAGACTTCTGGTCATCCGGCTCCACTCCAGGGAGTGGCGGGTAGGGGCGAAAAGGTTTCGTTCCTCTGGCAGTATGTGGGAGAAAAAGTCGTGCAGGAAAAGACCCTTATTCGTGCCGGGAAGCACTTCCCGCTCAGCCGTGAGGCCAAGGTCGTGTAAAAAGTGAGAAAAAGGGGTTCCCTCCTGACGGCCGCTGCTCAGAAAGAGGCCCCTCAGACTGGGTGTTTCCTGATAGGGATTTTCCTGAAAGACCCGCTTCAGGAAAATATCAAGGCCCGGCCTCAGGCGGTCAAGTTCTTCAGGAAACAAAAGAAGAGCAGGGTCCACCGGCACCGGCACACCACCGGCTCCCTGCGCTTTGGAGGAGGCTCTTTTGGCTGAGGAGGCTTTTTGGGCTTTTGATTCGAGTTGATGGACAAGGAGAAGCCGAAGGTCTCTGAGGCGTTCTCCGATTGAAGCGAATGCCTGATTCTGGAAAGCGGCCACATCCTTCGAGAGATCCTGGTTGATGAATCCCATGGCCTGATCGAGACTTTTCTCCGGGAGTTGGTCGCACATTTGCGTCATCCCCTGAATCAGGTCGCACTTGGTCACCAGGACATATACCGGAAAAGTGACCCCCAGGGCGCGCATCAACTCATCGATGCGGCGGCGAATGGCTGTGCCGTCATCTTCGAGAGCTTCAGTCCTGCCATCATCGAGCAATTTATCGGCCGCTATCGTTACCAAAAGGCCGTTGAGGGGCTCCCGCTTCCGGTATTTGACGAGGAGATTGAGGAATTTCTGCCACTCATCCTTATCCCGGCCTTCGTCAATCGGGATGGCGTATCTTCCGGCTGTATCGATAACGATGGCCTGCTCGAAGAACCACCAGTCGCAGTTTCTGGTGCCTGAAATCCCCGATGTCCGGGTAACCTCGGCAAAGGGTGAGGAAAGGCGGGCGCTTTGCAGGGCTGTAGTCTTTCCTGAACCGCTTTCACCGATCACCAGGTACCAGGGAAGTACATAGAGTGGGTTTCCTGATTTCTTCAGATGCGAGCGTTTCAGGGCGGCAACAGCCTCTTTCCATTTCTCCTGAAGCTCCTGGGATTTCTCTCTTTCCCCTCCCGAAAGATTCTGAAGCGATGCCTGGTCCTGCTCAATGATCTGTTGAACGAAGCGTTGTTCCCGGCGTCTGAGCCAGACTTTCCGGAAAAAAAGTCCTCCGATCCCAAGTCCTGCCAGCCCCAATGCCAGGAAAACTCCCATCCACCAGGGCCAATCGAGCCAGAAAACAAGCCCGAAGACGAAGAGAATAACCAGGATAACTGCGGTAAGGAGTAAAAAAATCTTTATCGTCTTTAAAAATAGCTGCTTCATAGTCATGGCACCATAGTGAGAAGATGTTTACCCTGGCCGGTCAGGACAAAGTGGTATATTATCCATAACAGCCCGAAAAGGAAGGCAGGTCCTGCAAGACCGATCAGAGTAACGAGCGCAAAGCGGCTCTTTCTCTGTTGAGGAGAGGTCCCGGCCGTTTCAGCGGGATAGCCTGCCGGAAACAGCTCCATCCTGTCCAGGGTGGGGAGCCCAACCGAACTGCCGGTAAGCAGCTTAAGATTCGAAGTCTTGAGCTGCTCCAAAAGGTATTGATCGCCTTCATGGCAGTAGCGGCCGGTAAAGCCAAGAGCCAGGCACAGATAATAGACTTCCCTGACCTCTTTCTGGTGAAGCCCGATAGTGTTGAGCCGCTCGAAAAATTCTTCGCCTGCGTCGGCGGTACGATAGTAGATGCGCTGGAGCTGCTCTTTTTGCCAGAGCCCTTTTCCTTCCCAGGAAGAATTCAGAATAGCTTCATCAATCCAGGCACAGATGGCAAAGCGGGCCATATCGTAATCTTCCATGGAGAGGGAATGCTTCTTGACGCACTCCTCACTCCTTGAGAGAAAACGCTGAATATCGGCCTTGACCTGGTCGATGGAGGGCTGATTTTTATCTCCCTGCCTGAGCATGTAAGCCGTATAGACAATAACCTCTATAAAGCTATCGATCAGACGCATGATGATGACCTTTCTACAACATCGATCAGTTTTATAACATCGATCAGTTGCATTCTAATGACCTTTCCACAACGTCGATCAGTCCTGTAACATCGATCAGTTGCATTATGATGACCTTTCCACAATCATGAGTTCAGCTTCCAGATCTTCGGGAGCATCATCCCAGTACAGGGCGAGATTGCGGTTCTTTTCCACCATGGCCCATGACTCGGCATGGTGATCGATCTTTAGATAGATACAGTTGCTTCGGCGTGGCAGCTCCTGGGGCGGGATGGGAAGGTGCTCAAGCCGGATGCCGGGCAGGGAGCGGGCAATTAAAATGGGCAGATACTCCCGGCAGTTTACCTTGGCCATGCTCTTCAGGGACTGAAGGGCAGCGCCGGGGTCCTGGTCGGTTTTCAGGACCAGGTAATAACGATGTCCGCCGTCAAAGATGCCTGGAGGCAGGTCGGCGGCATAGTAAGTCCCGTCGTAGTGGAGCCGGATCACGTATTCCGGCCCGGCGGTAATCTCATCGAGCAGTTGCGTAACCAGACCCTGGGCTGCCGAGAAACAGGCCCAGAGGTTCCGGTGGTCGTAGGCGGGCAGAAGATTCGTTCCGTCTTCGGTCTCGCCCATGACCTTGATTTTCTCCGAAAATGAGGAGAGCTCTCCGATCAACTGTCGCAGCAGGCCGTAAACAGTCCAGGGGTGCACCTTTTGAGCCTCCATGACCTGGAAAAGAGGAGGCACATAGCGGTTAAGAGACCGCAGTGCCAAAAGATAAACCATGTCCCTGGCCCCGAACTCGGCTGTATGAATTCCTTTTTGGCGCTTGTACTCCTCCAGTTGACGGCCGCGTGCCGTAATCTGATCCCGTATCTCCCTGACTATCCCAAGGAGGATCTTTGAGCCCGAAATGGTCAGTGAAGGAGGGATAAACCGCTCTGAAAGTCTGATTTCCTCGCCCGCCCGCTCGATCTGAGTCAGGGGCATGAGGAGGTAGTCGCCCAGTTGATCTTTCTCGGTTTCCCAGAATATCCTGAGGGCATAGGAAAGCCGCTTTACCTGAGCCGCTGGACCCTGCTGGTGCAGGTCTTTTACTTCTTCCGCATCAGCAGAGGTTACAAACCTGGTGGTTACTGCTGCCATAGGCGTTCCCTGGGTCACAGGGGCTCCCTGCGCCACAGGAGTTCCCTGGGCCATAGGGGCTCCTTGGGAAAGGTTGCCTGATTTGGGAAGAACGGTTACATTTTCTCCCTGCGGGTCCCATTTTTTAAGACCAATATAGATAGGAAAGGGTTTTCCTCCCTCCACCCATGCCTGATCGAAGGAGCGTGCCTCGATCAGGGAGTTACCCGGAAAAACCACGTAAGTTCCATCGGGGAAGAGAAATTCGCCCTTAAGAAGGCTGAAAGAGCGGATTCCCAGTGCTGCTTTCTGTACCTCTACCTCCCCGATACCCCAAAAATAGGGCATGACGAAATGGTAAAAGGGAGTCAGGAGAGATTGAAAAGCAGCATCCTGAAGCTGGAAATGCTGGGGTTGCAGAAAAAGTCCCTGATGCCAGAAAAGGGGTCTTTGCATGTCCACCGCTACTTTCCTCCCATTCCCTGGGTAGCGCCGGTTTCCTGGGTTCCG
The DNA here is from genome assembly GCA_040752695.1 of bacterium. Lineage (GTDB taxonomy): Bacteria > SZUA-182 > SZUA-182 > DTGQ01 > DTGQ01 > DTGQ01. The sequence goes on from JBFMGO010000008.1 coordinate 25,774, forward strand.
CTGGTTTCTTGTGTACTGCCGGTTTCCTGGGTATTGCCAGCTTCCTGGATACCGTGAGGCCCAAGAAAAAGATCTACCGTCATCGGTCCTGGTTTTAACCGTTTCAGGCCTGAAGAATCCACAGTCTCTTCAATTACGGGAACCTGAAACAGACGGGTCACCATTTCTTTTCGAAGAAGATAGTAACCGGCCACCACGGCTATGTATTGGGCACCCTCGGCCCGGTCTAGCGATTTGGTCATATCATGTCCCGGCTGGACGACTACATTCCGGGAGCTTGCCACACTGGCATCAAAACGGCTGCACTCGATAAGCCTGCTCAGTCCCTCTTCGGTTTCCGCGAGCTCCTGAAAAGCGTTCGGGCTGGAGAGCTGATAAATACACAGGACCACGGTGTGCGAAGTTTTCTGGAACAGGTTTAACTGGGGATCAGCCTTGATACGCAGTTGAATGGCCTCTTTTTCGTACCGCCATTCCGGCGGAGCAGGGGCGACATACTGCCGGGGGGGAGTAGAAGTTGTCGCGGCCTTCCGTTTGCGGGCACAGCAGGTCATAATGGTGATAACAATAAGAAAAAGCGCTATAAAGGATTTTTTCATCTTGTCCCCCTATTCAAAAATAGGTCTTTAATATATCTTTTGACAAACCTTTTCGAATTCCCGTAAGAGTTCTTCCATCAGACGGCCTGATTCGAGCCAGCGCATACAGGCCTGATGTCTTTCTTTGTAGGATTCGTAGAGTTCAGCCTTGCGGAGCGGGCCAAATTTGAAGCCATGCGCTATCCCGGACCCCTTTGCTGCCGCTTCGATCTGATCGGGACTCAACTCGGACAGGATTTCTCTTATCTTGGTACTGGCAGCCTGTTGAAAAGCCTGATGAGCAGCGAAAAAAGCTTTCTTAATCTGATCCAGATAATTTTTCAGGGAAGTAGAGCAATTCTCCCCCTCAAGAGTGGAGCCGATGATCTGTCTGATTGTCTCCAGTTCGGGCTTCCGGCCAAGGAGGGTGGTGTTGATAACCCCGATGATCTGATTAAGCGTATCAAAGATGACAGTCAGAGAAGAAGTCAGTTTTGCCAGAAGTTCGGTGGAGGAGAGATCCTCCCTGGCCACGGGTATCCCTACCAGTTGGGAAAATAACCGCGAAAACTCGGATGACTCATGTCCGGTTCGAGTGTCCGGGCCGGTGTGAGGGGCAATACCGGTTTGAGGGACCATACCAGGTTGAAGAACCATACCGGCTTGAGGGGCCGTACCGATTTTGGGAGCCATACCGGCTTGAGTGTCCGAGCCGGTTTGAATGGCCGGATCTTCCAGGCTCTTGATGAGTTGTTCCAAAAGGGCCTGTTTTTCCGCAGATGAGTGTTCCCGAAACCGCTCCACCAGGTATTGTCGAGTCAATAGTTCGGCCTGCGAAGGGTCCGTCCGGTAGATATTCCTGATGTCATCGGCTAACTCTGATAAAGAAATCCGGTCTGTCATGGTATCATGAACTCTCTTTTATCGTGGTATCTATCTGCTACGGTATCTATCCACGGTATTGATCTGACATGGTATCTATCTGCCACGGTTTCTATCTGACACAGTATCATGGACTGTCTTTTTTACGGTAATCTTCATTCGAACTCAGGATAACTGTTTCAGTAAGAAAATCATCACATTCCGAGTCAGGCTCTGACTCCGATACCGGCTCAGGCTCCGGGGCAGGCTCTGACACTGACTCAGGCTCTGGGGCAGGAGCCGGTTTTTCAGCCTCTTTGGCCTTTCCCCCTGCCCAAGGGATTCTCCGTACTCCGGGGGCTCCCCTGTCTTGAGGAGAGATGATAACCGTCTCAGGGATGTCATTATCATCTTCTTTATCTTCTTCTGCCCCGGCAGGTATAGTGTGGCTGTTAGCGGCCTGAGAAAAGGTGTTTTCCATCATGTTTTCGGATGAGATCATCACGGTTTCTTCGAGTTCGGTTGATATATCCTGCTTCTCATCAATTTCTGCCCGCCATTGGTTTAAAACCTTGGTAAGGAGATCACGGATGGCCTTATTTTCGCCTGGATCATGCAAGAGGCTCTTCGTTTCCAGGTGGGAGTTTTCGGTATTTTTATCCATACCTGATAACCGTAAGCAGTCACCGACATCTTCCTTTCCCTGAAGAAAGGCGTCTTTTACCTCTTCTTGCAGGGCCTTGAACTGCTCCCAAAATGCCTCCTTTGACCATCGAGAGGAAGCATGACAGCCTGCATGGAGCAAAGACCACCCCAGACTGAGGCATCTTTCCCAGAAGATGCGGCCGTTTTCGGGAATTGCCCCTCTTTCAGGATTCCAGAAAATATTTTCAGGCATGAAGGTTTGGTTTCTCTGTGCCAGATCAAAACCAGATTGATGCTCACAGAAACCCGAGGAGGCGCTTACAGCTTCATCCATTGCCTTGAACACGAGAGCAGCATCCTGCTTTTGGTTGACCAGGAAAGTGGAGAACCAGACCAGTCCCAAAGATGAGAGACTTGATATTTGAGGGATTCGGGAAAATGGTGAGGTGCCAAGGTGACTTATTCCATTGATGCTATTGATTCCATTGATCCCATTGATTCCCAGGTCTATGGTCCCTACCGAGAAGCTCCAGAAGGGAGGAAGAAAGCTGGATTTGCCAGCCAGTCTGACCCATGTCCGGTCAAGGGAAAAATTCCGCTCCGGCTGCCGGTCAAGAGCGAACGCCGGAAGGGCCGTTTGCAGAAATTCACCAAGGAAGGAAAGCTTAAGATATAAAACTTCGTAAAAATGCCTTTCTCCCTGATTGTAAAAGGTAAACCTTTGTGCCGGGTATCTCTGACGGATCGCTTTCAAACACTGTGCCCTCCCTGATTCCAGGCCGTCCGTGAGCCCTGATTCACGTTCCTCAAAAGATGCCCCTGAGACGAGGGCCAGAAAGTCGAGGGCATGAAGTGACATGGCATCAAAAACAAGCATGAAAAAGGAGTAAAACGCGAAGGGCAAAACCCGTGAAAGGCAACGGCTGTCCCTTCCATAGCACTCCTTTTTTTCAGTGCATTCGATGCAGGGGAATTGTCCGGGATGAATCTCATCTTCAAGCAATTGTCCGGGACGAATCTTATCTTCAAGCAGATGACCAAATCTCCGTATTAAATCCCGCCGGTCCATAAGATGTGGAGGGTCAGAGCTTTCCAAAGCAAAAGTATAGAAATTGCATTCCTCGCTCGATGCAGCGGCACACGCGGGACAATATACATACCGTCTCAGAGAGGTTGAATAAGGCCAAAGCCCTGATCTGATCAGAAGATCATCGTCATAGCATTGCTGAAGGGGACGTCCGCATCCGGGACATAGTGGATCGAAAAAGAGGTGTTTGTACCTGCAATAAAACAACGGTTGAAAGGGCACGAGCCATTCTTTTTTTTCCTGGAGATGAATTTGATGCGCGAGAATCATAACGGAACCATCGCCCTTATTCCTTCTCGTTTCGGAAAAAGCATTCTGCCAGGCATCGTCAATATCCCGGTTATTGAGCTGCTTTTGTATCTTCAGGATATCCCCGGAGAGGGAATAATCATCCTTTTGAATCAGGAGAAACACCCTCTTTATTTCACTTTCAGCACCGGTTAACAGCCGGGCCTCGATCAGGCGCGTAAAAGGCTCTGCATCACCGATAATCCGGAAAGGGAAAGAAGTGTTTTCCAGTCGTCCCTGGGAGTCCTCACCGATGGGTGCAAACTGGATGGAGAAAGGTACTTTTTGAGTCTCAAGATAAGGGCGTAAGGAGGATAGGATATTTCCCATTCTATCAGGATCCTTCGCGGCAAAAGAGGTAATGGGGCGCTCTATGACTTATGAGATTTTCCTGCCTGCCCCGTATAAAATGATGCCCTTTTCGGGCACAATTTGGAAGGTAATTCCCTCATTCTGTTTCTTTAACCATTCTTATAACATATATTCCAGCCTTAAGTCAACGATAACTTATCCGAAAACGGGAATATTTTGGAATATTTAAAACTGGAATAGTATGGAATGTTAACGGAAATAGTACGAAATGTTAATTGAAGATATTGTTCATATATCGAAACAAAGGGAATACTACTATCGAAACAAGGGGAAAACTGCCCGATGGCGGTTTAATGTTTCCAGAGTTTCCTTAGAATTGAAAGTGAGCCTTTGATGTTTTTCTTTTCAGGGACATCCAGGGATTCTTTCTCCTCCGGTTTCTCTTTTTGATCTGCGGAGATTGAACGCTCATCGATGGGCTCTTGTATTTCTGCCAGACGGCCATCACCGAGAAAGCGAAATACAGGGCCCCGGGGACTGAGAGCCAATTCATCGCCGGGATTGAGAGGTGACTTGAGGTTGATGGTCTTTCGATTGACGGCAACTGATTTTTGTCCTGTGAGATCCTTGACCCAGTAATGATCCTGGTTATAGAAAACCTGGACATGGTGACTATGGATGCCGGGATAGTCAAGCTGAAAATCGCCTTCCTTTCCAATAGTGACCGGTACCTCTTTGAAGGAACGAAGAGTAGGACCATACTGGATAATCAGAGGGACTCTCATGCTATGCACGGCGATCTCATCTATCTCGCCTGGTTCGGGTTGGATTGGACCGGATTTTTGACCGGAAAGGTCAGGCTCTTGACTGGAAAGGCCAGGCTCCTGACACGAAAGGCCGGGCTCTTGACCGCAAATGCCGGGCTCCTGACTGAAAGAAACGGGTGTATGTCCGGAAAGGTCAAGATCCCGAGGTGAAGAAGGTTTTAGCTTATCTTCCCCATAGGGCGAAGGTGGAAATGACGATGGCGGGGCGCATGATGGCTGAGTGGCCGGGAACACGTTTTCCTGCCCCGGTTGACTTTCGCGTAACGGCTGATTTTCGAGTGCCGGTTGATTATCCAGTACCGGCTGATTTTCGGACACCGGCTGGTTTTCGAGTATCTGGGTCAGGAAGCTAACCTTGGGCCCGCCTTCTGAAAAGGACAATACATCTCCGCTTTTCAGATAAGCCTCTTTCATCCTCTTACCATTGACGAAGGTGCCGTTGGTGCTGAGATCAATCAATTTAAAGCGATTTCCTTCGCGAATGATTTCAGCATGATTACGTGAAACTACGGTCAGGTCGGCAGGGAATCTCAGCAGGCTCGATGGATTGCGACCGATAGAGATGCTGCCCGCGGAAAACTCCTGAATTGTGCCTTTGAAAGGCCCCTGAATATGGACAAGTTGGATGACAATAACTGGCTGTTGCTTCATATGGGTTTCGTCACAGTCTTTGCTGTCAGTCGAAGGCTCGGTTCATTTTTCAATTATAGCCCGAGCCTGATGGTTTTTGCAACAACAATGATAAAAAAATAATTATTTATAACACATTATCCAATATCATAAAATAGATTGACTTTTATTCTTTCTCGTGAGAAGATCAAATGTTATTATCCGTATTGGAACAAGTACCTAACTTTTATGCTCCTGGTTAATGCATACCGGTTGCATACGCGATGCCTATGATAGCCTCTTTTGGACAATCAGATCCCGGCCTCATACGTCCTCATAATGAAGACAGCTTCGTAATCGTGCCAGAGGCAGATCTTCTTGCAGTGGCCGATGGAATGGGCGGGGCTGCGGCCGGGGAGGTGGCCAGCCGGATCTTCATCGAAACAGCTTCGATGCGTTCCTCCGGTTCCAGGTGTCAATCTGGGTGTCAATCTGAACAGGAAACCCTTTTGAGGGATATCTTTCGATCAGCCAATGAAAATATCCTTAACCATACCAGGGCTAATCCTCACTGCCGGGGAATGGGATGTACGGCTGAACTTATCATCTTCACCGGCCAGGGTTACATTCTGGGCCATGTAGGAGACAGCCGTACTTACCTGCTGAGGGCAGGACACCTGAAACAACTGACCCGGGACCACTCTTTAGTGCAGGATCAGCTAGACCAGGGTCTCATCAAACCTGATGAGGTCAGGAAGCATCCTTTCAAACATGTTATCCTCAGGGCCGTGGGTATCGAAGAACGGCTGGCCCTCGATGTGGTAAGGGGCAAGACTTTACCAGGGGACCTTTTTCTCCTGTGCACTGACGGCCTGACGGATATGATCGACGATTCCCTTATCAAGGAAATACTTTTGCTTCCCCTGACTCTGGCCCAAAAAGGAAACAAGCTCATCGAGTCCGCCAAAGCAGCCGGAGGGCGTGACAACATAACCGTGGTTCTCGGTGAAATAACGTGATTGACAGTGATATAACATGACTGGCTGGCAAGGTCTGGCTGGCAAGTAACCTGATTGGCAGGGTGATGTGATTTTCAATGGATAAGTTCACAATTTGCTGGATAGTTCCGCTTATTCTCGCAGGTGCAGTGTTTTTAGCCGGTGCAGCACAACCTCCTGATTTATCCAAAGCCTACCCTTTTCCTCTTTTGGAGATGGAGGAAGTTATTTCACGATGGTTATTGCATAACAACTTTGAAGTTGCCCGCACTCCCCTCAAGGGCGGGCAGGTTCGGCTCGGGGCAGTGAGAGAAGACCAAAAGTGGCAGATAACGCTCAAACCTCGCTCTCCCCTTGCCTCTGAGGTCCATGCAGAATATACTCGCCAGGAAGGTCAGCCTGATCCGGCTGCCAATAAAGAATTGTGGGATCATTTACGAAGATATGCTCAAGATCCCTCTGCCGAAAGAGAGGATTTTGGAGTGCCGGCGCAGGTTTTGTCCCAGGGCACATCTGTCGTTTGTATCAGGGCCGGGCGGGATGGTACCGGGCAGGATGGGGCTGGCTGGCATGGCACCAGGCAGGATGGGGCTGGACAGAATGGTGCCGGGCAGGGCAAGTCAGGGTGCGATGGTGCCGGGCAGGACAAGTCAGAGCAGAACAGGGCCGGGAGGGAGACAAAACCCATTCAGTTTTCCGGTTTTATCATTGACCGGGATGGTTTTATTTTGGCTACAGCCCATGACCTTGAAGGCATCCATGAGGTGAGAGTAATTCTGGACAATGGCCGCGAGCTGAAAGGGAGCATACGCAAGATCGATCATGACCGGGACCTTGCTCTCATTAGCGTCGGGGCCAAATTCGATACCTTTATCCCTCTGGCGAGGGGGCGAAACATCCTTGACATCGGGGAAAAGGTATATTCGATTGGCTGGCCCCTCAATCTGAGAGGAACAGTCCATGCCGGTTTCATTAATGGGCCACCCAGAAAGGTGAATACCCTGCCACTGTGGCAGGTGAACATGGAAATTCTTCCGGGAAGCAGCGGAAGTCCGGTATTCGATGCCAGGGGACAGATAGTTGCAGTCGTGAAAGGCAGGTACCGTGGAACGGATTCGGTGGGTTTTCTGATCCCGCTGGGAACGGTCAGGGAATTTTTAAGAGAAGGACACGCTTTAGATCAGTGAGGCGTACATCAGCAAAAAAGGAGGCAGGGCGGGAAAAGACCGCTCCAAAGACCCTCCCCCCTAAAAAAGGCGTACATTACCATGTTATTACAATACAGTCGGTATCAGATAAAACGAGAGATTGGAAAAGGGGCTATGGGAGTGGTTTATCAGGCTCATGACCCCCAGATCGATCGGTTGGTCGCGTTAAAGGTCCTGCGCCCTGACCGGGTCACCAACGAGGATTTTGTTCAGAGATTTTTCAAGGAGGCCAAAGCGATTGGCAGGCTTTCTCATCCCGGCATCGTTACCGTCTACGATGTGGGTCAGGATCAGGACACAGTATTTATCGCCATGGAATTTCTGGAGGGAAAGCCTTTGCATAAGGTCATTCAGGAGGCGAAGCCGGATCTTGAAACCATAGTCGATTTCGGCATCCAGGTGGCCTGTGCTCTTGATTATGCCCACCAGAAGGGAATAGTGCACCGGGATATCAAACCCGGCAATATCATCGTCCAGCCCGATGGCAGGTTGAAATTAACCGATTTCGGGATTGCCCGGATCGAAGATTCCACGGCAACGCAACAGACCAAAGTGGGAGAGATTCTTGGCAGCCCGGCCTATATGTCTCCCGAACAGGTGATGGGGCATTCCGTGGACGGACGATCCGACCTCTATTCACTGGGCATTATCCTCTATGAACTGTGCAGCGGGAAAAGGCCCTTCCATGGCGATAATCTGGCTGTCATCTTCAGGGCCATTACTCAGGACAATCCCGCTGAACCTTCAGCCATCGATCCGGCCATTCCGCATAAACTTTCGCAGGTAATCATGAAGTGCCTGAGCAAACAGCCCGAGATGCGCTTTCAGACCGGCAATGAACTGGCCGATGCCCTGAAAGCCTGCTTGAGGAAGGGTCCAGTCACCCACCCTGGGCCTGAGGGATCGAAAAGTTCAGCTTCGCCGCCTGACGAACCCAAAAGATCAGGGGACTCAAGCACAACCCTTGCCGAACCCAAAAGGTCAAAAGGACTGCCCCTTTTACTCCTTGTCGTGGTTATCCTGGCCAGTATAACGGCAGGATTCACCTTCTATCTCTTGCGCTCGCGAAAAGAAGCCCACCGCCTGCCTCCACAGGTTATGGAAGAGCAAAAAGCTCAGCCACCCGGGCCGGTTGCGGAAGAGGAGAAGGCACAACAGCCTCCTGGCCAGGTCACAGAAGAGCAGAAAGCGCAGCCTCCTGGCCAGGTCGTGAAAGAGCATCCGGTCATGGCTTTTCTCAAAGTCGAAAGTACTCCTTTGGGGGCTCAAATCTTCGTGGATGGAACCTTTCAGGGGAAAACGCCTGTTCGGTTTGACCTGTCACCGGGAAAACACGAAGTTCGGCTTACTTTGGCCGGGTATTACGATTGGGAAGCCCAGATCCAATTATCGGAAAAGGTCGAGACTCCTCTCCAGGTTCGATTGTTGCCTGCCGATGAGCAATAAAGAGAAGCGGCGGAAAAAAATGAGGAATAAGGGAAAAATGAGGAAAAACGGGGAAAAATAAGAAGGGATAAAAAGAAATGAGAAGGAATGAGAAGAAGTGAGAAGAAATAAAGGAGCAATCGGATGAAGATTATAACTAAGTGTCTTGCTTTCAGTTTGATCCTTACGGTTGGTTTGCTGCTTTTGGGAATGGAGGTGAGCTCCGGCCAGATTGCTCCAGGCCAGCCAGCCCCGCTCTTTTCCTTGAAAGATATCACGGGAAAGACCTATGATCTGGCCTCGATGAAAGAGCGGCCCATGGTCATTCTTTATTTTTTCGATGCAGAATCAAGGCCGAGCCAGGAAGGTATCCTGAGTCTTAATCAATTAGCCGGACAATACAAAGATTATGACCTCTATTCACTGGCCATTACCCTCTCCCCGCGGGAAAAGATCGATCAGTTCAGAAAACAGACCGAGCTTGGCTTTCCCCTTATCCAGGACACAGCCGGTGTCAGCGATCTCTATCAAGCCAGGCTGATTTTGCCGACTGTTTGCATTACCGGGCCGGGCCTGCGGGTTCTTGACTACTTTCAGGGCGGGGGGAAAACAACCGAAGTGATGCTGGTCAGGGTGGCCGAGCGGGAACTGCAAAGGAAACATACTGCCCTGGCCAAAGCTATCAGCGCGGAAGTGGTGAAAAAGGACCCGAAAAATGTCAAGGCCAGGACAGTGACCGGTTATGCAGCTCTCAAGGAGGGGAATCTCAAACAGGCGGAAGAGGTTTTCCAGAATCTGGCTGAAGGGAGCGGCCAGGCCGAGATACTCGGCAAAGAGGGACTGGCCAGCGTTCATGTTCAAAAGGGAGAAACTGCAAAAGCCATCGAACTGGCCGCGGAAGTGGAGAAAAAGGCCCCTGACAGAGCCTATGTCCATGTCATCAAAGGAGATCTCCTCTACAGCCAGGATAAAAAGAAGGAGGCCGAGGCGGAATATCAAAAGGCCATGAAAAAGAAGGAATCCGAGTCCTATCAGGAAGCGGTCAAACATAACCAGCTCGGACGGCTGTACGCAAGTACGGGCCAGTACCAGAAGGCGCGGGAGCTCTACGATCAGGCCGTGGCCATCGATCCCTATTACATAGAGGGAACGACCAACAAGGGGATAACCTACCAGAAAGAGGGCAATTGGGATAAGGCGCTGGAAGCCTTCCAGCAGGCTGTAGCTGTCGACAAGAGCGATACCTTTGCCCTGGTCCTGTCCAAAAAGGCCCAGGAGATGCTGGAATTCCAAAAAGACACCGAGCGGAAAAAACGCATGGACCAAATGGTGAAGGATCTGGCAGCCAGATTCCGCAGCCAGCAAGAGACCAGGCCAATAGACGAAGATACCTGGACTTCCCGGCCTATGATCCTCACCTTTGTCGATTTTCAGGAAAAGGGCGGCCTGGCCGAGCGGGATGGTTTCTCGACCGTGCTGACCACTCAATTGAGTGATTATCTTACTGCCTCAGGGAGGGTTCAGGTGGTGGAGCGCGTTTTGATCGAGCGTCTCATGGAAGAGTTGAACCTTGGTTCCTCGGATCTGGCTGACCAGGAAACCGCTCTCAAACTTGGCAGGGTGCTGGCTGCCAAATTAATCGGGACCGGCTCTCTTTTCTACCTGCCCGGCGGGACTCTCCTGAGTCTTCGGCTCATCGATAGTGAAACCTCGGCCATTCCCCTGGTAATTACCAGGCAATGCAGCCTCCAGGTTTCTCTGGAGAAAGAACTCTACGCGCTGAACCGGCAGATCCTCAGGACAGTCATGGAAAAGTACCCCCTGCATGGTTATCTGGTAGAAATCACGGGTGATGAGGCTCTGGTTAACCTTGGCTCCAGACAGGGAGTGGTTATGGGTACCCTTTTTGAAGTACTGGAAGAAGGCAAGACAATCAAATACAAGGGAAAGACGCTCCGGAGCGCACCGAAATCCATCGCTCAGGCTGAAGTTGTCCGGGTTGAGCCTGACCTGTGCTATGTCCGGATTCTCAGCAAGGAAAGACCCCTGAAAACCGATGACAAGGTTCAGGAGAAAATTGCCGAAGCTGCGGCTTTGGGAGGAAGCGATGAATCTGAATAAAAGAGTATGGGTGGTTGTTATTCTCCTTTTGCTCGGTATTTCTTCTGCGTCCTGTGGGCCTGGCCGCCAATCCATGCCCATTGCAAATGGCCTTGCTGCTGGAAAGGGCGCTGCGACTGAAAAGGGGAACGCGATCGAAAAGGGCATCACGATTGAAAAAGGGACTGCGGCAGCGGTTTGGGATTTCGATGACTTAAGCCCCTCTGCCGGTGACCGGCCCCCGCTGGGAGAACTTCTCTCCGCTCAGGTCATGGAAGTACTCGCATCGAGTGGGGATGTCGTAGTCATCGAGCGGGAGCGGCTGCATCTGGCCCTTGAGGAACTCAAGCTGGGAACGACCTCGCTGGCAGATGAGGCCACGCGCTTACAGCTTGGCAGACTGGCGGGAGCCCGGTTGATGGTCTTTGGAGCCTACCAGTCGATAGCCGGTACGATGCGCCTCGATCTGCGGCTGGTTGAGGTGGAAACAGGCAGGGTGCTCAAGGCAGTCAAAAGGGCAGCTTCGTCCGCTGATTTTTCCGCATGGCTTAAGGCCGCCCGGGAGGCCGCTGCCGACTTGCTGTAACTAGCTGTAACTAATGCCTTGTCACCTCTATCTTGAGGGGTAACCTGGATTCCCGTTTTCGCGGGAATGACGTAGGGATGGATCCCACGGATCATTATTTTACCCATCAATTGGGGCTTGCTAGGGTTTGCGGAAAAAACAAGCCGGTCGATGATGTCTAAAGTTGATGATGTCTAAAATAGAGCGGTCAGCAGCGCGGTGAGAGAAATCCCTTCATAATCGCGGTCATTCTGATTCAGGACAAACCCCTTGACCAGAACATCCGCGTCGAAGCGGGAACTTATCTGTCTACTCGCACCGACTCCCAGAGAGAATTTTTGCTTCTTCCCTTGATACAGGGGGTCTTGGGAGGGATAGTCGTTCTCGTCCGCCCACAGAAATTCCACCTGAGGTTTGAGAGAAGTCCGGGTGTTTAGTGCATATCGGTAGGAAAGACCGGCTATCCATTCGCTGCCGTGGCTGTTTTTATCTTCGGTCGAAAGGGCCGGAGTATAAGCCGCTCCTTCGGCTAATTTGCTTTTTCCCCGCAGGATGCTTTGCAGGTTGGCGCTCACATCCCACGCGCTCTGGTTATAGGTTATTCCCAGCCCCAGGAGAAAGAAATCCCCCTCCTGAAACGAATCTTTTCCTTTTACCGTATCTTTGCTGAAATAAGCATAGTCGGTGAAAAAGCGGGCCTGATAACGGCTGAGGAAATCGTATCTCAATTGTGCCGTGAAATTGAGAATGTCACCTGGATCATATTCTTTGAGCGTTGAGCAATAGTCGTACTTGCCCCGGAAGACATAGCCGAGCCCAAAGCCATAAGCCCAATTCTCCCACTCTCTGGCCAGGGAAACAGTCGGGTTGAGGTTCAGACCCTCTCCAAAGCTGGTAACCGAAACAAGATCCTGTCCTTCAAGGAGAACCAGATCCTCTTCCTTCAGGCTGGTCCGGCCTGTAGGTAAATTGAGATCCAGGCCGAGAAGAAGATCGAAGGGCAGAGGCAATTGGCCGGAAACCGGGTAGGCGAAATTGAGCTTCGTGTCGAGGCTGGTGGCCAGAGACCGTGTTCCTCCACCTGAGAGCGTAAACTGGGTGTTGGCAAATCCTGCTAAAATATCAATGGAGAAATCCGAAAAGGTAAGCCCGATTTTGACCGGGAGAGTGAACTGATACCCTTTGGTCGCTTCTTTTGGCTGGTCATCAGCCGGGCTATGGCCGCTGCTGGTAAACCAGTCGAACGTAAGGCCCGTTCGGGCCTCGATCTCGGCTGCCGAACATATCCATGTATTGGTATTCCGGGCCGTATTCAGAACGATAGCCGTACCCAGGATAACAGCCGACAAAACCATGATGAGCCGGTATCTTTTCACAGCTTTTTATACTCCTTATATCATAAGTTTCGACGATATCATGAACTTGCAGAAATATCATACATCCTTTAGGGAAATTCGACAGGCGGAAATTCAACAGGATTAGTTTGACCGGGGCCATTTCCACTGCTTCTGACACCCGCTCGTTCTGCCCGTTTTATCACGTCTTCGGGCGTCAGTTGATCGGTGAGTGAAGTCTGATCCTTGATTGAGCGAAGGAAAGAATCACTGCTCTTCGCACGGGGGACCAGGCCAAGGTCCTGCAACTCTAAAAGAGACTCACGGGCACGACTGATCCCAGGGTCTGTTTTCAACGCCTGTTTATAAAATCTTGCCGCTTTGCGGTAATCCCCGCTGTCACTGGCTGCAATGCCCTGGAAAAAGGCCATGGCAGCTTTTATACTCGTGGTCAATGGCCTTTGTATCCTTTTTTCTTCCTCAGGAGTAAGTTCAACCATTAAAAAGGTAAGGATATCGGAAACAAGCTCTTTCTCCAAATCGAATAATCCGGCCAGATCACCTTCAGCGATCTTTTGTTTCAGAATTTCGGCGGTTGGAACATCCAAAAAGAGCGCCTTGATCTGCATCGCATGAGTTTGTCCATTCTGGAGATCTCCACCGATCAGGTGCTGCGCGCCCAATAATTTTCCGATCCGGGGGGCTTGATCCATATCCACAAGCCCGGACTTCCCAAGCTCCATTTCATCCACGAGCGCCTGGAGCTTAACCCTTTCCACAACCTGGATACTCTCGACCTGGGAAAGATCGGTAATGAGCATCAGGGCCAGCCCTTTTTGCAAGGGGTCCAGTTCCTGTTTTCCCGTCGTGTTCCGGAACGAGAGAACAGCAAGGGTATTGGACGCACCAGGTGCCCCAAGGCCCTTTTCTCCGGCCAGAACACTCTTGGCCCATGCTCTGTCTTCGTTCGTAATTACCTGCCCAGCCCACGAGGATGAGAAAGAGGCAAGAATAATCCAAACCACGATACCGTAAAACAGGACATCAATACCGTAAAACAGGACATCGTATAAAGAGATAGATAACCGTCTATTCATTTTGCCTGCCCCGGCATGTGATTACCAGCCCCGCCATGAGATTCAGATACCTTCGCACTGAACTGCTGAAACAGCCTCCTCGCACTGAATTGATAAAACAGCCCCCTCCGGAAGAACCGGACTTACCCGGTATCTGGTCATCCTTGTACATGCTAATGTCTTCTTCGGGAGTTTCAGCACCGAGGGCATACACCAGGCCATCGCTGCTGCCGATATAGATCAGGCCGTTCTTTATGGCAGCAGAGGAAGCGACCCGGCCTCCGGTTTGATATCTCCATTTCAGATTGCCGTTCTGTGGTGAAAGGGCATAAATCCATCCGTCGTTACTCCCTATGTAGACCGTGCCATCAGCCCCAATGGCTGGCGAAGACCAGACACTGCCTTCGGTCTGGTATCTCCATTTCACCCGGTCATTGGGGTCGGTGGCACCCGGATCGAGGGCATAGACACTGCCATTATCACTTCCCACATAGACCGTGCCGTCAGCCCCTATGGCCGGGGAGGAATCGATATCTCCGCACGTTCGATAGCTCCACTTCAGGCTGCCGTTGGGATCGAGGGCGTAGATACTGTTATTGCTGCTGCCTATGTAGACCGTACCATCATTTCCTATGGCCGGTGAAGAGTAGAATCCGCCATTCACCTGAAATTTCCATTTCAGGCGGGTTGCGGGGTCTAAATCAATGCCTGATTTCAGTGCATAGACTATGCCGCCAGTACTTCCGACGTAGAGCGTACTGTCATCATTTCCTATGGCCGGTGAAGAGTAAACCTCACCTTGTGCCTGATAATTCCATTTCATGGTACCGTTCGGATCGATGGCATATATCCTGCCAGACTCGCTGCCAACGTAAATCGTACCATCAGCCCCGAGAGCCGGAGAGGAGAATACATCGTCCATATCCGTGTTCATCGGTTGGCTATCACTGGCAGTATCGCTGATGACAGCAGGCGGGAAAATCCATCTCAGGCTGCCATTTTCAGGTCTGAGGGCATAAATCCTGCCATCATTACTACCCGCATAGACAGTGCCGTCAGCCCCTATGGCCGGCGAGGAACAGACCTCGCCGCCGGTTTGACAGCTCCACTGCAGGTTGCCATCCGGATGAATAGCATATATTCTCTGATCGTCGCTGCCGATATAGATCGTTCCGTCAACACCGATAGCTGCCGAGGACTCGACCGGACCTTCCGTCTTGAACTTCCATTGAAGAGTATTGACCTGCGCACCAGAGTATGGGCTCTGGCCGGTATGCCGGGCATCATGCCCCCGGCATGGCCAGGCACTGTTGGCCAGTCCGCCCTCCGGCTCCAGCCTGGTATAGGTTTCTGTGGCTGTATCACTGGGTATCCATTCGCTTTTGAATCCTCTGGCCGCGATAGTGGTTGTATCGTTTAGAACCAGGGGAGCGGTATAAACCTCTGAATTTTCATCCGGCTCACTTCCATCGGTGGTGTAGTGGATAGTAACATCGGGAGTATCGCAACTGATTGAAACCGTTATTGATTCAGTGAAGCTGCCAGATACGGGGGATAATGAGGGCGTGGCTACTTTTTCCGGTGCAGGTGTATATGTATAGATTTCTATTGCCGTATCACTCGGTATCCATCCGCTTTTGAATCCCCTGGCCTCGATAGTGGCGGTACCGGTTAGTTGGATGGGAGCGGTATAAACCGGTGAATTTTCATCCGGCTCACTTTCATCGGTGGTGTAGTGGATAGTAACATCGGGAGTATCGCAACTGATTGAAACCGTTATTGATTCAGTGAAGCTGCCAGATACGGGGGATAATGAGGGCGTGGCTACTTTACCTGCAAAGGCATAGACAGAGCCATCAGAACTTGCGATATAAACCGTGCCGTCAGCCCCTATGGCAGGCGAGGAAACAATCCCTCCGGTCTGGTAGCTCCATTTCAGACTGCCGTTCGGATCAAGAGCAATGACCTCGCCGCTTTGACTCAGAGAACTTCCGAAATAAACCGTGCCATCAGCCCCTATGGCAGGTGCGGAAACGATCTCGCCCCCGGTCTGGTAACTCCATTTCGGATTGCCGTTCGGATCGAGAGCAGCGAGATTATTCCCGGACATGCCGATATACATCGTGCCGTCAGTCCCTATGGCAAGTGAGGAAAAGGTCCCATACCCGTCCAGGAAGTGGTCCCATTTCAGAACGCCATTAGGATCGACAGCATAAAGATCCCCACCTTCGCCGTAAGACCTTGCAACATAAATTGTGCCGTCTGCCCCGAGAGCCGGAGAGGAAACGGTCTCATTCCCTGCAAGATAATAGCTCCATTTCAGGCTGCCATTCGGATCGAGAGCAGTGAGATTGCTATCAGAACCCACGATATAAATCGTACCGTCAGCCCCTATGGCCGGTGAAGACCAGGTCAACCCGATTTCAAGCGGGTAGCTCCATCTAACGTTGCCATTCGGATCAAGAACATAGAATTTGTCATACAGGCCTCCGACATAAATGGTGCCATCAGCCCCTATAACGGGCGAAGAATCGATCCCGTTCCCGGTCAGATAGCTCCATTTCTTGCTGCCGTTCGGATTGAGGGCATAGAGATTGTGGTCCAGACTTCCGACATAAATGGTGCCATCAGCCCCTATGGCCGGGGAGGAAACAACCCCGCCTCCGATGGTCTGGTAGCTCCATTTCTTGCTGCCATTCGGATCGAGAGCGAAGACCTCGCCGGTTTCACCGTAAGAAATTCCGATATACATGGTGCCATCAACCCCTATGGCCGGCGAGGACCAAACCCCGCTCCCGGTCTGATAACTCCACTTCAGGGTATTGGTTTGCGCTCCAAGGTATGGACTTTGACCGGTATGCCGCACATCATGCCCCAGGCATGGCCAGGCACTATTGGCTAATCCGCCTGACTGGGCAGAGCTTACTGCCGGTGCGTACATGAATGTACCGAAAAATACAAGGATAACCAGGAGAAGAGAGCATAAGGGATAAGAGTATACAGAAAAGAAGAGACTCCTGGGACGGAAACAAGAAACTTTCTTCATAACAGCATCCTCATGAGAATTGGCCTGTGATTCACAGACTCTATTTTCATCCAAGCGTACCTTTCAAGGAATGAAACGAAGGCTTTTTTCCTTCCAAAATGAATAGCGATATTTTTAATGGTGATATTTCCAAGCGGTATGATACCAGGACACGGATGGCGGGTTACTCGGTCAAAACAATCACATCCTCTGCCTGCAAGCCTTTCTTTCCCTGTTTCAATTTATACTCAACCCGGTCACCTTCGTTCAGCCAGCGAGCCTCAAGGAGACCACTATGGTGGACAAAGATATCTTTCCCATAATCAGGGGTGATAAAACCAAAGCCCTTATCTTTATTAAACCACTTGACGGTACCAGTCTCGCGTTTTTCCACGCTTTTCTATCCTTTCCGATTAAAATAATCGATAAATTAATGGTTAAGAATATTCTATTCCAAAAGCACGGTCTTTTGCAATAAAAAACGCTGAGGTTTGATTGGCAAGAACCTTCATATTCCTTCGTCTTGCGAATTCCCTGTCATATCATTCTTCTCATTCTTCCGCTCTCAGAATAAGCAGTACACTCCTATCAGGATGAACAATACCCCGGCAACAATGGAGATTATTCTCTTGTCCAGTCTGCTCAGGAGATATTTCCCCAGGTATACTGCGATAAGGGATAAAACAGCCAAAGCAGTAATGACGCCAAGGAAGACCATGAAGGGATTGTATTTTGCAGCGAACAGAGCGGAAGCGATCTGGGTCTTGTCACCCATTTCAGAGAGCAGCACGATTCCAAGTCCTGATAAGAAGGGATTCTTGAGCCTGCATTCAGATTCCTCCTCCTTCCTGCTGGCAAGGGTCAGTATTCCAAATAGGATAAATACAGCACCGGAGATGATCCTGATATACCGTATAGGGATAAGATTGGCTATGAAATCGCCGAAAATGACAGCCAGGCCGTCAGCGATAATAAAGGCTGCTATCACACCGGATAAGAGCTGAAAATATTTTTTGGTGTTGGACGCCAGGCAGAAGATTGCCAGTTGGGTTTTGTCACCTAATTCAGCTATTCCGATCGTTAAGAAAGGTATGATAAAGTCTTTGAGCATGGTGCGTATACTCTCGCCATCAGCTATCAGCTACCCGCTATCAGCCATCAGATTGATCTGCTTACCTGGATTATGATAATCCATTAGGCTTGAAAAGGAAAGGAAAAACAAAGGAAGCCATAGAACAGGCCACTCTGGGGCCGGCCATGCGCCTTTAGAGCCCCGGCGAGATCCTCCGGGTGACACTTTCATGGAAAGGAGACAGGGTGTCAGGGAAAAACCATAGCATTGTCACAAGCCTGCATCACGAGCCTGAGAACCGCTCGTCTATGGTACCAGCAGTCCAAAACCGGTCTTGGGATCGAGAACGCGCACTCCGGTGGATTCGATCAGTTCAAAGAGAATGACTTCCATAATATGCCATACCTTTACGCCCTTGCGGACACATCCGGTGACTGATGAGGTACCTCTGCCACAGGCAACGTGCATGTGTAATACGGGATTGCCCTGCTCGTCCGGAAAAAGCGTTCCTGTACCGGCTATTTCGTGAACGTTATCAAGAACATGTTCCATAGGCTGAACAGGTCTTACGCGTCCATGTTCCGGTCCGACCACAAGCCTGCTGCCTGCGTCAGCTCCTCCGATTATAATCAGAGAGGCGCATGAAATGGCCTGCTCGCGGGCAAATTGCTCAATCTTCTCATGAATAACTTCCCCGTCCTCTAAGCGTATGATAAATATACGCCCTTGCTTTGCTTGTGAATATTTCATGTCAAGCCTCCATGAATTCTCTTTCACTTTCCTCATTCATCGTTATTCATCCAGGCGACAATTCCACGATAAGGGTAAATTCCCCCCTCGCATCCTTTTTAGATCAGGGTGTGAGGGAGGATATTCACGCTATCACATCAAACCTGATTGTATTCATATCCAACCAGTTGCATTCATATCAGACCCGTTGCATTCATAATCAAACCTGTTATATTCACATCAAGCCTGTTATATTCATATCAGACCTGTCACATCATATCCTTATCGCTTTGCCCCACGGCACGGTCGATCTGTGCTTTGAGCTCAGGCGGCAGACCAGGGATATCGACGTTCAGAAAGCCCCGCACGATGGTGGAGGTGGCTTCATCCTCGCTCAGGCCCCGGGACATGAGGTAGAGAATTTCCTCCTGCGCGATCTTGCCCACCGCTGCCTCGTGTGACATCTCTACGCCATCGGCTTTTCCTTCCAGTTCCGGTATGGCGTGAATGCTTCCTCCGTTCAGGATAAGGCCGCGGCACTCAAGATGAGCCTTTACGCCCGGGACTTCGCCGATCAGGTCTCCACGGGCAATGATGGACCCGCCATTGGTAATGGCCCTGGAAATAATCTCCGCCCTGGTATCGGCTTCTTTCAGGTAGACGCGGCCGCCAATGTCCAGTTCGGATTTCGGGCTGCCAACCAAGAGGTTATAAAAGCGGGCTACAGCACCCTTTCCCAGAAGGTGAGTGGTTGGATACATCTGAACGGACCTGACGGGCATCATGCTGATATAATTGCTCAGGAAAAGGCCATCTTCCTCAACCACACCGACTGACCGGGATCTGGCCATTACCTCTTCGGCCCAGGTGTGGATCATGGTGAAGCTCAATCGGGCTCTCTTCCTGACATAGAATTCAGTTACGCCAATATGGATGGCCCGCCGCACATGAGAAGCAGTAGCACAACCCGTGATGAGATGAAGCTCCGAATCCTCTTCGGCAATAATCAGATTATGGACGTTCTGATCTGAGCCCTCCCTGCCAAGATACATGCATGCCTGCACCGGATAGACGACCTTACTGCCGGAAAGTGCCCTGATAACGTAACCGTTATGCAGATCGAGCTGTACCCTGGCCGTGTATTTATCCATATCTACCTCAACCAGTTTCCAGTAGTAATCCGAAACCCAGGGGTAGCGGGCCAGTGCCTCCTTGATCGGCATTACTTCCAGCCCTTCCTGCTTTGAAAAGGCATGGAGCACGGATGCATCCTTTTGCAGATACGTTCCTGATCTTCCGGCTCCAGCAGTGTCTATGCCGGATAGAATCATCCGTTTTTTATCAGCTTCCGACAGACCTGTTCCTGAAAGGTCAGCGCCCGAAAGATCCACCCCCCGATTCTCATGGGCAGGGACATCACGGGCAGTGGCGTCATGCCGGCGGGCATCATGGACAGGGGCATCGATACCAGGGGCTTGCGACTGAAAGGTGTCAAGATCGATATCCTGGCCAAACTGGGCCTTTTTCTCTTTGGCCTGTAAAGCCTTTTCGTCTAGATCGCGCATCGTATGCACTCCTCGTATCCAACCTCACTGATGCACTTGAAGATTTCCCTCGGGTTGCTCGTACAGGTCAATACCCCCGAGTAGAGAACCTGTCCTTTGTCAGCGGTAATATAGTCCAGAATAAATCCTGTATGAGTGATAATGAGTCCCATCCTGGTTCGCTCCGCTCGAAGCTCCTTCAGAGTCTTGCCGGGGTCCACGTGCAGATCCCTTTGAAGCAACTGGCTGATGGCGAGGCCGATCAGCGAAATGTTCTCCAGATCAACACCTGACTCCGGCTCGTCAAAGAGCAAAAGGTCAGGATTCTGGGCCATCAGTTGAAGGAGCTCAGACCGCTTGATTTCGCCGCCCGAAAACCCGGCATTGATATCACGGTCGAGGAATTCGGAAAAATTCACCCTTTTGGCCAGGTCCTCTGCATCCACCTTCCCCTGTCCGCAGATCTGAACGATCTGCCGGATCTTTACTCCGTTTATGGTAGGCGGCCGCTGGTAAGATATGCCTATGCCCAGTCTGGCCCGCTCATTGACAGGCATATAGGTGATATCCTCCCCTTTGAAAAGTATCCTGCCGCCGGTGATTTTATATTGCGGGTAACCCATGATGGTCATGAGCAAGGATGTCTTGCCCGACCCATTCGGGCCAAACAGAATGTGTGTTTCTCCTGGATGAATTTCCAGATCAATATGTTCCAGGATTTTTTTGTCACCGACCTTGACCTGTAAATCCTCGATTTGGAGCATCTTCCTCTCTTTCTCCTTGATACATCTTGCATGCATCCGGCATTACCGGCTGTCGGGACTACCACAGGATAGTCACTGGTGACAGAGACCTTCGTGCGGCCGGACAATGACGACCGGGCACGGCGCAGTCTTAATCACCTCTTCGGTAACACTTCCAGCTAAAAGTCGGGTTATTCCCGAATGACCATGAGTTCCCATAACGATCAAATCAATCTTTACGTCAGCGGCCATCCTGGTGATCTGCTGGTGCGGTGTGCCGAGATTGGCTACCGTGATAATACTTTGCATTCCCATGTCCTTTGCCTTTTTCTCCGCTTCCACGAGCATCCCGTTAACCAGGGAAAATGTTTTTAATTTCCGTTGAGCCAGGAGGGTCTGGTCTTCATATGCATCGTAAATACTCTGATTGTTCTCTATAACAGTCATCAGATAAACGGTAATGTCTGATTCTCTGACCAGAGAACTTGTATAGTTCAGGGCCTCCAGAGATACATCTGATAAGGATACATCAGAGCCACTAATGGGTACAAGAATTTTTTTTATGGGCAGCATAGTTTTTTCCTTCTTTTTTGGCCTAATCGCACGGGTTTTAAAACTCACTCATACTGCACGTGCACGCAGCCGCCAGATTAGCTGTACCCACAGCACAAAAGAATATGAGCCTATCTCTCAATCCCCCTCTCACGCTCTATTCACAATACTTCATCTCACTCCCCACCCCGCTTTTTTCAAAGCGGGGTGGGGAATCCTGTTAGCGACCGGAGAAGTGGTCAGGCAATTCTCTTTTGATCAGGCAATTCTCTTTTGGTCTTTAGGCTTATCTTTATTCTCCTGGATGCACACTCTCAAGGCTACTGAATATAGTCATGTATAAACAGATTGGCTGTGCTGGGGTTTGCTGCATAGGGCGAGCCCATGTGCAGTTGTGTTACCACTGCCAATTGGAACTATTGACACCTCCTTTCATCCTTAAAAAAAGTGTCCTTCGATTATGACGTGGCGAGTATGTGTATCGGATTTCCCCAGGGTATGGGATTTTCCTTGGGTGCTGGGTGCTTTCCTTGCGTGCCGGAGTTTCGTAAGGAAGAAGCTGCTTTGATTTGCCGGAAAGAACAAATAACGTGAGGTTGATATTTCATCTGAATAGAATATACCCTATTATATACAGATATGTCAAAAGGAAGTTCTCATCGCTCTCATTTTTTAAAGAATTACCCGACCCGAAAAAATCCTTCTCACCTTTGTCGCAGTTCAAAAACCAGAGGTATTTCGAACCACAAAGAGGATTCGCGGATGCTTTCGGGAAAGGGAGGAAATGGATCTCCATCTTTGACTGTCTGTATGGCTGCTTCATCCAAAAAAGCGATGGAAGAACTGCCGGTGATCCGGACCTTCCCGACCCGACCGTCGCGGTAAAGTAAAAAGCCGACATTGACACTTCCTTCCCATCCCTTTTTTCTGGCCAGAGAGGGGAATTTTTGGTGAACTGCAATATGACGCCGGACCTTCCCCTCGTAGACTTGAAAAGCACGGGCAGGATCAAAGCGGTCATGAGGATTAAGATGGCCAGGGCGATCAGAGCGATCATGGCCTTCACGGGCCGATGATTCGATCTTGAGTGGCAAAGAGGAAATGGAAACATCCGCAGTCAGAGCGGCTGCATTTTCTGCAACCCGGCCAGCCATGGCTTCACCGGCTGACCTCAGAGAGTCAGGCAGGGGCACATACACCCCTGCACCAGCATCGGGGCTGTTGCCCGTAAAGCCCATCGCTTTCGGCTTTGCGGACTGCAAAGACGCGGCCTGGGGTTGACTCTCCGTGTATCGGGGTTGAGATATCGCAAATCGGGGTTGAGCCATCGCGGAACGCGACTGAGACACCGCGAAACGCGACTGAGACACCGCGAAACGCGACTGAGACACCGCACATCGTGGCTGTGGAAATTCCCTGGAGCGCATATAAGGTCTTGGAATCTCTTTCATCTGTCTTTGCGGGAGAGAAACCCGAAGGGTTACAAGATCGACTTTCATCCTCTGCTCGATGCAGGGGCGGGGGGCTGATCGGTCCTGGGGAAGAAGCGAAAGAACATGAATAAGGAGGGAGAGAAAAAACGCGCAGTACAGCGCCCAGTCCCCGGTTTTTCCCCGGGGTGACAATCCAAGATCCTTTTTTTTCTGCATTGCCATACCAGCCTGCTCTTGTTCCTGGACGCTTATTGCCCAACCGGCGACTTTGCACGCCGTCAGGCCCTTCTCTTTTTGTCGAGGTTGAAAAGTCCGTATCTTTTTTCAGAAAACTGAGCCTTGAATTTTCTTGAAAATACGAGCAACTTCATATACACTGCCGCACAAGATCATTGTTTTAAACTACTCTTTCGTATCCTCTGCACGATACTTTTTATAATTAGTATTATACTTCTTATATTCCGGAGTATCAATGAAGCAATCATTTTGGTATTTCATACCTGAACAACTGACGCTGCATCGCATTACCTGGGGTGATGTGGTGGTGTTTATCGGTCTTGCCGTTCTCATCTATGTGGGCGTGCGTCTGGCCGGAGGAGCTCCGGCAGTGATCGAGGGGCCGACGATCTCCCTTTCCCCCGGCCTGCTCCCCTGGTACGCGGCCCTTTCCATCGGGCGAATGACCGCTGCCTATACACTGTCCCTGTTTTTCACTCTGATTTATGGCTATTTGTCCGCCTACCACCGCAGGGGGGAGCAGATCCTGATGCCGCTCCTTGACGTACTCCAGAGCGTGCCGATCCTTTCTTTTCTGCCGGTGGCACTTTTAAGTCTCAGCGCCATACTGCCGCAAAAAATAGCTGCGGAGCTGGCTTCCATTATCCTTATCTTCACCAGTCAGGTCTGGCATCTGACCTTCGCCTGGTACCAGTCGCTGACCACGATTCCCAAAGAACTGCGCGAGGTCAGCACTATCTTCCGCTTTAACGGCTGGCTGCGCTTCAAGACGCTGGAGCTGCCCTTTTCTGCCATCGGCCTGATCTGGAACAGCATGATGAGCTGGGCTGGCGGATGGTTCTTCCTTATGGCTGCCGAGATTTTTACGGTCGGAAGGCGCGATTTCCGTCTTCTGGGCCTTGGTGCCTATCTGCAGGAGGCTGCCTGGCGCGGCAATCTGAAAGCTATTACCTGGGGGGCCGCCACGCTGGTTATGGTCATCGTGGCTCTGGACCAATTGGTCTGGCGTCCCCTTTTGGCCTGGTCCGATCGGTTCAAGCTCGAAATGGTTGAGAGTGCCAATCCGCCTACATCCTGGGTGTACGACGCCCTGCGTAACTCGCGCCTGGTGGAACTGTTGGAGTGGCTGATCGGGGAACTGATCATTGAGCACCTTGATGCCTGGTCCCTCCGTCATTTCCCCATGGCCGGCGGGCCTGGAACGGAAAAAGATGAACGCTACGTGTGGATTTTTTATTTTATCGGAGGAATATGTAGTCTGGGCCTTTTGTATGGCCTGTACCTGGCAGGAAGAATGCTTCTGACCGTATCCTTTGTCCAATGGGGAATAATCGGTCTTGGTGTCGGAGCAACGCTGCTGCGCGTTTTTGCTTCCCTTTTCATTGCCCTTGCCTGGACTATGCCGCTGGGAGTGGCCATCGGCACCAACGCGTCCTTTGGCACATGGCTGCAACCATTGATTCAGATTGCAGCCTCGGTGCCAGCCACGGCCCTCTTTCCGGTCTTTCTTTTGGTCATGCTCAACCTGCCGGGCGGCCTGAATCTGTCTGCCGTGCTTTTGATGCTTATGGGAACCCAATGGTATCTTCTGTTCAACATCATCGCAGGGGCCATGGCGATTCCACAGGATCTGAAATACACCAGTTCCCTTTTGCAGCTTGGCTGGATGGAGCGCTGGCGTACCTTGATCTTTCCCTCGCTGTTCCCCTATATCGTCACCGGCGCCATTACAGCCACAGGAGGGGCCTGGAATGCCAGCATCGTGGCCGAGTACGCCGAATTCGGCGGGAAAACCGTGAAAACCACGGGGATAGGTGCGCTTATCGCACAGGCTACGGCAGCCGGGGATTATCCACTGCTTCTGGCTGGAACCCTCAGTATGGTGCTGGTCGTGGTCATTATCAACCGGCTTGTCTGGCGACATTTCTATCGCCTGGCTGAAGAACGGTATCGAATGGAGTAATTTTTAACTCTTGGAGTAGTTTTAACTCTTGGAGTAGTTTCTAACCATGCAAACAGACAGCTACCTTTTGGAACTTCAGCATATCAATCAGGCATACGGCAGTGGAGACCGGCGTTTCACCGCTGTCCAGAACGTAAACCTTGCCCTCTCCGAGGGCGAATTCGTTGCCCTTTTAGGACCGTCAGGCTGCGGGAAGAGCACCCTTTTGCGCATTATCACCGGGCTCCAGCATCCAACCGAAGGCCAGGTGATCTACCGCAATGTGCCCCTTAAGGGAGTCAATCCCTACGCAACCATTGTTTTTCAAACCTTTGCCCTTTTCCCCTGGCTGACCGTGCAGGAAAATGTGGAAATCGCCCTGAAGGCCCGCGGCATTCCCCCGAAATTGCGCACACCCCGTGCCCTGGATCTTTTGGACAGGGTCGGGCTGGATGGATTCGAGACCGCCTATCCCCGCGAGCTGTCAGGAGGCATGCGCCAGAAGGTCGGCTTTGCCAGGGCTATGGCTGTGGAGCCTGAGTTGCTTTGCCTTGATGAACCCTTCTCTGCCCTCGATGTTCTCAGCGCAGACTCTTTGCGCGGCGAGCTTTTGGAGCTGTGGTCCAGCGGCAGCATTCCGACCAAAGCCATCCTTCTGGTTTCTCACAATATCGAGGAAGCCGTCTTCATGGCCGACCGCATTATCGTCATGGAAAAAAATCCGGGCAGGATCGTGAGCACCCTGAAACTGAGGCTGCCCCATCCGCGCCAGCGAAAAGCTGCCGCATTTCTGTCCGTGGTGGACCGGGTCTACAGTATCCTGGCCGGCCAGACTCAGCCCGAACACGTAGAGCTGGGTGCAGCACCAGGTGAGCCCGGCGGGAAAACCCGTGCCCTGCCCCACATCGGCATCACTAACCTGGCCAGCATGCTGGAGCGCCTCGACGAAATGGCCAATAACCGGGCCGATATCTACCGCCTGGCCGAAGAATTGAAAGTCGATTCCGACCACCTGTTGCGGCTGACCGAAGCAGCGGAGCTTCTGGGATTCGCCACCATTGCCCAGGGCGATATTACCCTGACACCCCTTGGAGAAACCTTTGCCGAGGCCAGTATCTCGGCCCGCAAGGAAATCTTTGCCACCCGCATCCGCAGGCTGCCGATTTTCAAGTGGCTGATGGCTATGCTGTACGTTGCCGATAGAAGGCAGGTGGAGTGGGATATCGTTCAATCAGAGCTGGAAGTGGAGTTCCCCCGTGAGGAAGCCGAGCGCCAGCTCGAGACTGCCATTAACTGGGGCCGGTATGCAGAGCTCTTAGCCTACGATGACAGCGCGGCCGTAATCTACCTTGAACCAGGCTGATGCCGGGGCTCTTTTTATCTGCCGGGGAAAATTATTCACCCTCATTCCCCCTCCATATGAAGAGGAGAAGAGGGTGGTATGGGAGACTGCATGAGATTCAGTCTTCCCCCCTTCTCCTCCCGGCTGGAGAGAGAGTGAGGGTGATGCGTGAGAACGTTACCCCAAAAAGCTCAAACGATGGTGACAAGAGGCTTCCTGATCTGTTTTAGGGACGCCCCCTTTTTGATCAGGCACTGACATGCCCTGGACAAAAAGTGTGGAAAGAAGTCTAAATTCTCAGGACTGGAAAGCTTGGAGTAAGGAGTAGAGAGGATATGCGATCGGATTTTTCAGCAAACATGGTTAAGAGGCTTTTCACCTTGACAAGGCTTAACTTTTCCTGCTTGAGGTCTTGTTGGTAGCTGCCATTCCACTGAAGATCATGCCTCCTGATTTCAGCAGCGCAGTAAAGGCATTCTTGAGAGTATCCTGGTGATATACGCTTTTTATCGGCAATTAAATAACTTCCCCTCTTGTCAAAAGAAGGTGACAGGATCAGCATCCCCTTCAGGATCTGGATTTTTTCACTATGAAATTCAGCATGTAATTGATTTCCATCAGTCAGCACGCGGGGAATATCATATATTTCATCCGGAATAGAGTAGTTACAGATGATAAATTCGGGGGCATCCAGGCCGAGCAGAAGCAAAAATACGATGACAATTAAACCCGCCTTCAGCTTTGCGTTCGTCATCTTAAGAATCTCCTGCCTCTCGGTATTTCTCCCGCATCTTGAAATTTCCTGCCTACTAACGATACATTAGCCATTAAACAATACGCCGTATGATGCTTTATTTTTGCTTGAACCATAATTTGCTTAAACCATAAAAGGAAGCATTCCCCGTGCCACTCAAGGCAGGGCCAGCTCTTAGAATGATGTTTCTTTGGGTTTAAAGGAGGCAAGCCCCTGTCCTGAGGAGGGGTTTTCAGTCTCTCAGGGCAGCACCTATAAGCCATAGTTTTTATGAGAAAAAATGATCTCTCTGCAGCAATACTTTGTAAGATCAGACAATTAGGATATACATAAATATTGGCGAAGACTCATATTTTTTGGGAAACGGCCTGCCACCGGCAGACTAAAGACCGAATATCCCCCTGACCCGAAAGAAGGCGAATGACATAATAGTCCATATTACCAATGCCAGAACAATTGAAACATTTACATTAAGGTGCATTTTTTTTAACAGGAGATAAAGAGGAATGAGGTAAACAAACATAAGCGGTAAAAAAAGGATATCGCTTTTGATAGTCCCTATCAAAGCATTCCGGCCACTTTCATTGCCCACGATACAGGAACTGATCACCGTAGTGATCGGTGCAGCAAGTAAAATCCCTGCCAGGACGGCATTACCCTTTTCAGCCAGGTATGAAACCAAAACAACAATACTGCCCCCCGCAATAAACTTCAATATATATTCCAAAACGGGAATTTCCATGGTTAATACTCCTGTCATCAATGCCTCCGCTCCTCATCATCCGAGCACCTCGTTTGGACCTGTCCCATGAATGATAGTCATTATTCGGTCTTATGAAAATTTTCATGCAGCCATGAGTTCATGTTTCCAGCTAAACTGAACCAGTACTGCCACTCAATGTACAAGGTGTGAAGGGAAAGTACAAGGTGTGAAGGGAAAAAGCAAGACACCTGTGCTGATTTTATGGGGGCGAACGGATTATGCCTGGAGGGTAAGCCTTGTAGAATCAAAAAGTTAGCGATCGGTAGTAGAAGTGTCTTCAATGGCCCGGCAAGGTCTTGGCCTATAAGACCAGGCCATTGAAGACCGATAACTCACCTCACCTCTTTTTGACTTCTATGGGAAGACAGGTGGATAAGGAAAAGGTGGAGGAAGAATAGGACGGATAGGTGGTTCATAATAATATATTTCGTAATCGCTTCCATCATAGTCACTCCAGGTCACCCATCCATTGTCACTTACAGTAGGGTCATAGCAATAAGAGGTACTGGCGATAAATTCAGTTTCTTCAGAATATGTATAATAGATAAATATTCCAGCATACCGTGCTTTCCAAGCTACTACTTCGTCACCTATTACGGGGTACTCGTTATAATAATCTGGACTGCTGATCTGAACAGGGATGCCACTTGCCTTATAAAGGTATATATCATGGTCATAAAATCCATACCAAGCTACCCATCCATTTTTATTTATAGTAGGATTTGTGCCATTAATGCTATTTGGTATGACAATGGGAGTGCCGCTTGCCTTATAGAGGTATATTCCATTGGTGAGGCTTCCATTCCAAGTAACCCACCCGTTGTCGCCTATCTCGGGCCCATAATCATTAGAGGAGTTATTGGTAAGCCGAATTGGGCTGCCGTTTCCTTTATAGAGGTATACCTCGTAATCATGTCCATCCCACATCTCCCAGGTTATCCATCCATTGCTATTTATCCGGCAATAGTTGTCATTATAACTATTATAGGTAAGCCGAATGGGCGTACCGCTTCCTTTATAGAGATATACCTCGTAATCATGTCCATCATATCCAGACCAGGCCACCCATCCATTGTCACCTATAACAGGATTTATGCCATTATTGCTATTAGGTATTACAATGGGAGTGCCGCTTCCCTTGTAGAGGCGTATCCCATCCGTATTCTCGTTACCCCAAACCACCCATCCATTGTTATTCATTTGTGGGATATAATCCCTGTAAGAATTATTGGAAAGTGGAATGGGAGTGCCGCTCCCTTTATAGAGATATACCTCATAATCAGTTCCATCATATCCAGACCAGGCCACCCATTTATTGTTATTCATTATGGGGCTATAGTCATTATAAGAGTTGTCGCTAACCTGAATTACTTCTCCAAAAATGGAAGAATAGGATGGTCTTGTAACGATAAAAGAAGCAGTTACGCAAAGTGTTAAAATTAGAAGTAACTTTTTCATTTTCTTTCTCCTCATTAATAAAGATAATTCTTTTTCATCGATACTCCCCTTAAGGCTAATATTTAATTATTTATTACTGAATCCCCCCTTTCTTAACAACAACCTGAACTATGGTATGTTTTTGAGCATCTTATGATCTTTTTAGATAAATTAATTCTCGTTTTGCCCGTTGTTGGTTAAGTAATTTTTTGGCTAATCTATTTAAGGCTTATACAGTTGGAACATACCACATACTCAGGAAATAATTCGCAATCTATAAATATCTAATATTTAATAAATATTATATATTATATTATATATATAATATAACGATGTTATATATAATATACATCTCTTGCTTTTTCATTGTCAAATTTTTGAAGAGACAAGAAATGGTCATGATAAAAACAGCCAATATTGTCCAGGAGTAGGATCGATGCGGGAATCCAATGAAGAAAGCGGGCGTAGTTAACTCACTGGGGGAATTTCAGGAAGTTTATTGAGTTACAGGCTATAGACTGCACAGGTGCGGGACCCCGGGCTGGCCAGGCGTTTTTTGGTAGGCCCAAGCAGGAGTTATCACGACGATTCTTATGATTTTTCACAAGGCGCTTTGTGAAAGGTTCCGGCCACACCATCTGAAACTTGCCTGCACATGGTTTTCATGGTATCCTTTTTCAGGATTTGCCTAGTTTGATCTTTCGGACAGCAGCTTAGCCGTGATACCTGGCAAATTGCACAAATCGCCTTTGTCTACAAACCTGTCGATGATACCGTCTTCAATGGTCGCCTTGATCTCACCTTCGGCTACACCGAGATGATACCCCGAGATGAGGACAACCATGGTGTTCGGATTAACCTTTTTTATCCGGTTTGAAATAGCCGAACTGTTCAACTGCGGCATCTCAAGATCCACATAGACAAGATCAACGCTCTGTTGAGTGATAACGGAGAGAACATCCTCCTCGTTCTGGGCTATAAAGGTCTGATACCCGCTTTGATCGAGAATGTCCTTAAATACGCTACACAATGTTATATCATCATCGATAATTAAAATCTTCTGGTCCTTCTTCCTCACCGGGTTATCTAAAAATATGGCTTTCATGCTTATCCTTTACGCTTTAACCTGACAATAAAAATGTACGCTTTAACCTGACAATGAAAATGCATGGGAACAGATCCCGATTTATAAATCCTTAATAATCTTAAAAAAACAACAGGTTAACCGAACAAATCGATTAAACGCTGTTTATCTTCATCCGTAGCCCTGTCCACTTCCTTGAGTTGACTATCAATTTCTTCACGAAATTCAATTCTATCGAGCTGATCGCCCGGTTCAATGATCTTTTTCATGAGATCATTGAGCAGTTCTCTTTTTTCCTGCAGGTTTTTCATCTGTTCCAGGTATCTCGCCTTGGCCAGACCTACAGCTTTATCCGCCCTGGCCTGAAAAACGCTTATTTCCAAACTGAGCTTCTGCACTTTGAAAGATAATTTTTCCAGGTATTCATCCTGGAGAGATCTGGTTCCCATGGGGAATCTCCCTGCCCCGCCCGCATTGGGCAAGCTCGTATGGCCGGCCTATGAAAACAGGAGTTGCACGCTGCGGGGCCATGTGCTATACATAATGAATTATACTCTTAACTATGTATCGATCCGATTGTCCTAACTCTTTACCTCTTTCGGCAAGATTCAAAAGATTTGTTCATCTGAATTTTGCTTTAACTTGCTCATCGTTTCTGATATACTTTAACCGTTACTGCACAATCTATTACAGAAAGGGACATTTATGTACGAAGTCAGTGATATCAGGAAAAATCTTAAAATACAAATAGATGGTGAACCATATATTGTCGTCGATTTCCAATTCGTAAAACCCGGTAAAGGAAATGCCTTTACCAGAACAAGATTAAAAAACATGATTACCGGAAACGTTCTTGACCGGACCTACAAGTCGGGTGAAAAGCTCGAACCGGCCGGGTTGGAAGAGCATCCCATGCAATTCCTCTATGCACTTGAAGGAATGTATCATTTTATGAATACGGAAAACTACGAGCAGATCGCGATGGATGAATCCCAGGTCGGGGACGCCAGGGATTACCTGATTGAAAATCTCAATGTCAATGTCCTTGTTTTCAATAATCGGCCCATTGCCATAAATCTGCCCAACTTCGTCGAACTGGAGGTAGTCGAGACAGAGCCCGGCTTCAAGGGAGACACCGTCAGCGGAGGCAATAAGCCAGCCATCATGAATACCGGGGCCAAGATCAATGTACCGATTTTCGTCAACAGCGGTGATGTGATCGTGGTAGATACCCGGACCGGCCAATACGTCGAGCGAGCCAAAAAATAGGAATCTAAAAAGCAGGCACTTTCAGGCAAGGATATATCCTTTGTTTTCGATGAGTATGATCCAACCCGATATGCATTCTTTCCGGCACCGGCTTTTGCGGGCTATCCGCGACTTTTTTGATGAGCGGGAATATCTGGAGGTTACCACTCCCATCCTGGTCCGTTGTCCGGGGATTGATCCCTATATCGACGCCATCCCTGCAGGAGAGAACTTTTACCTGGCAACTTCTCCGGAGCTCCACATGAAGCGGCTGCTT
This sequence comes from bacterium, assembly GCA_040752695.1. Classification (GTDB taxonomy): domain Bacteria; phylum SZUA-182; class SZUA-182; order DTGQ01; family DTGQ01; genus DTGQ01. The sequence continues at coordinate 57,869 of JBFMGO010000008.1, forward strand.
GGCTGCGGTCTGAAAAAAATCTATCAAATCACGCATGCCTTTCGAGCGGAGGAAACCGGCAGGCACCATAATTGTGAATTTTCCATTCTGGAATGGTATGAGACTGGAATAGACTATCAAACCCTCATGGAATTGACCGAATCTTTCATTCAGACTATAGATCAGAAGATGTGCAGATATCTGGATAGAGATGCTCTTTTCCACTCGCCGTTCCCGAGGATTTCCGTGGATGATGCTTTCTTGCAGTACGCTGATTGGCAGCCTTCAAAGGAATGGAATGAAGAGCGGTTCTTCATCGATTTGATCGAAATCGTCGAGCCAGCCTTAAAAAACATACCTGCCTTTTTCCTCTATGATTTTCCGGCTCCTTTAGCCAGCCTGGCCAGGTTGAAGCCGGAAGATCCTGATCTGTGCGAGAGATTCGAGCTTTACCTTAAGGGAGTGGAGATTGCCAACGGCTTTTCCGAATTGACCTGCGTAAAGGAACAAAAGGAGCGATTCGAGCGAGACCGCGCTAAACGGGCAGCCATGAACAAAGAGCCCTACCCGCTGGACAGCCAGTTTCTCTTAACCCTGGAAAAGGGGCTTTTGCCGGATTGCGCAGGAATCGCCGCAGGGATTGACCGCATCCTGATGGTGCTCACTGAATCCTCCGATATTTCAGAGGTAATGGCTTTCCCCTCCAGCCGGTTATAGGTAATATGCGGGTATATGACGGGCATCCTCGACAGGCATTTATTACATTTCACGGTACATGAAAATGGTGAGAGGGATTGCAGCAGTGAGCCTTTATTTGACCTTATGGGGGTGCGGCGGTATCCATGTGCGGCCTATTTCACCTCTTTGCAAACGCAAAACCAGTTGTAAGGCAGGAGAGTCGTATACTGCCAATACCGGCTCACCGATACTTGTTGCAAGCTATAACATCTGTTCATATCCAACCTTCAAGCCAAGAATGTATTATCAGCCCCCGGGTATCGAGATGCCTTCTGCAACCTTCAACGTCCAGTTTACAGCAACGCTGCCACCCATAACTCCGGATCAAAAATGGGCGGCGCGCTACGTACATGGTGGCAATTATATCGTCATTTGCTCTCAAAATTACAGCCCGACATTGGGAATAGAAATAACGCCCAATGGTGAACTGGCGGATGAAGAAGCATGGGTATCTATTGAAAATTATGACCCGAACATAGAGGAGCCTGGCCGGGATTATTCCAAAATTCCGGACTGGATGAAGTCTCAGAGGTTATTTACACAATGGATGTGGAGCATAGGAGCGAAAATCTTGGATATCAGCTCAAGCAGCGCAGTCAGAGAAAAGGGAAAATGGCAGCCGCCAACTCTTCAGTTATTTGAAGAGGTTGACGGTGATATCATTGAGTATCATGAAGGTTCTTTCAAGGCCGAATTAATCTATACCGGCAAGATGGATAATATCATAAGGATATCTTACAGGGAGTATATTGATAACATGGCCAGGCCGGCATTCAGCCAGGAACTGCGATATGACTTGAGCGAAGGAAATGAGATTTCCTTTCAGTCATTAAGGATGAAAGTATTAGAGGCAACCAACACAAAAATCACCATCCAGGTGATAGATGGTGAGCTGCCTTCGATATAAAGACAACTGCCTTGACGGCATTTCATTGGCAGTGAGAGCGTATCGGGAACAGTATCCCGTAGTTATGGAGATCAATCATGAAATATAATACCCTGATCTGGTATGACGGAAAATTCGTGGAATGGGAAAGTGCCACTACCAGCATTATGTCGCATGTTGTTCACTATGGAAGCTCCATTTTCGAGAGCCTGCGCTGCTATAAAAGTTGCCGGGGCCCGGCCATTCTGAGACTTAAAGCCCATGTGGAAAGGCTGTTTGATTCCGCCAGGGTGTACCGCATGGTTATCCCGTATTCGAAACAGGAGTTCAGTGAAGCCATCATCCAGACAGTGAAAAAAAATAACCTTGAGGAATGCTATATTCGCCCCTTTGTTTTCCGCGGCTTCAAGGAGATGGGGGTCAACCCGCTTAAGAACCCGCTTCACTGCGCTATTGCCGCCTGGGAATGGGGAGAATACCTCGGAGAAGGGGTTTTGGAGAAAGGCATACGGGTTTGTGTTTCCTCCTGGAACCGTTTCGCTCCCAATACTATGCCGTCCCTGGCCAAAGCCGGCGGTAATTATCTCAACTCCCAGTTAATCAAGATCGAGGCGCTGGAGAACGGTTTTGACGAGGGGATCGCACTGGACAGCATGGGCTATGTTTCCGAAGGGTCCGGGGAAAACATCTTCCTGGTCAGAAATGGTGTATTGTATACTCCTCCCACCAGTTCCTCGATTCTGGCAGGGATTACCAGACACTGCATATTTTTAATCGCCAGAGATCTTCAAATCAGGATCGAGCAGCATACCGTTCCAAGAGAGGCTCTCTATATCGCTGATGAAGCCTTTTTTACCGGTACAGCGGCGGAAATCACCCCCATTACCTCAATTGACAGGAGGCAAATCGGAGAGGGAAAAGTCGGCCCGGTTACGAAAAAAATTCAAGAGCAGTTTTTCAACATCATCAGGGGCAAGTCCGAGGATAAATACAACTGGCTGACGTATATATAGGTTAACAATCCTATCATAAACAACCATGAGGCATTCTCTTTCCTTAGCAGTATTACTCACTCTCGTCATTTTTATCGGCGTGAGCCGGGCGCAAGTCCCCCTTTCTCTGCCCGGGGCGGTTAATCGCGCTTTAAAAGCGCATCCCGACGTGTTGATGGCTGAAAGAGATGTGGCCAGGTCCCGGGCTGTTTTCAAGAATGTCCGGTCTTCACGGTTCCCGAAAATAGATTTTCTCTTTGAGAATCAGTACACAAAAACTATCGAAAAATTTGAGCCGACCAAGATACACCTTACCTTTGATGATGGCACGGACAAAGTCATTTCCCCCACAAAGGATGTTCCCGAATACCAGAGCGAAATAGCAGTTCAGGCCACGGAGAAGCTCTTTTCCGGCGGACGGATCTTCTCGGCGATCAAGGGAGCAAGGGCCGGGATCAGGAGCGCTGAAAGAGCCAGACACACCAGCCGGCGAGGGATCGCCCTGGCAGCCACAAGGGCCTATTGGGAATTGAAGCGGGCACAAGAGGTTCTCCGGATAGACCAGGAGAAAGTCGAACATGCCGAGGACATCCTGAAAGCAGCCAAGAGCAGGCACGCACAAGGAGCTATCTCAAAGCTTGAGAGAGAGAAAGCACAGGTCGATTTTCTTAATCATCAGGGAGATCTTTCGCAGTCTCAAACAGCGAGAAAAATTGCCGAAGATACCTTATGGCTGGAGATGGGCCAACTCGAGGCAGAAAAGCGCGAGCTTGTGCATGCCCAGGACGAGCCCTCCTTTCAGCCGGTGACCTTCGATGATGAAGAGCTCAAAAGAGGCATCCACGATGCCCTTCGCCTGCGGCCTGAGATGCAATCCGCTGCCGCGAAAATTGAAGCCGGGGAAGCGGGAGTAGGGGCAGCCAGGTCAGGCTGTTTTCCACAGGTCGAGCTGTTTGGTCGCTACAGTTGGATTGGATACGGCCAAGACGAGGCAGGTGATGCCTGGAAAGACATTGACCGGAATTACTGGGTGGCAGGAGTGAATATTACGCTCAATCTCTTTGAGGGATTGGCCACTCTCAGCAAAATCGAGGAGGAAAAAGCAGTGCTGGCCAACTCTCTGCTTGAGCGGGAGAAGATGCGGCAGTCTATTATCCGGCAGGTACGCAAGGCGTATAATTCCCTGATCGGTGCTGCCAAAAGGGTTACCCTGTTACAGCAGAGCATAGGGCTGGCCGAGAGGAATCTAGAGGCAGCCAAGAAGCAGTTTGCTCTTGGAGCTGCCACTATTCATGAAGTTGCCGAGTACAATGTCAGTATGGCTGAAACAAAAAAAGAATATATCAATGCCCTCATAGATTACGAAATGGCGAAGGCCGAGCTTGCATGGGCCAGGGGGGAGGCATGGCCATGAAAAAAATTATCTTCCCTATTGCCCTGGCGGCCGTAGTGGCGGCTGGTTTTATCCTTGTCCTCGGCAATACCTCGAATTCACCCGCCATCGAGACCATCAAGCTTGGGCGAGGCGACATCAGTGATTCTGTCAAGGCTACCGGAAGAGTCGAGGCAGTGGTGGAAAGGGTCCTGAGGGCTGAGGCAGAGGGGAAGATCGTTCAGGTTCTGAAGGAAGAAGGCGACAAGGTCAGGATCGGGGAAGAGCTTGTCCTTTTTGATCTGGCCGACCTCGACGATGCCGTGGCCAGGGCCGGGCTTGAGATTGAGCAGGCGGAAATTGCCATGCGTCTGGCACGCACCAAACTTGACGCCTCCGAGCGCACCTATGAGGACCCGATCGAGCGTGCCTCCTATCTGAAGGACAGGGAAGACGGATACCGGCAGGCTGTCCTGAGCAGGGAGGCAGCCGAGCGTGAACTGGCCATCAGCCGTGAACTGTATGCAGCGCAGGCAGAATCGCTCCTTAGTTTAAAAGCCAAAGAGGACCGCCTCAAAAAGGCGCTCATCGACCAGCAGCAGGCTGAGCGTGAGCTTGATCAGGCCAGGGAGTATGTTACCGGTAAAGAAAAATCGGCCATCAACCTGTCCATGCTCAAGGCAGAGTATGAGAAGGCAGTGAATCAAAAGAAATTGGCCGAGGTAACCTTACGGGAGATCCTTCGCCGGCGGAAGCGGCTTTCCCCCACTTCTCCCCTCAACGGACAGGTAACGATGTGTGAATTGAAGGAAGGAATGATCGTCACCGTGGGGCAGGCTCTCATGACCCTTGCCGATACGGAAAATCTGCGGGTGCGGGCTGAAATTGACGAGTTGGATGCAGGCCGCATACAAAAGGGACATCTGGCGGCGATTACCTTTGATGCCTTCCCCGATCGTACCTTTACCGGCAGGGTGAGCAGCGTCGCTCCCCAGGCCCGGATTAAGGAAAATCGGACCATCGTTGAAACCGTTATTCTGCTGGATGCGGGCACGGATATTCTGCTGGATGCGGGCACGGAGCTTTTAAAGATCGCCAACCAGGTGGACGTCAAAATCATTCGGGAGAGAAAGTGCAATGTGCTTGTTCTGCCTCTTTCCGCCATACAGAGGGATACAACCCCTTTTGTCTGGCTTTATCATGGCGGCGCTGCCAGGAAAATGGAAGTGAGCCTGGGATTATCCGATATGGACTCCATTGAAGTCACTCGCGGCCTTAAGGAGGGAGATGAAGTGATTATCTCAAGCAGCAGGGCGTTGAAGGATGGAGAGAAGGTAAGAGCGGCCTTACGATAACAAGATTATGATACATCTGGAAAATGTAAGTCGGACTTATGCCATGAAATCAGGGCTGGTGTATGCGCTCAAAAGGATCACTCTCACGGTTGACCACGGCGAATTTATAGCTGTAATGGGGCCATCAGGCTCGGGCAAGTCCACTTTGATGAATATCGTCGGCTGCCTTGACCAGCCGACCTCAGGCCGGTACTCACTTGAAAATGTCGATGTATCCAAATTGAACGATAATGATCTTGCGGCCATAAGGAACCGGAAAATCGGTTTTGTCTTCCAGAACTTCAACCTTCTGCCCAGGATGAGCATCCTCAAAAATGTCGAGCTGGCCCTTTTGTATGCAGGATTTCCACGGGGTGCCAGGCGGGAGGCGGCAGCCAGGGCTGCACTCGAATCGGTTGGCCTGGCGCAGCGGGTAAGCCACAGGCCCTGGGAGCTTTCTGGAGGGCAGCAGCAGCGGGCGGCCATTGCCAGGGCACTGGCCACTGACCCTGCGCTTCTGCTGGCCGATGAGCCCACCGGAAGCCTTGATTCAGTCACGGGAAACGAGATTATGAAAATCTTTTGCGAGTTGAACAAGAAGGGAAAGACCATTGTTCTCGTCACCCATGAGCACGGTATGACCAGGTATGTGCACCGCATCGTCCGGCTGAAAGACGGTACTATTGACACAAAAGGCCGCTTTTGAGCAGTTCCACCTCGGCAGGGAGTGCCCATGGTTAATAACCTCGAAAATGTTCTCAGCGCCTTTGAGGCACTGAAGGTCAATCGTTTCAGGACCTTTTTAACACTCCTGGGGATTGTTATCGGTGTGGCTGCCGTTATCATGGTTGGTGCTGCTGTTCAGAGCGGGAAATCTATTATCTTTGACGAACTTCAAACCTTCGGCCTGAAGTCGCTCTGGGTCTTCAGATCCTTTACTGACGATCAACCGGGCACGACCGTGGCTTCAGGAAGCGGCATCGATGCCGACGATATTACTGCCATAAGGAAGAGTACCCGTCAGGTGAGGAGATTAGCGCCGATTTGTGACCAACGGAGACTCTGGGCCAAATATGTCAATAGCTATATTAAAATTCAGTTTATTGCCAGCAGCCCCGATTATGAACCGATCAATAACGATGCCACCAGCAGGGGAAGATTCCTCATCACCGAAGATCTTGAGTTCAGGCGCGATGTCTGTGTCATTGGTATCAAGGTAGTGAATAAGCTCTTTGGCAGCGAAGATCCCCTGGGGAAGGAAATCAAGATAGGACAGGACAAGTATACAGTCATTGGCATCCTCAAGGAGAAAAACAGGGACTTTCTGGCCAGCATCGGCTCTGCGGGCGGTCAGGACGCCAATAACAGGATCATTGTTCCGATCACCACGTATCAGCGAAAAATGAACACCAAACAGATAGGGCATATCCAGGCCGAAGCCATGAGCGTATCATCAGCTAAACCAGCGGCAGAGGAGATCAAGAACATTCTTTACTTTCGCCATAGGGGGCAATACACCTATGACTCTGAAACCATGCAGCAATACATCGAAACAGCCGACCGGATTGTGCAGGGAGTATCCTGGATCGGCGCCATTGCCGCCATTGTTTCCTTAGTGGTGGGCGGTATCGGCATCATGAATATCATGACCGTGTCCGTGGTGGAGAGGATCAGGGAGATTGGACTTCGTAAGGCCCTTGGGGCCACTCAGTCGGATATATTAATTCAATTCCTGTCAGAATCCATCTGTATCAGTCTCCTGGGCGGTATACTCGGCACACTCCTGGGCACAGGACTCATCTGGGTTATTCAGATCCTGAGCCATAAACCAAGGCTGCTTGCGATGGAATATATTGCGGCAGCCCTGGCGGTTTCCATCCTGACCGGTGTCTTTTCCGGCCTCTATCCGGCTCATCGGGCAGCTTCCCTGGATCCTGTCGAAGCCCTGCGGCATGAGTGATTTTACGCGTTCATGCAAAAACCGTGGTTATACATCTTTGTGGTGCCGCTCGCGTATAACCTGAGACAGGGCTTCGCTCAACTCTCTTATTTCATATGGTTTGGCCACTACGGCATTGAAACCGTGCTCCCGATATTCAGACATGATAGGATCATTGGCATAACCGCTCGAGACAATCGTTTTCACCGCAGGATCAAGTTCGTGAAGCTTCCTGACAGCTTCCTCTCCCCCCATACCTCCCGGTACGGTCAGGTCCAGAATGACGGCAGCGAAGGATTGTCCCGATTTCATGGCTTTTTCATAGAGCTCGACCGCCTCACTTCCATCCCCGGCGAGCACAACCTCATAGCCGAGACTGGTCAGCATCCTTGCTACCATGTCTCTCATGAGTTTTTGGTCATCCATGAATAGAATCTTCCCCTGGCCAGTAGATATTCTTTCCTCAGCCTCATTTTTCACTGTCCACCGTGCCTCCCTCTCCAGGGCAGGGAGATAGATATGGAACGCGGTTCCAACTCCCAGTCTGGACTCTACGCGTATGTATCCCCCGTGCTTTTTGATTACGGAATAGGTCGTAGCTAAACCAAGACCGCTTCCGGTTTGCTTGGTAGTAAAATAGGGATCAAATATCTTTGGCAGGTCTTCCTCCCTGATACCGATCCCATGGTCTTTTACCGATACCTTGATGTATTTGCCCGCTTTGAGGGGCAGATTGTCCCTTACACTGACTGTTATATTTTCGGCATATATCTCGATTATCCCGCCTCCGGCCATGGCCTGGTCAGCATTGATAATCAGATTATTGATGACCTGCCCGATCTGCCCCTCATCGATATATGCCCAGCGAAGATCATCCGGGAGCGAAAACTCACACCTTGTTTTGGAGCCGCTCAGGGCAAAGATGGCCGCGTTCCTGACTAATTCTGAGAGACAGACGGCCCTTCTCACCGGCGTCCCCCCTTTGGCGAAGGTAAGGAGCTGCTGCGTCAAGTTTTTGGCCTGCCTGATTGCATTCCGGGTTTCTTTCAACAGGGGTGAAAGGTCATCCCCTGATTGGACATACCATTGTACCAGGGATAAATTGCCGCTCACAGCGCCTAACAGATTATTAAAGTCATGAGCAATGCCGCCAGCCAGAACACCGAGGGATTCGAGTTTCTGGATTTTCTGCAACTCTTCTTCTTTTTTCTTATGCTCGGTAATGTCGCGGACAAAAATCATTACCACGGTTTTCCCACGATAATGGACAGGACTGCCGGAAATCTCCACATCCATGGGTGTTCCGTCCTTACAGATAAGCTTGATCTCATACGATGAAATATATTCACCGGCCATGCATGCCATATACTTTTGGATGCTTGTTTCCTTAAACTCGGGCACAACGAAGTCAAAATACGGTTTTCCGATCAGGTCCTCAACCTCATAGTCACCCATTTTGGCCAAAGACTTATTGACGAACCGGACAATTCCCCCGTCAATGATAGCTACACCATCTTTGGCCTGCTCGACCAGGGCCGAATACTTTTCCTCCGACTCACGCACCGATTCCTCCATTCGCCTGTACCCCGACATATCCCTGAAATTTTCGACTATGCCAATCAGCTTTCCATCAGGTCCTCGAAAGGGGACTGCCGTCAAAATGAGAGATATCCTGCTCCCGTCACTGCGTTCTATTTCCAGGTCTCGTTCATAGCGGTCCACCTCACCGCTGCAGATGGTTGAAAGAGGACAGGCGGAAACCCCGCAGAAAGGACACGGGCAATGAAGTACCTTACGGCAGTGTCTTCCCTCCACTTCTTCCCTGCTTACACCGAAGAGCCTGCAAAAGGTATCATTAACCCGCAGCACACGGGATGTTGTATCAATCACGCACATCCCGTCAACTGCAGCGTTGAATATCTGATTAAGTTCCTCATAGGCACTCATGGCCCTGTCCTCCGCCTGCTTCCGGTCGCTGACCTGCTGCCTGAGCTGTGCGTTGGTTGCGCCTAATTGGGTTGTGCGCTCTTTCACCAGTTCTTCGAGGTGGGAACGGTAACGCATCAATTCCTCCTCATTCTTTTTGCGCTCAGTTATGTCTAAAATGAGCCCGTCAATATAGAGTGGCTTTCCATCCCTCCCCTGGACCGGCCATCCCCGTTCCCAAAAGTGTCGTATGTCTCCCTCCTTGGACCTCATACGATACTCAATCTCGAAAGTCTGATTGTAAGCGAGAGCATGTTTTACCACCGCTACCACTTCGCACCGCTCTTCAGGTAAGATAAGAGGCTCGATACTGCATACGTCTCCTGCGCAAAGCTCATCAACCGCGTAGCCGGTCATTGGTTTCAGCATGTCATTGAAAAACTGCATCCGGTTATTTTCTCTTACGAATACCCTGTAGACGATTCCGGGAAGATTTCGGGCAAATATACTGTACGATTCTTCACTCTCGGGCAAGAGCTCTTCTCTTCGTTTATTCCTTTGCTTATCCTTATGCTTATCCTGTATGGGGTCACCCGTGCTGTCTGCGCCTGTCATGATTACCGCCTTCATTTTCAAAGATGCTTCTCTCTCTTGTGTATAATCTGAGACAGGGTTTCGCTCAACTCTCTCATTTCATATGGCTTGGCAACTACAGCATTGAATCCGTGTTCCCTGTATTCAGACATGATAGGATCATTGGCATAGCCGCTGGAGACAATCGTTTTCACTTCAGGATCAAGGTCGTGGAGCTTGCGGGCAGCCTCCTCTCCCCCCATACCTCCCGGTACGGTCAGGTCCAGGATGACGGCAGCAAAGGTTTGTCCTGATTCTATGGCTTTTCCATAGAGTTCGACCGCCTCACTCCCATCCCTGGCAAGAATAACCTCATAGCCGAGACTGGTCAGCATTCTCGCTACCATGTCCCTCATGAGCTTTTGGTCATCCATGAATAAAATCTTCCCCTGGCCGGTAGGTATTCTTTCTTCCTCCTCGTCTTTCACCGTCCACCGTGCCTCTCTCTCCAGGGCAGGGAGATAAATATGGAAAGTGGTTCCAACTCCCGGCCTGGACTCCACACTGATATATCCCCCATGCTTTTTGATTACGGAATAGGTTGTAGCCAAACCAAGACCGCTTCCTCTTTGCTTGGTGGTAAAATAAGGGTCAAATATCTTCGGAAGGTTTTCTTCCCTGATACCGATCCCATGGTCTTTTACCGATACCTTGATATATTTCCCCTCTTTGAGGGGCAAATTGTCCTTTGCCCTGACGGTAACATTTTCGGCATGTATTTCGATTATCCCGCCTCCGGCCATGGCCTGGTCGGCATTGATAATCAAATTATTGAAGACCTGCCCGATCTGCCCTTCATCGATCCAGGCCCACAGCAGATCGTCCGGGAGAGTAAACTCGCATCTTGTTTTAGAGCCGCTCAAGGCAAAGATAGCCGTGTTCTTGATGAGCTCCGAAAGGTGGATGGCTTTTTTGACCGGCGTCCCGCCTTTGGCGAAGGTAAGCAGTTGTTGCGTCAAACTCTTGGCCTGCCCGATTGCATTCTGGATTTCTTTCACTATGGACAAAAGGTTATATCCTGATTGAGCATACCTTTGTATCAGGGATAAATTGCCGCTCATAGCGCCTAACAGATTGTTGAAGTCATGAGCAATGCCGCCGGCCAGAACACCGAGGGATTCGAGTTTCTGGATTTTCTGCAACTCCTCTTCCCTCTTCTTCAGTTCTGTGACATTGTGAAGAATAATCATCATAACGGTTTTCCCCCGATAATGAACAGGATTGCCGGAAGCCTCTACATCCTTGATGTTCCCCTTTTTATCTACAAGCTTTGTCTCAAGGTAGGGAAAATATTCACCGGCTAGACACGCTCTGAATCTTCGAGCGGCCGCCTCTCTCAACTCCGGGAGAACGAAGTCAATAAAGGGCCTGCCGATCAGATCTTCGGCAGTATAGCCACTGGTTTCTGTCAGAGCCCTGTTAACGAACCGGATGATTCCCTCTTCAATAATAACTACTCCATCTTTGGCCTGCTCAACCAGGGCCGAATACTTTTCCTCCGACTCACGCACCGATTCCTCCATCCGCTTGTATCCCGACATATCCCTGAAATTTTCGACCACGCCAATCAGTTCTCCATCAGGCCCCCGAAAAGGAACGGCTGTCAAAACAAGAGGTATTCTGGTGCCATCAGTGAGTACTATTTCAGGGTTGTACATAAGATACTCTTTTTCCCCGTTTCGTACTGCCGAGATCGGACAGCCGGAGGGCTCCCTGCAAAAGGGACAGTTCAGCACATCACAACAGTGCCTGCCTTCAACTTCTTCCCTTCTTACCTTAAAGAGCCTGCAGAGGGTGTTGTTAACCCGCAGCACACGGCCCTCTTTATCAATCACGCACATCCCGTCAACTGCCGCGTTGAATAACTGGTCAAGTTCCACGTAGGCGCGGCGGATTTTCTCTTCAGCCTGCTTCTGGTCGCTGATATCGACCATGCAGCCGACAATCTCCATGGGATTACCGTTCCGGTCGCGCACCAGCCTCAACTCATCCCGTATCCACCGGTAGTTTCCATCCTTGTGCTGAAAACGGTACTCATGGGTGTAACGGTCCTTCTCGAATACCTTAGGCATATCATCACGGATACGCTGACTGTCCTCTGGATGAAGATGCTCGTCCCAAAAGCGCGGGTTTTCGATGAATTCCCGGGCCTCATAGCCAAGCTGCGCTTTTACGTTTTCACTGATGGAAGTGGTGCCGTAATCACCCGATGGCCTGCAACTGTAAATTACAGCAGGATTGGAAATGAGCAGATGATGAAGTCGCTCCCTGCTCATTTCGGTTTCCTTCTCAGCCTGCCTGCACCTGTATTCGGCCTGGTCGCGTTCATAAATCTGCTGTTGTTCGTTGGTTGAAGCCATCTGGCTGGTACGCTCTTGCACTACATCCTCAAGATGCTGGCGGTACTGGAGCAATTCCATTTCCGCCTTCTTATGCCTGGTTATATCGAAAATGACGCCATCGATGAAAATTGGCATTCCATCCGTTCCATAAACAGGCATCCCCCTCTCCAGGAAGTGTCGCACGCTTCCCTCTCTGGTCCTTATCCGGTACTCGACCTCAAAGGCCTGATTATGATCGACAGCGTTCTTTATCGCCGTTACCACACAAGGCCGGTCTTCGGGGAAAATGAGAGGCTCGATGCGGCATACGCCACTCTCAGGTAACTCATCAGCCATATAGCCGGTCATCGACTGAAGCATAGTATTAAAAAACTGTACGCGGTTTTTTTCTCTGATGTGCACTCTATAGACAATCCCGCGGAGATTCTGAAAAACTGCGCTGCAGCCCGTTTCCATTTCGTGCCTATGTCCTTTCGGATCGTATCCGTTTGTCTTATCTTCACTGTCTGCGTCTGGCATGATAGAAGTACCTTACTCGATTTTAAGAATAAAATTTATATATGCTTAATTTAGGCAATACATAATTTATATTATACAGTAAAAAACTTAGGATTCCAAGGCAGAAATTGCAGGAGGGTCTAAGAATGAGGAAATAGTTTCAGATCTTTAATCCAAAGCCAGTTCCAGGGGGAGCCGGACCCGGCCATGATTCTTGTTTTCATAGAGGAGGTAGCCATGATCGAGGATATGGTCAAAAAGGCGGGCCGTAAGTTCGACGTCCATCCGGCAGTAGCGCTCGATTTCTTCGATTTTTCCCTCTTTCCACCACCGTAAGGCGGCCAGGCCGTTACCGCACTTTGAAGTGCCGAACGTGGCCGAGACAATGGCCTCCAGACTGAGGCGAAAACCATAGCGCCTGTAGATTTCCTCAAGAAGGTCAATGCTTGGCAAGTTACCGAGATTACGGCCTGTATAGGCCTTCAGTACTGCGTAGTCAAAGCACTTCTGGTTAAAGCCGACGACCAGTTCAGCCACTGCCATCCGCTGTAAAAGGTCCTTGACCCTGTCCTCCCGGTAGGTCTGATAGCGGCCGGTGCTGCGCTCATAAACGACGCCGACGGAGAGGCGCATCAGGTGTGCATTGTGCCAGCCGCCCACCTCCTGTGCCGAGAGCTGTGTTTCAAGATCAAAAACAATAACGTCGCGGCCTTCGGCCAGATGCAGCCTGCTCTGATAGGGAGCTAAAGGACCGGCGGTTCCGCTGCTGTCAGGGCCGCCGGAAATTCCAGCTTTTTCCCCCTCCCCTGCCCTGCCTGCCAGGCCAGTGGTCGGGGCGGGAGCAGCAAGCGAGCCATCAGCGGCAAATGGCCCGGATGAGGCAGATGCGCCGCCACCTGTTCCGGCGCTCACCAGCTTGCCTGATAATTCCTTCTTGCCGGTCAGATGCTGAAGCAGGCGAAGGCATCCCTCCTTGTCAAGGGGTGTGTTCCCATTTCCGCACTTAGGCGAATGGATGCAGGACGGACACCCCTCCTGGCAGGTGCATCCTTCGACCATGGCCAGCACTTTGGTGAAAAGCTCATCCAGCACCTGATAGGCCCTGGCTGAAAGACCGACACCGCCGGGGTGGCCGTCGTAGAGAAACACCGCTGCACCGCACGTCTTTGGATGGCTGGTAAAGCTGATCCCGCCCACATCGGTTCGGTCGCAGAGGGCAAAGAGAGGCAAAAGGGCCAGGCAGGCATGTTCGATAGCGTGCAAGGAGCCCATCAGATGATACTTTTCATCGGTAAGACCTGCCACGCTCAAAGCGGATGGCTGGAGCCAGAGGCCGACAGTCTCGAATATCACCGGCGGCAGGTCAAGCGTGTGCTCACTGATCTTCTGCCGGTTTGAGACCGAGCGCTTTTCATACCCGATCACCCACTCGGTGACCTTAAGCCTTCCCAGGCTGACTGAAAAGCGTTTGTTTTCCCGGCGGTCCAGGACCTCGAGAATTTCGGTCTCTTTCTGCGTGCGGGCCATGGTGTAGTAACCGACCTCCCCTGCCCTCGCTGCCACAATGTCCCTGCTGCCAACGTCGAGGGATACGACGCGGTACATCTGGCCTGCATGCAGGTAGATTGCACCAGGGTGAGCTTCGGTGAGTGCCTGAAGCCCGCTGACCCTGCCGATGAGCCTGCGGCTTTCCTCCTCCATGATGGCATAGCTTGCACCCGCACCCCGGATATCCACCTCATGGTGGGGCCGCTTGCGGTTGCTGAACCATACCGCCCCATCGGCAGCCTCGATCAGTTCCCTGCTCCCGGTCAGTTCCCTGATGACCGCCTTAAGGGCATCCATCTGATAAACCTGATCATCGGGCCGAAGCGGCACTTCCTGGGCCGCACAAACCAGATGACTCTTCAAAAGATAGGGATTGACGGCATCGACCACTCCTGCCTCCGCTCCCCGCTGGAAGAAATCCTGCGGGTAGCGCATGAAATACTGATCGAGTGCATCCGGCTGGGCAATCAGAAATATGGCGGATTCGCGGGCCAGTCTCCCGACGCGGCCAGCCCGCTGCCAGGTGGCGGTTATCGTGCCGGGGTAGCCGACCAGGATACAGATGTCGAGCCCGCCGATATCGATGCCCATCTCAAGAGCGCTGGTGGAAATCACGCCATCCAGAATACCGGACTGGAGCTTGTGCTCGATTTCCCGGCGCTCCGCAGGCAGATATCCTGAGCGGTAAGCGCTGATTTTGCCCGACAGGTCTGGATTGGACAAAAGGGTCCAGCGGTGGATCAGTTCGGTAATTTTTCGCGCCTTGGTGAAGAGAATGGTCTTCTGGCCTGCCTTGACCGCTTCGGTAAATAGATGCGTGGCCACGGTGTAAAGGCTTCTGGCCGTGGGGTTGACCAGGAAAATGCGGCGGCCGGACGAGGGCGCGCCATTTTCCTCCACCAGGTCAAAGGGCAGCCCGGTCAGTTGCTCGGCCAACTCACGGGGATTGGCTATGGTGGCCGAGGTAGCCAGAAACTGCGGCCTGGCCTGGTAAAAGAGGGCCACCCGCCGCAACCTTCGCAGGATCTGAAGCACATGACTGCCAAAGACACCTTTGTAGGCGTGCAGCTCATCGATAACCACGAAACGAAGGTACCTGAACAGGTTCTCCCAGTTGGCATGAAAAGGTAAAATGCCCTGGTGCAGCATATCCGGGTTGGTCAGGAGCAGATTGGGAGGGTTCTTTCTGATTCTGGTGCGAAAATAGGGAGTGGTATCACCGTCATAAATGGCAACCGCTGACTGAGGCAGCCCAAGGCAGGCGGCAAGGTCACGGAGGCGCTTGAGCTGGTCCTGGGCCAGTGCCTTGAGAGGGAAAAGCAAAAGGGCACGGGTATCGGGCTCATAGAGAATCCGCTCCAGTATGGGCAGGGTATATCCCAGTGTCTTGCCGCTGGCCGTAGGAGTGACCGTGACCACGTGGAGCCCCTGCCTGGCGCGGTGAATCCCTTCGGCCTGGTGCAGATACAGGCTCCCTGCCCCGTGTGCAATGAGCGCTTGCTGCAGCGGCCCTGGCAGCGGCGGATCGATCCGGCCGAAGCGGGCGCATCTGCCTGCCAGTACCTCGCAGTGAACAATATCCTGCGCCATACGGCTATCACGTAAGGTGTCGGAGAGAAAATCCTTAAGGTCCAAGACGATTTCCAAACAGCACAATAAAGAACATGTTAGTTCCCCTCGAGCACAAATTCCCCCGCCCCTTTAATGAACGGGAAAGTTTGATAGACTACCCCTCCCAAGGTGAGGGGTGATTTCTCATCCCCCCTCACTTAAGCCAGGTTTTTCCCGCAATTCGGACAGAATTTGAACCCTTCACCGGTAACAGGGGATGAGCATCCTTTGCACACCAGAGAAATCGGGCCAAGCTCCACGATCAGTTCACCTTCCCTGACCGGCACCATCTTCTTGTCTTCCTTGTAGTTGGCAAATTTGAGAATTCTCCTGACCACTCCATCCATGGGAGAGAGGACCGCCTTTTCCTGCTTCATGATGGTGATGTTGAAAAGCTCTTCACCCTTTTTGACCGTATCACCGGCATTGACATACATGATCCACAGATCACCGTTACTCGGTGAGGCCACATGACAGGGGTTATTCTTATCAGCCATCTCTACGGCTCCGGCCTTCCCTTTGACCGCTTCGGTCACTTTGACCGGATAGGTAAACAATTCACTATCCAAAAGATAGCGGACCAGGCTCATGCCCTGATCGCCAGGAGCCGATATATCCACAATAGACATAAGGTGCGGTTTCCCGTTGCTGTCATTGAAATACATCTCCTGTCTGGGGACCAGGCCCTCGAACCAGACGTCCAGGGGCAGGAGGTTCGGATTGCCGAACTGCTGCTGGAACTGGATGGTCTTGAGAGCGTCGCCGGGATGGTTCAGATACATTACCAGTTCTTCAGCCGATGGCTCCCGTTTGAGAATGGAAAGATGAACTGCGAGTGCTTTTCGCTCGGCTTCGATATCGATGTCTTCAAGAGAGCTTAAGGGAGAGCATTCGGTCCTGTTGGCTATGGCCTCTTTCCAGGCGGAGCCAAAGGCGCTTTCATACACCCAGTCAGGCGGAAAACCAAGAGGCAGGGGTCCGAACTGACCAAGCAGAAGCTGGCGGAAGGCGTCATTGCTCTCCCGGTAGAGGAGCAGGCGCTCTTTTTTCAGATCACTGCTAACCTCTCCTTCGGGGATATTGACTGCCCTGTCCAGAACGCCGAGCAGGTGTCGCACTTCCGGTTCACCACCCCGCTTAAAGGCGCTGGTTACGGCCAGAAAGGCGGTATTCCAGGTAATCTGGGAGCCTGGCGTAACATCATGGTAGCGGACAATGTTCCTTGTCCCTGCCAGAAAGCGGAGCATGGAGGGCAGAAGGTGAATGTAGTTTTGCTTCATGGCACCTTCCTGCGAAGAAGATGTGGCTCCGCCCGGCATACCGTGGAGAACCACCTCATGATCGATACCCTGGAAAAAGGGTGCAGCATACCGGTCATAATAGGGCATGATCTGCTTCAGGATAAATCCGCAGGCCTGGATCATTTTTTTGTCAAGATTGGTGGCGAGGCCGAGCTCACCCTCGATATAGGAGGCAGTAGCCAGGACGTCCCCCTGCCCGTACCAGCGAACGGCAGGCCCAAGGCCGGTATCCACGATCTGAGTCCCTGCCTCGACCGCAGCACCCACAGCGGGAACGAACAGACCATCCGTATAGTGGCGGTGGTAGTGAGTGATCAGATCAGGATAGCGCTTCCTTATGGCACTGACCAGTTCTTTCATGAACCGGGGCGGACAGATCCCTGCCATATCCTTCAATCCCAGGATAAAGACAGTGGTGGCTTTTTCTTTGCTCATGCCGGTGACCTTAGCTGCCAGTCCCACGATTTTTTCCAGCACGCCAAGGTAATGGGGCACATCGAACCCCCTGGCCCAGGTCAGGGATATGGCAGGCTCGAAGATGGTGCAGCAGGAATTGAGGGCAACCTCGGCAAAGGGCCGCATGTTCTCGATGTGGTTCAAAAAATCGAAACAGCGGATAACATCATAGTGCTCGCAGATCATCTCTCCGGTCAGCCTCATCAGATTCCCCGGCTGAGGCTTATAGCCGAGCACATTGGTCGAGCGGATCAGGATCTGCTTGGCGGTATGGGGTGCAAACTGGTTCCATTCCCTGGCCTCCTGAAAAGGATAGGTCATATTGGCCATCATGGCCACATGAAAATGCGCACCTCCGCCGTTCTCCAGGGAAAAGAAGCCGCAATGGTCAAGATACGGCCCTATGAGCATGTCTTCGGCCAGACGGAAGCGGTTGCCGCTGTTCGACTGGGTAATGTCCCGGGTGGTCGTATCCGTGAAATGTACATACTTGGAATCACGGATATAATCTAAAAGTGCCTGGCGGTCTTTTCTCGGATAGGGATGGCGGTAGTGATCGAAGTTCTTCTCGGGCAGAACCGGCGAAAAAATACCCAGCCTCTTATCGTGCCGCCCCCTGTATTCGCCAAGCTGGACAAAGGGATTATAGCCCCTGGCCGAAATTTCAGCCACCAGCCGCGACAGCCGCAAGTGTTCCGGCTCGTGTTCCCGATAGGTTAAAAGCGAGGGGGTTTTGGCGATAAAATTGGTATCGAAATCCCCTGCCCTGAAGGCTGGATGGTCAATAATCTGCAAATGGAAGGGTATGGTGGTTTTAACACCGCTGACAATGTATTCGCGCAGGGCCCGGTCCATGATTCCCAGCACCTTGGGCCAGGATTTCCCATAGGCGATCAGCAAAGAAGCTGCCGAATCGTATTCGGAGGGGAATTCATAGCCGGACGAAACGCAGGAGTCTACCCGTATTCCCTGACCTCCGGGGGATATATACCGGGTGATCTTCCCTGCATTCGGAGCAAAATTGTCCTGCGGGTCCTCGCAGTTAATACGCACCTGCATGGCATGGTTAAAGGCCACGGTCTTTTTTTTGTTGAACCTGAGGGCCGCACCAAAGGCAATGGCAATCTGCTCTTCCACCAGATCCACACCATAGCGGCACTCGGTGATGCCATGTTCCACCTGAAGCCGGGTATTGACCTCGATGAGGTACGGATTCCCTTCGCCATCCACCAAGAACTCCACCGTAGCCAGGGAATAATAGTCTACCTCCCTGATCAGGCTCTCGGCATACTGCTTCAACCGGTCGCGGAGCGTCTGGATCATGCCTGGCCAGGGCGATGGCGTGATTTCAATAAGTTTCTGATGCTTTCTTTGTACCGTACAATCACGCTCGTCAAAGGTGAAGATATTCCCGTAATGATCGGCCACAACCTGGATCTCGAGATGACGGATACTGGTCAAAAGCCGCTCCACATACAGACGGGGATTGCCGAACGTTGCCTGGGCAAGGGCCTGAGCCTTGCCGAAAGCCTTCTCCAGTTGATCCTCACTGTATACCTCGTAAATACCTCTGCCTCCACCGCCCCCTTCGGCCTTGAGCATGATCGGAAAACCAATCTCTCTGGCCACCTGCCTGGCCTCCTCCACACTCACCGCACCCTGCGATCCGGGCACGACCGGAATGCCCAGCTTCCGGGCCAGAGCCCTGACCTCAACCTTGTTCCCTAAAAGCCGCATGGCTTCTGTGCACGGGCCGATGAACAGGATGCCTTCCTGCTCGCACTTCATGGGGAAGGAATCATCCTCGGACATGAATCCCCAGCCAGGGTGGATGGCGCAGATGCCCCGCGCTTTGGCCATCGAAATGATCAGATCCATATCCAGATAAGCCCTGGTGTTCTCCCCCAGAAGGAGCAACTCCTGGGCTACGGAGGTAAAGGGCGCGGTTTTATCGACATCCGTAGCTGTCAAGATCGGGACTGCATTGAAAACCTCTCGGATAGACCGGACGATTCGCCGGGCCGGGATGCCCCGGTTGGCAACCAGTATTCTTTTTCCTTGTATACTTTCGAGCACCTGATCGAATGTTTTTCTTTTTTTCATGCTATCCTTTCCATTCTCCTGGTCCATTCTCCTGGATTTTTGAATCACGCCTTGTATTTTCTGAATTTTTATTCTATTGTGCAATGATGCGCTATTGAGCTATGGTACGCTGTTCACGTGGTCAGGTTGTTCAGTTGTTTGGTTGTTCAAAGGGGGTAGATCCTTCCGGAGCGGATTACCCTCTCCCGGCCCGATGTCCATATCCGGAGGCCGCCGCTTTGATCCATACCCATGATCCGTGCATGATAGAGCCCGGAACCACCCTTGTGGTAATCATCAATGGCAACCTCTTCACCCATAAATGCCATGTGAGGCTCGATACGGGAAATAAACCTCTGTGCCGGGCCGCAGGAGACGATTTCGTGATAGCAGGACTTGCCTGCATCCACCAGCCTGGTCCAAAGAGCCAGAGGCTTTGCCGAAAAGCCGGCTGCCGCCTTCAGTGATGCCGGGGGGAGCGCAAGAGGATCACCGAGCTGAAATTTTTCCGGGCTTGAAACCAGGTTGATGCCCACACCGGCAATAAACATATCGCCCTTCGCTTCAATCAGGATGCCGCCGACTTTTTTCCCTCGTATCACCAGATCATTCGGCCACTTAAGCTGCACATCGATCCCAGCAATCTCAAGGCCCTTAATAATCATATACCCTGTCACCAGGGAGAGCATTTCAACCCATGGTCTCGGAGGATTGGGCAGACGCCAGGATGCATAGATATTTCCCGGCGGAGATTGCCAGGTGCGGCCAAACTGCCCCCTCCCTGCCCATTGGCTCAAGGCCAGGACTGAAGCCCAATCCGGAAAAAAGCCCGCCCGGTGAAAATACCAGGCCAGATCGAGGCTGGACGAACAGGCACCGCTGAGGATCAGGGGAGCGCACACCCCTTGTTTTGCCGATATCCAGCACTTGCTTTGTGGCCCCTCGCAGACGAGAGAGAACTCAAACCATGGTGACAGTTCCGAAATATCAAATGCCTCATTTAATGAAATATCAAATGCCTCATTTGATATTGACGAAACCGGTTTTTGCAGCAGACCGGGACTGGTTTCTTCGGCTATACCGCCAAGGCCAGTTCCCCAGAGGAATATACCCGACATCACTAAGAAGCCATTATCATCTTTACTTTACCATTTTAATTTCTATGGCTGATCAATGTGTGCAGTCTTTTTTCATGCCATGAAAAAGTATAATCCATTTTCCCTAAAAAAAGCCAGTACTATTTTGGCAGGGAAGCACCAAAATAGTACCTTTCGTATGGAGGGGAAAAAGTCAGTTCCTAATTTTTAAGGAGATGCTCAGAAGGGGGGCAGCAGGCAGGTCTGAAATGCCGGCACTTTGGCCTGCAAGAGTTAAAACTCTTCAAACACCTTTTTCAGATTCACTTTCAGGCCGGGAAAAAGAGGGGATGTCAATTCCCCTTCCTCTTCCTGAACGACTTTGAACAGGGTCAGTCCGGTTTTATCCTTTCGAAAGACCTCGATTTGATTGATGGCCGGATCAATCACCCAATATTCCTCCACTCCAAACTTGCCATAGGTCTTCATTTTTATAAGCCGGTCCAGTTTCCGTGAAGATTCCGACATAATTTCGATGAGCAAATCCGGAGCGCCCTGAATATTCTGAGTCGTAATAATTCCATAATTTTTTTTGGAAATAAACAGGATATCAGGTTGGACAATATTTTCGTAGGATAAGATCACATCCATCGGGGCATTATATATCTTTCCCAGATCATGTTTTTCAACGTATTGGTTAAGGATGAATCCAAGATTTCTGGAAATACTCTGGTGCCGGACATTCGGAGATGGGGCCATGTAGTGCTCTCCCTCAATAATTTCATGCCGCTTCCCATCTTCAGGGAACAAAAGATAATCATCATAATTCAATCTTAAGCTCTTGGGTAACATTTGGTGCTCTGCCTCTTTTGCATTACCGGCTGTTATCTTATCTGGCTTGCTGGTGTATTACAACACCCGTATTACGTCTTCATAAGCCTTGAAAACTACCCAATTTATTATATGACCATGAGTGATCCTCTGTCAATTTTTTAAGGGTATTTTGGCAGGGCTAACGCATCTAAACCAATTTGATTACCCTTGGCTTTACGAGGTCAGTAAAATCCTTAGAGGCCATTTTAATCAGTTCTGAATGGGTGCCTGCATTAAAGGCAATTTCTTCGTCCCTGGTTAAAGTTTCCGATACAATCACCTCAAGTCCATAAAGATTGCCAAAAGGCGGCATGGCTCCGATCTCCGATTCCGGAAACCTGTCTTTAAATTCCTCCTCACTTGCAAGCTCAGCCTTCTTGGCTCCTACGAGGCATGCGAGAAGGTCGAAATTGATCTGGGCACATGCGGGCAGAACTACCAAAGCCATCTTATCATCAATTCTCACTACTACCGTCTTTGCCACCTCCCTGCCGGGAATGTGAGCAGATGCTGCAATCTCCTGAGCAGTATAAGCAGGCGAATGACTAATAGTTACATACTTAACGTCATTGCTATCTAAAAAATCTTTTAATTTCCTCATCGGCATAACTATTTCCTTATAGTAAGGCAGATCAGTTCATCTTCCGTTCTTACATATCTGATACCGGAAAGAACTCTCTACCGTGAACTGCTGGATTTGTCCCTTTATCTCCTCTCAGAATGTATGATCGGACAGTCTCTCCCTCTTTGGCTACCTGAATCCAAAGGCAAAAGCAGTAATCGATGTGAAGGGAAATGGTAGAGAATCATCACCCCGAATACAGAAGAGAAAAAAGGAGGACAGGTCGGTTTTTCCTATCGAGCGGCTATTTTACCTGCCACTGATGTCATATCATGGAGGGGGAATCCTTTACCGGTCCGGAAATCGTCCGGATTCCCAATGAGTATTTTATACCGATCAAGATTGACCGGATGGAGGCGGTACAGTTTTATAGCGGTTTGCAGTCGCATGCACTACATATCATACGCTATCATTGCCGGTTTAGCTGCAACGAATGTAGTCCAGTCAAGCGAAAACTGCTCTGGAAGCCGTTTTATTCTTTCATTTCGAAAATGGATTAGATATAGTCCTCTAAGAATTTAAAATAATCTGCAAGCTCTTCTTCAAGAGTTTCCCTGGATATCACATTCATTTCAACCAGTAATTCTCCAAGAAGAGGACGAGATTTTTGTTGTATTGCAAGTAGGTAATCTACATCTTTCTTGTTCAGGTAGCCAAGTTCAATTGCCATTTCTCCAAACATCCTGGAACTCTTCCCCTGCTCATTGAGAATTGTAAAGACCTGCTTTATAGAAAGGAGTCTTTCCTGAAGAGCTATTTTGCCAATAGGTATGGTTCGTTTTCTTTGTAAGTCCAGAGCTCTAATGATATCTTCTTCACAGGCAATGTGTTTACTCACCAAAAACTGGCCAAATTTTAATACCGGTTCTTGATGATCCGTATTCTGTTTTTCAGCCATAATTTGAACTCCTTTTTTAACTTATCGGATACAGAAAAGCCTGCCTTCGAAAAAAGACGATTGGAAAATTTCCTCGATGCGAATCTGCTCTTGGCTGAGAAGCAGCGGTGAATCCGGGGGATAGGGATAGAGATAAGATACTGAAATTGCTGCCATTCTTCTCGGATAAGGCCGCTAGAGGGGGGCACTCGTATAATCCGAAGTCTCCCCCCTTTTTACGTATTATTCAGTGTATCTGCCTCGTGTTGCCATTAATGCTTAAAGGCCCTCTGGCCCGTATAGACCATCGTAACCTGAGGGGTGGCCTCATTGCAGGCCTGGATGGATTCAAAGTCCTTCAGGGAGCCGCCGGGCTGAACAATGCCGGAGATTCCCTCTTTGATGGCTACATCCACGCCGTCACGGAAAGGGAAGAAAGCATCGGAAACCATCACCGACCCGATCAGGTTTCCTTTGTCTTCCCGCACCTTGTGATCGATCTCTTCCTTTTCGCCGACCGGACGCCGATCCTGTGCAATTTCCATCTCAAGTGTCTTGTAGGGAATGCCATATCTTTGAAAACACAAAGCATCGGCATACTTAGTGTAAGCCTTGAAAATGGCGATTTCAGCCACACCCACCCGGTCCTGCTCGCCGGTGCCGATTCCTACGGTCACGCCATTCTTGACATAAATGACCGAGTTGGAGGTAATCCCCTGCTCCACACCCCAGCCAAAGAGCATATCATCGTATTCCCGGTCAACGGGCTTGCGCTCGATTGAATACTCTTTACCCTGATATCTGGCTGTAGCCAGCTTCAAATCGTCCCTGGTATAAATGGCATTGAGCGGAGACTGCTGGACAATGATGCCACCATCGATCAGGCTCTTGAAATCAACAAATCGCAGGTTCCGGTATTTTTCCAGTTTATCTATCCGGTCGAGGCGGACAATGCGCAAATTCTTCCACTGCCTTAAAACCTCTATACTGCCCTCTTCATATTCGGGTGCCACTACTACCTCAAGATAGTTCCTGCCGATCTGCTCGGCCAAAGCCTTGTCGATCGGCCGGTTGAAGGCAGCGCAGCCGCCGAAGGCTGCAATCCGGTCAGCCATGTTGGCCCTGGCATAGGCTGCGGCGATCGTTTCACCATAGGCCGCGCCGCAGGGGTTATTATGCTTCATGATGCATACGGCAGGCTTTTGGTTGATATAGCGCAGGATATTCAGGGCATTGTCGAGGTCGGTAAGGTTGGTTTTGCCCGGATGTTTGCCGAACTGCAAAAGGTCCTCCTCACTCAGCGAACTGACCAGCCCGTTATGGGGATCGATGAATTTACACTCTCCAAGCACCAGATTTCCATTGACCAATTCATATAAGGCCGCCTCCTGGCCGGGGTTTTCACCATAACGCAGTCCTTTTTCGATCAATTCACCATCATCGGGAATCTTCCAGGTTCTTTTTTCGTATACCAGCGTCTGGTCACCAAAGGTAATGGTCATCTCTTCCGGAAAGTGATCATCCATGATTGTTTTATAGGCTTGCCGGTAATCCGCCATAATCTGTACCTCCTTAAGGTTTAATGGGCAATAGAAAGGTTTTATCACACATAGCATAAAACCGAAATTCCCGTCAAGGAAAAGAAACAAAGGGAAAGTCTCTCAACCGATAATCATTACACATACGGCACACAACAACACACGCACACGATACAAAAGCGGCATCCGGTTCGCACCATACATCCGGTTCATTCCCTGCAAGCCGGCACCCTGCAGCCAATTCATACCGCCGATACATAACTCTACAGCCAGTATACAACTCTACAGCCGGTATACAAGGGATAGATAATCCTGCCAGCAGTTGCCGTCTCCCGTATGGTCGTTTTCCACCGTGTACTGAATATATCCGTACAGGGAGATTTGCCGGTTGATGCGGGCTTGAAAGTTCAGGTTGTATTCGTTGGAGTCAGGAGGCGAAATGATGGTTGATTCTTTCTCTACGAATTCGAAGGTATAATTGGAGTAGTTAAGGCCCACGGTAAGTCGCTCGTTTATTTCACCATTCACCTCTACAGAGAGCATGTTCCGGACGGTTTGGGATTCCATGGTTCTGGTAAGGCGTATCCCTCCTCCTGCTCTGTCCCCCAAAAGACCGTCAATGAAATAGCTGCCCCCATAGCGGGGTAAAAGGTCTCCATCCACCTTCTTCTGGACTATCGAAGCATAGCCTGCGATCCTCTGCCTCTGGCTCAGCCTGAGACTGGCCCGAAGGCCCAGGTTCTGATACCAATAGAACGGCTCAAGATCCCCGGTGGAGGGTGTCTGCCCGGATTTGATATTTTCAAGAATCATCCGATGGTAATCATACCCCTGACCGTAGTAATAGGAGCCGGTCATGGAAATGGATTGGGTTACATCGAGACGGGTATTGATGAAAAACCGGGTCAGGTGGCTTTTTCCCACCAGCGGCCCAAGTTCGTATTCTATATGCTGATAGCTGTACACTCGCTTCCAGAGTGGCAAAAAGGCCTGTCCGTAAAGAAAGGTCCTCTCGGTAAGCCCCTGAAACCGGATCTGGTTGCAGGAAAAAAGAGCCCTTAGTCCGCCCGGCCTCTGGCAGTTAAGAAATAGTCCTGCCTTTTGGTAATGGGAGTCCGTTTTTATCTCAGCCAGATTCGGCTCACATCCAAGATAAAGGCCGGCGAGAAAATTTTTGGAAAAGCACCAGCCTGCTGCACCGCCGTCCAGTTCGCCGACACCGGAAAGATCGTAGAGATTGAACCGCCCGACCTTCAGATAGATACCCTGCCCATCACGTTCCTGCCTCCGGCCCTGACTCACCTTCTGTCCATCGCGCTCCTGCCCACTTCGCCCCTGCCCGCCATGGCCATGATCAGGTGACCGGTAGAACACGGCCAATTCATAGAGTGATTTCAAACTGCTCCTCCACTGGCTGTTATAATGCCGGTACCGGAAATCCGTTTCCATACCCAGTCCTTCGGCCAAAAATGAAGTTGACTTAAGATCACACCTCATACCGGCGTGCCAATTGCTGCCCCCGATACCCGTGTAGGTGTACTGAGAAAAATCCGCCCTCAGATGGCCGCGGAATCGTACCGCCGGTTTATCCCTGTCCGCAGCGGCTGCTGCCGCCTCCCCCCCCTCCTCAGCGGCCAGGCAGGGAGACGGTGCCTCCCCAATGGGGACGATAAGAACCAAAAGGACCGCTATGGTCACTATAATCAAAAGGAATGACGGTATCGAAGGGCCGGACTGCGTTGAGACTCTGCCCATTTTGTGTCACCTCTGACCTTGAGGATGGCATCCATAGCAGGATTCGCTGGCATAGTTGTATCCGGCAATTCCCCGATGAATGAAATTCGTATTCTGGCGCAGGTGGCAGTCGGTACAGACAAAGACAGCATAATTGGCTGGCTCCTTGTGGCATTCTGTACAGGCGATGCCTGCATGGTTAGAGGTCAGAGGCAGGGGATGATCGAAGATTACCTGCTCCCAGGATGTGTGGCTGTCCTGATGGCACTGGTCACAGCCTGTGGGGTAGCCTGCTGCCTGGTGATCCGGGTCTGTTGTACCTGCATAATCAGCTTGATGGCAGCTCAGGCAGTCTGTGCTTTTGCCGGCATAGACGCCGTCCCCGTGGCATTCAGAGCAATCGAGAGTTTTGTGCATCCCTCGAAGCGGCCACCAGGTGTGGTTTTTCCCGCCGCTTTCCCAGGACGGGTCTTTAGGATCATGGCATACGGTACAGTCGAGAGAAAAGCCATTTTGTGCATGATTGGGGCTGGCAGTGCTGGCATAATCTTTCTGGTGGCAGGATTGGCACTCATCGCTGAGGCCTTGGAAAATGGCCTTTTTATGGCAATCCCGACAGGCTGCACCGTGATGATTCCCCTCGGAAATAAGCCCCGACGGATGGTCCCGGTAGGAGGCAGGCGGGGAAAATGAATACATGGTGTGGCACAGGAGGCAGTCGTAGGGGAGCCCCGCTGCGGCATGGTCGAGCCCTGCGCCTCCGTGAAATTCCCGTTTATGGCAACTGTAACAAAAAGACTGGACTCCCTCGAATGTATAGTCAGGGTGGCAATCCAGACAATGAAGGTTCCGGTGGGCTGCCCGCAAAGTGAAACCGGAGTGCTGATGCTTGACCGGCTGCCAGCCATTGGGAGTGTGGCACTCCTGACAATCCCCGCCCAGCTTCAGGCCGTGCGGAGCGTCCTGCCTCCTTTCCATGTGACAGTGAACACACTCTCTGGGATTCCCCTTAAACTGGCCGTTCGGGTGGCACTCACGACAGGAGAGAGTCTTATGGACACCGACCCGAAAAAAATCGTTCAAAAGATGACGGTAATTTTTGATCTGCGAGAAAGACTCTATGGTGTGACAGGTTGTGCAGGTTACTCCTTTCGGGAGATCGTGCCGGTAGTCATGACAAGAGCCGCACCCCCCTCTCCTGCGGCGACCTTGAGCTTTCGGATGGCAGCTCACGCAGCCATTTGCCCGGTGATCTTTATTGAGCAAATAGCCTTCCCTGCGATGGATAAAGGTTTCCTTTCGGTCGGATGCTGATATCCGTTCACCAGACTGGATGGAGAAAATCAATAAAAGACTCAGCACGATAACCCAGAGTCGAGGCATATGCAGCCGATGCTCCTTTACCAGAATCCCAATAGGTACACCGCTTGCCGAGTCCCTGATAGTTTTTATCAGGGACTTTACCAGGGAGTAAGGTCAATTTTGAGAAAAATCTACCTCCTTTCTTCTTTTCGATCATCTTATATTTCCCCTTCCCTGCTTTCTTTTTTTTTCTTCCATCATCAGATCACTTTCATCTTCAAAAACCTGCATAGCGATTTGTACCATCCCTGCTTTTTTTTATCGATCCACTGTTTGATACGTTCTGCATTTTGATCGCCTGTCAACTTCTTTACCCCTTCTACGAAGTGACGAAGCCTTTGACCGACTTCAAACACAGGAATCAGGGCCAGCTTCGGGACTTGAGAGAATATCCTATAAAATTGTCCCGCTAGGAATTGCCTGGTATGGGTAGCAGTTTGCTGGAGCTTACTTGGGACCTTTTTGGTAGCATGCATAAGGCAATTTCCCAGTTTGATTTTTGGAAAAATAGTCAGCAGGCTCTTTCGAGTGCTCTCAAAACCGTCTGTAAGAGCAGCTTTGGATTCATAGCCAGGGGCAATCTCTTCGGCTTGCTGCTTAAAAATGCCATAGGAACGGGCAAAATCACTGGCATTCTTGGTCTGGGTATAGCCCATATGCCAGATAACCCGCCCCACCACTATGGTTGGAAGATATACCTTACTGGTCAGGCAATAGCTGTGTTTTTCGTCTGCCACAAAGTAAGCAGGTAGTTTTATCCCACACTTGGCTAAAGGAAGCACTATCCCCCCTTTGCCCAAGGCACAGACTAAGCGGAAGATGCACATGACAGACACCGCAAAGAGCAGATGGCAATTCTCCAAACTCAATCCTCCATGTGTTGCCAGTAAGGCTTTCTTTGCCACCTCCGGTGGTAGGCTTGAATAGCGAAGCACAAAGTGAGGAAGCACAGTAAAGACCGCTCCACACTCCATGCACTGAACCCGCCTTATCACCACGTTGTTTAGCCGTACCCGATGATAATGAGAATGCCTTGCCAATCCCTTCTCCTCACAGCATCCTTGTTTATGACGCAGATGCAATCCCGCAAATACAATAAAGGTAACAATACATTCGATAAACTTCTTTCCATCCTGGCACACATGCTCATACAGGCTCTCTGTTTGAAAATCAACTACATATGGTACGGTTCTGATTCCTCCTCCGCTTCTTTTCTCCCATGACCATGTCCCCCCTTTACTAATTCCTTCGATGGAGGATAGCTCATGCCTCAATCTAACGCCAGAAAAAAAACTTACCACAAAATCCGGGGGAATCTGGTGTATCCGGATCATTTCGAACTGGTGGATGTCAAGGCCAGAGGCGAAGTGCAGGAGAAAATCAGTAAAAAGACCGGGCGGAAATACAAGACGCAGTGGAGCAGCAAATGGGACGATGCGGCCGTAAAGATTAAGTGCGCGACGGAACGCTTCCCCTATTTGCGCTGGGCGTATTACTTCCGGGAGGCTGACGGACGCTGGACTCGGGAGGATGTATAAAGGTAATCGAAGAAAACGTTAAAATAGAATTATTTTTTAACTTTAGTTAGAAGTTAGTCAGACGTTTTCATCTTTGTGGAAGGATAGTAAAAACGAACGTTTATTTTTGTGGTGTGGTTAGAAGAAATATAATTTCTTCTAATTGGCATCTTATTGCGGTTCATAATTCAAATATTGAGGTTACCTTGCTTGGAAATAGTAAGAAAGTCCTTTTGGTATAACTATCGGCTACTGTCCCCGACAGCAAAGGATATGCCAATTATCCTTGCAATAATGTTTGAACTTATTGAACATTAAGCATAAAGCCCATTACATTCTTTGCTGTCGATCGCTATAGTTAAGGAAGGGGTTCGCATTTCACTTACAGATCAATGATGAACCTCTCCCAATATATTCCCATATGCTGTGGTCGAGGTAAGCGCGTGGAATCCTCATTATATCTGCAGTCGAATTAATAATTGACTTAGCCTCATGGTAATCAGATGTCTCGATACCAGCCTTTTTCAGGAAATCAAAGAGACGACGGTCTATTGCGCAAGTCTGAATTCCCGTCAGAATCTTAAAGTAGTCAATGGTCTTAGGGCCAATTCCTTGTATCGTATCGAGTTTCATCAAGTTCCTGTCGTTCATCAACCAGTTTTTCAGGTCCTCCTCGGAGTCAATTCCTTCCGAAGAAAAAAGGTTGACAATATCTTGAAAGCGTTTCGCGCGATCCATTCCTCTCCAATTCAAGAAGTCATTAACTGTTTGCTCTGACAACAACTTCCTTAGTCCTGTAATGGTCGCTGCTTTAGGAAAAATGTTCCTTATTCGAGTTACGCGGGGACGTACATGGGTTTCATAGTGCATATTGGCCTGCAAGACAGCATCTGCAATAGTTGCACCTATGTGTTGATAGTTTCCACCAATTTCATCAACGACAGTAAAGTCTGTCAAGCACCGGATAAACACTGCCAACTTAGATGCCTTATCCTCTATTGCCATGCCTTATCTCCTTTAAATATTAGAAAGAAAAAAAAGTATGAATACCACGCTATAATGATAGTTGTACTTGTTTTGGACTTGATATCTCTTTAATAACATTAGAATAAGCAATTTTTTTATCGATCTTAGCTAAACTATCATGCGCGCATAAGGACAAAATTTTTTGTAAATCTTCTGTGCTAGAAATAGTATAAAAATCTTTTTTAGGAGAAAAGTAAATCAACAGTTCTTTATTTTTCTTTATTAAATTCAAAATGTTATTTAAAGTCCCTGCGCTCTTTCCATCCCAAAGCATAAATCCATAATCGGCATCTACTGCCATTCTATCATCTTTGACCATATAAAACTTCAGACCATGTGCGCCAACAGGTGTCTCTACTTTGGTAGTTTTCCAACTGCCAAGATTATTTCTACATGTTTCTCCTGAACAATAAACCACTAACGAATTATATTTGTTTTCTAAAAAATATTTTTGAACAGCTTTATCTGCACCATTAGCATCCCCTATTAAGACATCGAACCCTTGTTTAACTATGTTATGTAACCTTTTTCGTATTTTATCATTTAGTCTATTTATATTTCTTGAACCACCAATAAAAACTTTCATTTAGCATCGGCTCCTCGTTTTAGTTAGGGCTATAACATAGACGTTTTTGACCCTTGCTTTGTTGTATAAAATTGATGTTATTACCTTCAGCGTCGTACCAGACCTATAAAGATCATCTATAACTAATACATTCATTCCAGAAAAGTTATAATTTTTGTTGATCTCAAATGCATCAGCTAAAATTCGCTCTCTTTCAGATAGATCTTCTATTTCTTTCAACTGGGGAGTCGATTTGGTTTTTAATATGGCGTCTTGAAAGAACGGCACTCTGGTTTCCTTGCTTAATTCATGACCCACCACAAATACAGGCTGCAATTGCCGGTTGATATTTGATGGCGGGACAGGAATGATGCAACCCGCCTTTTGTATTCCTTTAATTTCCAGTATGTAATTAATAATATCCGGAATAACCGTCAAGTCAGATCGATACTTCAGCCTATATACAAGCTCGCCAATTTTAGTACGAGTGGTATCGAAACGATCTCTACCTGTTTCATCAACTCCGAGATATTCACTACTTTGAGTGTGTAGATCTAAGGCGTATCCTTTTTTCCAGTTACCGTGAATTTCAATTGCCACCGCATCTTCCTCATCTATACGGTATTTAAGACCTGGGATATTATAATTTAACCTTTTCCAATAGAGGTAAAGGCACAACTTTCGCCTGCTCTTAATATTAACCCGATCTTAATCAGTAGTCAAAATATATATTAAAAATTCATTGTAAAGTACATTGAAAGGCAAAAATTGTATTATTATCTATTATAGTAAATCCGCATGAATATTCGTGATATCCTCCTTTCATGAGGTGCAATTCGAAGAAAACGATCGTTTATTTTTACGTTAGGATTAGAAGAAAAGGACTTTCTTCTAACCAGGATATTCATAAACCTCGCCAAAAGTAAGATTTATAACATTATTTCAAGATGTTAGGCCTAAGCCACTTTAAAACAAAGTCTTTTCCGTGATCGCAATAATCACAAGGCATGTAGGGACTTTATGAATAATCCGGGCTAAAAATGTGCAATTTTACCCATCTTGGATCGGGCATGCACTCTTGAACGTGCAGAGCCTTTGGACGGAGATTTCGGCAATGGCGGATGAGTTCTAGGCTCACTCACATCTCGGCGAGCCATCACCTGATGCGCGGCACAGCCGTTGACAATCCGCCGGATGCCACAACTCATCACCGCGTCATCAGCGCGAACACACCCCAGCCCAGGTATTCACGCGTGTACGCGGCGTAGCGCTCGGGTTCCGAGGTCAGTTCGGCTCGAACATCTTTCGCTAACTCGTCGTCGGGATTGGCTTCAAGCCATCGGCGCATGGTGAGCCATTTGGCCGCCTCGTATCTGTCCCAGCCGTCTTGGTCTGCCAAAACCATTTCCACGACGTCGTAGTCAAGGTGGCCGAAAGACGCGAGAAGTTCTGGAAGCGTGAGAAAGTCGGAGATTGAGCCGGCACCAC
>JBFMGO010000009.1:0-85026 GCA_040752695.1 bacterium
TACCTTCTTTCAGGGATTAAGCTCTTTGCCTGTTCCCGCTGCCTGTATTGAGCTGCATCTAACGTAAAAATATCCGCTAAACGGGTATAGGTCAACCGGACGCGTAATCCCTGTGGCCTGTACTTACGGGAGCATTACCGGTTTATTACGGTAGTCCCGCTTTCTGAGAATCAAGGGGTTTTTTTCACATAGTTAGCGAATACTTTATCGAAGGTTCCGTAATCGCTCCTTGCCCGGACCCATCGTATCTCATTGCAAAATAAACGAGCCATCGTTGCCTCTGTCCATTCCAGTGCCTTTTTGGGGGTCATGGCCAT
Source organism: bacterium (assembly GCA_040752695.1). Taxonomy (GTDB): domain Bacteria; phylum SZUA-182; class SZUA-182; order DTGQ01; family DTGQ01; genus DTGQ01. Next base: position 318 of record JBFMGO010000009.1, read on the forward strand.
ATTGGGCTTGAGCGATCTTATGGATGTGCTCTGAGCAATGATAGTAGTCCAGGATCTGCTTGGCCTGGGGAAAAATCTGCTGTACACACTTCCAGATCCAGGGAGCACCATCAGCCAGAGCACATAGACGAACCTTATCCTCTGGGATGCGTTGTGCCTCTTTGATCTGTTTAAGAGCCTCGATACATTCCTACTCCGACTGTACCTGATGCCAGCTTATCAGATGAATGATCTAATCCTGATCTACGGCATAGAACCGAAATCCCTTGACCTCTCTCCACTCTCCCTGCCAGTGTGCCCGCTTAGCTCTCAGCTTCTTGCGTCCTTTCCTCTAAGGTTTTTTACCTGTACATTACGGCTGTTCTCACCGAGAATATACGCGGAACCTGACGTCGGATACATCAGCCCCAGAAGGAGCTTCAACGTGGTGGTTTTCCGGCACCATTCGGTCCCAGATAGCCAAAGGTTTCCCCTTCCTCGATTTCCAGATCCAGTCTTTTCAGTGCCTCGATTTTTTTGCCGAATCCGGTCTTGTAGACTTTCCGTAAGCTCTCTGTCTTAATAGCAAACATAGTTCATACCGTCTTATCTAAAGATATCTGTATGTGCTCTGTATGTGCATGGTATTGACCCATCCTGCAAAAGGTACTTTATCTATTTTTTCGGATTGCAGGGGGGAAATAGTTCGGCCATAACACCTGACGGCTTACTCCGCAGACAGATCCATGGTGCAGGCGGTAGGCTCGTTTTCGAGCGAACCCTGACTGCCGAAGCCGATTGAATCCGGTTCAGCGGTATCGATCCGATCAACCGATCTGATGTCTCCTATCTCCTGAGAGTCCTGGACTGAAGATCCGAATTTTTCCCACCAGAAAGGAACCAAAACAACTGCCGGCACAAGGTAAAAGGCCGGTGTAAGAAAAAATTGGTCAGGGGCTGGTATTAATAACTTACCGGCGCCGATCAGCATGAGGAAGAGTGAAGCGGAAGCGAAGAGAGTGGTTTTAAGCTCTCTTTTTAAACCGCTTATAGGAAGGGATGGATCATTGGCGGTAAGAGATGCAGTTTTTCGCCAGAATCCCAGCGGGCGAACGGTCAGGAAAAACCGCTTCAATACTTCATCATTGGTAGGAGGAGTGAAAAAGGTAATCCCGATGGCCGCTGCGGTGGAAATTGATGCCATGCAGGCCAGGCGAATCCATTCCGCATCCGTGGCCAGGAGGAGAATAGGAACAACGACCAGGGAAGCAATCATGGCCGCTAATTCCGAGTACAGGTTGATCCTCTCCCAAAGCCAGCGCAGGACCAGTACCGACCCCATACCGGCACCAAAGAGCAGCGAAATGCACCAGGCATCCTGAATCGATCCGAGATTGGACATGATTAATAGGGCAATCACCACGATCAGAATATTGGAGAGCCGGGCGACAATAACCAACTCCCGGTTTTTCGGTTTACGTTTCAGGAACCGGTCACAGATCAACCGCTGATAGATATCATTACTCCAATAGCTGGCACCCCAGTTCAAATGGGTATCGATCGTCGAAGTAAGTGCAGCCAGCATGCCAAGCAGCATCAGGCCGCGAATCCCGGGCGGCAAAAGGTCGTTTATGCCGGCTACGAAAGTCATTTCCCTGGCGGCGACGTATTTGTCCCAGACCATACTGGCCGGATTTGCTCCCGGATAGATGACCAGTAATCCCACAGCAATGATGAGCCAGAGCAGACTGCGAAAGAATATCTGTATCCAGGCGAAAATCGTGGCCGCCAGCCAGGCTTCACGATCCGATGAACAGGCCATGGAACGCTGGGCAAGGTACCCCGTTCCATCGCTATTCATCTGAAAAAACCATTGTAACCCGATGAGCAAAAGGAAGGGCAAAACCGCCTCTCCCGCAGTCGGCCTGAAGGAAAGCATTCTGGACGCCGCTCCTGCTCCGTAAATCTTGACAACCTTGTCAGTCAGGCCGCCTAATCCGCCAACCCTCCAGATAATCACAATCGCATAAGCCAATGTACCGGCCATGGCCAGTACCAGTTGCACAACATCCGTGGCTATCACGCTGCGAAGTCCGCCGGTAGCGGAGTAAAGGCCGGTAAAACTAAAAATGGCCAGAGCGGTGATCAAGATATTCGTAGTCATATGAGCAGGATCCAGGCCGGTAATACTGTTGCCGATAGTTAGGTGGAACACTTGAGTGATGCTCAGAAAAACATGGTAAAGGCCCGATGGGAGCCACAGATGCCAGGGCAGAAAAATCTCGGCAATCCGCATGGCTGCCACCAGAACCATGGCCATGACGATACAATTAATGACCGTTCCATAATAAATCGCTTTCAGTACCCGCAAGAACAGCACCGGCTTACCACTGTAGCGGATTTCTGTCAACTCGGCATCAGTCAATACTCCAGCCCGCCGCCAGTGATCCGCAAAAATAAATCCCATCATCAAAAATGCAATACCGTAAATCCATAAACGCCAAACCAGATAGATTCCATAGGTAGCAATAAGTCCTGTAACCAATAAGGGCGTATCCGCAGCAAACTGGGTGGCAGCCATGCTGAATCCGGCCCGCCACCCCTTGATGCTCCGTCCCCCAAGGAAATATTCATCCAGACTTCGTGATGCTTTTTTCTCTTCTCGAAATCCCGTAGAAACCGCATACGCAACAAACGCCAGAATAATAACGAGATCTACCATCTGCAAGCTCCGCTCAGTTTAGAATCCTCCTCCCATGAGAAAAGGGGGGAGAAGATGTTTATAATCCCACACCGCCCTGTAGAAGGTGGGTAAAAGATGTATTGCTATAGCGGCTCTCAATCGTGTATGTTATAGATAAGTGTGTATGTTAATAGATTAAGACTGATGGAACTACAAAAGATACCCAAACCTAATAAGAGATATCGAGACAAGAGGGAAAAGCATGGGGTGACAAACAAAGTCGCTCGAGATGATATGTGGCTGAATAATTATGTAATTCTTTGTAGCTCGATCAGTGTAACCGCTATAAAAATTATGATAGTTTGATGTTCATTCAGTTGATGTTCATTCATTTATGGGGATCTGGGTAAATTCCCTCTCTCCCCTTAAGAAAAGGGGAGTACGAAAAAGCATGGATACTGTTACGAGAAAACCGGTGCAAGAGGTCGAATGACCCAAAAAACGGCCGCTCTTTCAGGCCGGTGATGAGCTGTTACGTCCTTTAGCTCTCATCTGCTGGATAACCAAAAAGATGATAATTCCCGCCAGGATAAAAACCAGCGTCCAGGTAAGAACTCCCCAATACTTTAACCGTATGACGTCCCACCAGCCCTTCAGTTTCATAATCCCACTGCTATGGCCACCATGAGCATAAACAACGTCCGGGAAAAGGAAAGAAAGAACAAAGAGCCAGAATATTTCTTCCATGAGAATTTCCTCCTTTATGGATTAAGGGAATAGGTAGTTGCAGATCTGGGGGGGTACATGCCCATACTTTTTCCTTATACCGCCAGAACCGGAAGACCTCCGATGAGACCTTTCTCTTTCTTTTTCGTCCCCTTGACCAGGAAACTCCGGTATAATCGGGATCTTTTCCATCTGACTATGTCCAGCCGAACCTTGGCAGATTATCCTGGCAGGCTGTCTTTCTTTGTATTTACTCCGCCTTCCCGTGATAGTGCGGCATTCTAAAGGGGAATCATGTCATCCTGCAAGTGAGGCGAGGTACCGTGAAGTAAAGCGAAGGGGAATCAGCAAATAACGAAAGGAGGGTGGGGCTTTTTCGAGCACCACCCTCTATGGGCGTGCATCATAAGGTAATCACAAAACCGGGCCGGTTATTGCCGCGATCTGTACAAGAGTACACCGGCTATGAAATCCGCGGCCAACACTGCAACCTTCATTCCGCAACAATCAGCGGCTCCCGCTCCCTGCCGCAGACTCTTTTCGGCTGTCAGGGAAGGAGGCAGCAATTAAAGAGTTCTCAACACAGCCAGATAGGCATTGACCAGCCCCCAGCCGAAATACTGGTCCCATCCCACGGTTCCCAGGTCTGTAGCGCTTGTTTCCAGCGTGGTGGTCACCTGCAGAGGGGTGAGGGGAATCGTGCTTTTGCTGATGATTAAAGCTGCAACCCCTGAGACGAGAGCAGCAGCAGGAGATGTCCCTTCCATGAAGTAATAGTAGAAGGTGGTATAATTCGGAGAAGCGAAGGTTTGCTGCAAAATGCCATCACCAAAACCGTCAAGGTTCTGATCAACCGTGAGATCTCCTCCGGGAGAGCAGACATCGATATATGTGCCGTAATTGGAATAGGTAGGCTTGGTATAATCGTAGCGGATGGCGCTTACGGAAATACACTCCGTGTAAGATGCGGGGTATTCAGGGATGCTGGAACCCGCATTACCGGACGAGCAGATGATCGTTACCCCATTATTGTAGGCATACGTTACCGCAGCATGCTCGGTTGCACTGGTGCCGGTCCCTCCGAGGCTCATGTTAATGATTTTTGCCCCGTTATTGGCAGCGAAATAAATCCCGTCCGCTTCGGCACTGATGGGAGTGGATCCGAGGTTATCCATCACCTTGACTGGCATGATGGAAGCGTTGAAAGCCACACCGGAGCATCCCAAAAGATTGTTCGTGGTCTGAGCGATACAACCGGCCATATGAGTCCCATGGCCATAGTCGTCATTCGGATAAGCATCAAGATTGATAAAATCATAGCCGGGAACGAACAGTGTTCCGGCAAGATCAGGCGCCAGGGCATATGTGGTTGTAGTTTGATAGGCTACACCCGAATCCAGGAGCCCTACCAGTGCTCCTACGCCGGTACTGTAATCCCAGGCATAACTGCAATTCAATCTGGGCAGGTGCCACTGATAGATGTAATATGGATCATTGGGAATAAGGTGGGCATGCCGATAATAATTGGGGCTGACGTAAAGAATCGAAGGCTCGAGGGAAAGCTTCCGGGCCATATCCAGCACCGTTACAAAGCTTGGTATGGCCAGGAGCTTATAACCGGCATAAGGGCTTGTTAAAATCTCACGGCACTGATGCACGGCATAGACCCTGCTTATCTCAGCCGGAGGAGTCCCGGGGCGGAAAGTAGCCAAAACCTGCCCGTTTACATAGGTGGGCTGGTCAGACGTATAGGTGACCCCAAGGAATTGAGAAGCCGGAGGCCCATAGCGGAGTTGGCCCGTGTCTATACCGACTGGAACCGGGACCGCAGGAACCGACGAAGGAGCCGGAGGCGGCACGGGTGAAAGCACTGGGAGAGAAGCAGCAATACGCCCCGGCAAAAGAAAAGGAGTGGACCAGAAAGTGTCGATTCCGGGAACGGCAATCCAGGGTGAGGCTGCTGGATTAAGGATGGCATTCGCCCATCGGGGGTCCGGCACCCCAGGAGCAATTTGGCTAATCGGCAAGCTCCATGCACCGGGATTTGACCAATCAACAGGTTGAAGTGATTGGATATAGGGAACAGAAGTGAAAGAGTAGGCAGTATCAGCCCATAATAAATCTCCAGGCAGAGAATTCAGCCAGGGGAGATTTTCTGTCAGGTAAGGGATTCCAACAGAATTCGTCCATGCCGGAATCATAGAGGTAACATCTTTCGATAAGAGAAAAAATAAGGATAAAAGAATACCTGCAGACATGAAAGTGATAAAAGCGTGCTTTCTAAAAGGTCTTATCTTGTTCATCTTACACCCCTCCAGTGTAATAAATTTAACCTACTAATCAGTAAAGAGTCTTATCGTTGACTGATAAATAGCCTTAAAACGGGAAAAATAGCGTTACCATCCCTATTTTTATTGTTGCTGGAAGATTAAAACACGAATCCACCTTGAATTACAGGAAGTTGCATCGGGAAGACACTGGGGTAGAGGTAGATTCCAGACTTATGCGCCTTGGGCTCTTTGGTGATTCCTCATAAAGTTTATCATGACAGGTGGAGAAAAATCAAATTTCTTAATAACTAAAGTTTGCGGGACATGGGTGCACCGCGGAACAAAGCCTACTGCCTAAAGAGAGGAGAGAAGAAGATTCCGCTCTTTTAGGTCAATCCTGAACCTGTCCTCTCAATTTTGCCCAGGCAATTCCGAGATATTCATAAAAACCCTTTTCTGCTTTATAAAGACTCCCTGCACCTGGAAAAAACGCGCACGGATTCAGGCCATGCTCATCTTTCGCCATGTGTCCTGTAGGGGCAGGGACAGGATTCATTCCCTGTTTTTTGAACATTGCCATTGCCCGGCGCATATGAGATGCTGAAGTCACCAGGATAAATCGATCGTTTTTAACGATTGGTTTTATCAGTCTGGCTTCGTCCTGAGTGTCCCTCGACTGAGACTCGATAATGATATCATTCTTATGTACGCCAATCTCCCGGGCCACACGAGCCATAATTTCGGCATTGGGAACCGGATCGAATACAATTCCACCGGATAAAATAAGTTTACTGCCCTTGTGCCCTCGATATATACGGATTCCCTCGATCAATCGTACCAGGGATTCTCCATCCAATTGACTGGTTAAGGGAAGTTTTGGGTCAGAAGTATTCCCTGAACCAAGGACAACAACAAACTTTATGGGAGATCCTTTTTGGGATCTGTCCTTGGAACCACCCTTCGGCGAGTCGATATCTTCATGCAAGGACCCCGGGCTGTATGGCTTGTATGTGCTCTCAAGCGGTTTGACGAGAGGGTCTGATATCGCGCTGTAACTGAGCAGCAGGATGAGACCAAGACCAATTGAGGCAAGGATTTTGCCGACTCTTTGCTTGCTGGTAAACCACAGGAAAAATAATCCCAAAAGAGAAAACTCAATACTTAAAGATACTGGAAATAAAAAACGGGCAATAATTTTTTTAAGGATAAACATGGGCTCTTTGGGTGAACTTTATGAATATATTCTCATGGTTACCATACCCCTTGATTGAGCTTTTTTACACGGGCTGGGCGATGGATTATGCATCGCAAAATTTAGTCTATCAGGAATAAATCATATTTGCAATAAAATTATGATAAATTTATATTTTATTAGGTAATAGGGATGATAAGGCCCAAGATTAAAGTAATGCTATCCTGAGCCTTGTGCTATAAGCATAGTTAAAGACATGCTAACTTTGAGCTAATAAGCCGATTCAAACTAATTTTTTCTTCCGCTGCCTTTATAGCAAGATTCCTATGTACTTCTGGTGGTACACGTACCAAGACTTTACCGCTGAAGTGCTTACAGGCAATTGGTTCAGGAATTTTTTCCCTGTTAGCTTGCATATCATTCACAACGTCAGAAACAACCTTACGGATACCCTCCAATGCTTTTTCTGGTGTTTTTGCTAACCAACTTAAACTAGGGAATTCGGCACATAGCCCCACATATTCATTATCATCTTCAGACCATGTTACTCGGTAAGTATAATGGTCATCCTTTAATGTTGCCATGATCTTTCTCCAATTTTTTTATGGCTTCAAGCACTTGTTTTACCTGGTATGCTTTTGCCTTGCCTTTGTCATTCTGAATGTTTATTCGTGGATCTCCCTGCCAAGGTGTTTGATATATTCGATGATTACTGCTATTTTGGCGAGCATCACCAAAATATTTTTTACATACCTTACATAGATCGGTAAATCTAATATCTCTAGGATCTTGCTCCATCTGTGTAATTATATCTTCTACCTTGGCCATACTGAAATGATATCAATATTGATACTATATGTCAAATATACTTTCGGAAACCTTACGGAAAATCTTGTAAATTTTTCGACCTGTGCGGACGGATTTTGTTCGATGATCCCAAGGACCATCAAAGAGGCAGAAAATAATGATACAAGGGTACCAGGCCGATTCATGCGAAAATATACGCTAAGCACATAACCATAGTATTTACTAATAGTTAGCTGTAGAAACTAATAACACTATGGCCTGAGTATGCATAAACTCATTTAAAATAGTATTGTTTTCACCCTATAATACTCCTCCCTGAGCACCTTATAATAGTATATCAAATAATTGAAATCGAATTTACCACCTTATCTATGGCCAGTGGGATTTACGTTTGACAACAAGTGTTTAAACTTGCTAAAATTAAATAATATATTAAATACTATGCTTTTGTATTTTTGATTGATTAATCGGCCTCATAGAGAAAACTATCGTGTATGTAATTTATTGAATCGAGTTACCAAGCGAATAATCTTCTATGGATCGATTACCGATTTTTGAAAGTCCGCACCAGAAGCGAAATTTCAAAAAACCTTTTAAGGTTCTCACTACCGGACACATTTTTAGAGATAGATTAAGGATGCATTAGCAGTCACTCATGATGTACTCTAAGTAATTGAAACAATATTAAAAAGGAGTACATCATGAGTGACAATATGAAAACATATAAAGCTGTTCGAGATGCCTTGAAGCATCTGTATCCAAAAGATCCCCAAGGCAACATTGCCAGGAGATTGAACGTATTGGCAGCCCTCATCAGTGGTATTGTAGGGAGCAAGAAGGTGAATCTGCCCCAGATAGCGGCTAAGATCCCAGATGGAAATAAGCCAGAGAGCCGCATTAAGCAATTCTATCGCTGGATTACCAAGGAAGGGATAGACGCCAAGCTGTACTTTTTGCCCTTTGTCACTTCCTTGCTGACAAGCCTTGCTCAGGCAACCCTGTTTCTGGTTATGGATGGCAGCGTGGTAGGCGAGGGATGTATCACCCTGATGGCCAGTGTAATCTATAAAGGAAGAGCCTTGCCGATTGCCTGGATTGTCATAAGGGGAAAGAAAGGTCACCTGAAAGAGGAGTAGAAATGGCAACCGATTGAGCAACTCCACCAGATCATCCCTTCTGGGGCACAGGTAGTCTTTTTGGGAGACGGGGAGTTTGATGGCATTAAGCTCTTGGATACAGTAAATGACTATGGCTGAAAGTATGTATGCCGCACAGGTAAGGGTAATGTTCTCTTTAAGGTTAAGGGAGGGAAAAAGCTCTCCTACGGGGAGATTTTCCTCCCTCAGGGACAGAAACCGGTGAGTCTGTGGCTTTACAAGTTCCAAGTAAAGGCGATATGTGTAAATGTCTCCTTGCCCAAATCCGGCGATGTGCGCATTGTCTTTGTCTCTGATGGGAAAAAGAAATGGCATGCTTTCTTATGTACTGATCTGGAATTGGAAGCCTCTAAAATCCTTTCCTATTATTCCCGAAGGTGGGCTATAGAAGTTTTTTTCAAAGACGCCAAACAGATGCTCTACCTGGGCAAAGAGCAAAGCAATACCTTCGATGCTATTGTTGCTTCCTATAGCCTGGTTATGATCCGATACCTCCTGCTGGTCTATATCCTGAACAAAAATAATCTGATAGGCCCTCTTGGCCCCTTATTCAGAGATATAGCCGATAGCCACCTTCAGCTCCAGGTGGCTGAAAAAATATGGGATGCTATCAAAGAGTTTATGCTCACTTCAAGTGAGCTAATTTGTTACGAGATTGAACCCAATGTCATACTACATTTACTTGATATTGTTGAAAATGCCATTATAAGTCAGGTACACCAAATACCTGCGAAACTTTAGTTAATAGTATATTATATGTTATATTGATTGCGGTAGAACTGTTAGTTTTTTGTGTATTTCTGTCAATTTATTAGGGAAGGAGATGTACGATGAGGAAACTTTGGGTGCAAGGGGTAATTGGGGGGTTATTTTTCCTGCTTCATTTCACAACTCTCAACTTCATGGGTTTTAGGTTCAGCTCCTATTGCTTTGCCGAGACTAATGTTGGCGGCCCCGTAAGGGGGAATGTTACCTGGAGCCTGAATAAAAGCCCCTATATTGTGAAAAGCTCCATTTCGGTTGTGTCGGGTGCTACCTTGACTATAGAGCCAGGGGTGGAAGTGCGGCTTCAGGAAGGCAAGGCCGTCCAGGTAGATGGAACTCTGATAGCCAGAGGGACAGTGGATGCGAAGATTGTCTTTACGACATATCAAAAAAGTCCCTTGGTCAGATGGGGTTACATTCTATTTACGGATAGTAGTGTTGATGCTACAGTTGATGGGGAAAATTACACGGGAGGATCGATCCTGGAGCATTGCCTTGTGGAATATGCCAATGGTGGGGATAGACAGGGTGCTGTAATATGCGAAAAAGCTTCGCCACTTTTCAACTATTGCGAGATCAGGAATAATACAATCTCAGGGATGAGGATAACTGATAGTTCTAATTTAGTAACCAATTGTAACATAAATAATAACATCTCAGCTTCCTCTGGAGCAGGAATTAATGCAAGTGGTAATAGTACGCTGACTATCATCTCAAGTACAATTACTAACAATGCTTCGGGAGGAACATCGGGAGGAGGAGGAATCTGTTTTACATCACCTGGTATCCTGACCATCATTTCAAGTACAATTACGAATAACTCTGCAGCTCCAACGCCAGGCAGTGGAAACAATAATTTTTGGGGAGGGGGAATAGCTGCGAATAGTGGTGTAATTAATATATCTTCCAGCACAGTGGCGGGAAATACCGCGAAAAGGTTCGGAGGAGGAATTCGGGCAAGTGGTTCATCCATAACTGTTTCCAATTGCAAAATAGTGAATAATTCTGCTGAAGGATCTGGCGGCGGAATTGCCATGTCGGTGCCTAACGTGACGATAACATCAAGTACTCTATCCAGTAATGTCAGTCATGGTGCTGGTGGTGGCATTTTTGGTGAATATTGCGGGTCAACGAATATTTCTTATTGCACCATTTACGATAACAAGGCCACCAGCAGGGGAGGAGGCATTGATGTAAGAGGCGCTAGTAGTCATAATATTTCTCATAATTTGTTTATGGATAACTCTAGCACGAATCACGGTGCTTTTATTTCGGACGAAAATAGCGCCTCCTTAAAGCTTACCAATAACACTTTCTTTAGTAATAAGAGCGGACTCTCAGGTATATACCTTAAAGGGACTGCTTACACCATCAGTAACAACAATATCTACGATAACCCAACCCAATACGATATTTACTGTGACAATCCCTCTGCATCCCCGGTGCTTAATGCCACCAATAACTACTGGGGCACAGAAGATGAATTCGAAATCACCGAGCGTATCTATGACTGGTATGACGACAGCAGCAAAGGCAAGGTGGAATACTATCCCTTCCTGACTGCACCATCCCCTGATGCCCCTCTCCCTGCTTATTATTTAGACAATGACCAGGATGGCTATGGTGATTCCAGTAAGCCAATGCAAACCTTGACAGCTACCCAGGGCTATGTAGATAATCCCAATGATTGCAATGATAATGATGCTACTATCAATCCCGCTGCTCAGGAAGTCTGTGATAACATGGATAATGACTGCGATGATAAGATAGATGAGGATCTTACCCAAACGTGTCCTGATGGCGAGGGGAAAGCCAGTTGCCAGAACGGTCAGTGGGTGGGTTGTTGTGTTCCAACGCCCGAAACCTGCGACAGCAAGGATAATGACTGTGATAGCAAGATAGACGAAGACCTGACCCAGACCTGCTCCACTGCCTGCGGTCAAGGCATAGAAACCTGCCAGAACGGGAAATGGACGGGGTGTACTGCACCACAGCCACAAACAGAGACTTGCGATGGGAAAGATAATGATTGCGACAATCAGATAGATGAGGAAGTAAAGAGTACCTATTATGCAGATAATGACAAAGATACCTATGGCAATCCCTCTCAAAGCATTCAAGCGTGCTCTGCACCTTCCGGCTATGTTGTAGATAAAACTGATTGTAATGATACAGATAACCGCATTCACCCTGGAGCACCTGAAATCCCCTGCAATGACAAAGACGATGACTGTGTAGGAGGAGATGATTGCAGTCACATAGGAGAGTGTGTAGAAGATAATTCGGGGACAATAGATATCGTAGGCACTCAAGAAAGGGTCGGAGGCGAAATTCAAATCCCTATAAGAATTCAATCTGCACCTGGTGAAGTTAATTCTATCGGTTTTGAAGTGGCGTATGATCCGAGCATTTTGGAATACACAGGCTTTGAGCAAAAGGATTTAGTCGCTTCTTTTGATATGCTTAATATCAACCCCTCTGGTTCTGGCAGGTTAAAAGTGGCCGGGTTTTCAGCCACAGGAGGTATTGTACAGGGAGCAAGTGGTGATTTGATCCACTTAAAATTCAAGGTAAAAAGCGGTCAAGAAAATGAATGCTATCCTTTGCAACTGGAGAATTTAAAAGATCACATAACCAATTTTTCTCATTCAAGTGGATGTTTTTGTATCCATAGCTGTAATGGAGATCTTAATAATGATGGAGAAATTACTCCACTTGATGCCCTCATCGCCTTTAAATGCTACCTGGGCTTGTTGGACTCTTGCCCTGATTATGCTGATGTAAATCAGGACGGCGAGATAACTCCGCTCGATGCTCTTTGTTTGTTTCAAGAATATCTGGGGCAACCATCCTGTTTAGATAAACAGATATGTACTGATCATGATGGAGATGGTTTTGCCGTTGAAGGTGGGAAATGTGGTCCAATAGATTGCAACGATAGTGATTCAGCTACTTACCCAGGAGCTAAGGAAACGTGTGTAGATGGACAAGATCAGGATTGCGATGGATCAGATCTTGTATGTCCACCTGAAGGAGAACTATTATCACAACTTTCTTTAGGATCCTCTCCTTATGAGTGGAAGGATAAGAAGTCCGAGTGGAATAAATATCTTGATAACTTATGGAAGAACTACTTTGATAACTTACCTGATACAAAAAGTGAAAAATTTAAGAAGATGGAACTGGATGCTATATGCAAACTAATCAAACGAATCCAAGGAGATCTTGATAGTATAGAAATGGCTGAAGATGTGTACGACGGCCTTCTTACCACTACACGTGAGGAAACTGATAAAGATTATTTTTACCCTTTATGGATAGATGTAGTAGGCTGGGATTCTACTGAAAATTCTATTAAAAATTGGTATGATCTGATATATGGTGCGAATAGTTGGGATAGTTATTGTGCAACTTATTGTGCAAGTACCCCACAGTGTTGCGAGAAAGCCCGAGATTGGTTCGCACGAAATGTTGTTTATGAAAAATTCTGGCGGGATTATCTTGGTCTGTTTTCTGATGGTATATTGGCCGTCAGCTCTCTAAAAGACCTAATCGAAAGAGCATCAGAATCAGATCCAAAATTCAAAGAATGGTGTGGATTAAAAATGTGTCAATACCCAGAAGATTACTATATAATGGAATGCTCAGGAACATGTTCTGAAGCCAATAGTTGGGAGCAGTGTGGACCAATGGGCTGTAAATTGGAGTGGGGAGCAAGTTGTGCAAGGGTTTACTATAACTGTATAGACGAAGTTGTCAGGAAAGACGGTGATGGCGGAGTTGGAGGGATAGGCTCAAAGCCAAATTTAGATTCTGTCTGTGATAAATATATGAAAGGTGCTCTATCACGTCTTCTAGAAGCTAAAGGACTAGGACCCTGGGATGGGGGGCTTACGTATACTGGACCTCCAGTTTACCTTAGGGAGTAAAAATAAGGTGGGGAATATCTGATAAGGGATTCTTAAGAAGTTCGCACAGAAGCTGGCAGAAGGTTTTGATACCTTATTTTCTACTACCACGGGCTACGCTCAGTTAGATGAGAGAGGAGGCCAGGAAATATTTAATGCACGGAACAGGAAAAGCACGGGTCATAGGCACGGATGAGCTGTTCGCATTTCATACGCAGTGCCTCATCTTCGTCGCTTTGGGCATAGCTCTGAGCCAGTGAGCGAAGATCCTTTTCGATATTGGCAAAGTTATGGGAGGTGGGGGTGTAAAAATGCAACCGGTTTGAGAGAAGGAGATTGGGGAGCGAAACGGGAAATAAGAGGTTGATAGAACTAGAAAAATGACGGGTTGATGACCTGTTTCAATGTGCGAAAAATTTTTCGCCATTTTCCTGCTTTGTTCGATCAGAGGAAAATAGCTCTATATTTATCATTGAATATAAAAAAGTAGGGTAATGAGAAATTGAAGGAGAAATTAATAAAGTAGGTGTCATAAAGGAAGGGTTAGAGAGAATATTATCAAATCAAGGCGTTGACCTTGATCAGGCGGGCAGGAAATGGAATCACACAAAGGCACAAAGACCACAAAGGGGGAAGACCGTTGTCGCCTGACAATTTTGTTCTTTGTAACCCTGATCCTCTATGCCTTTGTCCCTTTGTGGCCTTTGTGGTCTTGGTGTGAGATGGCTTTTTTTTGTAGTTCGATGAACTTATCGCCCTTCGGGCGGACTTTTACTCTTGGTCTACACACTCCATAGTATAATTATCACACCCTGGACATCCGATCTTTGGCATATATCCTTCATGGTACTCATTGTTGAATTTGGCCATCCCGATTCCAACATCAATGATTGCCTCATTGACTAGAAGCTCCGTTCCACACACCGAACAGCGGTAATTGTACTCTTTTGGAGGAGGACCGAATGGCTCTTCCATCACCTTCATCATTGAAGGGTTTTTGCTCCTTTGTCTCATATTTACCTTTCTTCATCTCCTCAAGCTCGTTATAGATAATACCATATTTGGGGTGCCATATTAGCCAGATACCCATCTCTTGCCCACAACGGGGACAAATGAACGGATCTTTCCCTGTGCTCTCCTGGTATCTTTCCCGATAGGTTTTAGGAGTGATAATCTGAATCGCACCATGAACTGCTCTCTTTATTTTGGCCAGGGCTTCTCGAACAATTACCTTAATCTTCTCGAAAGTCTTGGTCGCTTGAACCCCGTAATACCTGATCCTTTTAAACCCTTTGGGAAGAACATGCTGGATCATTCTCCCGATAAAGGTATATACATCCACGATCTCTTTCTCTACCTTCTCCGTCTTGTGAGACCGGTAATGATAGGTCACGCTCTGCCCATCATAGGCATCTATTCTTCTCACCGAAATCGGTGGACTCACCACATATTTAGCCAGGTATTTGGCTAAACTCTTATAGCGGGCTGGTACATCCCCTGTTTGCACATGGGCTACAAACCCTTTCGGATAGCGCTCGTAGCAATAATCTACCAACCTGTCTATCTCATCCGTATCCAACTGCTCTCTTAACATCTCCAGCAAATACCACTGCCACTTCCTATGCAGCACATGATACGGTAAATAATTCAAAGAGACCCACTTGCAACTCTCCTCATCCAATCCCCCGCTGGTTGCTATAATGTGAAGATGGGGATTATATTGACCATTTCTCCCATGAGTCTGGAGCACTACTATGTAGCCTCCCTTTAACCTCTTCCTACTCACGCAGCTAAAAAAATCATCCAGACACTTGTTTACAAGTCTCATGAACGGCCCCAATAATTCTGGATGATTGTAGAAGGTCTGACGTAAAACTTCTGGTACGGTCAGTATAATATGCCGGTAGATCACTCCCTCATGCAGCATCTTGCTTATCTGGCTAACCCAATCATCTACATACACCTTCCCGCATCGCAAGCACAGTGAACACTTGCAACTCATCGATACTATTCTTGTCCCCTGCCCGCAATGCATAATCGGTACTCAATATAGCCCATCTTTTCCGGCGTGCCACAGGCCAACATCCTCTCCACCAGGTTGTCATAATAGGGAGTATCGTACAATGGGTACAATCTCTTGAATTCTTCCCAATGATCGGCGAATATCTGTTTGAATACGCTCCAGCCTGGCTTCTGCTTCCCTCCCATAGCTGATCATTATAGACATCACCTTATCATATTGCAATCGTTACCTTTGTACTAAGACCACCCGCCAAGCCGCATAAAAAAAGTGAAAATTCCTATGCAGAGCAGCCGTTACATCCGGGTGACTTCTCGACGGGATTCAAGCACAAAATTCCAAAGGGCCTGAGCGACCGGCGAAAGGGTTTTCGAGCGAAGACGAACAAGATAGAAATTTCTGGTGAACCGTGCATTGCGCAAGGGGACAGCTTTCAAAAGGCTGGCTGCAAGTTCACATTTCAGTGCAGCTCCTGGGATGAGACAGACACCCATGCCTGCCACGGCAGCCCGCTTTACCGCTTCGATGCTGCCCATGTGCGCCACGACCTTGAGCTCTGATTGGGATATGTTTTTTTGGGAAAATACCCTTTCGATCAATCGCCTGGTCCCAGATCCTTCCTCTCTCATGATAAACGGGAACTCTCTGGCCTGGGCCAGAGTGAGATTTTCGGAAATCTCAGGGAAATGAATTGGAGAATAGGTGAGCAAAAGCTCATCGTCGCCCAGAATGCAGGAGGCGAATTGCTCTTCATCAGGCATGCTGCCCACTGCTCCAAGCTCCACTTTCTCCAGGCAGACATCCCGTAAGATACTGGCCGTGTTTCCCGTAATAAGGTGAACAGTGACCTTTGGGTGTACCTTTATGAAACCGGATATGATATCCGGCAGGATATAGGCTGCCGGTGTCGTGCTTCCACCAAGCGAAACGCTCCCCTCGATTCTGTTTAAAAAGGTATTGACCGCAGCAATGGCCTCTGTGCGTGCGGTAATAACTTTTAACCCCATTCGATACAATACCTCACCGGCCGGCGTAAGATGAATCCGGTTCTTACGGCGGTCGAATAGTGGTACGCCCAGTTCAGATTCAACGGTTCGAATATGAGTGCTGATTGTGGACTGCTTGATGCCAAGACACAGCGCGGCCTCGGAGAAGCTCCCCAATTCTGCACAGGTACAAAAAACTTCCAGATGATGAATGTCTATATTCATCTTCATTCATCTTCACCTCACCTCAATGAATCCCTTATGCCTGTTTCAACGAATCCCTTGTCTCAATGAATCCCCTGATGTTTTACTGTATGTCTTACTGTAGTCTTGCCTCATCTTCGTCTATTCGCCTCTCGCATAGGATTTTAATGCATATATGGCAATGTCAATCTCCTTCTCGGTATTAAAATAAGACAGGGAAAACCGGACCGTTCCATGCGGAAAAGTGCCCAGGGTTTGATGAGCCAGCGGTGCACAGTGCAGCCCTGGTCTTGCGCATATTCTCCACTCGCGGTCAAGGTAATAGGAAATTTCTGAAGCCAATGCTCCCTTCATGTTAAATGAAACCACAGCTACCCGCTCGGCTTCGGGTGCGTAAACTTCAATCTCATCAATTTCCCGGAGCTTTTGCAGCAGATACTGCGTTAATTGCTGTTCACGCTCGATGATCTTCTCTATTCCCTCATCCAGAATGAACTGAATACCTGCGCCTAGGCCAGCCAGTCCTGGCGTGTTTACTGTTCCTGCTTCGAATTTATCCGGTGGAAAATCGGGCTGAACTGCTTTTTCCGATAAACTGCCCGTCCCTCCGCACATAAAGGGTGCGAGAGCATCAGGATCTTTAACAATGAGAGCGCCGGTCCCCTGAGGCCCGAAAAGATGCTTATGGCCGGTTATGGCAAAAAGGTCAAACGGCGTCCTGGCTAAATCTATCTTCATTGCCCCTGCACCCTGCGCACCATCGACCAGGAGTTTCACCCCCTTTGCCCTGCACGTTTCATATATTCCAGCCAGATCAAGCTTCGTGCCGCACACATTGGAGGCTGAAGTAACGGCAGCAAGTCTGGTTTCATTGCCTATGGCTGCTTCGATCTTTTGAGGAGTGATCAGGCCGTTTCTGTCCCCCTGGACGATTTTAAGCTTGATCCGGCCTTTGTTTTTAAGATGATTGAGCGGTCTTTGCACTGAATTGTGTTCCATAGAGGTGGTTAAGACTTCCCCCCCCGATTCCGATTCCATGGTTCCGTAAAGGGCTATATTCAGTGCTTCCGTGGCGTTTTTAGTCAGGATGACTTTTTCCGTTTCGGGAAAATTGAAAAGCTCCCCTATTGCCTCACGGCAGTGATAGACAATCTCTGCCGCTTTGATTGACAAAAGATGTGAGGACCTGCCCGGATTGGCATTGGTATTTTTCAGGCAATCAATGATAGCCTCAGTCACTGAAAGGGGCTTGGTTCCCGAAGTGGCTGCATGGTCGAAATAAATTACTTTTTGCTCCATTATTCTGCTTTGCTTTATCTTGCGGCGATTAGGTTTTCATGACGGCTATCAAATTAAATGATAGCTATCAAATTAAATGCTGGTAATTAAATTAAGTGCTGGCTTAAAGTAAATGGTAGTTATTATTATCAAACGATGGTTATTAAATGGTAATCACCTTGGTTGATGTGAGCATAGCTTCTGAAATATCATACATGTTGGAAATTTTGCCTGCGCCGAGCTCTCCGGTGAGATGAAAGTAATTCAGGCAGGTTCCGCAGACCAGAAGCTCAATTCCTTTTTCTTCGAGCTCCTGCAGATAAGCAAGGGTTCCGGCCCCCTTGATCGTCAATTTTACGCCGCTGTTCATGAAACAGATTGTTCTGGGTTGAACGGACAGATCTTTAATGGTGGCTATGAAGGCATTGAGGAGGTTAATGCCCAATTCATCACCGCCCTGCCCAATGCGGTCCCTGGTAATGAAGATCGTTGTGCTTGTGCCTGCCTGGTAGGGGGAGGTACAGGAGTAGTCTTCCGGATTGAATCCAGCCATCGATTTCATTGATTCTTTTAATTTCATTGATCCTGATGGTTCTGTGGTTATCACCTGGCCCGACAAATCATTGGCAGGTCCAGCCTGAGTGTATATGTGAAATTCGCCCTTCTGCTCTTCCACACGGTCAATCTGTGCTCCGCTGCGCTTAAGAAACCTTACTACGTTATCCCTTGATGCTGCGCTGCTGACCATTACCAAAAGAGACTGTCCGCTCGCCTGCTCAAATGCTTCCTTTGTCTTTACCACAGGTTTGGGGCAATCCAACCCTCTGGCGTCTACGAGTATTGACATATGAATCCTCCTTACTTCTTGTCTCTATTTCTTGTCTCTGGATGCTGGTTTCTGATTGCTGGTCTTCCGGATGCTGGATGCTGTTTTTTTGTATACCTGGGTGCCAGTGCTGCCCGCCAGAAAGTTAATCGCCGGTTTCTTCCCCTTGAGGCAGGATAGCCTGCCTATCCCTCACTCCCCGATCCTGTCCCTTCTTGAAGCATGCACAGCCGCACCAAGAGCACCCACCATCTGGGGATTTTCCGGTACAATCAGCTTTCTCCCAAGCTTTTTCCCAAGGAGCATGGCCAGGCAGGGATTCAAGGCTCCACCCCCGGCAAAGAGGATCGGATGCCTCAGGCCGACCCGGTTGACCATGGGCTCTATTCTCTCCACAATAGACTGGTGAATTCCCAGTGCGATGGTGTGGGGATCTTCGCCCTTGGCCAGCAGTGAAATTACTTCCGACTCAGCGAAAACAGTACACATGCTGTTGATCTTTATGAAACTTTTGGCCATGAGCGCAAAGCTTCCAAATTCAGCGATTTCAATTTCAAAGGAATGAGCCATGACCTCGAGAAACTTGCCGGTCCCTGCCGCGCAACGGTCGTTAATGGCAAAATCTTCGAATGAGCCGTTCCCTGCCAGGGCAATTACCTTGGTGTCTTGCCCTCCGATATCAATAACCATCCGCGCTTGTGGGTGCAGATAGTGTGCTCCAAGGGCAAAGGCCTTGATCTCGGTTATAGTCCGCCCGGCAAGATTCCCATGGGCCATGCGGCGGCCATACCCTGTGGCCACAGTATGTTGACAGTCTTTCTCTGCCCGGTCCTTATTCGCCCCGTCTTTCTCTGCGTGGCCCTTCTCATCCGCCGCGCCTTCATTTGCGCCTTCATTGCCTTCTTTCTGTAAAGCGCGGCGAAGCTTCTTGAGGGGATTTACTCCGCCAGTCATAACCTTGAATTCCACAATGCCATTATTCTGATCCAGGATGACATACTTGGCCGTTCGAGAGCCAAGGTCAATACCGATAAAAGCCATTTTCACTCAGTCTCCTGAAAAACCTCATCCCTGGAAACCATGTCCCTGATAACTATATTCTTAAAAACCATGTCCTTAAAAGATCATGTCCCTGAAAACCATAATTCACGATTTAATCCGCTCCAGAAAGGCTTCAATTCTTGTCTGGATCTGCCCCGCATCTTCGGCGGCATAATCCGTTTCAATCTTGAGCACAGGGATACTGGCCTCTTTCAGAGCCTGTTCAACCTTTGTGTACTCGACATTGTAGGTATGGCAGAACTGAAGGGTATTGTAAACTACACCGTCAACATGATATTCCCTGGCATAGTGTATGATCTGCTCGGTTCTCTCATGGTTAGGAGTAAAGCAGGAGCAGTTTATGGACAGGTACCTGCGGGCAAGAGCATCCAGTTGTCCGTTCAAATCGGCCGATGACTCATCGACCAGGGTCTCGAAGTAGCGCGTTCCCGTACATGCTTCCTCAACAACTACCGATGCCCCCGATGTTTCGATAATATGATGCAGCTTCCAGTTGGGTACGACACTTGGACAACCGGAAAGCATAACGCGGGGCGCATCTTCGGCAAATGGGCTGATGCCCTTTTCAATTCTATTGTTCAGTTCCGCTTTCAGTTTATTTACTGCTGCGGTAAATCGCGGGATATCGTCATAGAATGCGACCTGCGAAATTAAAAGGGCATCCTTCCCGCTGATTGGCGAGGGTTGATGCTTGCGGGTTTCGTATAAGCCGGCCAGTGCTCTCCTTTTATTGTTCATGACTGCTATGGCCTCTTTCACATTCTCGAAGCTGATCTTTGTCCTGCCTGCCTCTTCCAGTTTTTCCATCAGCCTTTCAATCTCCAGGCGGTATATGCTTTGCCCTGCTTCATTTTTCATATGGGGAACATGCATAACCTGGGTTGGAATGAAATTGTTCAGAACCTCCCAGGCTTTCTTTTTGCCATCGCAGGTGGTTTCTCCAATGAGAAAATCGGAGGACTCAAAATAAGGGCAAATCCGGGCCAGTTTAAATCCGACGGATGACTTTATCAATGGACAGATGTTTCGTGGCAGGAATTCTTCCGCTCTGGAAATGGTAAGATCCGCCCCGCCGCACAGTCCGATCGGCAAGCCCCCGGCAGCAAGGACTAACTCGTCAGGCACAAAGAGACAAAAAGTGCCAGCTATGAATCCACCTTTGGCCTTATGCTCCAACAGTTCCTTGATGCGCAGGCCATGAACCTCACCGATAACAAAATCGAAATATTCCATGGCTTCAGGCCGTTTATCCTGCCTAAGGTAGATGTCGGTATAGACTTGCCCCAGGACATCAAGAAGATTGCAGTGAGTTTCAAGGTCAATGTTTAAGCTCTTCCATATTTCATCATAAGTGCTCATTTTTACTCCCTTACAACATACTATAAATATGTTAAGATGTATGGAATTTGGTTAGATGGAGGAATTAAACGAATTTGAATTTCTTTTTCCTTTGCGCCTCGTCGTCCTTTTCCCAGCGGTAAATCTGATCGATCTCTACCCGGTTATCGGTAAGGATTTTTTCGATTTCTTCCTTTTCCTGCCAGGGGATCTTGCAGCAAAAGCCGCAGTTGGAGCTGAACTCCCTTGGTACCGGTATCATTTCGGGCTTTTTGCCGCACTTGTCAAGCACACTTTTAGCTTTGAGAGCAAAGTGGGTGGTTTGAAAGGTTATAACTGCATAGACCGCCATGCTGACTCCGTGATGGGTAAATATCCCAACAAGGGATTTGCCGTTACTCTTCTCTGACAAGCTCAGAGCTTTCTGACTATCAATAAATCTCTGGCTATTACTATCTATACTTTTATATTTTTTTTAAATGCTTGAAATGCCGATAGTTTCACAATGATCACTTTTTGTCATTCCCGCGAAGGCGGGAATGACAAAAAGTGTAAAAGTATAGTTACTATCTGACTACTAATAAATATATCTTCTGTGCTTACCAAGTCAAGAGAAATATTGAAAAAATCTATAGATGCTATAGATAACATAGATGGTATGGATAGCATAGATACTATAGATACACAAAGAATATAAACGCCCCCTGATTTGTGGCCGGGAGCCCCCTTATTTTTCACTGTTCTCAATTCGTTGTAGAAGCTTCAGCAGAGCTTAAAAATACAGGGATAATCACTTCCGGTGTGGTTTTACTGTCTGTCTTGATAATCACCTGACCATTCACTCTGGTACTGTCCTTTTGTGCTTTGGCTGAAACAATAATCGCCAGGGACTCATTCTGTTTCAAACCGAACGGTAACTTGCTGTCTTCCTTTGCTGCTTTTACCGAAATAGCGGAGGAAGGGGCCGTATTTATGGATAGAATAGACATCGTGTCCTTGCCGGTATTTTTCAGCACTACCTCCTGAGTTGCCACCTCACCCGCCTTTACCTGCCTGAAATAGGCATTAGGAGGTGAAGCTTCCAGATCGACTCTGACCATAGCCTCAATGGTCAGTTGAGAGACCGGGTGGGCCTGATCATCGGAATGGACATAGATGACCTTCTTTTGTTTATCCTTACGATATGCAGAATTAAAGGTAATCTCAATCTGCCCGCTTTCACCCGGATTGATTGTCTTGCTGGAGAGAACTGCTGCGGTGCATCCGCAGGATGTCTTCACTCCGTTGATGTTCAGTACCTGATCACCGATATTTTTGAAGCTAAAAATATGATTAACCTTTTTATTCTGGTATATCTCCCCAAAATCAAACGAGGTCTCAGGAAAAGTAATCTGAGGGCCCGCTAGTGCGTATGCCGGATAGAGTATATATGATAGCGATAACACGGCCAAAATGAACAAACTCATCAACAAGGCTGATAAGGAGGTCGCTGGGATTTGATTCTTTCTCATGGTCTTACCTGTATCCTTTCATATATAATGTATATAATATTATATAATATTATATACATTATATATAATAAAACATTGAGGGTCATATACATTGAAGATCATATGCGTTGAAGATTTACCTTTTCGGGTCTCTCAGTGTCCGGATATCTCCGGTCCGGCTGGTGAATCCGATAGAGTCGAGGTAATCCAGAATCAAAACGGTGGTCCTTCGGCTCAGGTCAGCTATATTGCTGCGGAAATCTGCAATGGTAAGGCTTTTTTCCTTTTGTATATATGCTGTTATCATCTCCTTGAGTTTATTCAAAGGCTGACTATGGATGATGGTATCTGGCGTGATGCGGATTAAAACGCCCTGACTTACGAGCATCTTCAATAACCTCTCCACCTCCTCTCTATGTTGGGTGTTGCATATGGTGTTATTTTTAATGCTGCTTTGATGGGTGTTGTTCCGGGTGCCGTTTTGAGAGTTATTATGGGTACTATTGACAATGTTCTGGTAAAGGTGACTTATCTTTAATGGCTGGTATCCGCTGGATAGAAACACTCTTTCCATCATAGTAATAATTTCCTTCTGCCAGGAATTTAATGACGGCCTATGATCGGCCAGCCTGACATGAGGACCTTCCAGCGCTATGGCCTGACGCGCTTCGAGGTCCCCGATCAGGCAATGAAAGAGCCGGATATCCATCTCTCCTGATGTCCTTGCCCTGAGCATCTCTTTGCCCATACCCTTTTCAAGGGGATTTTGGCTATGAAATTTTTGCAGAGTGTCTGTTATTTTCCTTTTGATGCTCGCAGCTTGCTTGCTGGCAAAAAGAAATTCTTCTTTATTCTTATCAATATTCTTATCAATATTCTTACCAATACCGTTACTATTACTATAACTGCTCCCGTTAGCATTACCGTTCTTCTTATCAATATCTTTATCAAGGCAATAGAGAACGCCTTTGTTTTTTAGCCGGGTCAGGATATCGTTAAGCTCGATATGAGTAAGCGCAGTCTTCCTGAGCAATTCGGTTTTCGTGCAAAGGGTGAAGGTATGTCGTGAGATTATCTCACTGACGAAGCTCTCGAACCTTCCCTGCTCCAGGAGTTCAAGCCGGGCTATTCTGCCTGTACCCTTCGAAGTGACGCTTGTATCTTTCAGGACGCTGCCTGCGCCCTTCGAGATACTGCCTGCGCTCTCCGAGATACTGTAACGCCTGGGATGGGCATCAAGGATAACACCTCCGCCAATAGTATGCTGGGGGCTGAGAGATCGGATAATGAATCTATCGAATACCAGAGGCGACGCCTTTTCCTCCAGCCTGAATTGGACAATAGCCTGCTCGCCGGGCTGCATCTTGTCTCTATCCATGAGAATTACTCTGGCTATGAGCTCGGTGGTGCCGGTATACAGGCGTACTCTGGTCCTGTTGACCAGGGGAGAGGCATTTGATTCCAGGTACCGGAGCCTGGCATCCAGTATGCCGGTTGGAAGCAGCAGTGAATCCGGCGGTGCGATGGTATCACCTCTTTTAATCTGAGAAGTGCTGATACCGGCCAGGTTAAAGCCGACCCGCTGCCCTGTCCGGGCCTCTTCAACCCATTGGTTATGTACCTGAATACCACGGATCTTGACCTTGCAGCCCGCAGGATAAATCATTGCCGCAGATCCGGGCCTCACATTTCCATCCACAAGCGTGCCGGTAGCTATCGTGCCGTAGCCTGCCATGGTAAAAACCCGGTCTACCGGAAGCCGGAATTCACCCTTAAGTCTGGTTTTTTCGACTTTGCCGATGAGTTCCGTAAGAGCCGTGTTTACCTGGCCAATTCCCTCGCCGGTCCGGCATGAGCAATCGATTATCGACGTTTTCCGGAGAAAGGTCGGCTCAATGAGCTTGGCAACTTCCTCGTGAACCAGTTCCAGCCAGTCCCTGTCCACCAGATCGACCTTGTTTACCACGACAAGCCCGAATCTGATTCTCAGCAGTGAGAGAATATCGAGGTGTTCTCTGGTCTGAGGCATGGGACCATCATCGGCTGCTATGACCAGAATGACTATATCGACTCCTGATATTCCCCGCAGCATGTTCTTGATAAATTTCTCATGCCCCGGACAATCGATAATACTTACCACGTGCCCGCTGGGGAGCCGATAGGGGGCAAATCCTGGTTCTATCGATATGCCCCGAACCTTTTCCTCTTTCAGCCGGTCCGTATCCACGCTGGTAAGGGCTTTAGCCAGAGCGGTCTTGCCGTGGTCGATATGCCCGGCCAGGCCTATGGCAACATTCCGCACTACATCTCCAGCTACTTTTTGCGCCTGGCCGCTGGACCCATTTTGCCCCAGACCGCTGGATCCATTCCGCGCCAGGTAGCTATATCCACTCTGTCCCAAGTATCGAACTCCATTCTGTGTCAGGTCCGCAGTTCTATTCTTCAATGAAATGAAAAGTTACCCAACTTTTTCTTTCATCTCTTGCCACAAGGAAAGAGAGGTTCAAAAGAGAGGGTAAGGGGAATCGAACCTCCTACGGCCCTTGCACAGGCCGACCAGCGGATTTGAAGTCCGTGGGGCACACCAGTACCATTACCCTCGATTATGTGAGTACAAATAATGCAACTTTATATGGTTAAGCGAGATGATATCTCGGTAACTTACCATGGCCAGGCAAAATAAGGATATATCCTCGAAGTACATCGGAGAGCGAAAGATGACGGCAATCCCCGGATTGCCAGAGCATCCAGAGCAATAGAGATCGCCAGAGCAATAGAGAGAGAGAGAGAGAGAGAGAGAGAGAGAGAGCAGCAGGGAGAGCCAGAGGAGCAAGGGTAGTAGGCATAGTAGTAAAGGTAGCAAAGGCAGCAAGGGGAGCAAGAGCGGCAAAAACAGCGAGCACGGCGTAAGGAGTAAGAGGAGCAAAAGTGGCAAAAGGAGCGATAGGGACAAAAGGAGCCAGAGGAGCAAAAGGAACGAGAATCGGTCATAGAGCGCTGGTTTGGATAGAGCTTGGTTGAATAGAGTTTTGTTGGATAGAGCTGGACTGAATTCAGAGATTAAATACAGTTGAGTTTCAGGGGTGTAATGTGGTTTTTGCTGCAAAGGCAGAAATTTAAGGAAAGACAGAAATGATAGAAATGAGGAAGGCATAGTGGTTCCTTACCATTGCCCCAGCCAACGGCCAGAGTTGACGTATTATAATCAATACTGCCCGATAAATCCGTGTAAATGAGTCTTTTTTATAGGATACATAATCATCCTTCTCCAAGAAGACATACCTGCCATCCAAAAGCAGAATTAATGGTAACAATGTAATTACCATAGCAGTCAAATATGGATTCTTTTTTATCACAAGCTGAATAATATGTCAATCATGAAATTTTCGCTCATTGGATATCGAGTTATCATTGAAAGTTGTGTATGAGAGGTTAGGTGGTTCGATATCCCGCACATCTTCAATGTGAGGCGGAAACTCGGATGATGATTCCCTGTTGTTTTTCTGATAATTCCCTGCTGTTCACCTTCAGCACCACGCATGTTCAGAATCTACACTCATTGTGCCAGGGGTATCCTCTTCATCACCATTCCCCCGTGAGCCCTTCCCCCCTGTGACCTTCTCCTCATAAACCCTCCCCTTTCCCTCAAGCTATTCTATCCACCCGTGTATTATTCCCCGTATGCCATTTCCTTATGTGCCATTCCTCCAGTGAACCATTTCCCTTCCCCGGTTTTCCCGCGAGCATGAAAATTGCTATCTCATCGTGTAAGCAACTAAGAGGCCATCCCAAAACCTCCGGCAGACGATAAACCAGTTACTCCAAATGAGGTTTTGGGAAAGGTTCTAAGTACAAGCCGCGTGAATTACACGACCAGTGTCATGAGTACTGTCATGAGTACCGCTGATACCAAATTATGTTGGGGGGGCTCTTTGCCCCACCTAATTCAGCGGAAAACCTCATCAAAGAGGCTTTGCATACACAACCGAGTGCTCTTGTCAAGCCTCAATTGATGGGTAAAATAATGACCGCTGGGACCTCCCCACGTCATTCTGAGCGAAAGCTTAGAATCCAGTTACCCATCAAGATTCGATTGACAGGACACGAGGAGAGGAGCAGGAAACCCATTATTAACCCACTCTTTTTGAAGGGGAGGAAGCATGCTGCCAAGTTCCTTTGTTCAGTTTAGGTACAAGTCCATTTTCTTTTTCTGTATCCTGGCACTCCTGGGCAGTCTCTTTTGGCCTGTTCCCGTCCGGGCTCAGTGGTCTCCCAGGCTCTTTCAGGGGATATTCGGCAATGTGGGGCTTCCCTATTTCGCACTGCCATCTCCCTGGATGGCCTTTACGTCTCCCGCTCAACCGCAGCCTCAGCCGCAAGGAAAGAAACAGATAACCGGTGTGGATTATACATCGAGCTATGCGCTGATACCCTATGAGTTACAGGGGCTTGCAGCGCAGGGTGATTATATATACGCTACCTATGCACGAAATGGATTCGACATCTGGGAAGATGCCCCCATTGCAGAAGCGGGACTGGCCGTTTTTACCTTATCCACGGAAGGGGAAGCACAGTTCATCGCCAGCGTCGAGCTTCCCTGGGATTGGCAAGAAGAGTGTGCGTTAACGGGGCCAGGGGCCTTGCCGGATAAAATTCTGATAACCGAGGAGGGCCTGGCCTTTATCACGCAACGGTATCCCGCAGTGCTGTGGGTTGTTGACCTGTCCGATCCTGCCGATCCGAAGCTGGTTACTTCCCTGACCATGGAAGAGGGCGTACTGCTGGATCTGGCGGTTGGAGAGGAGGATGTCTACCTGGCTCTGGACGATGGGAGCGGAGAAGAGAGCGTTATATATGCTCTGAACCTGAGTGAGGCGAATGATCCTCACATAACTCCTTTCTTTTCCCTGGAGGGGAAAGTTGGACCTTTACTCCTGAGACAGGGATATTTGTATGTGTTTGGTCAAGGTCCGGAGAAAGGATATGTTTTTGATTTACAATCGGCCACACCCGCCTCACCGTGCGGATTTCTTGATATTTCAGGGGAAAGCGCTGCCTGGGCAGGAAACCTCCTCTACCTGGTCACGGGCCACACTGAAATCAAGTCCTGGCTGCATATCGTTGATTTGACCAATCCCGGACAACCAGCGTTGCAGGAATCAATCAATCTTGTGGGCAGAGAGTTGCAGGTTCTGTGCCAGAGTGAATATGCCCTGGTCTGGAAATCGTCGGTTTTTGATACCCGTCACTATCTGGACATTCTGAACGTGGCCAACCCCGGCGACTCTACCCATCCCCAGGATGTCGCTACTGTCGCTACGGTACGTTTGGCAGACCGCCCCAAGAGTCTGGCCCGTGGTGAGGCATGCTTCTATGTTCTTGACAACTCCGGCCTGCAGGTGCTGAATCTGTCTGCCCCGGATGATATATCCTGGGTTTGGGAAAAATCTATTGACTTGTCTTCCGTTTTGCTCTCAGCAAAACTGGAAAAAATCGATCATCCGATGCTTGATAACCCACCTTCCGATACAGAAAGTACAACCCCAGCATCCTATGATTTTTTTCAGGATGGATGGCTTTCCTGGGGTCCGTGGTCTTTATTTGACAACATGTTTTCTTTATTAAATTCATTGTACTCAGTGAACTCGAAAGGATACGGACCTGTGGCTGTGAACTCCAGTTTATATGGCTTTTCCGGTGCCCTTGGTCCCTGGCTTGGATCTGATTCCTTTTCTTACTCAGGGAGCGGTTCATGCGCTTATGCTCGCGGATCTGTGAATTTGTTGGACGGCGGTGGCAGCTCTTCTTCCCGTGAATATGACATCCTGAATCTCCCGTTCTCCTTCTTCTCAAGTTACGATTGCCCTGTTCCATTTTACCCCTTTCCGTCACCTTCCGTATCCTTTTACTAAGGCGAGGTATTAACCTCAGGGGGGGAGAAGTTAAGCACCATGCGGTGTTCGTTAAAAACGGCACCTGCATGGTGCTTGGCTCTACTAAAATTTTCACTAAAATTTTCAGGCCATTCTCCTTCACAGGAACAATCATTTCCTAATGAGATGATATAAGTCCTGGTTGTGTGATTCTAATCCCCACATAAAAGTTATCTTGTTACAGATCCTTAGTAGCCACGTGTACTTCTATAATGGTAAGAGGATTGCCGCCGGAATACTTGATGTCCATAGGCTCCCATTTCGTATTGGTACTTGCCTTTTGTCCTTATACACGGAGAGCCAGGCTGCAGATGGTAGTCCCCTGCCTCAGGACTAACGAACAAAGGATCAGCATTGATATTGCCTATACCAGGAAACCATCCCTGAATATCGGAAAAGGTGATCTGGATTCTCTTACCGGAAACCTGGTCCGGATAGTTATCCCAGAGAATACTGCTTGTGATAATCGGCGCTGAAAAGTATTTAAACGTTCCACCAGAGAGTAGAAATTCCTCAACAAAGTATACCCAAACATCAAGGTTGCTCAATACCCCGCCGCCAGAAACAGAGGCTGTGTTTTCAACAATGGTACAATTAGTGATTTTGGGTCTTGGTAAGCCGCCGCCGACAGGTATCCCCATACCAAAGGAAAGAAAAACAGCACCCTGGCAAAAAATGCCACCGCCATTGCTTGTCGAGTTTCGGGCAATGATGCAATTAGTGATGTCCGGCGAAGAATCATAAGCACAAAAAATCCCTCCACCGCTACCCCTCTTCTCCTCCGTGGAAGTTGAGATTTCCGTTGAATTTCCCATAATGATACAATTGGTGATACTTGGCGAGGAGGAAACGCAATAAATCCCTCCACCACACTGACCGGCTGAATTCCCGATGATCATGCAGTTGCTGATGGTCGGAGAGGAGTAGTAGCAATAAATCCCTCCGCCATATTCAGCCTTACCATTTTGCACGGTGACACCACTGAGAAGAGCATTGATGCCCAGGCGACGAAAATCGCTTCCTTCTTCGGCCTCAAACTTAACCACATGTCCTGCCTGATTACCATCAATAATCGTCGCTGCCACTATAGCCGGATCATTGGGATCAGTACTTTTTACCGTGATGGCTTTGCCCAGGAAATGAATATTCTCGTAGTAAATCCCCTCGTAAACCACAATGACATCTCCGCTATTGGCTCCCGCAATCGCTGCCTGAATAGTAGAATAATCATCAGGAACATGAACCTCGGAAGCCAGAGCTAAAGGATAGGCATAAACTGCCAAAACAATCAACGCGACTACTGTTCCAAGAGCAATACGGAAGGTTGATTCAGGTATTTTTTTCATTGTTCCCTCGTTTGGTTGGTTAATGATGGAGAAACGCAAATCAAAGATGAATAATTTCCTTCAAAGTATAGTAAATATATCGTCATATATCTACTATACTTTTGCATTTTTCGTCATTCTGAGCGAAGCCTGTCCAGAGCAGGCATTAAGCGGGGAGCTATGACAACGAGGCTTTCCAATGGGGGGGCCTGCAATGATGCTTCATTCTATCTGGTTATCATAATCAACATCAATTTGGCTTACTTGAATGACTCCCTGCGAGAGTTTTGGACAATTTCTCGTTGTATTGCTCATGCTCTGTCAATCTCCAATTGACGGATGAGGCAATGACTCATAGGCTCAATTTGCTCACGCGCGTCATTCTGAGCCAAAGCCAGAATCCATTTCCCACTCAATATTCAATTGACGAGGTAATAGGCATGAGTGTCTCAAAAAACCGATATAAATTTATCTGCTATCGGTCCCGATCCTATGGAAGTATAAAGGCCATAGACAGCGAATTAAAAAGTACAGGAGCAATTATCGCGAGGCGCAGTATAACGATTAACGATTATCATAACGCTTATCATGAGGAAGAAAGAATCATGTACGAGACCATGATCATCGGGGCAGGCATTGCGGGATTGACCGCTGGCATTTACGCTGCCAGAAAGAAAATGGATTTCCTTTGTCTAGCGAAGCAGTTTGGGGGACAGGTTCTGGAAAGCGGGGAAATTCTGAATTATCCGGGTATTGTTGAAACCAATGGTTTCGAGTTCTATGAAACCCTGCGAAAGCAGGCTGAATTCAATAAAATCCCTATTCATGAAGGGGAAGAGGCTACCCGGATCGGAAAGCGAAGAGGCGGATTTTTCGTGGTTACAAACCGTGGTGAATATCATGCCAAATCGATCATTCTGGCAACCGGAGCCCGCGCTAAGAAGCTGAATATCCCGGGGGAAAACCGCCTTGCGAATCGGGGGGTAACCTACTGCGCCATCTGCGACGGCCCGCTCTTTGCAGGCAGGGAAGTAGCAGTTATTGGCGGAGGTAACTCTGCCCTCGAAGCGGCAGATTACCTGATGCAGATTGCCAAAAGGATTTACCTGGTCAACATCGGCAGCCAATTCGATGCTCATGAATATCTGATTGAAACGATTACCAGCAATGAAAAGGTGAACGTTATCCCTGATGCGCATACTACTGCTATTTTAGGGGAAAAGACCGTAGAGGGCATCGAGTACGAACAATATGGGGAAAAAAAGAGCCTGAAGGTGCAGGGTGTCTTCGTAGAAATCGGCCGCAGCCCTAACACGGAATTCTTGCAGGGATTCGTTGATCTTGATATCCATAACCATGTCCTGATCGATTGCAATACCCGCACCTCGGTCGATGGGGTATTCGCTGCCGGGGATTGCTCATCTATCCATGAATATCAATATACCATCGCCGCAGGGCAAGGGTGCACTGCCTTGTTGAAGGTGGCAAAATACCTGCATGAAGTTTAATCCTTTCAAGCTTACCCGTCTTGTCCTCCCGTTATCCTCTTCAGAGTTATCCGACTAAGGACGAATTTTTGCACTCCCCCTTCCGATATAATGGGCAGAAGCATAGAACAACACCGTTTTTTTATTCACCTGCTTTCTTACATACATCAAAATACATGAATCCGTTGATACACTGATAATCTGATACGCTGAGGAGGTGTCTAACAGCCTCTGGTATCTGATGGTCTCATAGTCTCATACACTGATATACTGTTACATTAATTACATTTTCAGCTCTCCCAATTCGAGGTCAGTATGATTGCACATGAAGAAGGAATTCTGGACATTTTGCTTCACCATATTGGAGATGCGCCTTTAGTTCGGCTGTCTGTCTGGGGAATCGATATGAGCATTACCAAGCACCTTGTGGCTATGTGGACGGTTTGCGGCCTGCTCCTGGTTATTCTGTCTGTTGCGGCCCGGCAATTCAGCACCCGTACCCTGGACAAACCTACCCGGCTTATGGTACTTGTGGAATTTTTTGTCAATTTTATCCGTGACGATATCGTCAAGCCGTTTGTGGGGAATAACTACCGCCCCTTTTTGCCCTTTTTCTGCACGCAATTTCTCTTTATTCTCTTCTGCAATATGCTGGGGCTCTTTCCCTTCGGGAAAACCGCCACTGCCAATCTGGCCGTAACCATGGCTCTGGCCCTGGTGACCTTTATTTTCACGCAAGTGTATGGCATGAGCCGGCAGGGAGCTATCCGGTACTGGAAGCATCTTTTACCTGAGGGGGTACCGCTGGCCCTCTCACCGATTATTGTCATGAACGAATTTGTCGGCCTTTTCAGCAAGCCCTTTGCCCTGATGATTCGACTTTTCGCCAACATGCTGGGAGGGCATATTATCCTGATTGTTCTTTTGTACCTGATCATTATGTTTCAAAATGCCACGATTGGGCTTGGCTCTGTTCCAATGGCAGTAGCCGTGGGCTTATTGGAAATTCTTGAATGCCTGCTTCAGGCATATATTTTTACTTTCCTTTCCGCCATTTACGTGGGGATGGCCGGAAGTGAAGGGCATTAAGTAAGACAACCGTTGCTGATTATTTTTTAATCCTACAATCCACTATCAAAAACCCATTGAAGGAGGTAACAGGACATGACACCTGGCATAGCATCATTAGGAGCTGCCATTGGAGCAGGTCTGGCTGCGGTAGGCGCTGGAATAGGGATCGGTTTGATCGGCGGAAATGCAGTGGAGGGGATTGCCAGACAGCCGGAAACCCTGAACCCGATTCGGGCAACCATGCTGATTGCCGCAGCGTTGGTGGAGGGAATTGCACTTTTTGCTCTGGTTATTTGCATCATTGTAGCTACCAAGTAGCCACATCGGATCTGCCGGGTAGCCACTAAAATAAGAATTAACCACCAAGAATAAGAGAAAAGGTACAAAGAGCGGGGAAACCCAAAGGAGATCTTCCCGATGTTATCGATTCTGCAAGACGGGCTGTTGAAGGTGGATCCGGGATTGTTTATCTGGACCTTGCTGACCTTTTGCCTTCTCGTGGTTCTTCTCTGGAAGCTGGTGTGGGGAAAGGTGCTCGATGGGCTGGACGGCCGGGCAACCAAGATTGCCGGTGACCTGGATTATGCCAAAAAGGAGAGGGAAAAAGTTGATCTTCTCCTGGCCAATCGGAAGGAAACCCTGCTGAAGGCCAAGGAGGAAGCCCTGGATATTATCAATAAAAGCAAAGCTTCGGCCATTGAAATCAAAAATAAGATTTTGACTGAAGCCAAGCTCCAGGCAGAGGCACTCTTGAAAAAGGCGGAAATGGATATCGAGCAAACCAGGGCACGGGCCCTGAACGAGTTCAAAAAAGAGATTATCGAAATCTCTTTCCATCTCACGTACCGCTATTTAAAAAGAGACATGGAAGGGCCTAAAGGATACGAGCTCCTGGAGCATTACCTCGGCGAGTATCAGAGAGACTTCTCCCAGCTCAATCAGCATTAGGTTCGCATGAGGCTTAAACCCGGTGGTTTTGTCCGTGAAACAGTTTTGCGTTCGGGAAACTGCCTCTTGGCCCGTGAAACTGCCTTGAGCTTCCAGGAAACTGCACCAGGTTAGCGTTCGCCTCATGGAATAGCCACATGGATGGATATTGATATAGATATTGATCCATATGGATGGATATTGATTTTATAGATGATGGATAAGGAATTTTGGGGATGAGAAAACAAAAAGCGGTAGTGGCTTATGCCAAGGCCCTCTTTCAGTTTGCCAAAGCCCATGAAGTAGTGGCTGAAATCGGAAAACAATTTGACTGGCTTATGGAGGTGTGGAATAACTACCCGCTGCTGCAGCGTTTTTTCCTTTCTTATGCCGTGTTTCGGGAGGAAAAGGAGGCCAAACTGGAGAGCATTTTTCAAAAAGATATGCATCCGGCGTTCCGGTCTTTTTTCCGCTTTATGGTTCGGCGAAATCACGCAGGGATTTTACCCGCTGTTCATAAGAGCTTCAACCAGTTACAGGATGATTATTTTAACAGGCGACGGGTAAAAATCATTTCGCCCTTCCCTTTGGATGATCAATATTATCAGCGGTTTCATACCTTGTTAACCGGTTTTTTTACCCAGGATGTCATCCTGACTCCAGTAGTCGATCCGGAAATAATCGGCGGATTTATCGTAAACAGCGACTCCTTTCATATTGACTGCTCGATCAGGCATGAATTGGAGGCATTGCGAAAGTACTTTTGTGTTCTTTCGAATAAGGGGGTGAAAAATTAATGAGGGTCAACATGACCGAATTATCCACGATCATCCAGAAAGAATTGGAATCGTATGAAAGCAAGCTCGAAGTGGATGAGGTGGGAGTTGTAATGGAAGTGGGGGATGGAATTGCCCGAATCAGCGGCCTTCGAAATGTCATGGCCGGGGAAATGATCGAATTCGAGAACGGGATACAGGGGCTGGCCTTTAATCTGGAACCTGAAGCGGTAGGAGTGGTGGTTCTGGGTGATTATCTGAAAATCCGTGAAGGATGGCTGGTCAAGCGTCTCAAAAGGCTGTTATCGGTACCGGTCGGAGAGGGTTTGATCGGCCGGGTTATCGATCCTTTGGGGAATCCCCTGGATGGACGCGGCCCTATTCCTTTTAAGTACCGCAGGCTGGTCGAGAGGCCGGCACCGGGCATCACTGATCGCCAGCCCATCCGCATCCCCATGCAGACCGGAATTAAAGCTATCGACAGCATGGTGCCTATCGGGCGGGGGCAAAGAGAGCTGATTATCGGCGACCGGAAAACCGGAAAGACAGCCATTGCCCTGGACGCTATCCTCAACCAGAAGGAAACAGGGGTTATCTGCGTCTATGTGGCCATCGGCCAGAAGACTTCTACCATTGCCTCCTTTGTGGAGAAACTGAGAAAGCATGATGCCCTGGAGTACACGGTCATTGTCTCGGCCAGTGCCAGCACCTTCGCTCCGATGCAGTATATAGCGCCTTACGTGGGATGCACCATTGCCGAAGAATTCATGTACCAGCAGCATAAAGATACCCTGGTCATCTACGACGACCTGTCAAAACAGGCCGACGCCTATCGGCAGATTTCCCTGCTGCTGAACCGGCCGCCAGGCCGTGAGGCATATCCGGGCGACGTCTTCTACTGCCATTCCCGTCTGCTGGAGCGGGCAGGTAAATTGTCCGATAAACTCGGCGGGGGGTCCCTTACGGCCCTGCCCATTATCGAGACACAGGAAGGAGAGGTTTCGGCCTATATTCCCACCAATGTCATTTCCATTACCGACGGCCAGATCTACCTTCTGCCCAATCTCTTTGCTTCCGGCATTCGACCGGCCATAGACGTGGGAATTTCCGTGTCCCGCGTCGGTGGAAATGCTCAGACCAAAGCCATGAAAAAAGTAGCAGGTTCCCTGCGCCTCGAAATGGCTCAGTACCGTGAGCTGCTCACCTTTGCCCAGTTGGGCACGGATCTGGACAAAGCCACCCAGAAGCAGTTACAGCGGGGAGAGAAGCTGGTCGAGTTGCTGAAGCAGGTCCAATATGTGCCCATGTCCATGGAGGACCAAGTGCTGGCCCTTTTTGCCGCTACTCATGGAGGGCTGGATATGATTCCCAACAAGCTGATTCCGGTTTTTGAGAAGGAATTCCTGAACTACGTGCACAGCATTTACCCGGAGATTCCTGCCCTGATCAAAGATACCGGAACCCTGGGTGATGAAGAGAAACTCGGTGAGATCCTTCAGGAATTTTGCACTAAATTTACCAGGGATCACAAAATTCAGACTCAAAGCGAAGATACGGCAGAGGGAGAGGGCTAAACTCGATGCCAAACCTACGGGATATCAGAAAAAGAATCGAGGCTTCCATCAATATCAGCAAGATCACGATGACCGTGGAGAAGATTGCCACGGTCCGCATGACTCGCATGATGCAGCGAATGGAGGCATCCAAAGGGTACCATGCCATTTTACTGGACACGGCTGAGGAACTTTTCTATTGGGCTTTGAAAGAGGATAACAGTCAGGGACTGTACATGCTGGGCCACAGGAAAAAAGTCGAGACTGCGGGAATTGTCTTTATCGCTTCCAATCAGGGATTATGCGCAGGCTTCAATGTTGCCCTGAACCATGAATTGGAAAGGCTGCAGGAGAAATTACGGGAGTCGAAAATCAAACCGCTCTATTATACCACGGGTAAAAAAGCGGTCCAGTATCTTGATCGTCGGAAACTTCCTATCGAATACTCCATGCCCAAGATAACCGACCGGGTTACCTATGAAGATGTTCAGGAACTGAGCAATCGGCTGGTGCAGGACCTCATCAGTGGCAAAGTGGACGATCTCTACCTGGTTTATACCCATTACGTGGCCAGTGCAACGTATAAGGTTGTAGCCGAGCCCCTGTCCCCGTATAAAAAATTCGCCAAAAAGGCGCAGGGGCAGAAGGCTTTGAAAGTCCGCTCCTTCATCTGCCAGCCCACCATTCAGGAACTGATGCAGTCCTTTCTGCCGGAGATCATTACCAATAGAATATACAAGGCCCTGCTCGAGAGCATGGTCTGTGAGCAGATTGCCCGCAGACTGGCCATGAAACAGGCCACGGATGCGGCTAATGACAAGATCGAGGAATTTCGTAGTCTGTACCATACACTGCGTCAGGCCAAGATCACCAAGGAAGTCAATGAAATGATGGGTACGGTTTTGGCTCTTCAGCGGGATTAGGATACTATTCGAGGGAGATCGTGAGATGTTGGATAATGCTAACGTTGGAAAAGTGGTTCAGGTTATCGGCTCGACCATGGATGTGGAATTCCCATCCGGGCAACTGCCTGAGATCTACAACGCTCTTGAGATCGAGGTTGAGATCGAAGGCTCAAAATCTACATTGACCGCCGAAGTCCAGCAGCATATCGGTGGAGCAATGGTCCGGGCCATTTCTCTTGGCTCCACTGACGGAATCGCCCGCGGCGTGGATGTAGTGGACACGGGCAGCCCGATCTTGATGCCGGTAGGGGAAAAGACCCTGGGCAGGGTCTTTAACCTCAAGGGAGATTTCATGGACGATGGGGAAAAAATAGCTATTGAGGAGAAAAAGCCCATTCATCATGAGCCCCCGCAGTTTGTCGATGTGGAACCGAGGCTGGAGATTTTCGAAACAGGCATCAAGGTGGTAGACCTTCTCGAACCGTATGTCAAAGGAGGCAAGACCGGCTTATTCGGTGGTGCAGGAGTGGGCAAGACCGTAGTCATTATGGAACTGATCAATAACATTGCCAGGGTGCACGGCGGCTACTCCGTTTTTGCCGGTGTCGGAGAGCGCACCCGCGAGGGAACCGATCTGTGGCTTGAAATGAAGCAGGCCGGCGTTCTGGGGAAGACCGTTTTAGTTTATGGCCAGATGAACGAGCCTCCGGGAGCCAGACTCAGGGTAGGGCTCTCGGCGGTAACCGTGGCCGAATATTTCCGGGACCACCACCATGTGGATGTGTTGCTCTTTATCGATAACATATTCCGCTTCTCCCAGGCAGGCTCGGAAGTATCGGCGCTCTTAAGCCGCATGCCTTCCGCAGCAGGATACCAGCCCACGCTGGCTACGGAAATGGGTGAATTACAAGAGCGCATCACCTCCACGAAATTCGGATCGATCACCAGTATTCAGGCCGTATACGTGCCTGCCGATGATATTACCGATCCTGCTCCGGCCACGACCTTCTCCCATCTGGACGCCACGACGGTCCTCTCA
The DNA here is from genome assembly GCA_040752695.1 of bacterium. Lineage (GTDB taxonomy): Bacteria > SZUA-182 > SZUA-182 > DTGQ01 > DTGQ01 > DTGQ01. Next base: position 38,025 of record JBFMGO010000009.1, read on the forward strand.
CGAAAGATCGCGGAAAAAGGCATCTATCCGGCTGTGGATCCCCTGGAATCCTACTCCCGCGTCCTGGCCCCCGAGGTGGTGGGACAGGAGCATTATGAAACCGCCAGGGAGGTCCAGAGGATTTTACAGCGTTACAAAGACCTTCAGGATATCATCGCCATTCTCGGTATGGATGAATTGTCGGAAGAAGACAAAATCATCGTTCGCCGGGCCCGTAAGATCGAAAAATTCCTCTCACAACCCTTCTTCGTCGCTGAATCCTTTACCGGCCAGGCAGGAAGGTACGTTAAGCTGCAAGACACCATAGACAGCTTCAAGGAACTCTTGTCCGGCCGGTGTGACCATATTCCGGATCAGGCCTTTTATATGGTCGGAGATATTGAAGAGGCTATGGAAAAGGCAAAAACCCTGCGAGGGGAAGGGTAGTCCAGGAGGAAAAGATTGAGAAAACGTCCATAACAGGCAACATGAGCCCACGAGAAAGAGAGAGGGAACAACCATGGCAATGGAAGGAGAGAGACAAAAGCCTTTACAGTTAAAAATCATTACCCCTGACAAAACCATATTTGACGACCAGGTGGATCATGTGGTCATGCCGACCACCGATGGAGAAATCGGTATTTATGCCCACCACGCTCCACTTATTACCAGAGTGAGAAAGGGGGTTGTCAGGATTCATCTCATGGACAGCCGTCTTTTCAATCTTTCTTTTGATCATGGTCTTGCCAGGACCAGGGATAATACACTTACGATTTTAATTCATGGGAATGTTAAACTGACCGAACATAATTAAGCATTCCTCAAGGACGAAAAGCCAGAAGTCAAATGTCAGAAGCCATGTGCCAGCAGCCGGCACGCAGCATCCAAAGGGTCAGGATAAGCGCCTCTTCTTCTCTCATGTTCTGGATTCTGGCTTTTGACTTCTGAATTTGCCCCGGCCTCCTTTTCCAGCCGTCCCCAGCTTTGGAGGTTCGCTCTACACAGTCAGGCAGCCCTTATACAGACTTCCTCAACAGGTGTGTAATGTCTTTTTCCCTTTCCAGCCGAAAAAATGGATAAAGGGGATTGGTATTTTCTGCTTTTATCTACAAACAAGTCACGCCAGCACAGATGAGGTGAGATCGTATGAAAAAGCGATTCGAACGTATGCTGATCCTTTTATTGGCTTTTGCATTCCTAAGCTGTCCGGTTTTGGTCACCCGTGCCTTCGCCGAGGAGGAGAAATCTCCTCGTGAGGCAGCAGGAAAAAATAAGATCGCGAGGGTTGTTTTACAAGCTATGGGAAAATCCGAGGCTCTGCCTGATTTTCAGATAACCTTCCCGACGACGATTCAGGATCTGATCGACTCGATCCTGACTTCCGACATGGTCTTGAGAATACAGGCAGCCCGCGATGAAAGAGTGCAAAAGAGGACGGAAAGAGTGGAAAAGTGGAAGGATTTGTTTGGGAGACAGGATTCATAAATATCAGACCGGTGAAATGAATTCCTAAAGCCTTCTCCCTAACTTAGAAAGGCCGTGTTCTCGTAAAATGGCAGGAATGCGACCCGGTTTGCAGAAATGCCAAACCCCTTTTTTTACTTCCCTGCTCGAAGGACTTACCATGAAGGTTTTCCTTAAGGGCATTTCTCTTCTCCACAAGTATGCAAAAGAGTTTACAGCTTTTCGCCGGGTTGAGAATATAAGTTCTCACTCTCATACCAGGGAGTATAACGAAAATGGAGATAAGTGTAATGATTAAAATCAGTTATTCTTTTCTCCCGGAGGGGTACAGGTTTTGCAATATTTTCATTCTCTGAACACTTCAGACAGTACTCAATACACTGCGCATGAGGTACATCGCCAGTTGGAATCAGCAAGCAACGGGCATGGTGGGCTCTTGACCCACCAAAATCAATGACATCGGGTTGGGCAAAAAAGCCCCGCCCTCAATATTCGACATCAGCGGCACAAAAGAAACTGGGGGATATTTCCTGCGGTCTGTACTCATAACCTATCCGAAAAATCCTGAAAGGTTGCATAACTCTCAGAGTCAGTTTCACCTTTCGGACAGGCTCTGAATGAGAAGGTTTTCATTGCCAACTCATGGGAGAAAATTAAATCTATGTCTTACACGTTCGAACAAGTAGATGAGGCGTTAGTTCGCATTCAGAAAAACCACCCGGAGATCGAAGAAGTGATTGTATTCTACAGAGAGATACTGAAAAAGCAGTTGCAGATTAAAAGCAGCATCCATCTGCCCCCTTTCTCTCTTGCTGATGCAAAGGCAAAAGGAAAGTTTGAACATGGGATTCCGTTACTTGAGTTGAGTCTCGTCCCCGACTCCCTCAAGGTTTATGAACCCCTGGTGAAGGAGTTAACCAGGCTGTTGAAAAAAAGAGGACCGGCCGTCACGGCAGAGATAGAAAAAATTACCAAAGATATTCTGAGGGATTCTTATATCTTTATCAGTCTGGCCAATAATTACCTGTTGCATAACTGGGCACCTATCCATGATCTGGCCAGGGCACATGAGCTCGATATCGCTCTTTTGTTTTTCTTTATCAAAAGCATTGTAAAACCCTTCGTTGAATCCCTGGCAGAGGGAATTACTACCAGTTACCAGCTTCCGCCCTGGTCGGAGTCATTGTGTCCTATCTGCGGTTCTCTCCCTGCACTGGCCTATTTGAAGCTGGCCGATTCCAACAATAATGATAATGGACAGGAACACACCATTTGCCGGGTAAAAAAAAGATTTCTCGTCTGTTCCCTCTGCAATTACATCTGGCCTTTCCCACGGTTAAGGTGCCCTTTTTGCCAGACGGAAAGACGTGATGCCCTGCACTATTTTTGCGTAGATTCGGATGAAAAAGGATATAGGGTCGATATATGCACGGATTGTAAAGGGTATATCAAGACCATTGATTATGAATACCAGCCACTCCCTGAAGGACTGCTCTTTCTGGAAGACCTCAACACTATCTATCTGGATTTGATTGCTGAAAAGGAGGGCTACTGTAAAAAAGCCAAGGGGATCTTTTCCCTGTAAGCTGTCAGGTGATACTGTCCATGTCCAGTTCCTGAGGCTGGTCCCTCTCTCTATCTACGATGCAGAAAAAACCGAATGGCTCTTTTCCTCTATTGATAAACTGATGCGGGGTTTTGGGCGAGATATAAACGATATCCAGGAAATTCATCTCGCGCATCTTCTCTCCCATACGCACCTGTCCTTGTCCCCGGATGCAAATAACGACATGCTCATGCTCGTGTTTTTCGAAACTGGAGAACCCGCCCTCTGCTATTTCGAAATACCGTAGGTCGAAGTGACAGGATTCACCCCTGATACCAATGATGACATTGCGTACGATGTCCGCAAAATTGCCCGGCTCCGGCTTGTAGCTTTCAGCCTGCACGCCTTCCCAGGTATAATCTGCGAAGGGGAAGAACGTGCTCCGGGTTCCTGAGGCTGGCTGATTTCCCGATGGCGCGCTGTTTTTCGGCTTCCACTCACAGGAAAAGCCTTCTTTTTCAGATTGCGGTTTCTGATCACTTTGTCGGGACACTTCTCTTTACCCCACCGTTTGTGCTTTTGATACGAAAAGACCTTTCTAAAGAGTTGTTATTTTCGCAAAAAGCGGCAGGAATTACAAGAAAAAAGGCCCCAATTCCTCTGTTTTTGCACCTTTTTGTCATTCCTTAACATTGTTTCATCCGATATATCTATTGAGCAGGAAAACCTGCTCGAGATTTCTCTCTTTAAGATCATGAAAGTGATCGAAGAGACCATGATCAAAAAGGATCATGGAAGATTAAAAAGGAGGACAAGGCAATGAAAGCACGAGACATTATGACCAGTAATCCTCGCTTTTGCCATCCACAAGATAAGCTATGCAGCGCTATTGATATCATGAAAGAAACCAATGTCGGCGGAGTGCCGGTAACGGACGGAACATCTGGTTCTCACCTCGTCGGAATTATTACGGACCGGGATATCGCCCTCGGAATGGGAGCCGAAGAGAAAGCATGCTCTCAGATGATTGTTGAATCATGCATGAGCAAGGATATCTTTTTCGTCCATCCTGATGATGACATCAGCAAGGTTGAACAAATCATGAAAGAGCATCAGGTCCGTCGTGTGCCGGTGGCCGATCAGGAGGGAAATTTGCAGGGAATCATTTCAACGGCCGATATAGCCAGAGAGGCCAGCAAGGAAAAAAAGACAGGACACGTTGAACTGCCCGAGACAGACGTAGCCGAGGTCCTTGAGCAGGTCTCCATGGAGCGTCACTAGATGAAAATATGATGATCTGAAGGGAAATAGGCTTTGACCTATGACCCATCATTCAATAGAGCCGGGCGGGGAACAGTGCGTGCTTTTGTCTCCGCCCGGTCTTTGTGCTCTTATTCTATGTTCCCTGGCGGTTCAGCCCCGATTCCCGGCCACTGCTGTCCATATGGAGGGAGCCAAACTGAATTGACCGCACTCTGTGCTTTTGCACAAGCGGAGTCAAGCAGGACAATTGCTTTCGCTTCAGATCCGCGTCCTGAATAATCCCCATGGCCAGGCAATCGTTCATATCATCACAGAAGCCGACCAACAAGCCCTGCCAGTTCCGGGGATTTTGGATCTCCGGTATATGTCCATGAAGTCCCATGCCGCCAAAAGCGATTTCTATTATCCTTGACTCATGGAAATATTTCTGAAACTGCTCCTGGCGATATTCCCAGCGCTGCTCGATGGACTTTGGCTGAATAGCCTCTGCTACGGGAAATCGACGAAGAGAAAGATACCTGCGATAAGAGAAATTTTTCAATAGCCCGTCCAGCTCTTTTCCCCTTGCCAGAGCGATAAGGTGCGAAGGGTTCACCAGATCGATTTTCTGAAATTTGAACTCCAGGCCAATCCTGCCGGAAACAAAGCCGGAAGTGTCCAGGACGACTCCATCCACCTTTTGGCGGAAGGCCCTGTCAATCAGGGTTCGAACCGCTACCAGGGTTTGCAGAAGATGCCCTACTGGTGAAGTCGATCCAACAAAGCGTAACTGTAAAGGCCCATTTATTCCATCTGGTGGAGAAACAATGCTCATACCGACGCTGGCGGGAGGGCCAAGAATGGATTGTCCCAGATCCGAATCGATCCAGGCCACACGGCGACCGTGTTGGCACAGTTGTGAAACCAGGTATTGACATAACGTGGATTTCCCCGTATCGTTTTCTCCCAGAGCGAAAATAAGAAACCGGCGCTGGTAACTTTCGAGGTCTTTGACCAGTACCAGCCACTCTTCAGGTACTCTATCAACAGTCATTTCAACTTACCTCACTTTTTCAAAAAAGATCTTACCAATCGACCGTGATACCATACCGCATTTTAAAACTTTTCACAACAGTAAACCTTCCGGCTACCATATTACGGACAGAGTTTCCGATTATGTATAAAATATGAAACGGTTATTCGAAATAGGGTATGGTAGCGTATGGATAAACCCGATAGACTCAAAATAAAAGCTCCGGAATTCCCCTCCGGCCTTACCTGGTATAATACCCGCCATCCCATCTCATTGAAGGAACTGAAGGGAAAGGTCGTACTGTTGGATTTCTGGACCTTCTGCTGCATCAACTGCATGCATGTAATTCCGGACTTGAGCCGGCTGGAAAAAAAATACCCGGATGAACTGGTCATTATCGGAGTCCATTCGGCAAAATTTATAGCTGAACAAAAAGGGGAAAACATCCGCCAGGCTATCCTGCGCTATGGAATCAGGCATCCGGTTGTAAATGACAAGGATTTGATCATCTGGAGGCTGTATGATGCCCATGCATGGCCCAGCTTCGCCCTTATCGACCCGGTAGGAAACCTGATCGGCATCACTTCCGGCGAGGGGATCTATGATTCCTTCAGCACCATCATCGGCAGTATTATCGAAGACTATGACCGGGAGGAAAAGATGAACCGCGCTCCCTTGCGGTTCGATCTGGAAAAGCCGGAGAGGGAGGAATCACCCCTTGCTTTTCCCGGAAAAGTTCTGGCTGTCGAATCTGCAAACCGGCTCTTCGTTGCCGATACCAACCATAACCGGATCATCGTGGCCAGCCTTGACGATCTGACCGTTCAAACGATCGTCGGCAGCGGCCGGACTGGATGGCGGGATGGAAGTTTGCAGGTTGCTCAATTTAATCACCCTCAAGGCATGGCCTTTTTGGGTGATTTACTGTACGTGGCAGACACGGAAAATCATGCCATTCGTCAGGTGGATCTCAAAAACCATCAGGTATTAACTCTGGCCGGAAACGGACATCAGGCCAAACGGATCAGCTCCGGCTATGGCCTCACGATCTCCCTGAATTCTCCGTGGGATCTGGTATACCATCAGGGAATTTTGTATATAGCCATGTCGGGATTCCATCAGATCTGGCAATTAAGACTCAGGGACGGTTTCGTTGAGCCCTACGCGGGCTCAAGCAGAGAGGGCCTTATGGACGGCCCGCTCAAAGGAGCTGTTCTGGCTCAGCCAAGTGGAATAACTACAGATGGCAAAAAGATCTTCGTTGCCGATAGTGAAAGCAGCTCCATACGCTCCGTCGATCTCCCCCCCCGGGACTCGGTAAAAACCATTGTCGGCAGAGACCTGTTCATATTTGGAGATCAGGACGGCAGGGGAGAGTCTGTGCGGCTCCAGCATCCTCTTGGCGTGGTTTTCGATCAGGGACACCTGTATATCGCTGATACCTATAATAATAAAATCAAACTGATCAACCCCACGGAAAGAAGTGCGAAGACCATCCTGGGTGCCGGGCCTGAAGGATTCAGGGATGGACCCGGACAAAAAGCCCTGTTCAATGAGCCTGGTGGATTGAGCATAGCCGGAGGGCACTTATATATCGCCGATACGAACAATCAGGTGATTCGAAGGGCGGATCTGACGAACTATGAGGTAGAGACCATCACCTTGACCAACCTGGAAATTTTCCAGCAGCAAGGAGCGCCATCCGAAGAGGAATTCACCGGCAAGATAACCCGGTACGACCTCCAGCTCATCCGGCCCGGAGAAGGAGGGCTCGCCATTGACCTGATCATCCCTGAAGGATACCAATTGACGCCGTATGCTCCCCATACAATCTCCTGGCAGATGGAAAACGACCGGTTGCAGTTCAAAGCGAACTACCTGCAATTTGAAAGCGAAAACCTGCCGGTAGTTATTCCTTTCCAGGCTTTTGAAGGCAAATCACGGATGTTCGTCGATATCCTGATCTACTATTGCAGCAGCCGGACAGATGCCTATTCCCAATGCTTCCTCGCTCAGGAGAGGCTGGACATACCGGTGGTCATTTCTCCGGAATCGGAATCCTCAGAAATCAAAATCAGCTATAAACTGGCAGATCAGATTTTCGGGCCTAAGCCCTTAACTCCTTAAAGATTGGAATCGGAAAATGAGGGGAATTTCGATTAATAAATCCACTGGCATTTATCTATATCCGATGGTATACTTGTTGCAAGAGGCTGCTATGAATACAATAACAATTAACCTTTCCAACCCCTTATAGATGGTAATAAGCGTACCGGTCATGCACTTATGGAGATATTCCTTGTCTTGAATGGTTATGAGATCAAAGCCAGTGTAGATGAACAAGAAAGCGCAATTCTTCAGGTTGTATCGGGTAAGTTAAAACGTGACGATTTTACTGATTGGCTTCGGGAACATATTATAAAAAAAGCAGATAGATGGACAAATAGGCAAAGGAGCTCTCGATAAGTATGCCGTGACTTCGCCACTTTTTCCTTTACCCACTTGCTATCTTACGGCTAAAATGCACCATTCCCCCACCTGTCATCACTTCTTTATAAAATCAAAAAAGGAAAAACCACCTACAAAAATTTATCCTGCCTTTTTGCGCAAGATTTGGTTGACTTGCCTGTATACACTATATAGCATAGGAAATCCATACCGTCCCATTGATTCAACTGCGCGGGGAGCCTTGCCCAAAAGGTCTAAAATGGTCGAAAAGGAAGTCTGTGAGTTGAAAGAGCAATCCGATGAAGAGCTGATGACCGGTTTCCAGGAGGGCAATAGTGTTGGCTTTGAGAAGCTGGTAGCCAGGTACAACACTCCTTTGTACCGGTTTATTTACCGCCTCCTGAAAGATGAGGGGGAATCGCAGGATCTTGTTCAGGAAACTTTCCTTCGGGTTTACCAAAACAAAAGCCAGTATAACCCCCACTACCCTTTCCGTACCTGGATCTATTCCATAGCCAGCCACCTGGCAATCAATGTTTTAAATTCAGCCAGAAGACGCCGGATTATCTCTTTTTTCTGGAACTCCTCCAGCCACGACGGCGGCCAAAAGGCCCCTTTGGAGGAAGAAGTCCAGGATTTAAGGAAAAACCCTGAAGAGGAATTCTCCCACCGGCAAGCTTGCGAGAATATGCAAAAAGCCATGAATAAGCTGAGTCCCAGGCAAAAAATCGCACTCACCCTGAACAAGATGGAGGGGGCAAGCTACAAGGAAATTGCCAGAATCATGGACATCAATCTCGCCGCTGTGGAGTCATTGATTTTTCGTGCCAAACAGAAAATTCATCGTGAGTTGAGGGAAAAGATCCAAAAATAAAAAATCGCAAAAAAAGTCTGCGCAAGTTTTTTTCCTATACCTTGTATAAGAGAGTAGAGGGTAGCAAAAATGAGAACAAAACATATAAGAGACCGGAAAATATCGGCACTGATCGATGGGGAATTATCAATAGAGGAGAGTGAAGCCCTCTTTGGACACATCACTAAGTGCCAGAGATGCAAGGGAAAACTCCTGCAATGGCAGCGAACAGAGCATTACCTCAAGCATGGTGAGCGGGAAATAGTCCCTCCCGCTTTCTTCGAGCAAAAAATCCTGTCTCATGTTCGGCAGGATGCGGCCAGCGGGGCAAAGGATGCTCATCAGCCTTCCATTTTTGGCCTGGCATTCCGCTTTGCAACAGCCGTCCTTATAGCCCTGGGAATCTTCCTGGGAACTGTCATGGGAGCTCAACTGACGGCCATTTGGATCAATGAGAAAGAGGGAGTAGATCTTATCGCTGTACTTTCTTCTCAGGATGGAGCCTCGCCAGCCATCAGCGAAGTGGGCCTTTATTTATCCGGAGAATCATCATGAAAAAAAGTGCCTTATACCTTTTACTCATTTTCTCTCTGGCCACAAACCTCGCTGTAGCCGGGTCCGTAGCCTATCATTACTGGTGTAAGGCGGAGCGAAGGAGCAATGCCGGCCTGACGTGCGGCCAAAAGCCCTTTGGGAGGTTCATGCGGGAGAATCTTCAACTTGAGGCTGACGAAATTTCCCGGTTTCAAACGCTTTTTTCCCAGAACAGGGAAGACCTTTTTCTCCTGAGAGATCAGGTTCAAAAGCAGCGAAAGGTGCTCTTCGATCTTTTGGCCCAACCTGAGGTCGATCTGGTCCAGGTTGATCAACAGATTGAAAAGGTGGCCGCTCTGCAGGCAAGGATGCAAAAGATTGTGGTCAATCAGATTATCAACATGAAATCCAGTCTTTCAGAAGAAAAGCAGCAAAAACTACTTGACGTCTTTCGTCAGCGATCGGGATACGGTCCCTTTGGCCGGGGACCTCTCAGCCCGGGGCGTGGGAAAAAAATGGGGAGGTGGTGGTAACATATAGCATTTCGCTCTTTATTGGATGATGGATGCTGATTCGTGAATACTGGATGCTGATTAGGTATGGCCAGGATTTGTTTATCTGTCAACTGAGAAGTATAGATCAAGAAAGGAAAAAATTATGGATAAGAACAGGAAAGCTTTGGTGCTCAGTCTCCTCACTATTTTCGTTTTCATGCTGGTTTCTTTCCTCGCACCTTCGGCTGATGCACACGGTAGAGGCCGGGGGGGCGCTTGCGGCATGGGCGGCATGGCCTGCATGGGCGGGCCTGATGGACCTGAAGGTACTGGCCCGCACGGTGAAGGTCCCGGACTCAACTACGGAAAATACCTTGATTTATCAACCGAGCAGCGCCAGAAGATGCATGATGTCAAGTTTGGGTTTATGAAAAAAACCCTTGACTTAAGAAGCGAATTAGGGAAAAAGAGCCTCGAGCGAAAGGCGCTTTTGGAGAGTGAAGCGGTTGATTGGAAAAAGGTAGACCAGACAACCGATGAAATCGCCAGGATCAAAGCAAATCTGGAAAAGGAAAATATGCGGCAGAAGACTGAAATGAAAAAGATCCTCACGAAAGAACAGCTCGAAAAACTCAATAGTATGAATTGTCCCAAGGGCCAGGCAGGCGGATTAGGGTGCGGGATCGGAAAAGGACCGGGAGCCGGCCTAGGTATGGGCAAAGGACTTGGATGCGGTGCAGGCAAGGGGCTGGGGTTGTAACCTGGCTTCCTTACACAGAGGGAATACCAGACCCATGGTGCATAAGGGGCTGTATGATTGCAGTCATACCCCCTCATGCACCATGGGTCTTTTTGTTAACTCAATGAGCAGTCTTGAGGAGAATTATCGAACCACCGGCACAAGACCGGCACAAGCTCAGCATCCATCCACCGGCATCCGGCACAACCGGCATCACAGATTCCACGTGCCCTTCAGTTCAGCCCGGAGCTTATTTTGCAGCCGGATCAACCGCCTCCTTTTCAGGAAGGTAGTCCATCGATCGTAACCGTTTTTAAGAGCGGGGCGGGGTAATCGCAGGACAAAATAAAAAAGCATGCCTATCTTCCTGAAGAAGAGAATCAGCATTTCCTGCATTCCCTTGAAACTTCCACGGCCAGTCAGTGGTGTTTTCTCCCTCTCCAGCGATTTTTCCATTTCTTCCCCTCGACGGCTCAGGCTGTCCTTGGTCGATACGAACCAGGCGTCTTTTAAAAGCGTCTGTCTGATGATGATAAAATGATCGATTTCCCGTTTAATTTTTTTCTGAATATCCTTCGACGGCTTACGGTTCAAGAGGTTCGTGAGGTACTTAACCACAAATTGGACCCGCTGAAAAACTTCAGACTTCATCCGTAGAGGGAAATCCTGATGCTGGCTTTTTTCCAGCTTTTTTCTGTACTCTATGATCAGGTCCAGCTCAAATGGATTGAAGCGATTAAACCTCTCTCCCAGTATTGAAGGAAGGGGAATAAAGGTATCCACCACCTCCTGGATCTGGTAAACTTGAGCTAAAGCCGTCAGGATCTCAACCTGGCGCAGCACCTGGCTCCGGGTGGGGGTAAGCCTGCTTTTGCGCAACGCGTCCAGAGTCTCCCCCGGGTCCGGAAGTATCAGCGAGGTTTTATCCAGGCCGTAGGCATCCCAGAAAGCAGGCATTTCCCTTACCTTATCTTCCGATTCTCCCTGCTCCCATGCCTTTCGGTCAGGATACAATTTCAATATTTGATCTACATTCATTCCGCAAATCAGGATCACATGCAGCTTGATCTCGCCGAGAGTCTCCCTGAGGTTTTTGGGGATAGGTCCAAGCCCGTCAGTGATGACCAGGATCTCTGCCTTCACCATGCAGGGATCTTGGCGGATGTCCTCAACTGCTTTCAGAATAGCCTTCCCGACTTCGGTTTGATGGCAATCCACCGTATGAAGATGGGCTACATGACGGATAATCTTTTTTATATCCTTGGTCTTCTCTCCCCGGATCAGCGGACTGACCTTATCGGTAAATGAGCGAAAATAAATCTGCGGATTTTCCGGCTGAACCTGCCGCAGGTACTCTAAGGCAATCGCCTTGGAGGCGTAAAGCTTATTCATTTTTTCTCCGCTCATTGACGAAGAATTATCGAACAGTACATACACCTTTTGCGCTCTATTGACTTCCTGATCCTGCCCGTATACCAGATCGGATACTGAAAGGATCTTGTCTTCCGGAGCCTCGAAATCACGCCGGTTCAATTCCCGATTAATCAGCTTCTTAAAGAATATGATATCTTTGTCATAGATAAGGAGTTCTCGCGGCAAGATAGTGGCGATCTGGCTGATTGCTTCGATGACGCCAATCTTCATGTGGTCGGATAACGGTTGTTTGTGCTGGGGAGACACAGATTGATCTTTTGCTTCTTTTTCTAAAAGTGACGGCGATCTTTTCCGGCTCAGGAGAGAAACCAATAGACTTTTGGTTGGATATAAGCTTTGACTGGAAAAGAGGCTGCGGGCAATGTAGAAGATCTCCAGAATTTCCTTCGAGAGACATTCCTTGCCCAGCATGGCCAAGTACCAGTCCGGCTCAAAAAACGCCCAATGGTCTATCAATTCGTTCATAGTCTCTATTCCCTTTACCAAAAAAGGAGTTATAAAAAAAGCCATCTGCCTCCCGTGTGGAGGTTTACAGATGGCTTTCTATCAATGTCGGATATTTATCCTCTTATTAAGGATAGAGAATCCTCTGAGGAAATGTCAAATTTTTTTCGCTCCTAGTGCCACATATAGCCCATCATATCGATAAACCGGTTATTCATCTGTTTGAGCAATTCACTGATCTCGCAGATGATCACTTTGGATATCTTAAACCCTGCAAGCGGAGCTGCCTCGATAAACCGGTCAAAATCAATTTTGCTGATGACCATGAGCTGGGTATCCTCGACGGCCTCGGCCGTAGCCGAGTGAACTTTCTGTGTCAGGAGGGAGAGCTCACCGAAGAAACTCCCTTTCTTCAGGGTGGTAAAGGTCATCTTCTCCCCGGTCGAGACCAGCTTGCTGATCCGTACCGACCCGTCGACAACTACGTAGAGCTCCTTGCCGATCTCGTTCTCCCTGATAATCGTCTCTCCTACCTTAAACTTTTGCGGACGTGCAATTTCGGCGATCCGTTCTAACTCTGAAATACTCAGGTCTTTAAACAGCTTGATTTCCTTTAATTGTTCAATATCAAACATTGTCAAAAACCCCCTAAAAATTTGACTGCAATCAAAGATGATTGGTCAATCTCCCTTGGCTAATCTTTCTATCCTTACTGCACATACTTTCAGTTCCGGAATCTTGGCCACCGGATCGATCGCTGTATTGGTTAAGGTATTAGCTGGGGACTCGCGAAAATGGAAGGGAAGGAATACCACTCCTTGAGAGAGTCTGTCAGTAATCAGGGCCTTCACCCTGATCTCTCCCCTTCTGGACTTTACTAAAATTTCCTCCTCGGAGAGGATATTGATGGATTTGGCATCCTGCTCACTGATTTCCAGATACCCTTCAGGGCAAATTTCATCCAAGGGAGCCACCCGCCGGGTCATCGATCCCGTGTGGTAATGAAACAGCCTTCTTCCCGTAGTCAGAGTAAAGGGATATTCCGTATCGGCTATTTCAGCCGGAGAGGAGTATTCAACAGGTGTAAACTTGCCCAGTCCCCGGGAGAATCGGCGATGATGCAGGTACTTTGTCCCCTGGTGCTGAGGAGTAGGACAGGGCCACTGCAACCCTCCCTCTTCCTCTATTCTCTTGTAGGTTATCCCTCCATAGATAGGAGTCAATTCGGCAATCTCCTGCAAGATCTCCAAAGGGGAGGAATAGTGCATGGGATAGCCCATTGCGGTGGCGAGATCACAGATGATCTGCCAGTCACTCCTAGCCTCTTCAACCGGAACAAGGGCTTGATTCATCTTCTGGACCCTTCGTTCCGTATTGGTAACCGTACCTTCCTTTTCGGCGAAACTCACTGCCGGCAAAACAACATCCGCCAATTGAGCGGTCTCTGTTAAAAATATATCCTGAACAACGAGAAAGTCAAGAGATTCGAGCTCTTTTTTTACTTTATTCAGATCGGGATCGCTCAGCATCGGATTTTCACCCATGATATAGAGTCCCTTGATCTCGCCGGTCAGTGCTCGATGAAACATCTCGGTGACTGTCAAACCCGGTTTATTCGATAAAGAGACACCCCATTTATCCTCAAACCTGAGCAAAATCTGAGGATCAGCAACGCTCTGATAGCCTGGAAAGACATTGGGCAGGCATCCCATGTCACACGCGCCCTGGACATTATTTTGCCCCCTGAGCGGATTGACGCCGGAATTTTCCTTGCCCACATTACCGGTCAGCATGGCCAGATTCGCTACAGCCAAAACGTGATTGGTGCCGGAGCTGTGCTGAGTAATACCCATGGCATAAAGGATGGTGGCTGTTTCTGCCCGTGCATAAGCCCGGGCAGCCTCCTGGATCAATGACCCAGGAACGCCTGTTATCTGCGATACCTTCTTGAGGTCGTATTGGTCAATGACCGCCTTGAAGGCTTCGTACCCTTCGGTACGCTCCTCAATGAAGCGCTGATCTGCAAGCCCCTCGTCTATGATCACTTTCATCATGCCATTCAAGAGGGCCACATTGGTTCCTGGCCGCAGTTGCAGCCAGATATCGGCTATGCGGGTCAGTGCGATCGGCCTCGGATCGGCTACGATCAGGGTGCTTCCGTTTTTCCTGACTGCCTTCTTAACCTGAAGGCCGACAATGGGATGAGCTTCGGTTGTATTGGAACCGATAACCAGAATTGCCTGAGCCTGGCCAATTTCGGCGATTGAGTTGGTCATGGCTCCACTGCCAAACGCTGTGGCTAGACCAGCCACGGTAGAGCTGTGTCAAAGCCTGGCGCAGTGATCGACATTGTTTGTGCCTAAAACCCCCCTCACAAATTTCTGAAAGAGGTAATTTTCCTCATTGGTACACCGGGCCGAACTAAGACCAGCCAGGCTGTTATTTCCGTGCTGGTTCTTGATCTGCTGGAATTTTTTGGCCACAAGGTTTAAGGCATCATCCCACGAAGCTCTGACATGTTGGCCATTCTTTTTGATAAGAGGATATTTCAAGCGGTCAGGATGCTGAACAAACCCATAGCCAAATCTTCCCTTGCTGCACAGATAGCCTTCATTTAAAGAAGCGCTATCCGAATGAAGATTGACGATCTTGTTCTCCCTGATATGAAGTGTCAGATTACAGCCGCATCCGCAGTAAGGGCAGACCGTCTTAACCCATTTCGACTGCCATTTCCTGCCCTGCTGTTTGGAAGGCTTGGCAGTCAAAGCCCCTACGGGACAGGAAGCAAGGCACTGGCCGCAAAACTCGCAGTTGAGCTTTCGATCGTAAGGGGTGCCGATTCTGGTTTGAAATCCCCTGCCAATAAACCCGATAGCTGCAACGCCCTGCACTTCATCGCAGACACGCACGCATCGGCCGCACAAAATACACTTGCTGTTGTCCCGCTCGATAAAAGGATTGGTATCATCGATACTATCGGTCCTCTTCTCACCCGCAAGCCTGGTATCTTTTAATCCGTATTGGTAGGCCAGGTCCTGAAGCAGACAATCACCGGCTTTTTCACAAAACATGCAGTCTTGAGCATGATCGGAAAGAAGCAGCTCAACAATCAGCTTCCGGTAGGTATCGATCCTCTCCGACTCGGTCCGGATTTTCATACCCGCAGCGATAAAGGTAGAGCAGGCGGGAACGAGTTTGGGGAGCCCCGCAACCTCCACCAGGCACAGACGGCAGGCACCAAAAGGGCTCAAATCCCGGCAGTCGCACAGGGTGGGAATCAAGACCGTATTTCCCCTGGCAACCTCCAGAATGGTCTTTCCGGGACTGGCGGCGATTTCTTTTCCATTCATGGATATGTATATTTTTTTTTCTTCCATGTGCGATTTCCTTTATATAATTGCCTGGGCCGGGCAATTCTCGATACAGGTTCTGCATCGGATACATCGGTCCTTGTCAATCGCAGCCACCGTCTTGGGTTTCCATTCAACTGCACCTGCCGGACACGCCTTTTGGCAAAGACCGCATTTTTTGCACAGTTCCTGAGCTACCTCAAACTTTACCAGGGCGCTGCAAACGTGGGCCGGGCATCTTTTCTCCAGAATATGGGCCCGATATTCGTCCATAAAATACCGGATAGTGCTCAAGACCGGATTCGGGGCTGTCTGACCAAGGCCGCACAATGCTGTGGATCTTATCCCTTCCGCCAGCTCTTTGAGTAGTTCCAGATCGGACTCTTTTCCGTTTCCTTCGGTGATTCGAGTAACAATCTCGAGCATCCTTTTGGTTCCGATACGGCAGGGGACACACTTTCCACAGGATTCATTTTGAATGAATTCCAGGAAAAACCGGGCTACATCGACCATGCAGTTGGCCGCATCCATGACCACCATCCCGCCGGATCCCATAATGGCTCCCAGGCTGATCAGAGAGTCATAATCTATGGGAGTATCGAGGTATTCCTCCGAAATACAGCCACCGGAAGGGCCTCCCAGTTGCACCGCCTTGAATTTCCTTCCCCTCGGAGGCCCTCCGCCAATACCGAAAACGACCTCCCGCAGGGTTATCCCCATCGGAACTTCCACCAGCCCGGTATTATTGACCTTGCCAGCCAGGGCGAATATCTTTGTCCCTTTACTTTTCTCCGTGCCGATTCCTGCATACCACTGAGCGCCTCTGGAGATAACAAAAGGTATATTAGCAAAGGTTTCAACGTTGTTAATATTTGAAGGCTTACCCCATAAGCCCTTGTGAGCAGGGAACGGAGGCCGCGGACGGGGCATACCTCTTTTGCCCTCTATTGAAGCCATGAGAGCGGTTTCTTCTCCGCAGACAAATGCTCCTGCTCCTTCTTTTATGTGCAAATCAAAAGAAAAATCTTTTCCCAGGATGTTCTGGCCTAAAATTCCGAGCTCCTGTACTTGGGATATGGCTATTTTGAGGTTGGATATAGCTAAAGGATATTCAGCTCTGGCATACACGTACCCTTGGCTGCATCCTATGGCATACCCCGCTATAAGCATCCCTTCCAGCACCTGATGGGGATTGCCTTCCAGAAGGCTCCGGTCCATAAAGGCTCCGGGATCCCCTTCATCCGCATTGCAGATCAAATACTTAGGCTCTCCTTTGGCCTTTGCGCAAAACTCCCACTTGAGACCTGTTAAAAATCCCGCACCACCCCGGCCACGGAGGCCCGACTTTTTCACCTCCTCAATGACCTGCTCTGGGGTCATTTCAAAAATTACTTTGAGAAAAGCATCATATCCTCCAACACTGATGTAATCCTCTACATTCGTGGGATCAATGAGGCCATTGTAGTGAAATACCACCCGCTTTTGATTTTTATAAAAGGGAACATCATAAGTGTATACATACTTCTGTTTTGTCTTTGGGTCTTTGTATAACAGCTTTTCGATAAACTCGCCCTTCTCAATGGTCCGCTCAATGATATCAGGCACATCATCTACCGATACCTGATGGTAAAAGATATCATCCGGCAATATAACCACAATCGGGCCTTTTTCGCAAAAACCATGGCACCCAGTCTTTTTAATGCTTACCGTGTTTGATAGTCCTCTTTTTTCTATTTCTTCTTGAAAAGTCTGGATGAGTTTTCCGCTGCCAAAGGCAACACATCCTGTACCTTTACAAACACTGATAATCTTTTTATTCTGATCCTTTTGTCCTCTTAAGGCTTCCCTTAAACTGACAAAATCCTCTCTTGAGTTAATCCTTCTCATAACCCACCCGCTCTCCTGTTGTCATTGCGATACCCTGATACCTCACAGGCAAAATAACTCGCGGATGCCTCTCTGCCAGAAAGACATGATGCCCGCCAGCAGTGCTTAATGACTTTTTGGAAATAACGTTATTCGTCATGGTGCGATAAACAAGCCAAGATATTATCTATCTTTTGTGGCGTTACCTTATCATAATAAATGTCATCAACCACCATCACCGGAGCTAAAGCACACGCACCCAGACAGCCTACCGTCTCTAAAGTAAACGTACGGTCTAAAGTTGTTTCTCCTTCATCTATCTGCAATTTCTCTTTCAGCACGTCTAAAACGGTCTTACTCCCTTTTACATGACAGGCTGTCCCCCGGCAGACCTTTAGTACGTGTTTTCCTCTCGGCTGAGTATAAAACTGAGCATAAAAAGTGATAACCCCATAGATTTCACTCGACGGAATGTTTAACCTTTCGACAATCAGGTCAACAGCAACTTCCGGAATATAGGTATAATGTTCCTGTATTTTTTGAAGGACGGGGATGAGCGCACCTTTCTTATTCTGATAGTCCTTCAATAATTCCCTTGTATAGGTTAGATTTATGTTTTCATCCATGCTGATACCCTCAATTTAGCCAACCACTACGACCTTCAAGGTCGGCGATTCTATCATAAAACGCTGTTATTTTCTTATTTTCGGTAACTATTAAAAAAACAATAGATTACTCAGCGCATCTTTTCTGCAAGATAAGCTTTTTGGTAAAATAGAACTCTATTCTATCAAAAAAAGATCGAATGTAAAGAAAAAAATCAACAGGTAGCAATATTACTGAATTTTAAAAGCCTTACCATATCTTATTAAGGTTATGACTATCCCTTCTTACATGGTATTTTTTTCTCTGCTCCGGCTGTAGTCCTGATTCTTCCAAAATGCCTGTGGACTAGCTGAGAGGGGACTTTTCCTTCTTTTATACACAAGAATGACCGAAACTTAAGATTTTCTCATACCGATAATTTTCGCGGAAGCCACGCTGAATTTCTACACCCTGTACACGAGATATACCCTTTAAAAAATAAATATTTCCCTTCTTTTTTTCGATAAATACTATCCGAAGAAATGCCGATACATCTTTAGCAAAATCACTACTGGAGTCTGGTTTTTTTAAGGCTTTGCGCTGTCTCATGATTCTCGCGGGTATGAGATAAATTCTGGAACTTTAAAGCTCAAAGGTCCCTATAAGTGATGATAAACGATAATATTAATTTTCAGCTCAGAAACTTACAGCTTTTTCGAAATGGCTCTGAACTTGCCTCCCTTCGCCTGGAATATTACAAAGTTTACGGTCTGCTTTTCGAATCACCCTCTGAAAAATTAAAAGACCTTCTCTCCATCGAGGAAAACATGGAGATATTACATGAAGAATATCTGAATTTATTTATCCGCCCCAATACGAAATATGTATTCCCCTGTGGCTCAGCCTATAAAAAACAGAGGAGGAAAAAGAGGAACATCGTCCTTTTTCTTGCAGGCAATGGCGTGGACAGACAACGGCCTGATGATCATGTCCTGGTTGGTTTGAACTACATGCGGTTTTTGATCGAAAGGGAAAAGCGTCAGTGGCTAAGAAAAAACTCTCTGGAAGCCCTGGATCTTCTGCATCAACAACAGGATTATCTTCTTGGCCACCTTTACTGGTTGCCGGATTTATGTGCCGAAATACTGAAGAAAACGACTTCCCGGTTCTATCGTAATGCAGCCTTGAATCTCGAGAGTTTTTTTCAGCTCGAAAAACTTCTTTTGGAAATCATCCTCCTGAAAAGGGCAAGCATGATGAATTGATCGAACTATTTGATGAATTGATCGGAGGAAAAAAGGAAAGGGAAAGGAAATTGGTGCTTTTCCTTTGTGGTTCAAAGGACCCGTTGCAGCATACTGCTAATGCATGCCCCGCGCTTCAGCCTGGCCTGCCTCGCCTGCCTTGATAACGGCATATTTTGTGGAAACCGGCCCGATAACTTCAGTAAATATGGTCGTAAAGAGCAGGATATTAATGACCCAGGTGCTCATTTCCGCTCCAATGGCGAATTTCTGAAAGTCTCTCTGGATAATCATTGCCAGACCGACTGCCACCCCGATCTGTGACAAAAGGCCAAACCCCAGATATTTTTGTACTACCTCAGGAGCATGGGAAATGCGGGCGCCAAAGGAAGCTCCCAAAATTTTACCGGCTATGCGCATCACAAGGTAGGTAAGCCCCAATAATCCGATCACCCGGACCAGCCCGATTCTCAGGTGCGCGCCTGCCAGGACAAAAAACATACAATAGATTGGCGGGGCAATAGTGTCCGTCATTTGAAAAACCTTCCGGCTGGCGTGCGGAAGAGCATTGCTCAGGACGATTCCAAGTGCCATGCAGGAGAGCAATTCATCGAGGCCAAGAAGCAGGGCAATTCCTGTAGCGGACAAAAGAATTCCCACGGCAGCAATCAGTAAATCCGTCCTGTCCTGAATCCGGATAACGGCAAAGCTTAAAATCGCGCCCGCAGCAGCGCCGATCAGGATTGCCAGAGTGATGTCCTTTAATGGGATAAAGATCATCGATTTGAGAATACCGGTCCAAAACCGGTCCGGTGCTGCCCCACCAGCTTGCTGCATCG
Source organism: bacterium (assembly GCA_040752695.1). GTDB lineage: Bacteria > SZUA-182 > SZUA-182 > DTGQ01 > DTGQ01 > DTGQ01. The sequence continues at coordinate 58,119 of JBFMGO010000009.1, forward strand.
AAAGGAAGGCTTTGGCCATGGCTGATGAAAACCCGTAAAGGATCAGAGCAATGGCATCATCGATAGCGACCACGGCGATCAGGGTTTTGGTTAAGTCCCCTCTGGCCCTAGTTTCATTCAAAACCATAAGCGTTGCGGCCGGTGCCGTGGCCGAAGCTACAGCCGCAAGGACCAGAGCAATCGAGATATATTGATATGAATTACCCTCTTTCATAACCCAGGGGAGAATAAGATATGAGGAGATTCCAACCAGGATGAACGCTCCTGAGGCTTCGCAGATACTGATCACGGTGATCGCTTTCCCCAGCCTCTTCAAGGAATCAGCCTGAAGTTGCGCCCCTACTGAAAAAGCGATAAAGCTGAGAGCCAGAGGAGTGAGAACTTCTCCACTCAACATGTTAAACCGGGGGCCTTGAAAAACCCCAAAAATCGACTCCCCAAGTACAAACCCAACCAGCACATATCCGGCAACTGCAGGAACCTTGACCCTGTTCATCAAAAGCCCCACGGTCACGCCTGCGATCGCTGCCAGCCCCAGAGAAAAGAATCCGTTCATGTGAGAAAAAAAACTTCCCCAATGTTGAAGCGCTAAAATTGCTCCGACCTCCTTACTATCTGCTTTCACATTTTAAAGACTGAGATTATAGCAGGATATTTCAAGATCGGCAAGGATTAATCCAAAATTAATGTAACCCTTCATCTCCTGTAAGGAACCTCTTGGGATTATTCATGAAATATGATATACATGAGGACGGTGTCCGAAGAGGGTTCTTTCCTTTGGATACTGAATTACGACGGCCGATAGAAGAGCTGCAAAGATGAGGAGGTACTTATTTGAGAAACAATAAACTCACGCACTTCGACGAGCATGGGCAGGCCCGCATGGTGGATGTCAGTTCTAAAAGCGCAACAGCCCGCGAAGCCAGAGCCCGGGGCACCGTCTTCATGCTGCCCGAGACCCTCGATGCCATCATGCACGACGGGATAAAAAAGGGGAACGCCTTAGAGGTGGCCAAAATCGCCGGTATCATGGCCGCCAAACGCACTGCATCTCTTATCCCGCTCTGTCATCCGATTCCTTTAACTGCCATCGATCTTTCTTTCTCTCTCGATGATACCCAAAGCTCAATCACCATAGAGTCCATGGTCAAAACCACGGGACAGACCGGAGTCGAAATGGAGGCCCTGGTCGCGGTTTCCGTTGCAGCACTCACCCTCTATGACATGTGCAAGGCCGTGGACCGGGCCATGAGCATTTCCAATATCCTTCTGACGAAAAAAAGCGGAGGTAAAAGCGGAACCTTTATCCGCGAGGAAAACGGAACGTGTAGCCAAAAGGAAGGAGCAGAGCCTTGAGCGATATCCCCCTTATCGACTCACACGCGCACATGGATATGAAGCAGTTTGATGAGGACCTTGATACGGTCATCCAATCTGCCAGGAAGGCCGGAGTGCAAAAGATACTCACGGTAGCGCTCAGCATTCCCGGAGCACAAAAAACCCTGCACATCTGCCGCCAGTATCCGGATCTTTTCCTGGCCGCACTTGGCATCCACCCGCATGACGCTCAAAAAATCACCGACAAGACCCTCGATCAGATAGCATCGACTCTTAGCTCCCAGCCTTTTTTTGTTGCCCTGGGAGAGATAGGTCTTGATTATTATCGAGACCTATCGCCTAGAGAAGATCAAAAGCGCCTGTTCCGCGCTCAGATCCGCCTGGCCAGAGAATTAAACCTTCCGGTGTTGATTCATTGCCGCGACGCTCATGCCGATACCCTTTCTATCATGACCGAAGAAGGTGTATCCCGCATCGGTGGAGTCATGCATTGCTTTTCCGGCGATAAAGCCTTTGCCCGTAATTGCCTGAAGCTCAACCTTATCATTTCCTTTGCCGGGCCGCTGACCTATAAGAATTCGACCACTCTAAAGCACGTTTGCCACGAAACCCCGCTCGACCGGATACTGACCGAAACGGATTGCCCTTACCTGGCGCCCGTGCCCCATAGAGGGGAAAGAAACGAACCTGCCTTTGTGGCTGCCGTGACGCATACAATCGCCGAAATCAAAAAAATCTCCTCCCAGGAGGCGGCCTCACAGATCGCCGCTAATTTCAATCAACTATTTAAGCAAAAATCATCCGTCAAATAGCCCGACCGCCCTTCCTTTGACAGCCCGGCAGAAATCGCCCCCCTCCCCTGGAACAGCCTTCCTAAAATTCAACCATGAACCCGATGGAAAGAAGTAATCCCTTAGGATCGAGATACCCGGTCCCCTCCTCACCCTCGGGCAATTCCTCATCAGCATAGTCCGCATTGAAAAGCTTCAGATATCTGGCCTCAAATACCAGATAGCTGTTATTGACTCCATATTTTTGATCGAAGTTGAAAGCATCGTCAGCAGCCAGAGCATCAAGCAAAAGGCGAATCCCTGCCACTGCATGATACCCGGCCTCGTTCAGATAGGTGGGCTGAATGTCTTCAGCCAGTTCTAATCTGCCTGTTCTCCCGTAGACATAGTCAATTCCTCCGCCCAGATAGGGAACGAAAAACTGGTCCTGACTATAACGCATGGCATAGGTCATGCTCAGCCCCACGGGGATCAGATAGACGGACCATTCACTGGCCGTAACATGTACATAATCCGCACTGATTCCAAGCTCAATATTTTTCATAACTTCCTTATTCAGCCTCAATCCTCCAAAGGCGGAATAGCCCTTACCGAAGGCCGTACTCCACTTATCGTTATCCGAAGGCCGGTAAAACCCGCCTCTTAGTTCCAAGGAGGTTCCCTTCCTGATGGATTCAGCCCTGGCCACTGTCGGTGCACTGAAAAGGAGAATGAATGCCACGAAAGCCACTACCTTCTTACTCATAGATATCTCCTTAATATTCAAAGGAAATGCAATTTCAATACCCAATAGGCTCAAGAAGCCGATGCCGACAGCCCAGATAATCCACCCAGGAAAAGTACTCCGGTGGCTCACAAGCATATGCTGGTCGAAAAGAGGCTTGCCAAGGCTGCTGACAAAACAATCCTTACTGCCGGGAAATGCAAACCGGTTTTCCGGATTGAATGGCGACTTCTCAGATTCACCGCTTGCGCCATCGCCATAACCATAGCGAGTTAACCCCTGCGGAGTGGCAAACCAGATGTCATTTTTCATATTTCCATCGCTGCCCTTCTCACCAAGACTTTGTATCGCTATGGCCTGAATAGTATTATCAGCCAGGCCATCGGTTGTAGTGAACAATTTCCAGGAACTCCCATCGTAACGGCTGGCACCTCCACCGGTAATTCTTACAGGCTTAGCGGTTATTGGGTCCATCTCCACTTTGGGCCTTGTCCCAATCCAGACATTCGAACCATCGCCGGCTAGAGCACTTACGTTCATGCTGCCCAATTTTACGGCTGAATCAGCCGGACTGAAGTGTCCGATCCATTTTTTATCCTGAAGATCAAACCGGTAAAGCCCTCCCTCACTCCCTGCCGTATCTGCCGGATTGGTAGAGAATCCCAAAACCCAAAGAAATCCGGGATCACTCCCCCAGATTTTTACGATCAAATCTGTCTTTAGTTTATTGCTTTCATCGCCTTCATTGTTGGAAGCGGTAGTGTAGTATGTCCATTCCTTTGGCTCAACCTTAAACTGGGCCACTCCCGTGTAGGCCGGTATCCTATCCTGCCCTGTGCCGATAAAAGAATAAGTAGAAACCCACAAATCTCCATTGCTGTCCACACCCATTGCAAGGAAGAACTCACCCGGCAGTCCTCCACCATCATGAGAAGAGGTGTATTCCTTGTCAAAGACCGTCCACGTATTCTTTGAAAGATCGTATTGAATAAGATCTACACTGCTGGTGGCGTTAGGATCGACCTCAGATCCTGCCTGGCTGCCAGGGAGTTGGCTCTGGCTTCCCTGACTGGCATGTTGGCGGATGATCCACAAGAGCCGGTGTACTTCATCAAAGGCCATGTCCAAGATATTATCATTACTAAGGATCCCCTTAGTCGAATCTGTATCATACTTTTGCCAGCTACTGCCATTATACTTACTCAACCCCTGCGGTGTTCCTACATATAGGTTCTTATATTTAGCATCAACGGCCAGGGCTGTGATGGAAACATTGGGATCCTTGACAGATTTAATGACTGACCACTTGGATTGAGCATTATCGAATTTACTCAATCCCAAAGAAGTCCCTATCCAGAGAATATTATCCTGAACTGCAAGGGAAGTAATATTATTGCTGGCCAACTTGTATTTGGGTGTCTTGTAGGTTGTCCAGACAGGTGTAGAAATATCAGAAGGAGTATTAGGATCTGAAGTATTAGGGTCTGAACTACCACCTTCGCTGCTGACCGTAAAGGTACTGTCCATGGTCGGAGCTCCGACAGCATCGCCTCCGATCGGGTGTTCAAACACAAACCGGTAGCGATAAGTACCTTCCTGCTCTCCTTTGAAGCTGTAGGAATAGATTTTCCCATCCGCACAGTTCGTATCTAATGGATCTTCCTCGTCCATGGCTTTCTTCTCGGTGGATTGATAATATCCATCCTGATTAGCATCGATCCAGACCTGGAAAACGTTCGGCTCCGGATCTTGCACGCCGTCTGTGTCCGCAGGGTTATACTTATAGAGAATCCGGAATTCAAAAAATGTGTCTACCTTACCCTTTGTGGGATAAACACCTGCAGTTTTATAGTTCGTTTCTCCTGTAAAGATCAACTGAGGAGGCACCGGATCTGAACCGCCGCTCCCGCTGCTGACCATAATCGCGTTATCCATGGTCGGGGCTCCGGCAGCCACCCCTCCGACTGGGTGTTCAAACACAAACCGGTAGCGGTGAGTGCCTTCTTGCTCTCCTGTAAAACTGAAGAAATAGATTTTCCCATCCGCATAGTTTGTATCCTCGCTGTCTGCCTCCTCCAGATTCTTTTTCTCATCAGCCTGATATTGCCCATCGTCGTTCAAATCAATCCACATCTGAGCAGTCTTGGGCGGTACGTCAGTTGTTGTCGTATCAGGAGGGCGATACATATAAAGAACCCGGAATTCAAAAGTCCTGCCTACCTTACCGGTTGCGGGATAAACCGTTGCACTTTGATAGTTGGTTTCTCCTGTATAGAAGAGCTGTGGAGGATTTATCTGCAGGATATTTGACAGATTGGCGCTCCCGGCAGCAAGAGAAGAATCTGCATCCTTAAAAGAGAAGCGGTAATGGATCAGGCCATTCACCTGTCCCTCCGGGATGGTCAATGATATGCTTTTAGTATACATTTTCCCGTCCGCGGTATTAGGATCACTGCTGTCCGGGTCCATGTCGTATTTTTCCTGCTCGCTATATACCCCATCCCCATTTATATCAACCCATACCTGGCAGTCTGCCGGGTTCTGGCCGCCCAGGTCAAGATAATTAATCTTAAAGGTGTAGGTTTTTCCATTCCCTCCAACCCCTGGATTGACACCATAAAAGAAACCGCTATCTTCTACCCAGTTCAGGGAAGACGTAAGAGGAATACCATAAATATCAAAATCATAGGTCACAGCGTATGGATAGGAACGATAATCCATCCAGACCACCTGCCTGAAGTTTGCATTCCCTGCAATTGCCGCCGCATCCTGCACTCCCTGAGCGGTACAGATTTCCCATCCCGGGTTGTCGGCATTCCTGCCGATCAGTTTCCCATCTGCACTCACGCGCGCCCACCGGATGTCGGTGTCATAGCCGACCGTAGATTCTCCCTTGATACTCCTGGTGAAAGACTGCGAAGTCCAGACCACCAGGTAGCTGTTACTGGTTGTGTCCCACATAATCCGGGGATTGAACTGGTTCCCTTTGGCCCTGCAGATGGGAAATGGCTGTCCGGCCATTGCACCATTGGCTCCTACCAGAACCCCGTAGATGTCTTTTCCAAAAGGAGTGGCACCGGGACCTTTACGCTCCCAGACAACCAAAAACTTACTCCCGTCCGAGGCTATGGCCGGGTTCTCCTGGGCATAATTGGGATCTATCCAGATTGGGAGGCCGCTGGCAATATTTTGAAGTTTCGGGAATGATATCGTACTATACTCTTCACTGCCCATGACATGCCCATTCAGATCCACAGGATTACCATACAGGTGAGAAACCACATCCCCATCTGTTTCCGGACGATAATCCTGCCAGACAACCAGGTAACTCTGCCCTCCAAAGGCCACTGCCGGATTGATCTGATCTTTTCCATAATTCTCGTCATAGATTATAAAATTCTCATTCGAACCGGGACTTTCACTGACTGTTGCACCGCTGGAAGAATTGTAGGTAACAATGGTCCCATGGATATTCTTTCCCGTAACATCAAGAGCTATACCATCCTCCCAGACCACAAAGAAAGTGTTGTCTGGCCCTGCGGCGACAGCCGGATGGTTCTGATTGCTGGTTGCAGAGCCGGATATCGAGGATTTATAGGTAGCAATTGGTATATCCTGCATGCTGGAATCACCGGTTTTCACAATCTGGCCATAAATATCGGTGTTCTGATAACCGGGGCTGTCGGCTGTTGCATTTACCTCTCCATTTCGCAGATCCTCCCAGACCACCAGATAGATGTTATCTTGCCGGCTGGCGGCTACCTTCGGTTTACATTGAGATTGCCCGTTTTTTCCTATCTGGACTTCTGTGCCTGTTTTCTTCCCGTTCTCATCCAGAAAGCGCCCGTATATGGTAGAGCCCTGATAGAGCTCCGGAACCTTCTGATCTACGGCCTCAGCATCGCGCAGATCTTCCCACACCACGAGCCCCCCTTGAGAGGTAGAAGCAAGATCAGGGTACCATTGACGTTTTGGGCCCGTGTAGATACAGGTTTCCGAGATATTCGTAATTGCCAGGTAATAAACCACATTCGGTCCACCCTGTGCCGCGTTGTAGCCATCATCAAAATAAAACCGGTAGGCAATCAACCCTATCCGATTTACCTGGATCTTCTTTTTAAACCGGTAGACGGCTCCATCGCTAAAACTTTCGCTTCCGTCCTTCACCATATCGAATTTTTCACTGTCTGAAAAGACCGCATCACCATTTATGTCTATCCATACCTGGTACTTTTTGGGAGCTTCGTTGCCTGCATCCTGATACTTGACCTTGAAGGTGAACTCCGTCTCGTCCTTGCTGCTGTCAGGATCGACCCCGCCATGAAGATAGTTTCCTTCCCCCAGGAAGGAAAGCACAGGCACTTCACCATGCGGGAGTATTTTTACCGGATGATCCCTGGTGGGTTCCCCTTCGGCCGTGTTATATTCGTCCCGGAAATAAAAGCGGTAATTGAGTATACAACTATTGGGATCATCTGGATCACCATCAAACAAAATCTTGATCTTCTTTTGGTAAGTAGTACTACCTGTTTTTTCCGGGCTGAAGATTTCGTTTCCTTCATTGACTCCATTGTGGTTAAGGTCAACCACCAAGCGCCCGTCGATCGGTTCATCTCCTCCACCTTCTCCCTTGACATAATTCACCTGAAAGGTAAATTCAGAGCCACCTTCTCCCTGATTCGGACTGACTCCTTCGGTTTTTCCACTCGGCCATTCCAGGCGAGGCGAGGCGGGCAAAGTATAGACAACTCCGGCAATGTCAATATCCTGACTCTGGGCTGACTCTTTCCCCATCCAGGTAATTAAAGTGTTCCTGCCCGATTCATTGCCGCTAAGAGAGGCCATCTGAGCATACTTGCCTGGATCGCTTAAGGTCAGGGGCTTTGGCACTCCACTCTGAAGATCCAGATCCAAAAGATCCCCTTCCAGAGAGATCCTGGCCCCATACACCGTACCTCGATAATCCCAGACTGCGAGGTAGTTGTTTTTAATGGAAGCCACAGCCGGCATCGTACTCTGCACCATTCCCTCATACGGAATGAGCCTGGTGATAGGAATTTCTGTAAGTCCATAGGGAGTTAACAATACCCGGCCATCAGAGGAAATGCGGGCACCACAAAGGAAATTACCGATTTGAGCTCCTGTGCTGTCTTGTGTATCCTTATACCTTCCATCCTGCCAGACAATGAAAAAGCCTTGCTGACCAGTCGTAACATCCGGATATTCCTGAGCCTTCTCCGCCCTGCAGACGGGAAAGCTCTCCTCGATGGAAGCCGTACCGTCGGTCCTCTGTTTGATCAGGGCAGCATAGATATCTTTCCCTGAAGATGAGTCCCTCTCATCGACCCAGGCCACCAGCCACCCTCTTTCTGTCGAGCCTCCGTCCCCTGTCCTTGAGTAGCCCGTAACCACCGGATCTTTCTGGGATGAGGCAGCCGTGCAGATGGCAAGAGCATTGGGATCTAAGATATTGCCATTCGAACCGATTCGAACCCCGTATATGTCTGCACTCGGAAGATCAGGCGTAGCCTCGCCGTTATAGTCATACCAGACGATCAGAAACTGCTCGCCGTTCCAGGCAGCCTTGGGGTAGGTCGGTTTTTCCTTGGCCTTTTTAATGCCCGATAGAGGAGATGATGTTATTCCCCCTCCTCCGGAAAGTGACACGAGAGAGGCATAAATGGCTGATGTATTATCCGTGTCTTGATCATGCCAGGTGACCAGATACTGGTTTTTATCCGGATTAAGGGCCACCCTGGGTTTACACTGGATACTTCCCTGGGTGGAGGCAATTTTAGATGAGCTTCCCTTGGGGACTCCGTTGGGATCGAGGCGAACGCCGTAAATACCCTGATCCGGACTCTGAGTGCTATACCAGACAGCCAGATACTCGGACTTATTCTGATTCCATGCTGAGGCCGGGTAAAACTGCAAACCACTCTCGGTGCAGATATTCAGATAACCTGCTGCCTTAATCTTTGGACAAAAAGTAAAAACCAGAAGGAAAACAGAGACAAGAATCAGAAAAAGACAGGTATTTTTTCGCCTACTCATACAGTTGGCCCCTCTCGTTATCCAAAATGATGAAAGATTAATAACAAAAACGAGGCCAAGCCCGCTTATAAAAAGAAGACTCAAACCTCGCTCTTTGTCTCATGTTCATATTTACAGCAGGTTATAACCGCGGATCCGTAATCTTAGAGCCCACAGTCACTGAAACGATTGCCTCGTCTCACGGAATTGATCTTGTACAACAACTGCTCAGCGATAAACCCCTTTCCTTTCCTCGGAGCGTCCTGAAACTACTCGATTATGGTCCCAAAGTCCGCAATGCACTGAGAATAAAAATGTTTTACATATTAAAATACAGATTTAATGATCCGCCAGAGCCAGGATCTGGCCTGGGTTCCCGATGCATTAATAAAACAGCCGCTGCCGCTCAAGTCAACACCACTCCCTGCTACTGATTGACTGTTACTGGTAGAAAAATAAACCTTATATTCTTCTGAAAGTGGATTACCTGCAAGGTCCACAGCCGAAGTCTTCATTGATATAATATAGGTCTGGTTTGTTTTCACAGCACTTTGTATGGGCGTAAATTCCATGGTTCTTTTATCGCTGGACCAGGAAAACGTTCCTTCTATCGTGTTCTGATTATTATCCTTCAGGGTAAAGGCGCTTCTGGTTTTCTCAATCTTCATAGGTTCACTAAAGGTGATCCTGATCTTCACGGAAGTGTCCACCCTGGCATGATTGGCGGGATAGCACTCCTGCGCCACCACGTAAGGACTGACCTCATCGCGCATTACCAGACCGTCGTCCGTACCGATCCAGACTTCCCCCCGGGAATTTATCGCCACGGCTTTGATTCTTTGTGTCGATAACGTATTCGTATCTTCAGCTGCGAAATTTTTCCATGTATTTTTTTCCACGTCAAATCGCCCTAACCCGTCCGTAGTGCCTGTCCAGACAATGCCGCTGTCTTGACTGACAGCCAGAGCAGTCACAAAGTTCCCCGGTATGGAGTTGGGATCCATGGGAGCCGTATCGTCATCATGCGCATAGTGTGTCCATGTACCAGACAACCCGACTCCCGGTTCCAGCTTAAGAAGCCCATTGCTCGTACCAATCCATAATCTTCCGTCCGAATCAGCGCTCATATCCATGATATTATAGTTAACATTTCCCAAAGACCTGTTCCGGGCCAAGGGAATTGCGTAGGAATATTCTTTCCAGGTATTCGCGCCACTGGCCATCTGGTAAACTCCAAAAAAGGTTGTCCCAACCCAGACATTATCTTCATGGTCGACTGTCAGCGAGGTAATACTATCTGCCGGGAGATCCTGGATCGGAGGATAATTGACGACCTGGTCGCCGCAAAACTCGAAAACAAAACCATCGTTGGTAGCAATCCAGATATCGTTCTGGGAATCTGCGGCTATTTTGATGATAGCACTATTCGATCCAAGGTCGAGTGCTTGGGCGGTAATCGTCTGCCAGGCATCATTTTCCCATTTGGCTAATCTGGGAATGTCTGGCTCGCTCGGTTCGTTCATATCGAGCCCTACCCATACCCGGTCCTGGGAGTCGATCGTTATACAGGGGAAGTCACTGATCTGATAGGGAAGCATGGGAGTTTTATCCTCGAAAGTGCTGCCATCAAAGCAATAGATACTACTGACATCCTTGGTCACTATCCACAACCGGTCCCGGCTGTCAACGGCCAGACAGCTCACTTTACCCAAAAGATCACCCTGACTTTGGCTATAGATACTACTCCAATGTTTTCCCTCGGGAGGAGGGGTATTTTGGCCCTCGGTCGTAAACCTTATCTTCCAGTCGTCGTCACCCGCTTCCCCGCCGGTGCCGTCCATGTCTCCGTCCAGATGGTGCCCGTCCTCGTCCATAGCTGTTGATTTAATCTTGATCCAATAGGTCGTTCCGAGCTGCAGATCGAAGGAGGGATCAAAAACCAGGATGTTATTATTGATGTCCATGTTTTCCTCTTCCTTGAGATTGTCAAGCTCCGGGTCGGTTCCCTCGGCATAAAAATAGAACGCATCGGTAGTGGAATTAGGATCCATGGGTGCCGTAAAGGTAATGGTAATGACCTTTGATACCGGTATATCGGTTTGATTCTTATTGGGATCGGATAAATACACAAAAGGATCGATCCCTAAGGGAGCGGCTCCTTGCGCCAAACCCATCGACCCGGCCAATTGAACGAGGAATACAACAGCACAACAAACCCAAACGATATATAGAGGTTTATCTTTCATCCCTACTCTCCTCAAGTTGATTATCATTGATTAATGATAATGAAAGATATTCAAAGATATGTAACCTTAGTATTTATTGCATGCGAATTTCCGCGATAAAATACACTCGCCGGGCCATCCGGCTTTCTTTAATTTCAAACAATACTTTTCCCTGAATACTCCTAAGTATACATTTAGGCCAAATTTACGCAAGAGCAAGGAACAATAGAAGAGGATTACGAATCATTATAATAGTATAATACCTTTGCATTTATAAAGCCAATAAAATAAACCTAAGGAGCAGATGATTTGCCGGGTAACTCATTGAGGGAGGGATCAATCATATAGCATGATAAACCGTTGCAGGCGACTTCTCCTGACAGTCAATTAATGCCCTTTAAAGCCAACACAGTAGTCCTACGCCGAAATGTACTCCTTTTGGCCTTTTTCCTTTCATTCATGCCGAAAAAGCATCTATGATATGGGCAACCCTTTCGATTTTATTCTTTTTCATGATAATAGAGATGACATCGAACCGACACATTCTATCTTCTAACTGCTCCTTCTGAAGATAGAAAAGGGCCACCTGGGAGAGTTTTTTCTGTTTGGAATAGTCGACCGCTTCTTCCGGCAAACCGTAATTCGCATTGCTTCGGGTTTTTACCTCTACAAAAACAATCACACCCTTATCTTCGGCAATAATATCGATTTCTCCAAAGGAGCAGCGAAAATTGAGTTCACGGATAGACAGTTGCAACGATTTCAGGAGTCGAACCGCTATCCGCTCACCTTTCCTCCCAAGTTGGAATGTACGAACCGGCACCTTCAAACCATCAATTACCTTTTGACTACCTCGTATTTTTTTCTTTGATTCTGGCTCTCTTGCCAGCCAGTTGCCTCATGTAATACAATTTTGCCCGGCGGACCTTGCCCCTTCGGGTTACTTCAATTTTATGAATAATGGGAGAATGCAGCGGCAAGGTTCTTTCTACTCCCACTCCGTAAGAGGTTTTTCTTACGGTAAATGTAGAGCGGATACTGCCCCGTCGAATGCGGATAACCGCTCCCTCGAAGACCTGAATTCTTTCCCGATCACCCTCGATGAGTTTAATATACACCTTCACCGTATCGCCAGGCCCAAAACCGGGGATATCTTTTCTTACCTTTTCTTGTTCCAATGTATCCAAAATATTATTCATGTCGCTTCTACCTTTTACCTGTTTTCGTTGATTAATCTATCCAGAATTATAGCCACCGCAGCTCTTACGGAGAGGTGATTGTAATTTCCCTCCCCCCCGTAACCATAGATTGGTTCTATGGTAAAATCCATGGCCTCAATCAGGCTTTTTTCAATTCCCCAGCCTGTTCCGAAGATAATGAGATATACCTGACAATCCCTTTCTATTTTCACACGCAGATCACGATACGAAATAGTATTTTTATGCGATCGGGCGCACGTTACAATGGTAACAGGATTTTTTTGGTATTTTTCTTTCAGATCTTGAAGGCATTCTCCAAGGCTGTTCACGAGCGAAACATTCGAAAGAGCATCCCGGCGGGTTGGATTGTATTGGGCTCCATAACCCACCTGCCAATGCATGACCAGTCGTTCCATCAACTGCTGATGGGCCACTATCGGGGTTATGATGTAAAAATTCTCGACTCCAAACGTTCTGGCCGTTCTCGAAATATCATGAAGGCTGGAAGTGGTTATTGAGCTGGTAACAACCTCCCTGTTTTTGTTATATACAGGGTAGTGAAGAAGCCCGATAGAAATACATGACCCATCTCGCATCAAGAATCCCTCAGGAGATCTTTATCCTCAGCGGTTAAGGCTATCTGCCTGAATAAGTCCGGTCTTCTCCTCAAAGTATGCAAAAGGGATTGCCTGCGCCTCCACTTTCGGATCTCTTCGTGATGTCCGGAAAGCAGGATCTGTGGTACTTCCATACCTTCAAAAACCCTTGGTCGTGTATATTGAGGGTAATCCAGCATATGATCCGAGAAAGATTCGATCTCTAAAGATTCCTCAGATCCCAGTGCTCCGGGAATTAACCTGACCACAGCGTCCAGCAAAACGAGGGCGGGAAGTTCTCCTCCGGTCAGGACATAATCACCGATAGAAATTTCATCATCAATCAAAGTGTCCCGAACCCTTTGATCAATACCCTCGTAATGGCCGCATACCAGTACCAGATGACTTTCCCGGGCCAGATCCCTGGCCATTTCTTGATTGAAAATTTTGCCATCCGGTGTCAGGTATATTCTCCGTGCCGTCGAATTTTCCTGAGTTATGGCCTTCACGGCCCGATGCAAGGGTCCGGCCTTGAGCACCATACCGGGTCCGCCCCCAAAGGGAACATCATCAACCTTATGATGCTTATCCTCAGAGAAATCCCGCAGATTACGAACCCTTATACTCACCAGTCCCTTATCCTGGGCTCTTCTGACAATACTCTTTTGTATGACCCCATGAATCATTTCCGGGAATATCGTAATAATATCAAAGAGCATCAGAGAGGTTCAATAATCCTTTCAACGGATGGATGGTAATCCTTCTTCTTTCCAGATTTATTTCTTTAACAACGTCTTTAACGGCCGGGATAAGATATTCCTTCTGATCATCCTTTACCACATAAACATCATTGCTGCCCGTTGGGAAGATATCTTTCACCAGTCCTAAATAGACTCCCTCCTCCGTATAAACGTCAATGCCTATGAGCTGGAAATAGTAGTATTCATCCTCCCCCAGGGGGTATACCTGCTCTTGTGGGATACCGATTAAGCACCCTTTTAGCTCTTGCGCCTCACTCATGGTGTTGTATCCCTCAAGTTTCATGATGACGAACGTCTTATGAAACCGCACCTTCTCGACACCAAGGCTTTTTTGGGGAGTCAAAAGAATAATTTCCTTCAGCGAGAGAAACCTTTCCGGAAAATCAGTCAAAGGATAAACCTTAACCTCCCCCTTACATCCGTGGGTGCCGACAATCTTGCCAATCTGGATAAAGTCCGTCATCTTCCCATGGGTGAGACTCTCTTGAAAACCTATTCGAGAATCTCCAAAACCGCCCTCTTTCCAATTTTGGTAGCCGCAGCACTCAGAACCGTTCGCATGGCCCGAGCGGTCTGGCCCTGCTTCCCGATCACCTTTCCCAGATCAGTTTTGGCAACTCTTAACTCCAGCACGGTAGTCCGTTCACCATCGACCTCAGTCACACTAACTTCCTCAGGATAATCAACCAGTGCTCTAGCGATATCTTCAATTAATTCCTTCATGCCCATTTTCCTACCTCCGTAAATTAATAACTCCCCATTTGAATTTGGAGATTACAATGCAACTAGATTACTCCTCGTTTGTTAAATATCTGCATTACCGTGTCAGATGGTATTGCCCCTTTATGCATCCAAGAGACAGCTTTTTCCGTATCGATTCTGATCTCCGCCGGATCTTTCAAAGGGTCATAGTTTCCTATCAGATCCAGGTATTCGCCACTGCGGCACCTTCTGGAATCTATAACCACGATTCTGTAGAATGGCCGTTTTTTCGCTCCCAGTCGAGCCAGCCGTATCCGAAGCGCCAAACAATTCACCTCCTCTTTTTTTTAAATGGATTTCCGCCAAAGCCAGGGATCATTCCCATTTTCTTCATCTGCCTCAATGCTCTTTGCATCTGGGTAAACTGCGATAATACCTGGTTGACGTCCTGTACCGAAGTACCACTTCCCCGAGCAATCCTTTTTTTTCTGTTTCCGTTAATCAATTCCGAATTGTTCCGCTCTTCCATCGTCATGGAATTGATGATTGCTTCAATTTGAATCAATTTTTTTTCATCTGCCTTAAGATCCGTCTTTTTAGCAATTTTCTTCGCACCGGGAATCATGCCAATAACCTGCTCCAGGGGTCCCAACTTTCTGATCTGCTTGAGCTGATCACGAAAGTCTTCGAGCGTGAATGCATCTCTGGCAATTTTCTTCCGCAGATCTTTGGCCTTTTCCTCAGTATAGGCAGCCTGCGCTTTCTCAATTAAGGAGAGGACATCTCCCATTCCCAGGATCCGCGAGGCCATTCGATCCGGATGAAACGGCTCGAGTGCTTCGATCTTTTCACCTGTCCCGACATACCGGATCGGCTTTCCGGTGACAGCCCGAATCGACAGCGCAGCTCCGCCCCGGGCATCACCGTCAATCTTGGTCAGAATGACACTGTCAATCCCAATCTGCTGATCGAAGGATTTGGCAATATTAACCGCATCCTGGCCAGTCATGGCATCCGCCACAAGAATCGCTTCCTGCGGTGCTACGGTTCTTTTGATCTCCCTGAGCTCCTGCATAAGATCCTCATCGATGTGCAGCCTTCCCGCCGTGTCCAGAATCATAAAATTATATCCGCCGGAACGGGCGACCTGATGAGCATCCTGGCAAATTTTTACTGCATCCTTCGTCTCCTTGTCGGTATATACCGCAATTCCCAGTTGTTGACCGAGGACCGACAATTGCTCTATAGCCGCAGGCCGGTAAGGATCGGCGGCCACAAGAAGAACCCTGCGCTTTTCCTTGGTAAAAAGATGCGCCAGCTTGGCAGCGGTAGTGGTTTTCCCTGAGCCTTGAAGCCCCAACAGCATGATACTCGTCGGCGGCTGGGCAGAGAGGGACAGCTTTTTATGCTCGCCACCCATGAGAGCGATCATTTCTTCATGAACGATCTTGATTACCTGCTGACCCGGAGCCAGGCTTTTGAGTACCTGATCACCAATGGCTTTTTCTTTTACTTTCTCGATAAACTCCTTGACCGTCTTGTAGTTAACGTCGGCTTCCAGCAAGGCCAGCCTTACTTCACGCAAGCCCTCCTGAATGTTTGTCTCGGTAAGCTTTCCATAGCCACGGAGCTTTTTAAAAACTGTCTGGAGTCTGTCTGATAAATTATCAAACACTTAATATCCTCTTCCAAATCTTAGTTATGCTTTTATATCTTTTTTTATATAATTAGTCTATAATGCAGACCTTCTAAAGTCAAGCACCACGGTCTTATTTCCTGAAAAGAAAGTATATGCAGGATTATCCCTTGTATTCCGTGTCCTCATCTCCAATGCGCTCGATTGAATGATCAATATCAAGCATCTGGATTCCTGCAATGTATTCCATACTGACAACTTTGGTAGCCTTGGACAGCTTTTCAATTACCCTTTTGATGCGGTCAACCTCGCCAAGGATGGCTTCAACCTTGGCATTCATTCTGTCAACTTCGATCCCTTTATCCAGCATCATCTTGATGATTTCCGCATTCGCGGATATGGCACACAACGGGTTGTTAATCTCGTGATTAACGCTTACCGCTACCTGGGCCAATGTAGCCAGCTTTTCAGCCTGAATCAGCCGGTAGTGCAGATTACGCAATTTGAGCAATGACTTTACCCTGGCTAAGACCTCCTCCCGGCAAAAAGGCTTCACAATGTAATCGTCCGCCCCCAATTCCAGCCCCATGATCTTTTCCTGGATGCTGGATTTGCACGTGACGATAATAATGGGAATATATCGAGTGTTCTCTGACTCCTTGAGCATCCTGCATACACTGTAGCCGTCAATCTTGGGGAGCGATAAATCCAAAAGGACCAGATGAGGCTCCTCATCCTTGACCATTTGCAATGCTTCATCCCCATTTTCAGCAGCAACCACCCGATACCCTTTGGATTTGAGCATACCTCGCAAGAGCTTCAAAATATCCTCGTTGTCCTCTACCACCAGGATTTTTTCATTTTTCGCCTGTTCCCGATCAATGTAAATATCTTGAATATGATTACCGATCACCATTCCACTCACCAATTTTCATTCGCATTGATTATTTTTAACTTAGGCAGAATACCGCTTTTATAAAATCTTCATTATAGATAAGTTTCCATATCTGTCAAGACAAAAATGCACTGAGAAAGGGTCCTCAGGGGATTTAGCCACTATCTAAAGTGAGTTCCTCCCGCCTCATTCTTTCCTGACACCTGTCAATTCCGTATCATTCAATGTACAGATGCCCTTTTACTTCAACCACTACCCTTCGGGTTTTTGTATTACTATATTTTAGCATATTAAACGACTTTCACCAAGATTCTCCTGTAAAAAAATATTCCAGGACAATACGGTTCAAGACATCTGTTGAGAAAATGTCTTTTCGATCCCTTGCAGCAATTCTCATTTTTTATAAATTGCCGACACCTCCGGTTCAAAGTTGACAAAATATAATCCAAAATAGTAGTATTTGTTATTATCTCTTCCTGTCTTGGTCACAAACATCTTCTCCATCTCAAACGCATGCTCTCCATACATCAGCAGGAGGGGACCACCGAATTTAAGGATAAGCAATTATGAATGCGGATGATATAAAACAGATCGAGGATATCTTTACTCGCCAGATAAATATCGCAATAGATGCCGTATCAGAAAAATTCCAGCGCAAGACGGAAATTCTGGCCGAAGAATTTCAGCGTAACATGGGTATCCTGGCTGAGGATTTTCAGCGTAAAACGGATACTTTGACTGAAAACTTTCAGCGTAAAACAGATACTTTAGCCAGAGATTTTCAGCGTAACATGGGTATCCTGGCTGAGGATTTTCAGCATAAGCTGGATATTGTAGTAGAAGGCCATCAAGCATTGAGCGAAAAAATCGATCGCCTTGAAAAGGGGTTGAACGAGAAAATCGACCGTCTTGAGATAGGCCAGATAAAGCTTGCCGCAAGGGTAGACAAGTTGGAATCGATAACCCTGAAGCTGGAAAAAGGACAGATCAACCTGGAAAAGCGACAGGCTGGTTTGGAAAAGCGGCAGGCTAACCTGGAAAAACGGCAGGCTAACCTGGAAAAGCAGCAGATTAACCTGGAACAAGAAATGAAAAAGGGAAAAGAAGAATTAAGTCAAAAAATCGATGCCGTAGCCATAGCCCTTGCTGCCCATCGGGCCGATACCGAAATGCACAGAACAAATTACCAGGTAAGTGACAGTAAGAGGGAGTAACCCTGCAGTGTAATCTCAGTTATGCCCGCAATCAGTGTGATCCTCACTACCTATAATCGAGGACATATCCTCCATGAAGCTATCGAGAGTGTCCTGTTCCAGGATTACCGGGATTTTGAACTTTTGGTTATAGACGATGGCTCTTGCGATGACACACCGAAACGAGTTCGACCATACCGCCATCACCTCCTCTACATTCAGCATAGCCATAACCGGGGGATCAGCGCAGCCAGAAATACAGGACTTGCCCATTCCTCAGGGGAATTTGTCTGTTTTCTGGATTCCGATGACCTATGGAAGAAAAGGAAATTATCCGCTCAAGTTGCTTTCTTGCACATGCATCCGGACTATCAGGTTTGTTACACCGGTGAGGTCTGGCTGCGAGATGGAATCTGGCTGAACCAGAAGATAAAACATCAAAAGTTTTCCGGTAATATCTTTGAAAAATTGCTACCTCTTTGTCTCATCAGCCCGTCGTCGGTCATAATAACCAGAACGGTTCTGGACAAGACCGGCTCTTTTGACGAGTCCTTTCCCGCCTGCGAGGATTATGATCTGTGGCTTCGCATCGGGTGCAAATATCCAATCGGCTACCTGGAAGAGCGTCTGATCATTAAAAGGGGCGGTCACAAGGACCAGCTTTCTCAAAAATTCGTCGGCCTGGATAAACTTCGGATCAAGGCCCTCATAAAAATTCTGGCTCAAGGAACCCTGACGCACTCTCAAGGCGAGTCCGTCAGGGAGGAATTAAAGAGAAAGTGCCAGATATACGCTCGCGGATGCCTCAAGCACCGCAAGGATGAGGAGGCAGCTTTCTTTCTCACGATTCCCTCTCGTCTAGAGGCCGTAAGAGACGAAGCCCTGTTTGAGATAGTGCTCGCATCGGATCACTTCCTTGATCTAACGCTGAAAACGTGATTTTAAGAAGCTCACCGAAGGAGTTAAGATATAAGCATGGAAAGCCGGTTTCGACAGAGCCCGGAAAAAAGGACTGAAAAATGAAACAACCTCTCGTATTTCCTTGTGAATTCCCGACAGGAGAATGTATAATGAGGAAATAATGGCAAGAAGTTATTAACTTAGTCAGCAAGGGAGTTGAGGGTTTTCCTCATTACGGAGAGAAAAAAAGGTGTACGATAACGATAATAATGCTGTTGAAAATAATGCTGTTGAAGTAAAATATCAGGAGCACCTGAGTGTGAATGATTGTCACATCCCCTTCACATCCCGGCTCATTGAATTGAAAAACTTCGACTTCCATCATCAGCCTTACATCATCCGCTATCCCTGCCGCCCCCCTTTCCGGAGCGATAAACCTGCCGGTCCCATCGAGGAGCAGACGGGCAGTTTCGTTCACCTGGAGGAGTTGGCAGCCTCGATCCGGCAGTATGGCCTTTTTTCCCCCTTAATCGTCCAGGAGAATGATGGGAGAGTGTTTATCATCCACGGCGTTCGGCGACTTCTGGCCTGCCAGTCGCTCGGCTGGACCGCTATCCCCTGTCAGGACATTCCTTCGGCCATGGACTTTTCTTTAGTCTATCAATTCAGCCTCTCGATTTTTCTGAGCCACCATAAGCCCACTATTATGGAGCAGGCCGGAATTATCCAAAGATTAAAGGTTTTTCTTGCCGAAGATGTTATTATTCAAGATCTTCTCCCCCGCATCGGGCTTTCTCCGCACAGGAAAGTGTTTGACCGGATCAGTGGCCTTGCAGAGCTTGAAGAAGAGATCGCTTATGATCTGTCAGAAGGTGTGGCCGATCCCCAGCTTGGCTGGAGACTGCTTAAGCTGCCCTCAGCTTCACGGCTCTTAGTGTACCGTTTTTTACGCCAGTTGCCATTCACCCTGAGCCAGCAGTTTGAGATTCTGGAGTATGTGCAGGAAATCGCGTACCGCGACGGCGTATCTTTTGAAGAACTGCTGGGCCAGCCGTCGCTCCGGGAAATCCTGGCCAGTGACAGGGATCTGCGCCAAAAAGCAGGCTTAGTCCGGCTTTTTTTCCGGACCGGCCGATATCCCCGTCTGACCGCCCTCGAAGAGGAGTTTGCCGCGGGGAAAAAAGAGCTTCATCTGCCGGAGCGCCTTGAACTGTATCCGCCGCATAACTTTGAGCATGGAAACTATAAATTTGAACTGAAATTTGCCGACCTTGCCGAGTTGGAGCAGGAACTTGACTTTTTAAACCGGCTGGTAAAGAAAAAAAACTTCAAGGACTATATTCAATCTTAGCTCATCATGCCTTTCTATCTGCCTGAAAAAATCATAATCGATCCGAAGGTCCGCTCCAGTGCCCTGACAGAGAACATCATTCGAAATGCTCCTTCCATCCCCGTAGAGTATCGCAGAGTTGACAAGGATTCCCTCAACCACCTGACCTGCAAGGACCTGGTAATAGCTCATTATCAGGGGAATTTCTATAAACCCTGCCCTGGTACACTGCATTATCTTTGCTGTCAGTACAAGATCTTGAATATCGGCCTAAACTGCCCGCTGGCCTGCACCTACTGCATTTTGCAATCCTATCTGGATCACCCGGCCATGGTTGTGCATGCCAATGTGGAGGAAATGCTCCAAGAGCTGGATGCGCTCTTTTCTCAATACCCCACAACCATTTTCCGCATCGGCACTGGGGAATTCACCGACAGTCTGGTTCTGGACCCCTTAAGCGAGTTGACAAAAGTAATTGTCCCCTCTTTTGCGAATCAGAAAAATGCCTTCCTGGAATTGAAGACCAAGACCACCAATGTTCATAACCTGCAGGGGCTTGAACACAGGGGGAAAACCATCGTTGCCTGGTCGCTGAACTCCCCGCGGGTTGTCCGTGAAGAAGAGCCCGGTGCCCCTTCCATAGAGGAGCGCCTTTTGGCTGCGCAAAAATGCCAGGGCTGGGGCTACCGGCTGGCCTTTCACTTCGATCCCGTTATTTTCTATCCCGGATGGGAGGAGGATTACCAAAAAACTATCGAGCTGCTTTTTACCATGATCAAACCCTCGGCTATTACCTGGATCAGCCTGGGCTGCTTTCGCTATATGCCAAAACTAAAAGCTGCCATTCAGGAAAAGTTTCACAGAAGCCGGATTATCTACGAGGAGTTTATCCAGGGTCTTGACGGGAAGATGCGCTATCTTGAAGTCCTGCGCCAGGAAATCTATGCAAAAATGGCCTATTGGATACGGCAAAAGGCACCACACTGCTTCTTGTACCTGTGCATGGAAAGCCCGAAGGTATGGCGAAACAGCCTGGGATGTGCTCCTTTCGACAACCGGGAATTTCAGGCCTGGCTCGATCAGCGCTGCCAGGGACAGGTCACGCGATAGGGGAAAAGCCAAGAAGGGGGAGATCTTTACCGGGGCGTCAATCTGCTGTTCGGTAGGTTTCAAATTTCATATCGGGAAACAGGTTGTCCATACTTTCAATCGATTGCAGCCAATCCAGATCGATGGTCCCGGACATGACCTGCTGGCAGATTCGATTGAACCTTTCAAGGTGGGAGATCGTGCGTCTTGTGGCGTACTGGACCGTCGTTTTATTGTGGATAATGAAGGCCCAATCACTCCCCTGTGCCAGGAGGAGTTCCCGGCAGGCTTGATTCAATGCCCTTCGCACCTCGCCATTGACGCCTGCAAATCTGGCTGCCAGAAATTCCATGGATTGTGCGGCCTTGTAAAGCGGTGCATAGATCCACTTATTATCGCCGCTCAGCCATATCTCATTGTACCCCTTCCAGCCCCAACTGGAAGCGGCGGGCAGGGCGACTTGATTAACGGGATATTCTTCCAGGTATTCCGATGGGGTGATCATACGCAGCGAGCCTTTATGAGCGGCACACTCCCTCATCAGAAAATTGAGCCAGTCAGGCCCCTCGTACCACCAATGACCAAAGAGCTCCGCATCGTAAGGAGCGATGAAAAGAGGAGGCCGGTCCATCTTCCGGACCACTGAAAGGCCGTGATTCTCATGGCTTCGAAAGAAATCCCAGGCATGTTCACGGGCTTTGGCCAGGGCTTTCCCCGGATGATAAAAATCCTTGTGCCCTGTTGAGGAACCAGTGATACGGTAATACTTAATGCCGATATCCACTCTCAAATCCTGATGAAGGTAAGGCCGGATATATTCATAATCAAGATCGTGTCCCACATCACGGTAAAACTCCCGGTAATCCGGATCGCCAGGATACCCTTCCTGACTGCTCCAGACCTGCCGGGCGGACTTTTGATCCCTGCCAAAAGCAGCCACTCCCGAAGGGCAATAGACAGGGGCATAGACCGAGTACCTGGGCTGAGGGTGAGCAAAATGCAACCCGTGGGTATCCAAAAAAAAGAATCGCAATCCATACGATCGCAGCACTTCATCCAGCCCCGGGTAATATCCGCATTCAGGCAGCCATATACCGGACGGAGGACTTCCAAAAAAGGTTTGATAATATTCCATGGCCACTTCGATCTGAACCCGCACCGAGACAGGATTCATTTTTAAAAGAGGCAAAAACCCATGCGTCGCCGTACTGGTAATGATCTGCAAAACTCCCAGCTTCTGAAACCGCCCAAATGCCTGAAGGAGATTTTGCCGGTACACCTCCTGGAAAAGGGTTTTATTCGTCAGGAACTTCTCATAATACATGGCCGATAAGGGGAGTAACTCCCGGTTGAGTCTATTCCTTTTTACTTCCTTTTCTGCCAGTTCGATAAGCTTGTCCAGATAGCGGATAAACCGCTCCTGAAGCAGAAGATCATCGAGCATGGCCATGAGGGTAGGGCTTAAGCTCAGGGTAAGGCGAAAATCGACGTTTTCCCTGACCAGGGTATCAAACACCTGAAGCAGGGGAAGGTAACACTCGTTGATGGCCTCGAAAAGCCATCGCTCCTCCAGGCATCCGCTCTGTTCCGGATGCCGCACAAAGGGAAGATGCGCATGAAGAACCAGACAAAACAAGGCCCGCGGTTCCATTTAATCTGCACTCTCCCTGATTCTCTGAATCCAGCAGGGGATAGATTCCAGGATCTCTTTCCCCCCTGGCAAAACAGCCCGCAAAGAAATCCAATACCGGCCTCCCTGGCCAAGATTCAGTCGCCAGGAAAAAGTCCCGTCAGGCTGAACCGCAACGATTTCCTCGTCGATAAACAGAACCGCCCCTGGCTGGACCTTCCCATAGATTACAAGATCAAGTTCACACTGAAAAAGATCGCCATGGAGGAATTCCCTTCCAAGAGGCTCATGCGGGGAGAGATTTTCCGAAAGACGACCGCCGCTCAAACTGGAGTAACTGCTTGATCCCGGATAACTGCTCAAAGCCTGATAACTGCTCAAAGCCTGATAACTGCTCAAGCCCGGATAACTGCTCAGGCTGCCGGGCGATTCTGATATGAGCGCGTGACTGCTCAAGGATAAAAAGCTTCTGCCATCGTCCTGGGATGAACCTGTCCCGGGAACAGGATTGATGAAATGTTCAGGGGTAAAAACCTCCGGTTCTTTCCCCGCCTCTTTCCTCAGGGCAGGGGAACAGCCCGATTCCTCTTTCTCCCCCTGCTCCACTGATTTGTGCAGCCATTTTTGAGACCGGTAATAATCTTCAACCATTTTTTGACTGATGGCAGATTGAAGCGGCTGTCTGCGATTTCTCTGAGTTTGAGGCAAGAATCCCTTAAGGGGGTCTGCCTCCTCGATGCCGATCATACGGATGTGTTCAAATTCTCCTAGAACTTCCATCCACTGCACAGGGTGAAGAGGAGAGACGGTATTTTTTGGCGTTCTCATGACATCTGACCGACTGATCAGGTAAAACTCCCCCGCTGGTGAAGTTTTCAGCCCCAATTCTGCATAGTAGGAGTTATCGGGGCGAGACACTTCAACCTGCCAGTCATTCTTCCATCCCTGGACTGGAATATCAAAGCAGGGGACAGGCTGCTTCTCTCCCGGCCATTCTCCCTCATAAACCCTTAAGGTGAGTTGAGCTTTTCGGAGGATATCTTTGCATCGTTCAGCTATCGCAAGCAAATCTTCCGGCGATACTTCCCAGTAGACATACAAATGCCATGGGTCAACCTCAAGCAAAAGCAGCAAGGGAGATGTCCATCCCTGGAGAGAAGAGCAGGGAATATCTTTTTTTTCCTGGCTGAGACATGTTCTGACTGTTGCCCGTTGCATACTATTCCTCTACCTGTATAGGAGAAAATCCGGTTTTTTGTGATTGGGATAACGATTGCCCCTGAATTCTAAGCCTTTGCGGGAATAACTAAGGTTAATGCCATTGTGATTGAATGCCAAAAAACCTGTTGTCCATTTTTTTATAATACCTGACGTTTTACTTCCTTGAGAAGAATGAGACCGGGCTTGATATTTTCATAGAGGCTGGCCACCCAGCGGCCATTTTCTGAAAAGAAGCAGCCGGTCTGAGACCGAAGCAGCCACTGGTGGGCTTTTTCCAAAAGGCCCGTTACATATTCCTGGCTAAGGCTGCGATCTCCCTTTTTCAGCAAAGCCGATTTCAACTCATGATAATTCCGGCTGAATTGTCGAACCGCATCAAGTACTCTGCGCCGCTCAGCCAGGGCACACCTGTCATCCCACACTTCAGGGGGGGAGTCCGTTACGCGATCGTCCATCTGAACAGATATGAGGTGACGTACTTTCCAGTCATGCATAAGATCCCTGAGAAACACACTTCTTACTCCAAGATCAGTCTTGAACATTCGCTCTACATAAGGGGAAAAACGCCCCCCCCAGAATTCAGCATCTTCAGGCAGGCCATAAATTTTCTGGCAGATCAGATCATCGATAAGAAGCCAATCTGCAATGAGTGGATTTCTCTGCCCGCAGGAGCCGCAGGCACAGGAACGTATGCCATGACCATCTGCTGAAAATTCGACTTCCCGACTGTAATCGAAACTTTTACCCAGGATCACAGCACCGATTTCATTCCCATGATAAGCTATATTTCCAATTGAGGAGTATCGCTCCTGCCCGTGCCGGTCCTTTGCCACCCTTTTTGGTCCTGATTTTGACAATGATTTGTCCAGAACGACATATTCATATCCGTGTTTTTTGAGAACAGGTATCATATCGAGGCAAAAACCGGTCGGCGAGGGGCAAAATCCTTTCGGTTCCTGCCCAAACACCTCTTTGACTATCTCTTTGCCCTGCAACACCTGAGAGTCCCAATCCTCGTATGGAATCAGGGGGAAAATGGGGTGGGAATACCCCATTCCGATAATTTCAATGTTTTTCGACTCTCGATATCCGTTCAGCATTAAGGGAATATCAATGATCTTTCGACATGCATCTATTACCTCTTTATTGAAAAGCTGCTCCAAAAGAATCCCAGAGAACCCGATATGTATTTTGAGAGAATCCCCGTAAGTACCCAGGTATTTCAATGGCATTTGATAGCTATTGATGATCTGCAGGAGTTTTCCCATTTGGGTTTCAGCCAACAAGCTGAAAATATCAGGGGGCTGATGCATTAGGAAGCCAAGAGTATGATATACTCTAGCCATCATTCTCTCTCCCGATCCATGAGACGGTATTTTTGAGTTGCTGCAAAAAAGCGAAAAGGGTATCTTCTGTCCTTAAAATAACGTATATATTTGATTCTAAGATATTTAGAAAACATTGTCAATAAATAAGCAACATTGAAAAATTTCTCACTTAATTGAGGATGAATATGCGAAAAGCACAAATCCTTGCCCCCGGTGGGGATGAAGATGCGGTCCTGGCCGCGATCCTGGCAGGGGCCGATGCCGTCTACCTGGGACTGCCCAGGTTTAACGCCCGGTTGAAGGCAGTCAATATCACTGAAAAATCCTTGCCTTTCTTAGTGCGTCTTGCTCACTTAAGAGGAGTGAAGGTCTACGTTACCGTTAATACGCTGATTACAACAGAGGAAATCGGCGAATTTTTAACCTTGATCCGCGTATGCCTGCAAGCTGAAGTGGACGCTCTGATTATTCAGGACTATGGGGCATTGTACTTGCTTAAAAAGCTCTATCCGGAAGCTCACTTACATGCCTCGACCCAGATGACCTGCCATAACAGCTGGCAGATGGAATTGCTCAAAAGGTTCGGCGCTCACCATGTCAATCTGTGTCGCGAGATGTCCCTGGCCGAAATCAGAGAACTGACCGAGGCTGCCGACCGGATGGGAACCAAAATCGAGATTTTCGTCCATGGGGCTTACTGCATTTCTTTCTCAGGCCAGTGCCTGATGAGTTCCCTGATCGGCGGACGTTCCGCCAACCGGGGCATGTGCGCCCAGCCCTGCCGCAAAGCTTACTTCTTGCGGCCGCAAGGGGGAAAGGCGTATCGTCTCAGTCTCAAGGATAACTGCGCGTTCAAAGATATCGCCTCCTTGCTGGAAGCAGGGGTCAGTTCTTTCAAGATCGAAGGAAGAATGAAAAATTTTTACTATGTCTACCAGGTTGTCAGCGCCTTCAAGGAACAATTGGAGAGGATCTATGCGGGCTCACCCCCCGGCCTGGATGACCGCAGGCTGCATACGGTTTTCAATCGGGGATTCAGTGCAGGCTATCTGCGGAATATGATTTCCCGAAAGATGTTTATCGATTCCCCCCTGGACAATTCCCTGGTTCTGGTTGGAGAAGTAAAAAGGTATGTGGCTGAGCGGGGCCTTTTACACTTCACAAAAAAGGTCGATTTGCCAAAGGGCGCCAAAATCAATGTTTATACACGGGATAATTCTTTTATCTGTACAGCGTCTGTAGAACAGAGAGAATCGGCCAGTGTCTTTCGCATCCGCCTTGAGCACCTTTTGCGGGCTAAAATCATGAAAGGCCACC
>JBFMGO010000010.1:0-83572 GCA_040752695.1 bacterium
GAGGCTATTCGAAAGGGCCTGAAAGATTCATCAACAGTGGGTTTGTACCCACTTTTCAAATAGGTACTAAGGAAAAGTACCGATAAGCATGAATCTTTCCAGGGACTAACTAAGCCTTTCAGATATGAAAATTTTTTCAACTAACTGTGAAAATAATTTCCTTGTCTTATCAAATTGACAAATAGAATGTTAATACTTAAATTCAGCAAACTATATGTAAAAATTTTCATATACTAGGAATTATATGTATATTTATAACCACAGCAGCATAATTTCGATAACCCATAGAGCACAATAATTTTTAGCTTGTTTTTCATAGCGAACTGGGTGTAGGGATAGAATTCATCTTCCCCCTAAGAGAGAAGGATTCCTGGAAGGGAACGCCGAGGCAGGCAGGTTTCACCTATGACGGCGGACGTTACCTATTACGGCGGTCCGTGTCTGATTCTCGATGGTTAGATGGAAAGAGACTGGCGGGAAGTGCTGAACCTCAAGGGAGAATAGACGTGGATAAAGTGGGTAATGCGGATAATGTGGATACTGTAGATACTGCGGAGATATTGATAGATGGAGATAATGTGGATATTTTTACTCAGCGGTGGTAATCCGGACCGTTCTTGTGACCTCCATTGCCCGGTCTACTGCCTCGTCCCGTGTAGGTCCTTGAGTTATGACAAAACCGGCCCTTTGGGTGTGATTTGATACCGGCTCGATCAGATCACCCGGCTTGACGAAGAAGCCAAGGCGATGCACCCATGGAGTATTGGCAAACCGGTCATGGTTTCTGATTTCTACAACCCGGCCAGGCTCAGGGAAAAAATACCGGATGGCAACCCCTTTCCGGCAGCGTGGAATCAGATCCTCCTTCGTTACCTTTTCGCCGAGAGCTAACCGGATGGCTGCACCAACGATATCGACACCGGTTGCCAAAGGGATCTGGTCTGTAGAAAACCAGCCGCCGGATAAGCGGGCTGCAATCTCGATCACTTTCGGCCCGGCTTCGGTCAGGATCATGTCCCCTTTGGCAATGCCGGTCTGAATGCCCAGGGAACGGCCTGCATCTTCAGCCAGACGTGCCACAGCCTTTTGCTGTGCGGGAGGTAAGGCGGATGGCTGCTGGCCTCCGTTTTCGATCATATAAGGGGCGAAACGGTCCAGGTATTCGTAATTGCGGTCGGTAAACCCTGGCGTATAAGCGCCCTCTTCGAGCAGCACGGATTCAGTACTGATCTGCGGACCTTCCAGATATTCTTCCGCCATGATCCGGCCGCTGGGAGAAAAATTGAGCGCATGGTGATACGCCCATACAAGATCGATATCGGGGCTGAGTTTTAACACACCCCGTGCTCCACGGCTATCCACCGGTTTGAGAACGAGCGGAAAGCCGCAGTCGTTCAAAAGATCCTGCAAGTGGGCCGGCGATTCAACCGGGCTGAACCAGGGAACCGGAATATGGGATTCCACAAAGCGCTGCTTCATGGCGAGTTTATCCATGGCCAGACGTGCCGTTTCAAGAGAAATGCCCGGTAGACCCAGGCTGTCAGCCACACTGGCCACCGTGAGAGGAACATCAGAGGCTATGCAGATCACCCCGTCAATGGGCCGGACCGTACGATGGTATTTGCGCGCAGCCTCTTTCGTTGCCTCGCTGTCATACGTACTGACCACAATCCGATCATCCGCAACGGCAAAACCTGGAGCATGCGGATTCAGATCACTCACCACCACATGGAGTCCCATTTTCCTGGCGGTCATGATTCCGGGCACTGCCTCGGATCCCCCGCTGACTATCCATAGTGTCTTCATCAGCCTCTTCATCCGAAATACATCCCGCCGTTCACGTTTAAGGTCTGGCCGCTCATGGAGCCGGCAGCCTCACTGGCCAGAAACACGACAGCCGCAGCCACTTCCTCGACCGTAGAAATCCTGCCGATGGGAATGTTTCGCACCTTTTCCTGCCCGAAAGGAGTATGAAGTTCCGCCGCAGCCATATCGGTATCCACCAGTCCTGGAGCGACAGCGTTAACGGTGATTCCACAGGCGCTGTAAATCCTGGCCAACGACCGGGTCAGATTGATCAGTCCGGCCTTGGCGGCAGCGTAATGGACCTGATTGAATCCTCCCCACTGCCCGCCTATGGACGATATGTTGATGATCCTGCCCCACCCTTTTCGGATCATGTCCGGCAGTGCCTCCTGGCAGCAGGCAAAAGGACCCCTTAAATTTATCGCCATCATGTGGTCCCAGTCCTCATCCGTTATTGAATCAAATGGCTTTTCCTGGGAAATGGCAGCATTATTTACCAGGATATCGATGGGGCCAAGGCATCTTTTCACTTCTGTCAGAGCCTTCCTTATGCTGCTTCGATTTTCAACATCCATGGGGACTGCCGCTGCCTTAAGGGGTAGGGGGACTGCTGCCGCCTGATGAGCGCATTTCCCGTTTATGCACGTAACAACCTGTTCAGCAAGATCCCTGTTGGTCTTATAGGTCAAGCCGACCCGCAGGCCAGATTCAGCCAGGGCGAGAGCTATTCCCCGGCCAATCCCCCTGCTTCCCCCTGCAACGAGAGCTACACGGATTTTCGAGCAATTCATTCATGCCCCCTTTTTTCGTTTAAGAACCTTTCTCACCGCTTTTTGAACAGCCTCACTGTCGAGCCCGTATTTTATGGCCAGATCCGCCGGATCTCCCGATTCCGCGAACAGGTCTCTTATTCCTACCCTCTCCAGGGGGACGGGAATGGTGTCTGCAATAGTTTCAGCAACTGCCCCTCCCAGTCCTCCAATGATGGTATGATCCTCCGCTGTGACCACTGCACCTGTCTTCAAGGCGGAATCGGCGATCAACTCCCGGTCGATCGGTTTAATGGTGGACATGTTGATCACGCGGCACAAAAGGCCTTCCTTCGCCTTAAGGGTATCGGCTGCATCCAGAGCCCGGTGGACCATAACCCCTACGGCTATGATCGTTGCATCGCGCCCTTCTCTGAGTATCTTTCCCCTGCCAAGCTCAAAATCTACCTGCTCGTCAAAGATATCCGGTATCGGGCTTCGGCCGGTTCTCAGGTAAACCGGCCCTGCGGTATCGAGGACGACCGGCAAGGCCTTTTTCAACTCAAAAGGATCCGCTGGTGCCACGATGCGAAAATTCGGAATCGACCTATAGATAGCCATATCCTCTATGGCCTGGTGTGTCGGTCCGTCCGGGCCGACATCCAGACCCAGATGGCTGGCCGCGATCTTGACATGAAAGTTAGGGTAAGCAATGGAATTTCTCGCCTGTTCAAGAGCGCGCATGGAAGCAAAGACAGCATAGCAGGTCACGACGGGAATGATACCTGTCGTGGATAATCCGGCGGCTACGGACATCATGTTCTGCTCGGCTATGGCGCACTGGATAAAGCGGTCAGGAAAGGCCTCCCTGAAAATATGCGTACCGGTCCCGCCGGCCACATCGGCGTCCAGCACGACGAAGTCGTTTCTCACCCTGGCCAGATCAACCAAAGCCTGACCGAATGTCTCCCTCATGGTTTTCATAATTCGAAGGTCCTTATAAGCCGCATTCTCTCAATGCGCGGATTCTGTCTTCTCCCACAGGAGCGAGGCTGCCGTGCCACCTGGGGTTATTTTCCATAAAAGAAATGCCCTTGCCTTTGATCGTATGAGCAAGGATTATGCTGGGTTGACCCTTTATCTTTTTTGCACGGTCAAAGGCATGGCCGATTTCCTGAAAGCTGTGTCCGTCGATTTCCATAACGTACCAGCCGAAAGCCTTGAACTTTTCAACAAGGGGCTCTAAGGCAGTTACCCTGCTGCAAAGATCGTCACTTTGATATTTATTGTAATCGACTAGGGCTGCCAGGTTATCGAGCCGGTGATGCGCACCGAACATCATGCCCTCCCATACCTGTCCCTCATCGAGTTCCCCATCTCCCAATAATACATAGACCCTGAAGCTTCTATGGGAGCGCTTTCCTCCGAGGGCACATCCTAAAGCGAAGGAGAATCCCTGGCCAAGCGATCCGGAATTAAATTCGACTCCCGGCGTTTTCAGCCGGTCGGGGTGCCCCTGGAGCCTGCTGTCGATATGACGAAAATTTTTGAATTCTTCGGTGCTGAAAAAACCTTTCTGGGCCAGGACAGCATACAGTACGAGGCAGGAATGCCCTTTGGAAAGGATGAACCTGTCCCGATCGGGATCCTGGAAGTTTTCAGCAAAAAAGTTGATCTCGCGATGAAACAGATAGGTTATCATTTCCACACAAGACAAAGAGCCGCCCGGATGCCCTGAGCCTGCATGGCAGTTCATGGTTACGATATGCTTTCGCAATTCAGCGGCCTTCCCCTCGAGCTCTTGGATAAGTCGCTTTTCATCGGTCATGAACTGGCCTTTCATCAGGTGCGGCATAAAGAATAGTCTCGAACAGAATCTGGGTATGGTGCCCCAGATAGAATGTATACTGCGGATTCATGCTTTTGATGAATAAGGGGATGTCCCACAAGTCACTGGCCTTGTGATATACGCACACTTGCAGCTTGGGGCCATAGCGCCTGATTGCCTTTCGAGCGCCGGTCAAGGCTTCAAGTTCCGCCCCCTCGATATCCATTTTTATCAGGTCGACTGTAGAATTCCTCGTGCTTAAGAATGTATCCAGGCAAAGCAAATCGACTCTTTCATCCCCTTGAGAAGACATATGATGCTGCTTGGTGTCTTTGGATGTGTGGAGAAATAAATGACAATCATCGCTCCATAATCCTGCCCTGACTGGTACGATAATACTGTCCAATCCTTCCTCTTTTATCATTTCCAGCAATGAATGATAGTTTTTCGTTTCAGGCTCGAAGGAAAATATGCTGCATTTCAGATCCAGTCCTCTGGCAAAATTCAGGGCAGTATCGCCTATCCATGCTCCTCCGTCGATGATAATATCTCCTGTTTCAGGGCTCACCATCGGATTATGGTAAGGTTCGAAAGAAGCAATTTCCAAACAGGCCGGATCCAGGGTCAGCCTATACCTGATAATCGACAGCAGGGTCTTTTTCGACCACTCATCCTCTAACAGATTATATACATTTTCTATTTCTTCCAGGTGGTTAAAAATGATATCCGGATTAAAATGCTCCTTCCATCTTTCAGACTCGTGCAAGTCACCATTTTCGCCAGAGCCACCATTATCGCTTTGCAGGTTCGAGAGAGGGCCAAAATCAAAATAGTTCTTTATTCCCATGTCCCGAAGCTGCAAAGCTATTTCCCTGGCCCAGTCGCTGGCGATGCATACATAATTATCGTGGGTCAACAGCTTTTGGGGCCCAAAAACTTTTACCGAGTCAATAGACATCCCCTGTTTCTTTGGATCATTATCACAAAAGAACAGCACTTCTTTCCTGTTCTTTTCGAGATAATTTTTAGCATATCTTCCAGCATTTCCAGCCCCGAAGATAACGACCTTATCCAGCCTGTCCAAAGCCCCGGCAGCAGATATAATTTCATCCTTGAATGAATCAATGAATTGCTTAATAGCCATACCTATCCCTCAGCCCGAAAAAAAACATGATCATATCCTTTCCGCTTATGATAAACGCATCTCATCGTAGATGTATCTGTCACCTTCGATCCGCAAAGTTACAGCTATGGCCGGTGCCCCGCCTTTGCCTTTGTTCTGCAGCAAAGGGACGCAAGAGCGCCGGTAAATGTCATTTCCAAGACAGAGGGGAGTAATGACCAGAAGGTCGAAATGGCTGTCAAAGGCTTCAGCACAGCTTTTGACCGGGTATCCGCAAAATATGGTTCCCTGCTCTTCGGATAATCCCGAACAAAGAGTAATCCCTTTATCGTGCAGGTGGCGCAGCAGAACTTCGCAAACCGTTCCTGCACCGTATATGAGAATATCCGCCGCTTCATTCAGTGTATGTGCCAATGCTTCCGAGATCCCGGAGCGATAGCGGCGGGTAATGAACTTTGGTTCGACATACCGGTCGACGATCGATTTCCAGATAGTTTTCTCGATCCCATAGCTGGTGGAACTCAACGCTTTATCAGGATTCGACTTGGTGCTTTTACCGCTGTGATAAAGATAGTGATCGATTACCCTCACCCTGGCCCCATGTTTACGCGCCTGGCTCATAAAGATGAATTCGCCCCAGCGGTTTTGCCCCTCTTCAGGGAAGCGGGGGATAGATTTGAAAATGCCGGCCTTGACCATCATGAGGCATCCGCACACAGAATCGCAGGGCCGGCAGCCGAAGGGAGCAGCCTCGGTCCGCAAGCATGACCGGTCTTTTGGTTCCAGCGTTATCCTTTCATCGACCTGAACCAGGTCATAGCCGCGATCCTGTACCCTGTCGGTACCCGGATACAACATACCGAAACCCAGAATATCCCCCTGGCTGTAATTGGCAGTTAAGGCATCGTACCAGCCGGGGGTAAACTCTATGTCATCGCCGACGAAGAGAATATCCTGATCCACTCCGGCTAGGGATAAGGCATAGTTGAGTGTCCGCTCGCGAAAATCCCGCTCGGCCACCAGGAAAAGATCGAAGCCGTCTCCAGGGATAGTGTCGAGCAGAGAATCGATACACGTGCGGGCAGCCCTTTTGCCCAAAGCACTTAAGATCACAATCTTCATATCATTTCATCCCTCTTCATTATTGCCCTTATCCATCATATGGATGTAAAGGTAAAGCCACGTGCGGGTGTCCCCTGAATAATGAGCGGCCGGCACAAGCGGGGCCAGGGAAGAAACCCGGAAGGGTCGCTTTGCAGATAGAAACGGGTATAGGCAAGGGGCAAGTCAAGTCCGAGGTGCTCATAGAGCAGATGGAGGCGAAGCGGAGGGTCGAGGCCGATATCGATCACATACCAGCCGGTTTCATTTACGATGAGGTCGAATTTGGTCAGCACGTTCAAAAGTCCCAGTGACGATATCAATCCGTGCAGCTTTCGGATCACCCCGGCGTGACCCGGCCCCAGCGTTCGCACGGGAAGTGCGGCTGCATCGGTGAGCTTCAGAAAGACAGCAGCTTGACCTGCATAGAGGTTCACCCGAAAATGGGTTCCTTCCACCTCTTCCTGGAGAAGGAAATGGCGGCGGTAGAAAAGATCGAACCTTTGCGGAAGCGATGGGATCTGACCATTCTTGATGCGGTAACAATAGGAGGGCGATTTTCCATAATCAGATTTCAGGAAATAAACCTTTCCCGGATCAGGCACGCATGGCCTGGCAGGATCGCTGGCTCCCTCTCCGGCAGGGCCATCACCGGCAGGATCGAACAGGCATGTTGGAGGCACTGGAATGCCGTGCTCAGCGAAAGAGGCATAGTACCTGGTTTTATCGAGGCAGATATCGACCGTATTACGGCTGATAAAGGGAATCTTTAAAGCATCGGCTACCTGGGACGCTCCTTCATAGGCAAAATGGGCTGCTGCCGTAAAGACGCAGTCTTTCTCCTGAAAGCCTTCGTTTTTGGCTGCGGCCAGGAGCCCTTCGGTATCCGTGTAGCCGACACGATAAAACCGGTCGGCCAGGGCTGCACCGGGAGCCCTGGGATTCAGATCAGTGCCGATTACCGTAAACCCAAGCTTCTGTGCTGCCTGTAAATAAGGGATCTGATCATGATTGCACCCGAGGAAAAGCACCTTAGGCATAGGCCGATGCCCTCTCATTTTCGCGCCAGGCCCTAATGGCACGCTGTAAGGAGGAACGGTCCTGAGCAGTCAAGACGGTATGCGGACGGTCAGTCACCAGCCCCTCGCCCTGGCCGTAGATTACCGCAGCCGGACTGAATGCAGGAGCTGCCAATACTGGACCGGGCAACGGTTGGCAACTGCCGCTCATGAACGCGCTTTCATCCATTAATGTTCGGATGAGAAACGCGGGGACGTCAGACGAACTGCAAGCAGGCATCAATGCCTCCAGGATCAGGTCCCCTCCCAGATCAAGGTGGAGCTCTATCAGCCGGGGAGGACCGCCAAAGTCGCAGCGGCACGACATCATAAAAGGAGAGGTGTCGAGCCTGAAACTGTCGGCAATCTTTTGAGCGAGAGCCAGAATCATGGCCTCTTCAGGCATCCCGCTCAGTATCGAAGGAATAGCGGCACCGATGCCGCGGACCTCTCCTGCACCGCAGATATTTCCCTTCGCATCGACTTCATTCAGCTCATCAGCCAGAGTGATAGGTATGATCCGTCCCTTCTTTACCAGGGCTATGAGTGAAACGTCATATCCCGGCACATATTCTTCAATATTAACCATACCGTTCATTGATGCGTGCCTTGCGGCAGCAAATGCTTCAGCCAGACACGATTCATCCGTTACCCGGCATACGCCGCTTTTGCCGACCAATGACAGGGAGGGCTTTACGATACAGGGAAAAACCAGTTTGGCCCGGTCGATTTGTGAAAGAGACGATGCCGACTGGCAAAGGGGTGCGGCAATGCCGAGAGAAGAGCAGGCTGACATCAATCGTGATTTATGTACGATACTATGGGCTGAAGCGGGAGGAACGCCCGGCAGCCCGAAGGCCTGGCAGATTTCGGCACAACTGATTACCGGAGGTCCTGAAGAGCGGTTGATTACGCCCATGAACCGGTATTCGGTCTGAAAAGCACGCAGTCTTTCAATAATCGGCTGCGCTTCATAGGTACTTAACGTAAGCCGTTCATTACACAGAGCGAATCCCGGAGCATGAGGATTTTGATCGACAGCCAGTACGGCCAATCCCAGTTCTTTTGATTTTTGGATTACCAAAAGCTGCGATTTCCCGGCACCAAGGCAAATAACCGATGGCTCCCTAGAGTTCGCCACTCCTCATCCTCTCGGCCACGAGCAGGGCGATTCTCTCCGCTCCCCGGCCATCGACAGGCCGACGGATCATTTTTTCACCATCGGCTATCCTGGCTAAAAGCTCCCTGACCGCATCGGCCAGCATCTCTTCGCTCACCTGGCTGAACACGCCCAGGCTCTTTCCCATACCTGCATCGACCAGGCATGTAGATGATGCGAAATGGTCCTGAGTCAGGCACACATAAATGGCCGGGATACCTAAAGCTGCCAGCTCATAGGCCGTAACCCCGAACGAGGTTACCGCTAAAGACGAGTGGGCCATGAGAGCAGGCATGTCGGTAACACAGGACTTTACCGTGTAGCTTCGGCGTGCCGCAGCCAGCAGGCTTTTCAGCTCTTCATTATGCGGAAAGGCAGGACCAAGCACAAGCACGGTTTCAAAATCCTCATACAGAAGATCGAGCGCAGCAACGGCCTTCAGGGTCAGTCCTTCAGGGTCGCTCCCTCCCATGGTCACCAGCACTACGGGCCGCCGCGGATGTTCCCGTACTGGCGAGGATTCATGGAATGACCTGGGCTGCGGGCGATGACTCAATTCCCGGCGCAACACCACCCACTCCCATCCCGTATACAGTTGCCCGCTAAAACCGCTCCAGTCGAGATTTTGCACCTGGGGTACAGGTGGATAAAAGGCCAGGTCTGCCGCCAGTCTCCTTTCACTGGGATCATCCAGAGCCACGACCAAAACGCCCTGCCTGCGCCAGGTATCCACTGCATCTCTTTGCAGATCATCCCGTACATCGAGGATCAGGGCACCAGCCCCAACCTGGCTGATCGATCCATCGAGCCACCGGATGTAATCAAAAGCCTCATCATCTGCCTGCTGCGGGGTCGCCAGGACCGGATACCCTTTCTGCCTCACCATGTCAAAGGCAAGCGGGCTTTCGCGCATGGCAAAGGCACTCGGAACATGATGCACCTGGCTCAATTCATCAGCCAGGGCCAGACAGCGAACTACAGACCCGAAGCCGATTTCTCTTGAGCCGTCACAGCGAAACAAAATAGTCTTCTTTCCCATCTTTGCCGGACCTCTTCAACTCCAAGGGGAGGTTATTATTAGAAATTATTATTATATAAAGATGTTTTTTGTTATATAAGGTATTTTCTGGTAATCATCCTGCGGCCAACGGCCCAAAAGGGACTACCTTGCCCACTCGGCAACCAGATCCACCCACTCTTTCAGTGGCTTATAGAGCACGGCATGCCCCGTGCCAATCTTAAGCTCTACCTCTTTGTACCTGTTGATGCCTGTCGCTCCGTCAAAAAATTTCTGACAGGTGGTTCCAAAGGTATCATTTACATCGTAAATTGACAAGATATTCCCCTACAAATCTGAGGAGCACCGGCATCGAGTAAGGAATGGATTTGACCGACGATTTTAGCAGCATACTGCTCAGGATCCGTATCTTTTTTCCGCGCTTCACTGATTACGGTAAACCCTTTTTCCTCAAGTGCATCGAGTATTTCCTCATACTCATAGACGCCAAATTTCGGGTCCGTGGGACGTATTCCCCGATCCTCGATAATTTTACCATGCAGATAGAATAAATATCGCACTTCAGTGCTTATCACTTCGGGTATTTCTTTCCGTAAAGAGATCGGCCCATCACTTATTGTCCGTTGTGCGCATGCAGTCACTGATAACAGCAAAGTCAAGGTAAGCCAGCCTGCTGATCGTAGCATCGAACTATACGGTATCGAACAAGGCAGCAGCATCCGTTTTATGATCTGCATGATTATACCATCTTCTTTCCTGATTATCAGCTTCAACTTATCAACCTCAGCTTGCCAGCCTTAACTTACCAGGCGCTTGAAACCGGAGTGACTGACCGGGCCTTTCAGCATCATGGGCACGCTTTTTTGCCGCATGGCTTCATGAATGATTCCGAAAACCTCCCGGCAGGCAACCCGATAGGCATCGATGTGCTCCTGCCTGTGGCTGTAGCTTACCTTGAACTGGCACCAGGCCAGATAGCCCCGCTCCAGCATGAGCTGGGTGAAGAGGGTTCTCAGAGCCAGAGGATTTGAATTGAACTCCCCCCTGCCCCCTTCCTCCATCCTGTCCGTAATCTCCTCAGTAATCCCCTCAATCTCGAAATGGCCTAAGGTTGGCAGGCCGCTTACCCGGACCTTCAGGCCGGTTTCATCTGCCAGTTCACGCCATACGCCCTGTACCTGGCCGCCAATATGAATGAGGTGGCGGTCAACCTGGTGGTCGCGATACTTACGGATAGTGGCAAGAGCTGCCGACGGGCCGATGCGTTCAGTCCAGTTCGTGCTGCTGATAAAGCTTTTCTGGGCTGCATCCATGACATCCCTTCGCCCCAGTATAGCAGCCATTGGATACCCATTGCTCATGGACTTGGCAAAAACTGCCATATCCGGCTCGATCCCGTAGGTAAGGTGTATCCCTCCACAGCACATGCGAAACCCTGAGGTGATTTCGTCAAAGATCAAAACAGCCCCATGGCGCTTTGCCTGTGCCTGCACACTTTTGAGAAAATCCAAGGGTGCATCATGGCCGCGGGCTGGCTCCATGATAATGGCAGCCAGGCTCTGACCGTGCTCTGCCACAAGAGAGTCAAGGGCGTCATGGTCACCATAGGCGAAGGTCAGGCTTGAGCCTTTCAGTGCCCTGGGCACTCCGGCAGGGTCAAGACCGGGCAAAAGCTGCGCATCGAGGGCCGAAGTGTCTCCCAGATTTGCTGCCAGGTACCAGTCATGCCAGCCGTGGTAGCCGCAGATAGCGACTTTATCCCTGCCCGTGGCAGCGCGGGCGATGCGAATGGCAACGGCTGCCGCCTCACCGCCGGAGCGGGCATAGCGCACCATACCGGCCCAGGGATGAAGGTCGCACAAAGTTTCAGCCAGCTCCACTTCCTCAGGGCAGTTGAGCGTACACTGAGAACCACAGTCAACCGCCCTGCGGACCGCAGCATCAACATCAGGGTCAGCATACCCGAGGATACAGGCACCAACACCCATGATGCTCATGTCGATGAACCTGTTGCCGTCAAGGTCCCAGGTCTCCACCCCTTTGGCCCTGGAATAATAGGCAGGCCATTGATCAGGGAGAAACATCTCGGGCCTCTTCGAAAGCAATTGCGTTCCGCCAGGAATGAGCTTTTTGGCTCTTTTGTACAGATTTTGGCCTGTGTTCCTTGTCTCCATAAAAGATCAGTAAGGATTATTTTTTGGGCTTAAGCTCTTCAACCAACCGATGGATAATTTCTTCCAGCTCTGCCTTAAGCTTTCATTCATTTTACAACACTCCGCGTTCATCCTCTGCGCTCATATTTAAGCCGTTGTTTTTCTATGAGTAGATTATATCATGAAATTACCACAATCAAAGAATTAAATGTATTACGGAAGATTTCTCTCCTCCGCCAGCCAAAAAACCTCATACCCTTCACGCCCGATAAACCGGGCATTTTTTTGCATAACCAGAGGATTATCTTTCAGATATCCAAGAATGTCCTCCAGCCCGAAACAGGGGTTCTTTGCATAGAGGCTGCCGTAGATGTCTCTTACCAGTTCAAGGTCTTCGGGGTTGTCAACGGTCCAGCGCATTGTAGAGTAATCTTCCTCGCTGGCCAGACACCCCAGCCGGAAGCGCTCGGGGTGCTTCCAGATGAAGGGAGTGACATGCTCGCGCTCAAGCGGGTCTTTGGCTTCCAGCCAGGCTCGCCTAAGGGCCTCAAAGCGAATCACCTCAGCGTCGAGTCCGTCGGGAAACCGGGGCTGGCGAAACTCCCCGTGAGCCACGCCTGCTCCGGTGGCAAGGCCCAGGTGATCGAAATTCCCTGACTCGATAAACCAAAGCAGCAGCTTTCTCACCAGGTGCGGGTCAACGAGTGGGCAGTCACCGGTTATGCGGATAACCGCTTCAGGGTTTTCATTTCTGGCTGCCCGATAGAAGCGGTCAAGCACATCGCTCTCGCTCCCCCGAAAGCAATCGATGCCTTCACCGAGGCAAAAATGAGCGATCCGGTTATCGGCCTTCCGGTCAGAGGTGGCCACGATCACCCTGGTGATTTCGGGTATGAACCCGATGCGGGCCACTATGTGCCAGAGCATGGGCTTATCCAGGATATCCTGGAGCACCTTGCCGGGAAGCCGTGTCGACCCCATACGGGCTTGAATAATGGCAATCGTTTTCATAGTGTTTAGTATCTCAACATCTCAATATCTCAATATCTCAATATCTCAGCATCGTAATATCTCGATACCTCAACGTCTCAGTATTTCACCGCGCTCATAGCGCTCACTGGAATGTCTCAGTATCTGGCTGCGCTCTCAGCGCGCTCACTGCGACCAGAGAGAAGGGTTGATTAATTTTTGTGAGATAGCAAGCTCAAGGGAGTCCCAGGCATCTATAATAGCCCCTTCCAGGCAGTTCCTGTTCCCCTCCGGTGCATTCCGGGCCAGCCTGTTTTGGGCAGCCACCTCGGCCAGATGGATATTTTCCATAATTTGCTCTTTGCTCTCGACCCCCATCACCAGAGGGGCGTCCTTGGTCCTTTGCCAGGCATAATCAAAGGCAAACTCTTTTCGGTCAAGGCCGTGCTCCCGGCAGAATGCATCGAGCCGGGCCAGCGGCTCTCTGGCAAAGGAAAGGTGCTTGGGCAATTTCTCAAAGGGGAGCAGGATCAGACCCTGCAGGAAGATACTGCGTAAAAATACCTGCTTCCTGAGCTGATGGGCCAGATCAAGAACACCGGCGAAAATCAGTCTGCGGTCAAAGATATTGAACGGTGCCTGAATCAGGTCGATCTCATTAATAGCTAATGCATCCAGTGCTTCTTTCGGAGTGTAGACCGAAACCCCCAAAAAGGTCAAAAGATGCCTTTTTTTCAATTCGGCAAGGCCTTGGCCTAGCCCCTTATTCCATTCGCTGAGTAAGGAGGCACGATGAAGCATCAAACCGTACAGGGAATCAACCCCCAGTCTGCTGATAGAGGCCAGAACGCTCTTAAAAAGGCAGGAAGGGTCATGGCAGTTCAGATCAGGATGCAGTTTTGAAATGACCTTTACCTGGCTTTCGATTCCAAGAGACCGGAAACACCGGCCCAGAACGGCTTCACTTTCCCCGTAGGCCTGAGCGGTATCAAAGATCCTGATCCCGGCGCCGAACGCTGCCTGGATAATCCCGCAGGCATCCTCGGTCGAGGGCTGCCCCTTTTGATTTGCCACTCCATAGGGGAACCCGAGTTGGGCAGTGCCAAGGACGAGCCTAACGATCGGGGTTTCGTCTTCACGGGCGCTTTGCAATGTATTCACCGTCTGGCACCAGGGTATTCATCTTCGGGAATCCGGCTTTCCCTGCTCTTTACCCATTCCTTTCGCACACTCTTGAGCGGCCTTAAACCGTCGGATGGATCTCTTCTCCAATTGCGGTCTGCCAGCTCTGCCTGAACCGGCTCCTTTTTCCCTGTGCCGTCTGCCCGAAAGCCATCCTTAACCTGGTCAATCACGGTTTTGATCTTTTCGGGAAGCCAGCAATGGCCAGAGGCAAATTCCTCTCCCGTGCCGTCGATATCGAGGTGAAATTCGACCATATCGACCCCCCAGCGATGAATGGCGCGATACAACACTCCCGGATTGACGCTGTGATCGGACCAGCCCACGCGGACCTTCATCGTTTGCGATCCAACACCTGCCCCGGTTCCCGCATCGATCTCCTGCCCACCTTCCCCTGCAATCTGCCTGCGAAGCGTTTCTACGGCTGCCAGGTTGCACTCTGAAACCGGCGCAGGATAGCCGGAAATGCAGTGAAGCATGGTCAGGTCCCGACACCCCGAACGCCACAGAACATCTACGGCCTGCCTGATCTCGTCAACCGTGGCCATGCCTGTCGAGAGCACAACCGGCTTTCCGGTCCTGGCACAGGCGGTGAGCAGATCATTCCACAATAGTTCATAAGAGGCGATCTTATAAAAATCGACATAGGGGAAAAGCTCATCGACTGCCTCCAGATAAAAGGGGGTGCAGGAAAATTGAATTCCCCTTTCCTGACACCTGAGTTTAAGATGCGGAATAAAGTCAAAGGGGATTTCCCAGAGCTTCCTGGCTCTGTGTGTCGGGCTCCGGGTGAGAATTTCAGGGGCAAAGAGTTCCTCGATCTTGAAAAGTTGAAACTTAACCGCATTGCATCCGATTTGGGCTGCCAGATCGACAAATTGAAGACACCGTGGCAAATCTCGATGGTGATTGCTTGAAACCTCAGCTACAAATTCAGGAAATACACATTCTGCAGGGAGTACGCATTCAGTTCGATTCATAAAAGCTTTTGACCGTTTCAATAACGTAATCTTGCATCTCATTCGTTAGAGCAGGGTACAGGGGTAAGATCAAGGACTTCTCGAAGTAGTTTTCCGCCTTTGGGAAATCCCCTCTTCTATATCCAAAACGTCTTTGATAATAGGGCTGAAGGTGAACAGGAATATACATGGCATGAGCACCTATGCCCCTTGTGCGAAGATACATCAGCAATTCGTCCCTCGCCTCTGCCTGAGCCGCATAAAGATGCCAGCAGGAGCAGGCACTTTTCCGCTCAACCGGCAGGGTAAGTCCCT
This sequence comes from bacterium, assembly GCA_040752695.1. Lineage (GTDB taxonomy): Bacteria > SZUA-182 > SZUA-182 > DTGQ01 > DTGQ01 > DTGQ01. The sequence goes on from JBFMGO010000010.1 coordinate 15,421, forward strand.
CGATACAGGCTAACTGCTCCTGGTAGCGGGTCCAGATTTCCCGCCTGCGCCTGATAAAAAGCGGCAGGCGCTTAAGCTGAACCAGGCCGAGGCTGCACTGAATATCGGTTATCCGGTAATTGAATCCCAACTCCTGCATTTCATAATACCAGGGGGGGAAAGAGCTTTGAGCAGTAAACGGGGAACTTTGATTTTGACCGGTACAGGGTGAACACTGATTTCGGGAAAGAGAAGCGAAGTCCAGGTTAAGAAATTCAGCAGAGTTCTTGGTAATTCCATGATTAGAAAGACGACGACAGGTACGGGCAATCTCAGGATCATTGGTGAGGATTATCCCCCCCTCGGCAGTGGTGATCGTCTTGACCGGATGAAAACTCAGAATGGTCATATGGGAATGCGAACAGGAGCCGACTTGATGCCATTCGCCTCTTTTGTCCTGCCACTTTGAACCCAGGGCATGAGCCGCATCTTCGATAACGATTAAATCCTTTCCTTTAGCCATCTCCCAGATGCTTTCCATATCACAGGGCTGACCAGCGAAGTGAACAGGGATGATGGCCCTGGTCCTGGGAGTAATGCGCTCTTTGAGCTCCTTTGGATCGAGGCAATACGTGTCTGCCTGAATATCGGCAAACTTTGGTATCGCATTGCTGTAAATCAGGCAATTGGCTGAAGCTAAAAAGGTATTCGGTGAGGTGATCCCTTCATCGGCATGGCCAAGCTTTGCAGCCAGAGCTGCAATGTGCAGGGCAGCGGTTCCACTTGAGACCGCAACAGCGTACTTGCTTCCGCAGATATTGCAGAGGTTCTCTTCAAATTCCTCGATCTTCGGCCCCTGCGTAAGGTAATTCCCCTTCAGAGTCCTGACTATAGCCTCAATTTCTTCTTCATCGAGCCATTGATGGCTGTAAGGAATCATATTCATATCGGTACTCCGGATGCTCTTCGGTAAGGTGCACCACATATTCGTGGAGTTGATTGACGGACAGCCACTCGGTATTGGTATCGCTTCTGTAGCTGAATCCAGGCGGGCATGGTCGCCCTTCATCATTCCCGTTGCGGCCGTTATTTCCGTTGTGGTTGTTCCACCCGATTACAAAGTATCTATCGTATTCCCTGGTAATACGGCTGTCATTCTCATCGATCATGATTTCATGCAACTTCTCCCCGGGCCGAATGCCAATAGAGCGAAAGGCACATTCAGGGGCGATGGCCCTGGCCAGATCGACGAGCTTCATGCTGGGGATTTTGGGAATGAAGACCTCATTGCCCCGCATTTTCTCAAGGCAATCCAGGACAAAGTCCACACCCTGCTCAAGCGTGATCCAAAAGCGGGTCATCCGCTCATCGGTAATCGTTAAAACCCCGCTCTTTCTTTGTTTCAGGAAGATAGGAATGACCGATCCCCGGCTGCCGATGACATTTCCATAGCGGACGACGGCAAATTTAATATCTTGAGATCCTGCATAGGATTTGGCTGCCGTAAATATCTTGTCAGAACAGAGTTTGGTGGCCCCGTAGAGGTTGATAGGATCACAGGCCTTATCCGTGCTGAGGGCAATTACTTTTTTGACCCCTGTGTTGATAGCTGCGGTAACAACGTTCATTGCACCGATGACATTGGTTTTGATCGCTTCCATGGGATTGTATTCACATGAGGGGACCTGCTTGAGAGCCGCTGCATGAATCACAATCTCAACCTCCCGAAAGGCATGCAGGAGCCTTTGCTGATCGCGGACGTCACCGACCAGGTACCGCATCGGAGACCTGTTCTTTAGGGTATCGTCCGGGAATTTCTGCCGCATCTCGTACTGTTTGAGCTCATCGCGGCTGAAAACGATCAGTTTCTTGGGCCTGTAGCGGGCAAGGACAGTCTTACAGAACTGGTGCCCAAAGGAGCCGGTACCGCCGGTAATCAGAATTACTTTGCCATTCAACATCTTACATCTCCTCGAGATTTAAGGGTGTGGCATTTTCAAAATTTGGCTCGGTACTCAGTAAGAGCTTATATTCGCGCAAAGATCGATTGCATTCGCGAAAGAGACGGTTGCATATGCAAGGGGACAAAAGGAAACCGAAAGAGAAAAGGTGCCGGGGAGCTCATTCTCATAACACTTTTCAGCTATCATCATTTGGATAGGATAAGAAGCAACTTCCGTGCCATCAAGGTCCCCTGCCAGGATAATAATTAGTAACATATTGTTTATAAATTGATAAGATAAGTTTGTATAAGATAAGCCCAGGAATAAAGAAACCATTTTTATGTAAAAAACGCTCTTCTTTAGTGCAAATTTTCTGCTTTGGCTGAGGATATTCCTTTCAACTGCCTGAATAAAGTGCATACAGATCTGAGCCTGCGGAGCCGGAGATTAGCCAGTAAACAGAGTTGCCAGTTGCAGGCTGACGGCCGATGTGATAAATTTAAGCCGAACTGCCGAAAATCTTTTAAGGCATTGAATATATACCGGTGGACTCACACAGCGAAAGAGGGGGAACCATGGTTGAAATCAATACCAACCGATTGCATAATTTTGTCGCTGCCTCGCGCAGGCGGTTTGAACATTATCTTGGGCAGATGGTCGAGATCCCCACGGTAAGCACAGATCCTGCCTGTCAGTATGATATCCAAAGAGGAGCCCGGCTGGCTGTGGAGCATCTGACCGAAATGGGAGCCAGGGCCGAAATCGTCAGGACCGCCGGATACCCCATGGTTTTAGGCCATTTTGACGTCCAGAAAGATGCACCTACCATTGCCGTCTATCATCATCTGGACGTTCAGCCTGCCACACCCTCTTCGATGTGGATACATCCGCCATTTAAGTTTACGGTCACGATGGATGGACACTACCTCGGCAGGGGCACGACCGACAATAAGGGCCCGGCCCTCACTGCCCTTTTTGCGGCCAAATTCGCCCTTGAGGAGCATATCCCGATTAATATTAAATTCATATGGGAAATGGAGGAGGAAATCGGCAGCCCGAATTTTGAAGCGGCCATAAGATCGCGGAAGGAGGAAATTCATCCCGACTCGATCCTGGTCCAGGACAATGCCTGGATCAATAGAAACAAACCTGCCATTACCTATGGGATCAGGGGGCTTATGACCGCCATTATGAAGCTGACCACTGCCGAACGGGATGCTCACTCCGGCCTGGTGGGAGGCGCGGCCAGAAACCCTGTTGCCGAACTGTGCCAGGTCATCAGCCAGTGCTTTGATCCCATGACCGGCAGGATCAAAATCAGGGGGTTCTACGACAAGGTGCGAAAACCGAGTCTGGAAGAGCTCAGGGAGTTTGCCTACTCCGAGTTCAGTGTTTCCGGCTTCAAAAAGGCGCACGGCCTCAGACTGCTTCGCACCGAGAATGCCGGCAAGATCTTGCAGGCTACCTGGTGTGAGCCCACCTTCGAGGTCCATGGCCTGGTGGGCGGCTATCCGGGCAGCGAGCTTGTGGCAGTTGTCCCCTCAATGGCCGAGGCCAAAATCAGCACCAGACTGGTGCCGGATCAATCCCCGGCTGAGATTTTCCAACTCGTGAAGAACCATGTCAAAGAGATAAATCCGGATGTGGTGGTGGAGTTGGACAGCACCCTTGAGCCTTATCTGACCGAGTTTTCCGGCCCTCATGCCCAGGCTGCAAAAGATGCGGTTCTCCACGGATTCGGCTTACGGCCTGTCTTTATCCGGGAGGGGCTTTCCATTGGCAGTGTGGCCAGTATGAAAAATCTCTGGGATGTGCCCATTGTTTTGCTCGGTTTCAGTCTGCCTGAGCATGGTTATCATGCGCCGAATGAATGCTTCGACTGGTCTCAGACCTCGGGGGGAATCAGAACCCTGGCCTACTATTTTCACAGGATCAGTCAGATAGGACGTGGATAAGATAAAAAGCGGCCTCTTAACCGATCCAGCCCAATTAGTGAGGTATGTTAAAATCCCCCCTCCCCCTTTACAAAAGGGGGAGGAAAGAGGCGTGTTCCCACCCCCATCCCCCTTTAGAGAAGGGTGGAGAAGGAGAACTATCCAAGGAGAAGACTATGTCCAGGATCAATACCAATCGATTGAATCGTTTCATCGAGGACTCCCGCAAGCTCTTTGAGCACTACCTGGGGGAACTGGTGGAAATCCCTACCGTAAGCTCGGACCCGGCTTATGAAGAGGATATGATAAAAGGAGCCAGTCTGGCTTCCGTCTATCTGGCTAAGATGGGAGCTAGAACCGAAATCCTCAAAACCGGCGGGCACCCTATGGTCTTAGGCCATTTCGATGTCCACCCGGATGCTCCAACCATTGCCATCTATAATCATCTGGATGTCCAGCCCGCTTCACCTTCCAAGTGGACCCATCCGCCTTTTAAGTTCACTGTCACCCTGGACGGCCACTATCTGGGCAGGGGCACGACTGATGACAAGGGGCCTGCCCTGACTGCCCTTTTTGCTGTCAAGTATATCCTCGATGAGGATATCCCGATGAATATCAAGTTCATCTGGGAGATGGAGGAGGAAATCGGCAGTCCGAATTTTGCAGAGGCGCTCAAAATAAGAAAGGAAGAGCTTCGGCCCGATTCAATCCTGGTTTCAGACACTACCTGGATCTCAAGAAACATACCGGCTATCACCTATGGGCTCAGGGGGCTGATGGCCGCAACCATGACCCTGACTACCGCCGACCGTGACGCTCATTCGGGTCTGGTGGGAGGCGTAGCCAGAAATCCTCTTGCCGAGTTGTGCCAGGTCATCAGCCAGTGCTTTGACCCCCTGACCGGCAAGGTCAGGATCGAAGGGTTCTACGACAAGGTACGAAAACCGACTCGGGAGGAACTGAAAGAGTTTGCATCTTTCCAATTCAGTGTCTCAGAGTTTAAATCCGCCAACGGGCTCAGGATGCTCCGATGCGAAGATGCCAGCAGAATCATCCAGGCCACCTGGTGTGAGCCTACCTTTGAGATCCACGGTCTTTTGGGTGGATATATGGGCAGCAAGGTCATGACTATCGTTCCCCATACGGCTGAAGCCAAGATAAGCACCCGATTGGTGCCGGACCAGTCACCAGGGGAGATCTTTCAATTGGTAAAAGATTTTGTGAGAAAGGTAAACCCTGATGTCATAGTCACCCTGGAAAATACCCTTGAGCCTTACCTGACCGAATTCTCCAGCCCCCACACACAGGCTGCCGGCGAGTCAGTCAGCCAGGGGTTTGGCCTAAAACCCGTCTTTATCCGGGAAGGGGGCTCCATCGGCAGCGTGAGCAGCATGCAAAACCTATTCGGTGTGCCGATCGTTCTCCTTGGACTCAGCCTGCCCGAGCACGGCTACCATGCACCGAACGAATACTTCGACTGGTCCCAGGCATCAGGAGGAATCAGATCTTTAGCCCACTATTTCTACAAGATCAGCCAAATAGGGAAAGCATCGGGCATGAGATAGCAGCATGTCCCTAAATCTTAAGGGGTTATTCTCCTGCCGGCGCCGTGGTCATTCTCCCTTATGCATGATGTCATTCCGGGGAAGCGAAGTGCTGAGGGATCTTGACATGCAAAACGGCATCAAGAATCTTCGCTCGTGCAGAATGATCGGGAGCTCTGAGTGGTTTTGGTTACTGAGAGTCTGAGTGGTTACTACAGTTGGTCTTTTATGCTCCCGACAAGCCGGTTGTCGATAAGGAGCAGCATCGCTTGTAATCTACTGGTTAATGAGGTTGATTGCCAATTTCTCCTAATAAAAGACCTATATTCTGTTTGAAGTGTTCCAAGAGCACCTTTTTTTCCTGGGCCGCTTTTATCTTATCGAGAATGGTGTCCACTTCCGGATTAGAGAGACAAAAGCCGAATGAGCAATTAACATTCAGTAATTCATTCAACTTATAACTCAAGCTGGCGATCTCCTCGGTTAAGCTTTCTATTTCCTGTTCCAATAACTTTTCTTCATGTTCCATACTCATTTTCAGTATCCTCCTCATAGTACCTGTCAGCCATGAACTGGCTTGGATTGGATTGATTTTGCATAAGCCGATAACAGAAAGTACCTGTACTTCTTCACGGGCCTTCTCATCTCCTTTCCCCGTCAACGAGTTTGTATCTGATAAGTAACAGATGTTCTTAAGATTTAAGGTCCTTTTTCTTGAGCCTATCAATTTTTGTGCCATCAATAAAAAAATACAAGCGGCTAGTGACTTGATTCTATTAGACTTATTGACCTCGTCATCTCCATCGGCCTAAAAGAGGAGAGCAGTGGGGAAAAAAGTATGGAGAAGAAAAAGGAAATAGAAGTTAAGTACAGTAATATTAGATACTTACAAAATTAAAAAAATTATGAGTCAATACATACGATATATGAACCTGCAATCAATGTCCCGAAAGATTTCTGATGATGGCAAAATAGTTTCGGTAAATAACGGTTCATAAAAAGTAAGGATTCCTCCATATCGGTTATGCACCAGGTGATATCTCCCCGATTCCTGCCTGTTCACGCGTAATAAACTCGCCTTCTTGTCTTTTCAAGCATTCGCTCTTTTTATGTATTCATCCCCTCCCGTAAGGAAAAACCTCTTCACGGGAATTGGTATTGAGTTGCAATGTTATTTTATAAACAATATGTTAACGGTAATAAAAATCATCTTTCGCAATATGGTACAAGACTTGCTCCTACAGGGAGGCAAGTTAGCTTTCGAAGCGAAATAATATCGTTTTTCAATACATATTCAGTAAAATAAATAAAAGGAGAGTTAGTCATCGATTAACTGATCAGATATACTGCTTAACCTTAAAAAATACGTCTTAAATCATGTGAGTTGCCGATCCCCATTCTCAAATCTCCCGTTGTATACCCGGCTTTTCCTTCGTGCTTTTTCCTGTACGGTTGACACGTTCTCTTACTCTTACATTTTGAAAGAGTGCACTGCTGATTCCTGCGTTGAGGCAGGGTTGTCCGAACAAAGTCAAGCTCATCTGATTTATCATTCACATTTTCTGTGAACTTATTACCAGCTTGTATTGATTGATAGAGATCCAAGACAAATAAACTGTTTATGAGTTCTGTCGGGCACCAAGCCTGCCACCAGAGAAGACTGTGAGGATAAGGCAATGATGGGAGAAGAGGAAAATCGGGAACCAAAGTCATAAGAACTGATAAGGGTATGGCAACCAATGAAAATGGTCTGGAAGGAGGTGATAGGTGATCATTTAAAGCAAAAGAGTAAGGCACTGGAAGGAAGTCAGGGTTTTATAGTGAATCGTTTAACTATCTAGCAGATTAGCTAAAGAGAAAGGAATTTTGAGAATGTTTGCCCAAAAGAAACTTGCATACGTCTTTTTTATCCTGGTCAGTTTAGTAGCTCTATCCTTAGTTTATTCGCCGATCTCTCAAGCGCAGAACTGGGCTGCTTTACCCCCGTATAACACATTATGGCCACTATGGGCCCCTGCCCTGTCACCTGTCGATGCAGTGTCCGGACTGCCTGTCCCTATCGTCAGTGAATTAACCCATTCCACCGTATTGCCCGTACAGCCTGGGTTGACCTGGGACCCGGCTGCTGAAAATCCCTGGCTGCTTTACAACACCCCGTTGGGTATGGCCTATTTCGATCCTATCGGTGGAGTAAACATGTGGCCACCATCATATTTGCTTGATACCGCCGGCAGCCCATTGCCTTTGACTCTCCCGCTTGACTATGGATACTTGCCGCCAACAGCAAGCAGCTGGTTAACGACCAATGTTCCATTAGGCAATATTTCCGCTCTTGCTTTCCTGATGACTATTCCGGCACCAGGGCCAATATTTACACCCCCTGCCTGGGGACCGATAGTACCCCCGACATTTGGCGGACTCTTCCTGGCACCAAGCGCATTCTTCCCGGTTGCTCCTCCTGCCGTTGCTCCTCTGCCCGTTCCTACGGCTATCGCTCCTCTGCCCGTTCCTACGGCTATTGCTCCTCTGCCTGTTCCGACAGTCATTACAGCTCTGCCTGCTCCTACTGCCCTCACTCCTCTGCCTGTTCCTACGGCTATTGCTCCTTTACCTGTTCCTACTATCGTTGCTCCGTCAGCTCTTGTCCCAACAGCTATTGTTGCTCCGACAGTTCTTGCTCCTACCGCGGTTGTACCTCTGGCTACTACAGCTCTGATTCTCTAAGAGCATACGGCTTACTGTTTTATGCAATAACGCCAGAAAAGATGGAGTCCCACCCTCAAAAAGTGGGACTCCATCTTTTCTTTTCCCCGTGGATTGGTTTTCGGGAAATATACCCGGTCCGCAAAACAGGATTGGCCGGAAAAATGAGAGGAGATAAACCTTGCTCCTGCATTATCCCTTGGAAATTCGCCTGACCAATTGACAGGATGTGCTGCCGTATGGTATAGTGAAGTATATTTTTTATGGTATTTATTGCTATATTGATTTATCTTTTGCTCTTTTTCCGAAAGATAGGAACCCTTAAAGGGCGTTCGTAGGGAAACTAAACGACATAACTGATGATAGATGAAAACGACCTGAAAAAGATAGAGGATATTTTTAGCCGGCATGTGGGCATCCTCGCCGAGGATTTTCAGCGTAAGCTGGATATTGTGGTAGAAGGTCATCAATTGTTGCATGAAAAAATCGAACGTCTTGAGAGAGGGCAGAAAGAACTTTTTGCAAGGGTCGATAGAATAGAATTGACCTTATTGAAGATGGAGAAGCGCCTGACCAATCTGGAACGGCGCATGGATAATATGGAACGGCGCATGGATAATATGGAACAAGGGATAAAAGCTGTGGCCGCAGATCTTGCTGCCCACAGGGCCGATACCGAAATGCACGGCACCGGTTACCGGGCGGGTGACAAGTAAAGATGCAGCCTGCCGGCTGAATGGCAGAAAACCTGCCGAGTCAACTACCTTTTTCACCAGACAAAACATCTTTCCGCCAAATAGTAAGGAAAGATGTCTTGTCCGGGTCCGGCATTATAGAGTATTAACAGGGTAATGAAGGAATCAACATTTCCAGATTTCATACTTCCCTGCTTTTCGCCCCCCTGGATTTTGGAATTCTCCTAATTCCAGTAGAAAATAACTCCAATTCGTCCACCCGTACCAAACTCATACTCTTCGCCGAAACGCAATCTGAGGAGAGTTTCTCCTGTAATACTGAAATTTTTAACAATAAAATATTCTCCACCGAATTTTGCATCAAGCTCGGCAGTGGTATCGGTTTCCCCCTTTTCCTTATCATCGACTCTCATCAGAAAATCGAATCCCACAAAGGGGCTGAATTTTTCCGGGGCAAAAAGATATTGGTTAATGCCTACACCGATTAAAAACCGCTTGGTATCCTCTTCCTTATCCCTGTCAATGTAATGAAAGCCAAAGTTCCCGTCCAGCGTCAACCGGTCAGATGCCCAGTATCGCCCGACAAGAGCAAATGCCTCCTCCTCGGTGATGATATCCTTAATGCCCACGCCGAACTTGCCAACCCTTCCTTGAGCGAAACAGGGGGTAATGCAAACGCACAAGAGTAGTACACCGCACAGCACTCGAAAAAAAAGCTTCATAATTGTATTCTCCCTATTGAGGTATTTGCAAAACTTTCAGCACCTCTAAAGCTTTTCCAGATCTTTGGGTACATAATTGCCCTCACCATCTCCTCTCTCTGTCTCATGATTCCACGGTATTCCCCTTTTTAAGAGGGGAGAGGATTATCAATTACCCGTTATTAGTTCCGATAATCAAGAGAATCTTTCATGAAAAAAGTGTTTCTCTTTTAAAAGACTTTTTATCTTCCACCTCCTTTTTGAACTTCTTACCTCCCCCTTATCTGTCTCAACACGAGGGACGGTCCTTGCAGTTTCTGCATACTTGTGCATTGTGCCTGAGAGCGGGCTTTTGCCTTTACCGTTAAAAGATGATTATTCCCTATCTTGCAGCTAATCGGGAGAAATAATAATACACTTTTACTATCCGTTTTTTCAACTAGAATAAAAAAAACTTTACATCGAAGAGAAAGTTGATATAATGACTAGAAATCAGATATGGCCATGAGTCAGAAATATTACCCATGAGCCAATAATGTCGTGTCTCAATAATGCCATAAGTCATGAACACCATGAGGGAAAAATGTGTGATCAGGTCAAAGAGACAATCCTTGAAGTAGCCCTTAAGCTCTTCCAGCGCTTTGGCTACAAAAAGACCACTATTGAAGAGATCGCTCGGGAGGCGGGGATCGGGAAGGGAACGGTTTATCTTCATTTTACGAGTAAGGAGGAGATCTTATTGACCCTCATTCATAACCTTCACCAGACTACGATCGAGGAGTGGATCAGGATCGTTCATAAGAGCTGGACGCCGGAAAAGAAGGTTTCGACCATGTTGAAATCCTGCATTGCCGAGATTCAAAGGAAAAGAGAGGAAGTTTCTCTGGCTACCCTGCCGCCCCGGTTGATACATTCTGTGCTTAAAATGTCGGAATCTACCAGAGAGCAGCGGCTGACCCTTCTGGCTACCGTGCTCGAGCCCCTCTATCGGGGAGATGACCGGCTTCGCAATACCATGGCCCGCGTATTGTTGGATTCTGCCAACAATATCATCTTTCGCCTGGACGTAGACAAGCATTTTCCCTGGGAAGAATACCTGGACGATTCTCTGGAGTTATTGCTCGAAAAGTCCGATAAGACTAATAACCTCTCATGACTAGAATAACACTTTAGTCAATATTCAAAGAGCACCCAATCATCATGAATAAAAATAGATACTTGTATCGAATCAGTTTCAGTATTCACCTTCTTTCCCTTTTTATTTGTGTCTTGTTTCTTCCCTCTTCACAGGCTGCGGCTCAGACTGTCTCTTTTACTCCTTCAGTTTCTCCTGCTCCTTCAATCCCCGCTCGCCTGACGTTGGAACAGGCCCGCCAGTTGGCCAGAGTTCACAACCGCGACCTGCAAACTCTTCGCCTGAACCTTCGGATTGCGCAGGAGAAGACCATGGAGGCCAGATCCAAGGCATTTCCTCAACTCTCTTCCCAGGCCGACTACACGGTTCACGATAAACCGATGTCACCCGGCGGTGATATGGAGTATTGGGGAGCCGGTCTTACCTTAAGCCAGACCCTTTTTCACCTTGGCATCTGGGCTGGTATCAGGGCTGCCAGGCACTACCAGGAAATGGAAGAACTGGCTGCTCAGCGGTATGAACAAACTCTGGATTTTCTGACCACTGATGCTTACTTGGGGATACTGCGAAGCCAGAAAGAGATAAGCGTTTTGAAGGAATTGGAAAAAAATACCCAGGACCACCTGCGGGATACCCGAAATTTTTATACTGAAGGCATGGTGCCCAAGACCGACCTTTTAAAAACGGAACTGGCACTCAGTCAGGTGCAAAGAGACCTTCTGGCCAGTGAAAACGGTCAGCAAAAAGCCTGGACTACTTTTAAGATCCTCCTTGGAGTTGATCTTGACCGGGCGTATGATCTTGAGGATGTGGAACTTGCCCAATCTTCATTGAAAGAATTGAAAGAATTGCAGATGGAGGCGCTCACCAGGCGTAACGACTACAAAAAGATGCTGGCTGAGCGGTCCTTTCTGAAAAATACGCTTACTGCCTATAAATCCAAACACTATCCCGTGATTTCCGCTTTCGGAAGCATGAGTTATACAACCAGTGAAAGTGAATATCAGGACCGTTCCATGACAGGAGGGGTTCGCGTCACCCTGCCGCTTTTTACCGGATTTGAAACCAATGCACAGATAGCCCAGGGCCGTAGTCAATTGGTTCAGAACCAGATCCGGGTGCAGGCAATTACGGATCAGATCCGACAGGAGGTGGAATCCGCCTATCTGGATATCTTAAAAGCCCGGCTGGATTTTGAAACCGCTCAGAAAGAGGTGACCGAGGCGGAAGAGAACCTTCGGATCAACAATGATCTCTATAAAGAATCCATGGCTACCAATACCGATGTGCTGGATGCCCAGACATTGTTGGCCCAGGCCAGAAACCACCTGAACAATGCCCGGTATGACCAGATCCTGGCTGGCCAGAGATTATCTCTGGCCACAGGTGGCTTATGAGCAACGACCATAATGAGGAAATCACCATGAAAAAAATATCTGTTTTTGCAGCTTGTGCCATTTCTTTGGCTCTTTTACTCACTTCCTGTAAGGCCCAGACAGGGCAGACGAAGGTTCAGTCTCTGGAGGACGAAATCCGGGTTCCCGTAGTGGCCCGGCCTGTTCACCGGGAGGATTTGGCCCAGAAAGTCTATACCAATGGAACTTTTCAAGCTGATGAGAAGGCCATGATCAGCCCCAAAGCCGGAGGCAGGATTATGGAGATTACCGTAGATGAAGGCGATGCGGTGAAAAAGGGACAAATTCTCGTCCGCATGGACGATACGCAGCTCCAGTTGGATCTCAAGCGGTCAGAAGCCACAACCGAGGAGTTGCGGGCCAGGCTGGAGGCAGCTAAAACCGAGGTGGAAAACGCCCGTGCACGGCTTGCGGCAGCACAGGCTTCGGTTAGCCGAAGCCAGGCTGATCTGAACCTGAAGGCGCTTGAAGAGGAGAGATGCGAGCGGCTGGTGCAGAATCAGTCCCTGCCCCGGCAAAAATACGATTATGCCAAGAGCGCTTACGATATGGCCAAAGCCACTCTGGAGGCCAGTCAGGCGGACCTTGAAAGTGCCGAGGCCGGCTTGAAGGCGGCCCAGGCAGGACTCAAGACCACGCAGGCCGCTTTGACCAGTGGAGAGAAACTTCTGGCCATTGCCAGGGAACGGCTTGCTGATACCCGTCTCCCTGCCCCTATTTCCGGTGTGATCAGTAAAAAAATTATGAATATCGGGGAAGTGGCCGATACGGGCAAGACCATCCTGGTTCTGGAGAAAGTTGATCTTCTGGAGTTGAGGGCCAAAATCTCTTCCGAATACTTGCAGCAGATCAAGGCCGGGCTTGAGGTGACTATTCAACCGGATGGCATCTCGACCCCGATTCAGAGCACCATAGACCGGGTTAATCCGGCTATCGATCCTGTGGACAGGGCGGTGGAGATTATCTGCAAGATCCCCAATCCAAGCGGAATCTTAAAATCGGGTCTCTTTGCCAAACTGGAAATCACGACTCAAATTTTTGAACAGGCAGTGGTCATTCCCAGCTATTCTATCGTAGAGCGAAACCATAAGCGGGTCGTTTTTATTGCCGAAAATGACCGGGCTAAAATGGTAGCCATAGATATCTCGCCCTATGAGGCTGACGAGAAAAATATCGTTCTGAATGGCTTGAGCGGAAATGAATTGCTGATTATCGAAGGACAAAACGAACTGGCAGGGAATGAGCTCCTGCAGATCAAGAAGGAGAGCTGAAAAAAACCATGAGTCTGACCTCTTTTTCGGTTAAGCGCCCTGTGGCGACCACCGTCTTCTATCTGGCTGTTATGGTTATCGGTTTTTTTTCCCTGGCCAAAATCGGCATTGATCTTTTTCCTCCCGTGGAGTTTCCCTTTGTCAGTATCGTCACTGTCTATAAAGGAGCCAGCCCTGCGGACATCGAAACTTTGATTTCGAAAAAAATTGAAGATGCGGTCAGTGAAATTGACGGCATCAGACATATCAGCTCCATCTCCATGGAGGATGTATCCCAGGTCTTTATCGAGTTCGAGATGAAGAAAAAGCTCGATGTCGTGGCTCAGGACGTACGGGAAAAGGTCGATCTGATCAAAAATGAGCTTCCGGACGAGGCCGATGCTCCCATTATCCAGAAACTGGACCTTAAATCCAAACCGGTCATGAATCTGGTTCTGACCGGAGACCGGAACATGGTCGAGATGTATACCCTGGCCGATGAGGTCATTACGGAGAAACTTGCAAGGGCCGAAGGCGTAGCCTCGGTGGATATCATGGGCGGGAAAGAGAGGGAGATCCTCATTGCCGTTGATCAGGATAAACTCTTTGCCCGCAACCTGAGTATGGACAGCCTGATTTCGGCCCTGAATACAGCCAACATGGATGTTCCTGGCGGGCATATTACCCAGGCCAGCCGGGAATACACCCTTAGGATGGAAGGGGAATTTGACACCGTAGCCCAGATCCGGCAGCTTTTTCTCACCAATCCTCTGGGAGAGACGGTTCCTGTCACCGATGTGTGCACCATTTCCGATTCCCATGCCGAACAGCGGAAAATGGCTATCATCAACGGTCAGGAGGGTGTGGGCCTGTCTGTGAAAAAGCGAGGTGATGCCAATGTCGTGGCTGTGGTCAAAGCCCTTCGCCAGAGGGTGGATGAAATTCAAAAGACTTTGCCTGCCGGGATCGATTTGCAGATCGTCAATGATGACGCGGTCTTTATCACTGCCTCCATCAATGATGTGCGAGACAGCATCCTTATCGGTATCGTCCTGACCACACTGGTTTTATTTGTCTTTTTGCACAGCATCTGGCTGACCATCATCGCCGCTCTGACCATGCCCATTTCGATCGTTGCCACCTTCATTCTGCTCCGCTTTGCCGGATTTACCTTTAACATGATGAGCCTGATGGCCCTCGGCCTCTCGGTAGGGGTCCTGGTTGATAATGCCATCGTGGTTTTGGAGAATATTCATAATTATCGTCAGAAAAATGTGTCGGCAGTTCAGGCTGCCGAGGAAGGAACCAACGAGATTGCCCTGGCCGTAGCTGCCTCCACGATGACCAACCTGGTGGTTTTTTTGCCCATCGCTTATATGAGTGGGATTATCGGCCAGTTTTTTAGACAATTCGGTATGACCACAATTTTTGTCACTCTGGTCTCTTTAGTGATTTCCTTCACGCTTACTCCCATGCTCTATGCTGTCCTTGCCCGGGGAGAGGAGACAAACAAAAAAAGCATCCTTGCTCCCTTCTATCAGCTCTGGGACCGGGGCTATGAGAGAGTAGCCAGATCTTATGGGAACCTGGTGGATAAATCGTTGAGAAGACGCTGGCTGGTTATCGTGATTGCCCTGGCTTCTTTGTATGCTGCAACCCGTCTGGTCCCCTTTATCGGGAGCGAATTTATCACTGAGGCAGACCGGGCAGAGCTTTCGATCTCACTTGAGCTCCCGGCCGGAACGCCGCTGGAAAAAACCCGCAAGCTTATGGAGCGGATTGACAGGATAGTCCAGAAAGATCCGGATGTGAAGAAGCGGTTTATAACCATCGGGAGTTTATCGGGAGGTTTGGGCAACAATATCCAGGGGGTCCATGCAGGCCAGATGCTGGTTAAGCTTTCAGACAAGGATGCCCGAGAAAGGACCGTTTTCAAGATCCAGGATGAATTGCGGGCACAACTCAAAGACTTTCCAGATGCCACGATCACCGTTGGGGTTCCTTCCATTGGGGGAGGAAGTGAAGCTCCACTGCAAATTGAGATCTTTGGAGACGATTTTGCCAAATTGGAAAATTTTTCCAAACAGATCATGGAACTGGCCCGTAACACGCAAGGGACTACTGATGTCGACAGTTCCTGGAAGCCGGGCAAACCCCAGGTTTCCCTGTATCCCGACCGCATCAGGATCAAAGACCTTGGCCTGTCAGTGGCCCAGATCGCATCGGTTATGAGAACTTCCGTGGAAGGAACGGTGGCCTCAAAGTTCCGCGTCGAAGACAAAGAATACGATATGCGGGTAAAACTGGCCGATAAACAGCGGCAGGATATTTCCCAGATCAACAATTTTCAGGTCAGTCTGCCCGGCGGGAGCAATATACCCCTTTCTCAGGTGACCAGAATCGAGAAAACATCGGGCCCTGCTTCAATCATTCGCAAAGATAAAAACCGGGTCATTATCGTTTCAGCCAATCTCACCGGGGGTGCACATCTTGGAGATATCGTTCAGGAGATAAGGGCTCGATCAGCATCTTTTTTCCATGGTGGATACGGGATCTTTTTTGCGGGTCAGGCAGAGCACATGGCCGAATCCTTCGGCGAGATTTTCTCCGCCATGCTGATGGCCGTCATCCTGACCTACCTGGTCATGGCAGCCCTGCTCGAATCTTTCCTACAGCCTTTCTCTATTATGCTTACCTTCCCGCTGGCCATGATTGGCGTGTGGGGTTTTCTCTTTCTGACCGGCATGACTTTCAGCCTCTTCTCTCTCATGGCCATCGTTATGCTGGTAGGTTATGTGGTCAATGTCGCCATTTTAATTCTCGACTACACTGCCGTCCTCCGAAAACAGGGGATGGACAGAAATGCTGCCCTGTCCGAAGCCTGCCGGGTGCGTCTGCGTCCCATTTTCATGACCAGCCTGACCACTGTCTTCGGCATGCTGCCCCTGGCTTTAGGGATAGGCTGGGGTGCGGAAAGCAGGGCACCAATGGCCGTGGTTTTCATCGGCGGCCTGGTCGCATCCACTCTGATGACCCTGTTCGTTATCCCTATTGTGTATACCTACATGGAAGATTTGACCGCCTTGCCAGGCAAATTGATCCGGAGATTTCGAAGGAGTGCTCAGTAATCAAAAAGGCTGAAAGCCCCCCATCGGCCGGGGAAGGCCGGTCTTGACCACAGTTGTTTCTCATGGATGAATCCATTAATGCCTCGGAGACTGCTAGTGCCTCAGAGACTGCTCGGCGCCCATGTGTCAATTGCCGGAGGAATAACCAGAAGCATCGAGCGGGGATTGTCTATCGGCTGCAATGCCATCCAGATTTTCACCGGCTACAATAACCGGTGGGTCTCAAAGGCTATCCCTCCGGAAGATATGGCTGGATTCCATAGGGAAAAATCCCGGGTCGGAATTATCTTTGCCCATAATAACTACCTGGTTAATCTGGCCTCTCCCAATTCTGAAACAGCCCGCAAATCGTATCGTTCCATGCTGGAGGAATTGCAGCGGGCTGAAAGCCTGGGTCTGCCTTTTCTGGTTATCCATCCGGGCTCGCACCTTGGCAGCGGAGAAAGGGAGGGACTTTCACGGATCAGCCGGCACCTCAACAGCCTGCTGGCGGAAACAAGCGGCTCTTCACTTCAAATCCTGCTGGAAACGACAGCAGGACAGGGAAGTAACCTCGGATACCGGTTTGAGCATCTTCTCGAGATACTCTCTTTGGTTCACAATCAGGACCGGATCGGGATCTGCTTCGATACCTGCCACTCATTTGCCGCAGGATATGACTTTCGCACCCCCACGGGGTATCGGAGCACCTTCGAGGAATTCGACCGGATCATCGGGACTTCCCGCATCATGGCCTTTCATCTCAATGATTCCAGGTATGAGGCAGGATCACGAAAAGACCGCCATGAACACATCGGGCAGGGTGCGTTAGGGCTGGAGGCTTTTCGGCTGCTTCTCAATGATGAGCGCTTTGCACATGTACCCATGGTCATAGAAACTCCCAAGGGCAGAGAGAAGGGGAAGAGGACAGAGACGGGGACAGGAATGGAAGAGGACAGACGAAATCTTGCACTCTTACGCTCTCTGATCCAAAACAATCCCTTGAGATCCAAAACAATCCTTTGATCAGAAAATAGAGGAAGCCTCTCCCGAAGGACGGAAATCCTTGATTTCCAGTTGAATGGTCCTGTGGCCATTCCATTCGTTGATATAGGGTTTGAAGGCAATGTCCAGGAGGTTGACCTTACACTCCGCAACCCGGTTCGCCATATTCCAGCCGATGCAGTCGAAAGGCTGATCCTGTGCATCTGTCAGGCGGAACTTCAAGTGCCTGCCGCCATGGCCGAAGCAGCGGGGAGCAGACTTCAAACGGCAATTAAAGGCAGCCAGGACCGGGATCGGATTTCCATAGCCAAAGGGCTGTAAAATATCCAGTTCCTCGACGCTGTGCATGGTCAGTTCCGAAAGATCGACCGTCAGATCGATGTCCAGCTTTGGTATCAGATCGTTTTCGGACAGAAGCTCATCGGCTATCTGATTGATATTCTGACGCAAAAGCCCAATGTGGCAGCCCTCGATGGTCAGCCCTGCTGCCTGCCTGTGCCCCCCGAACTTGAGCAAAATAGGCGATAGCTGCTGCAAGGCGTTGAAGATATGAAACTCAGGAATACTGCGGGCTGATCCGTGACCGATTCCATCTTCCGTCGTAATGACAATAGTGGGTTTATAGTATGTCTCTTGCAGTTGGGATGCCACCAGTCCCACAATCCCCGGGTGCCATCCTTCACCGGAAATCACCAGAACCTTGCCGCTGTGAATTTCGGGATGCTTCTCGATTTCCCGGGCTGCATTTTCTGTCATTTCCTCTTGCAATGATCTTCTTCTCGTATTTTCCTCATCCAGACAGGTGGCGATTTCAGCAATTTTCTTCTCATCCGAAGCCAGTAAAAGCTCCGTAGCCAGTCCTGCTCTGGAAAGGCGGCCCGCTGCATTCAGCCTTGGGCCGATTTGAAAACCGATATGGCCGCAGTTCAAATTTTTCCCGAGCAATCCAGCCAGTTTCCGGATAGCCACAATCCCCTGATTTAACTGGTTATCCATGATCTCTAATCCCAGCTTGGTGATAATCCTGTTTTCTCCGGTAATCGGGACCACATCGACCACGGTTCCCAGCGCAGCGATCTCCAGATACTCGCTCAGCGAGGGGTGCGGGTCCATCTGCTGAAAAACGGCCTGCACCAGCTTCAATACCACTCCCACTCCGGCCAGGTTCTTGTACGGATACCTGCAATCCTCGCGCTGCGGATTGATAACCGCCAAAGCATCCGGAATCTGGCCGACAACCCTGTGGTGGTCAGTGATGATCACATCGATGCCCATGGCACGGGCAGCCTCGACCGTATCCTGATTGGTGATTCCGCAATCCGCGGTAATGACCAGAGTGGCTCCTTCGGCCCTGGCCATTTCTACCGCGGAAAGATGAAATCCATATCCTTCGTCGATACGATGAGGATGATGATAGGAAAAGGGGAGACGAAGCTCATCGATCAGCTTGGACAGCAAAACCACGGAAGTCACGCCATCGACATCGTAATCTCCATACAGAAGCACCCTTTCTCCTTTTTCCCTGGCCTGAAAGATTCTTTTTACTGCTTTTTCCATATCCTGCAATAACATCGGCTGATGTAAGTCCGCCTGGGAACCATGGAGAAATTTGTATATTTTTTCCGGCGTATCAATTCCCCGAATGGCCAGAAGCCGTAAGACAAGGGGAGAGAGGTTGAAAGCGTCGGACAGATGAGCAGGAGGGTCCGCTCTTTTGATTTTCCAGATTTTTGACATAGCTGCTTATATTCCTTTTAATTCAGCCTTCATGTATATCAGGTAAATTTTTAGATTGAAAGCACATTTATTCTAACGACAAAGCCAAGGGCACTTCAGTAAAGAAGTCAGGTAAGAGTATAGTACTTCAATGCTTTTTTGTATAGGACTTTTTTCCTGTATGCCGATTTTTTGCTGTCTGGAACACATAAGAACAGATAGCTACTTTTATATCCGTAACTTGCCATCAGAGGGTGCAATCTCCCGCCTCAGCACTTGATTAGGAAATAATAGCCGGACCTTCAATCAGCCGAGCCTCAACTGTGTCAAAATATTGGCTGATGATTGGATTCATGAGTCAACTTCTTGCTCCAACAATGCCATCCGCTTTTCAATGCTTATCACCATTTCCACTCCATAAATCATTTTACAATCTATTATACATAATTTTATAGTTATTTTTCAAGATATGCACTGTGTATTTCATCCTGGTTTCACTTGGCGTTTCATGCTCTCTCCAGCACATTCCAAAGTGAGAATTGCCGGGATAAATCTTGATTTAATGATAAGGGTCAGTTATAATACCAAAATTGGAAATTTGGCGCCTGCCTGATGAGATCCCTGCCACATCAGGCGATTCCCGGAATTTCCAGCCATGCCCTTCGTAATTACGGCAGAAGCGGGTTCTTTGGGGGAAATACTTCCTTAAAATAACATCTTAGTAGAGACATCGGTTTAGGACGAATGGTTAAAGCGGAAATGAATCCCATGTTTTTTACCAGACATTCCGAGAAGTGTTTTGAAAAGGTTTCCCTAAAAATGAACCACTCTTTGGAACAGGGCGATGAAATCACAAGAAGGGTATTTGAAACTCAATACGTATGAAATTTCCTTTACTTGCTTGACAGTATTGATGCTATTTGCTATTCATATTTACGGTGCTCTGACCGTACCCCTTGTAATCGATAATCCAAAAGGAAAAATCATCGAAATTCAAAAAGGGATGAGTATCACTGAGATTTCTTATCTCCTCAAAAAGGAAAAAATCATCAGGGATGTTTGGCTATTCAATCTGCTGACCAGGCTCAAGCCTGGAATGATTATCAAGGCAGGGGAATATAAACTGGATTCAGCGATGAAGCTGAATACGCTGCACCTGCTCGATATCCTGCAAGAGGGAAAAACCGTCTGTCACAAAGTGACTATTCCGGAGGGGTGCACTATCCGGCAAGTAGCCGGGATACTGGCTGGTCGCGATTTGGCTGATCAGGAAAAATTCATCGAGGTTGCCAATGATCCGAATTTGGCCAGGCAGCTTGGCATTGAGGCCGATAGTCTGGAAGGCTATCTTTTTCCTGATACGTATTATTTCAGCAAAGGGTTACCTGAAAAATCGGTTGCTGAGGCCATGGTTGCGCGATTTCATAAAGCCATTCCCCTTGAGTGGGAGGAGCGATGCAGGGAGATGGAATTTAATCTCCACCAGATCATTACTCTGGCCTCGCTGATTGAAAAGGAGACCTCCATGCAGGAGGAAAAGCCTCTTATCTCAGCAACCTATCACAATAGATTGCGGGACGGTATGCGTTTGCAATGTGATCCGACAGTGATTTATTCACTGGGAAGCTTTAACGGGACTCTGACAAGAGAGCACCTTTCGATTGATTCTCCGTATAATACCTATCGTATATGCGGCCTTCCGCCAGGTCCTATTGCCAATCCTGGTGCAGACTCGATAAGGGCAGCTCTGTACCCTGTCAAGGTTGGCTATCGCTATTTCGTCTCGAAGAATAACGGAACGCATCAGTTCTCCTGCACTTTGAAGGAGCACAATAAAGCTGTAGGAAAATATCAAAAGCGGAGGTAGTTACATGAAGTTACGCATAGGGATTCCTAAGGGAAGTCTGCAGGAATCTACAATTGCTCTTTTTCGGAAGGCAGGTTATCACATTTCGGTAAGACAAAGATCCTACTATCCGGTAATTAATGATTATCAGATGGAGGCTATGCTCATCCGGGCACAGGAGATGGCAATTTATGTCGAGAATGGTGTCCTGGATGTCGGCTTGACCGGTAAGGATTGGATTCTGGAGCAGAATGCAGATGTGCATGAGGTTGCCGAACTGGTCTATGGTAAAGAGGGGCTGGCACCGGTAAAATGGGTACTGGCTGTCCCGAATGATTCCGACGTCAACAGTATCGAAGACCTGGAAGGGAAGAGGATTTCCACGGAACTGGTCAATTTTACCAAAAGCTATTTCCGAAAGGCCGGAATCAAGGCCGAGGTTTTGTTTTCCTGGGGAGCTACGGAGATTAAAGCCCCAACCCTGGCCGACGCCATCGTGGAACTGACGGAAACCGGCAGTACTTTACGGGCCAATAATCTTCGCATTATCGACACCCTGATGGAATCGACCACGCGCCTGATTGCCAATAAAGGTGCCTGGCAGAATAACTGGAAAAGAGAAAAAATCGAAAACCTGGCCTGCCTGTTAAAGGGATCGCTTCTGGCCGAAGAAAAGGTCGGCCTCAAGATGAATATCGCCCAAAAGGATCTGGACCGCATTACAGCCCTTTTGCCAGCCATGCATACTCCTACCATTTCAACGCTCGTAGATCAAAACTGGGTTGCCCTGGAAGTAGTCATCGACGAAAAGGTTGTGCGAGACATTATCCCCGAATTAAAAAAAGCCGGAGCTACGGGGATCGTGGAATATCCCCTGTCGAAAGTGATTCCCTGAAAAGCGCCTCGAAGAAGGGTGAGAAACCCTGAAAATGAGGATGGAAGACTGCAAGGTAAGAGAGTGTACTGAGAAGGTCTTGCAGGACCTAAAGCTTACAGTGCAAATACTTGAGGTGAAGACTTAAGAAGCCATGCGAGAAAAGATACTTATTGCCGAAAGTAATCCCCAATATATGGGAAAGCTTTCGACTCTTCTGATTCAGAATAACTATCAGGTCATTACCGCATCAAAACCGGATGAGATGATTGAGCATGTCAGGAAAGACTCCCCTGAGCTTCTGCTCTGGAGCTATTCTGTCCCGTATATAGATGATCAAGCACTCCTCAATAATCTCCATCAGAACTACGAAAACACTTCGATTATTTTCCTGGTGAACCAGGAAAATGAATCGCGGATTCGCGATCTCATCTGTGACGGGGCAAACGATTATCTGGTTGAACCGTTCGACGATTCACAGTTTCTGTCAACCATCGTCAATACCCTGAAATTCCGCCAGATCAAACTCCGCAATAAAATGATCTGCCAGGAACTGGTTAATGCCAATCAGAGATTATCCGTGAAAACCCGGCAATTCCAGGAACTGGTGGATTTTCATAACAGCATTCTGGAAAATATTAACGTCGGCATCTTCACCATCGATCCTCATTTTGTTGTCACGAGCTGGAATAAAAAGATCCAGGAGTTGACCGGAATTCTCAAAGATGAAGCTATGGAAAAGGATATTTTCTCCCTGATTCCGGTCTTGCGTGAGGATAACCTCCATCAGCGCATATCACAGGTCGTACATCATGGGGGGACTACCGAACTGGGCCATATTTACAGCCTCAGCCCATTGGGTGAAAATGTCTGCTGCGCTTATAAAATTTCCCCCATCAGAAAAAATGGAGAAATCCAGGGTGCGGTTCTTCTGGTAGATGATATTACCCAGAAAGTCAATTTGCAGCAGGAGCTCAACAAAACTCAGAGATATCTCAGTCACCTGGTGGAAAATTCCACGGATGCGATCATCAGCTTTGATTTAAAAGGCCTGATCGTCACCTGGAACCAGGGAGCGGAAGCCATCTACGGCTATTGCGCCGAAGAGGCTATCGGCAAGAAATGGGATATTCTCCTGCCTGCCCATCTGCATGATCAAATGGCCCATCTTTTAAAGTGGGTGACTGAGAGCAGCTCGGTCAAAAACCTGGAACTGGCCATGATTAACCGGGAAGGAAAAGAAATCCCCGTGACCATGAGCCTGTTTCTGATCAAAGATCCGCATGGTCATGTCTTTGGCCTGTCCTGCATTGCCAGGGATCAGTCCGAAAAGCGTGATCTCCAGAACCAGCTTATTCATACCCAGAAGATGGCTTCCCTGGGAACGATGGCTGCCGGTATGGCCCATGATATCAATAATCCTTTGGCCTCCATACTCGCCTATGCCGAGCTTTTGGTCAACAAGACGGAAAAAATCGGCTTTACCGAGCTTACCGAGCACTTATTGAAAGTAGAAGAGGATGTGGACCGGATCGGTGATCTGATCAAGAAAATGCTCTGGTACTCCAAGCCCTCCTCTTATCAGGTCAGCCAGGCCAACATCAATGAGCTGCTTGATAAGTCGCTGGAATTCGCCCACTTTCAGACACCTGTGAACCATATTAAAGTGATCAAGGATTTTGATCGGCACCTGCCGGAAATTTCCACCAACAGCAAAGAATTGGTTCAGGCGTTCGTGAACCTCATTACCAATGCCATCAAAGCCATGCCGAATAAAGGAACTCTAACACTGAAGACAACCCAAAGAAGCACGGCTCAGGGAACGAAAGAGATCGTGATCAGCATCAGTGACTCCGGCATCGGTATTCCTGAAGAGAATTTAGACAAAATATTCCAATACTGCTTCACCACCGGAACCAGCGGTAAAGGAAATGGACTTGGATTATATGTAGTCAAGGCCATTATCGAAGAAAATGGGGGCACAATTCAGGTCCAAAGTAAAGTAAACGAAGGAACTACCTTTACCATGACACTGCCCGCGAAAATCGAGGGGAAGCCTAACCCGTTCCTATAAAAGCTCAAGGGTCAAAAAGCCGGGAACCAGCACCCAATATCACAGTGTCCAGCACTCAGCATCCAGCACTCAGAGAACGCAGCATCCAGTAACCACTAGATTAAGGATTAAAGGTCATATGAAGATAACTATTGCCGAAAGATTGGGTCAGCTTCCGCCCTATCTGTTTGCTAAAATCGATGTTTTGAAAGGGGAAGCTTTAAGACGTGGAGTAGACATTATTGATCTGGGGATCGGAGATCCTGATCAAGAGACCCCTCCCCATATCCGGGAGAAACTGAAAGAGGCGGTGGAAGACCGGGCCAATCACCGCTATCCATCCTATCAGGGGATGCGCACCTTTAGAGAGGCTGTGGCCCGATGGTACAAGAGGAGGTTCGGGGTAAAGCTCGATCCTGAAACCGAAGTGCTCTCTCTGATCGGGTCCAAAGAAGGAATTGGCCATATCCCTCTGGCTTTTTTAAATCCGGGTGATATTTGTCTGGTCCCCAACCCCGGCTATCCCGTATACCAGGCGGGAACCACCCTGGCTGGAGGGACTGCTTACCCTGTGCCCCTCTTGCAGCAAAACCAGTTCCTGCCGGATCTTGCAAAGATCTCCGACCCTCAGGTCCTGGAAAAGGCCAGACTGCTCTTCCTTAATTATCCCAACAACCCCACGGCGGCCACGGCTGACCTTGAATTTTTCCGAAAAGTAATAGATTTTGCCAAAAAGCATAACATTGTGGTTTGTCATGATAATGCCTATTCCGAAATTTCCTATGACGGGTATCAGGCACCAAGCTTCCTCCAGGCGGAAGGGGCCAAAGAGGTAGGAATCGAGTTTCACTCCCTGTCCAAGACCTACAATATGACTGGCTGGCGGATAGGCTTTGCAGCGGGGAATCCCGAAGTTATTGCAGCTTTAGGCAAGGTTAAGACCAATATCGATTCGGGAATCTTTCAGGTGGTTCAGGTAGCCGCTATCGAAGCCATGAACGGCGATCAGGAATGTATCCAGAAGATGTGCAGGCTCTATCAGGAGCGAAGGGATGTCCTCTGCCAGGGGCTGGAATCCATCGGGCTTGCGGTATCAAGGCCGAAGGCGGCCTTTTACCTCTGGATACAGGTCCCGAGAGGCGATACATCCGAAAGTTTTTCGATGCGGCTTCTCAAAGAGGCTGGAATCATCTGCACGCCAGGTACGGGCTTTGGCAGCTATGGTGAGGGATTTATCCGAATGACTTTGACCATTCCCAAGGAAAGAATGGCCGAGGCAGTGGAGCGGATCAAAAAGGTTTTATGATAATCTCCCGGAAGACCAAAAATGCCCGGAAAGCCCGAAAGCCGGAAAAGCTCAAGAAGAAAGCCTAAGGAGGAGGAAAACTCGATGTTGGGGGAGGAAGAGAAAAAGGAGGGAGAACCATGGCAGATGCATATCTTGGCATTGGATCGAACGTGGAGCCTCGCATTTTGCATTGCTATCAGGCTATCTATCAACTCCATAAGTCGGTCTCTATCTGCGTCCGGTCCTCGTTCTATGAAACCGAACCCTTTGGTTATGAGGAACAGAACTGGTTTATCAACCTGGTTCTGAAAATTCAAACAGAGCTCTCCCCACAGGAACTCTTACACCTGACTCAAGGAATAGAAAAAAAACTGGGGAAAAACACCCCATTCAGGTGGGGTCCAAGGACTATCGACATCGACATCCTTCTGTATGGGGATGAGCAGATCTTCGAGCAGGGTCTTGTCATTCCCCATCCACTTCTTCACCTGCGCAGGTTTGTCCTTCGTCCTCTGGCCGAGATCGCTCCGGACCTTTTGCATCCGGCATCCGGCAAGACCATGAGAGAGCTTCTCCACAGATGTCCAGACCGAAAGGAGGTTAGAAACATTGAGTACTGCAACCAGTAAGGTTACTATCCCCGGATTAAAACAAATGAAACAGGATGGGCACAAAATTGCCGTGCTCACCGCTTATGACTATCCCACTGCCCTCCTTTTGGATAAGGCCGGTATCGACATTCTCCTGGTGGGAGATTCCCTGGCTATGGTGGTGCTTGGCTACGAAAACACCCTTCCCGTAACCATGGATGAAATGCTCCATCACACCAGGGCGGTAAAAAGGGGATGCAAACGCGGACTTATCGTGGGTGATATGCCTTTTTTGTCATTCAATGTAGACGAAAAGAGTGCCATCGAAAACGCAGGCCGGTTTATCAAGGAGGGTGGCGCAGAGGCAGTCAAGCTGGAAGGGGCCGCAGGGCCGGTTCTACGGACAATCCGCTGCCTTGTGGAAGCAGGCATTGCCGTCATGGGACATATCGGGCTGACACCGCAACTGGTCCACCAGATGGGAGGATTCAAGGTTCAAGGGAGGGAGAAAAAAGCTGCCGACCTGCTCATCGAAGGGGCCAGAATGCTTGAGGATGCAGGTATCTTCAGCCTGGTCCTCGAAGGGATCCCGGCTGATCTGGCCCAGACGATTACCCGGCAGTTGTCCATCCCGACCATCGGCATCGGAGCCGGACCGCACTGCGACGGCCAGGTGCTGGTAACCAGTGACCTGCTTGGCATCATAGACGCTCCGAAACCGAGATTCGTCAAACAATACACTTCCCTGCACACTATCATGCTATCTGCCATCCAGTCTTTCCGGCAGGAGGTTCTGGAAGGGAAATTCCCTTCGGAAGAGCAGAGCTACCACTGAAAAACGGCTATCCCAAAATGAGAGAATCAAACCCCTTTAACCTGCCGCAACAAGGTGGAGAGGGCAGGCCCCTTATGCCTTAAGGCCGCGCACACACATGCGCGGCTGTTTTTTTAGCAGTGCTGATTTTCCACGACACGGTGCTCTTTCGTTACCACAAAAACCAATTGCCACTCATACAGACATAGACGATTAAAATGGCGTTGGAGAAACCGTGAGCTATCATGCATAACCGTATGTCCTTTTTGCGGGCCAGATAAGAATTCAGGAGGATTGCATATACAAAGGCCACTATCCATTCATTGTGAGAGAGCGCAAACAATACGGCTGTTCCCCAGAAAGCAAAGGTTGTGTACTCGCCTACAGCCACAGTTTTAATGTCAGGATTGATGAGGTAGCGCCATAAAAACGAACGGATGAAAAGTTCCTCAAAAATGGGCACAACGAGGACCGCTCCGACAAAGCGAAAAAGGAAAAAGGGGACTCGTACGCCCGGCCCCAGGAGGCTGAGATCGATTCCTTTCCTCGATCCTCCGAACAAGCCGAATATGCTGTCCGTTTTCGCAAAGCCGATAATGAAGTGATAAGGCAGAATCCAGATGACAATCCCTGCAAAACCTATCAGGAGTGCTGGAAAGATATCCGAAAGGCTGATCTTATTCCCTTTCAGCTCTTGATATTCTTTACGAAAGATCCAAATGAGCACGGCTGCGGCAGAGTAAGCAGCGATGTCTCCGATGAAAATACCATTGGGAAAGGACTCGGCCGCAGTTTTAATACCCAGGAAAGATACGTAAGGCAGAAAATAAGGAAGGTAAGTCTTCCATATGGATGTGTTTATTGGCATATAGTCTTCCACCTTTGCTTTTCTTGAGCGCATATGTAATAAAATTAAATTAAGGTATAGAGAAAAGAAATTTTAATTATGCATGATATTGAAAATATTAAGAAAACTTAGAGCTTTCTTCTGTGAGTATACCATGACAAACAAGAAGAGCACAAGAGATACAATGAAGGAAAACAGTATAATAAACGTCAACAAACCCGCTCTTTCGGCAATTTGACTTTGGCACATTTCTATGATAATAATTGAAGGATGCTACTTCATCAAAGCCTGTCTCACGGCAACCGGGTTATCCCATGGCGCAGGGGTTGTTTCTCCAGGGCCAAGGGGCCATCTCTGCCGGTCAAACAGACTGTTTCCCGATCGAATGGACTTAAAAGGCCATGAATGACCAGGTCATTTCCCTGACACGACTGATTCGGTGGCTCGACCTGAAAATCCAGCAGGCGGAAGCTGCCGGCCGCCACCTGGTCAGGCTGCGGGTTTCTGTCTTTTCTCTTGGCCTTTTGTTTACCCTGGGGGCTTTGTTTCAACCCTCCATGCGTCTTTTGTGGTACGCTCTGGCCTTGGCCTGTCTTATGGCTTTTACCATACTGGTTATCCGTCACGAGCGGCTGAGGAAAGAAATCCGGCGTCTTATGCAGCGACGGCGGATCAAAGAGGGCAATCTGGCCAGAACATGCCTGGAATGGGATCGTCTCCCCGTTAAAAACTATCCTGTCCCTTCCCAGCATCCCTATGCCTGTGATCTGGATATTGTCGGTGAGCGCTCGCTCATGCAGCTTCTGGACACTACCATATCGACCAGAGGCACCCGGATTCTCATGGACTGGCTGCTCTGTCCCACCCCAAATGATTTAAAAAACCGCCAGCGGCTGGTCCAGGAGGTTAAAAGGCTTCCTATCTTCCGGGACAAACTGGCGCTGGAAGCCTCTTTGGTGTCGGACAGGGAAATTAATGGCAAAGAGATCCTGGCCCGTTTGCAGCATCAACTTTCAGCCTGGATTCCAGGGGCTCAAAAATGGGCGATCATCTTTTGGCTGCTCTCGATCCTGCTCTTTGGGATATGGCTCTTTTTTCCCATTCCGACCGTCCTGTGGGGCAGTGCCTACCTGGCCTATGTTTTGATATTTCTTTCCTCTCTGCCCGCTTTGGCCCCTGTATTTGGCCGTGCCAGTTCCCTGCAAACGGAATTCAGGAAGCTGGAAGCGGTCTTCCTTCTCCTGGAAAAAAAAATCTCGAAAAAAGCTCCTGAACTGGCCAGTTGCTGCGCCCCTTTTCAGGATACACAAAAGAGACCCTCATCCTGCATGAAACGGATTTCCAGAGTGTGCGATGCACTCAGCATCCAGGGCAATGACCTGGTCCACCTTGGGGTCAACCTGCTTTGCCCCTGGGATTTTTTCTTCGCCTGCCAGTGGGAAAAGCTGCGCAGGCAACTGCTCAAGGAAATCCCCTTATGGCTGGATGTGCTGGGAAAAGTGGAGGCGGCTTCTGCCCTGGCCACTCTGGCCGCTCTTAACCCGGATTATACGGTCCCGCATCTTGAGGTGGATCAACAATCCGAAGCGAGCATCCAGGCCGAAGGCTTGAGTCATCCCTGCTTGGCAGCGGAGAAGCGAAAGACCAATTCCTTTTCCCAAAAGGGTATTGGCAGTCTCGCCCTCATTACCGGCTCGAATATGTCCGGCAAGAGCACTTTTTTGAAAACCATCGGGATCAATCTCTGCCTGGCCCAGGCCGGTGGATTTGTCTGTGCGTCATCCTTCCGATCATCCTGGTTTCGCATTTACGGATGCCTCAGAATCAATGATTCGGTTACCGAAGGGCTCTCTTACTTTTACGCAGAGGTAAAGAGGCTCAAGAGTATCTTAAATGCAGCCGAAAACTGGAATGCCCCGCCAGTTCTGGCCCTCATTGATGAAATCTTCAAGGGGACCAATAACCGGGAAAGAGTCATCGGGAGCACCGATTACCTGCGTAAACTGACTCATAATAACCTCGTTGGACTCATCAGCACCCATGATCTTGAAGTGACCAGGATAAGCGATCAGGAAAAGGGAAAGATCACCAATTTTCATTTTCAGGAAACCATCGAAGGCGGGCGGATGAAATTCGATTACCAGCTCCGCTCCGGCATCTGCCCAACAACCAACGCCCTGAAGATCATGCAGCTCGAAGGACTGCCCGTGGGGGAGACCGCGACCGGGACCTGAGACAAGGGCAGCAGGGTAACAGGGGAAAAAGGCTGGAAACTGGTTGACGGAATAAAATCAAAATTGAAGAAAGAGAATCAAAAGAAACGAATTGCCTGAGAAGATTCTGTAACTTTTGAATCGACAAGAGAATCTGCGATCGATTGGCTGGTATTGGAATTTTTATTTGATCGTATTATTGGCTGGGAAAAAATTTTTGAAAGAGATTTGAGGGATACGAGAATAATGGCAAGGGTGCCCAGGAATAAATGCAAACGGTAATCTTTTAAATTTCCCAGATATGTTGGTGAAGAGTTAAGTATCAAGAATAAAAACTGAGCGCTCGTAGTTATTCCTTCACTGCAAATTACTATTATAGCTGTTTCCTCAAGTTTAACGGGTTCAAATGAAAAGCTTTTTTTCCTGTAAATATTGATTGCCCAATAAGCACCTAAAAGCATACACCCAACATATAACCCCCTTGATTTACAAGGTATTGCTTTGCATATTTCCCATACTGAGGTTAAAGCGCTACTCAACTCCTTGATCCTTTATTTACGTATATAAATCCAATTCCTCCCCCGATAATACTGCCAATGATTGCTCCACATCCTCCATATATGTTATTACCTAAAAATGCACCTCCGATTATAGAGGCCCAAACCACGGAATCGAGAAGCGTTTTACGAAACTTTATCGCATGTCCTGAATGACTTTTACTCTTCAAAACAGTTGATGAATGAGACATTATGTGTTCACCTCCTTATACACTATAATTTTTGATCACGTTAATGATAATTATTAATCTATTATCATATTTTTATCATATTTTTTTTTCAAAAGCAACCATAAAATCAAAATTATAAATATTTAATATATAATTTTTTAAATACTTAATGATATTCGATAATCTATTATCTATATTCTATAGACGAAAATGAAATTTCCAGAATTATTCTTTTATACCATCCACCGGAGTACAAGAGATAAAATAATGATTGCAATAAATATACCACTATGTTTATTTTTGCAGACTTTTTAAAAATACTTAATGTTCTATTTAAATAAATATATAGATACATAAAAAATATCGGCTTATTTAAAAAAATTAGCCACTTAACTGTGCAACGAATTGCCAACTCCAAAGGGGATTTTATAAAAAGACATGATTTTAAGTAGTTACAGTATGAATGAAAATTCATAATCAGAGCGGAGGAAACAAAAAAATAAGGGCTGCCGGGGAAAAGATGAAGAGGTGCATATCCATGAACATTGAGCTTTTATTATATTATATTACATGCTATACTGAAGCTGTTGCTCCTCATGGCAGGAAGAGTTTTTGAAGAGAGATGCTAAATGACGCACACAGGTGTGCGACGAACACGAAGGGATCACCTTCCTTACCAGGTATACTGATAATTGTCGATTCCCTTATGTTGATTCCCTTAGAGAGCAGTGAGACATGCTGATGAAAAATGCAAGACCGCCTCTGGCTGACCGGATGAGGCCGCAGTCCCTGGATGAATTCGTGGGGCAGGAGCATATCCTTGGCCCGGGCAAACTGATGCGTAAGGCCCTGGAAGAGGACCGGCTTCCTTCTCTCATCCTCTGGGGTCCGCCCGGCAGTGGAAAAACCACTCTGGCCATGATTATTGCCAGGCTCACGTCGGCGAATTTCATTCCTTTCTCCGCCGTGCTTTCAGGGGTCAAGGAAGTCAAGGATATCCTGAAAGCCGCAGAAGGAGAGAAGCGGTATTACCGGAAAAAAACCATCCTGTTTGTTGACGAGATCCACCGCTTCAACAAGGCCCAGCAGGACGCCTTTTTGCATCATGTGGAAAACGGTACCATTACCTTGATCGGAGCGACCACGGAAAATCCCTCCTTTCAGGTGATTTCGGCCCTCCTGTCCAGAACGACCGTTCTCGTTTTTCAGCAGCTTGCCCCGGAGCATATCCGGATTCTGCTGAAGCGGGCCCTGGCCGATCCAGAGCGCGGCCTGGGTGTGGAAAACCTGGAGATCGAGGAGGATGCCCTGGAATTCTTAAGCCACGCAAGTCACGGAGATGCCCGCACCGGCCTCAATGCTCTTGAATCATGCTTGACCATGCTCCCGCCCGCCTCAGGCAAGGGCAGGAAAATTACCCTGGCCATGGCTGAGGAGGCACTTCAGCGCAAAGCCCTGCTCTATGATAAAACCGGCGAGGAGCACTATAACGTTATCTCCGCTTTTATCAAGAGCATGAGGGGAAGCGACCCTGATGCTGCCGTGTACTGGCTGGCACGCATGCTGGAAGCAGGCGAGGACCCGTTGTTCATCGCCAGACGGATGATCATTTTCGCCTCGGAGGACATCGGCAATGCCGACCCTCAGGCACTCCAGGTGGCGGTTTCGGCCAAGGATGCCTTTCATTTCGTAGGCATGCCGGAAGGATGGATACCCCTGGCGCAGGCTGTCACCTACCTGGCCACAGCACCCAAAAGCAACGCCTCCTACATGGCCTACCAACGGGCCAAAGAGGATGTGACGAAGAAGGGACCGCTTCCCGTGCCCCTGCACCTTCGCAATGCTCCGACCGGCTTGATGAAAAAGCTGGGCTATAGTCAGGGGTATCAATATCCCCACGATACAAAGGAGGGGTTTGTCGTAGAAAACTACCTGCCTGACCAGTTGCGGGAAAAAAGGTATTACTTTCCCTCCAGCAGGGGCTATGAGGGCCTGATCAGCCAATATATGGCCAGACTCCGGAAAATCAGGGAGGACCTGCACAAAGCTGGCCAGGAGAAAACAGCCGGGCAGGAGAAACAGGAGAACACTGTTGAGCAGGAGGAAGAGGACCAGGCGGGCACCGGAAAATCGGGCACCGGGGAAAAGGCCGAAGAAGGCCATATGGACAGAGGAAAATGTGCCGAGCCGGGCCTTGTGGATACAGGGAACCAAAGCGGCACAGGGAGCCAAAATGAAAAGAGCCCGAAAAAGGGGAGCCCCCTTGATCACTGACGGGTCCTTTGCCCCCTTGAAAAAAAAGATGAGAGCCGATATGAGCCCTGCTACGGCTGTCATGCATTGTTTGCTCCCTGCGACCGTGCTCCTTGCATCGGCAGTATTCACCTCCGCTGTATTTCCTGCCGCCGTGCTGCCTGCTGTCGTATTCCCTGCTGCCGTGCTGCCTGCTGCCGTACTCCCTGATGCTGTCAGCCAGCCTGGAGCACAGGGCCAGGATAAGTCGGAAAAGAAAAAAATCCTCTCCTTTGCTGACCACCTCTTTGAGACCGGCGAATATTACCGGGCTATCACCGAGTATTCCCGCTTCCTTTTCTTTTTCCCCGACGATCCTTTGGTCAAGCTGGTTCGTCTGAAGATTGCCTATGCCTATCAAAGGGGAGAGCAATGGAAGGATGCCCGCCAGCGATTCGATGACCTGGCGCGAGATTATGCAGAGCAGGAGATCGGTCGGGAAGCCATGTTTCAATCCGCCGAAACCCTGCGGTTAGAAAAAAATTATCCTGAGGCTCTTTCGCGATATCAGAGGTTTATCGAGGCGTTTCCGAAAGATGAACGGGTAGACCTGGCCTTTTTCAGGCTCGGCTGCATTCGCCTGGATCTTCATGAATGGCTGGTGGCGGCTGAGGATTTTTCAAAAGTCGGGCCAAACAGCAGATTTTCCGCTGACGCTGCCCACCTTGGACAGGAGTCCAAACGGCTGGCCTCCCTTCCCCTTAAAAAACCAGCCCTGGCTGGTATTCTATCGGGCTTACTCCCCGGTGCGGGCCAGATATATAGCCGCCGCTACCGCGACGGTCTTACCGCCCTTTTGGTTAACGCAGGATTCATCTGGGGTGCAGCCGAAGCCTTTGAACAGGACCAGAACGTGTTGGGAAGTATCCTGCTCGCCATTGAGTCCGGCTGGTACGCAGGCAATATCTACAGTGCCGTCAGCAGTACCACCAAATTCAACCGCCGGGAAATCGAAAAAAACCTCGCTCCATTGCGGGAGAGATGCTCTTTTTCCTTAAAAATCAAGGAAGATAAGGGGGAACAAGAGGGAAAAACCGAGCCCCGAGAGTACCATATCAGTTTCAACTTTTGGTTTTGATTTTGTATTATTACCGGCAATCTTCTGCCTCCGTGCATAACGGAACCGGCGAACACCCGTCCAGTGTATTGAGAATGCAATAATAATACGAAGGCTTTAGATCGGAAACGAACAGCCTGAGACTAAAATTGATGACGAGGGGGGACATGAGGGGGTATTAATCATGATAACCAAAATTAAAGAATTGGAAACGTATGAAAGAGTTGTGCTGGGAATTTGTGGGTCCTTCACCTTGTTGATACTGGGTTTGATTTTGATGAATGCATTGATGCACTAAACTAACCGAAGAATGCCAAGAGCCCCGCAAGACCTTCTCAAGAGGTCTTGCGGGGCTCTTATGCTTTTTGGGCCATACATGATACTCATTCCAAAGACTGGTTTTCTCCCATGGCTGCTGACAGAGAGCTTTCACGGAAAATGGCACAAGGTGCTAAAACGAAAAGACCCGAGCACCCGCACTTCATTCCCAGCCTCCAGCCACCCCGCATCCGGCATCCAGAGTATCCACCATTACTTTAGCAGTATCCGATATCCAGCCAGCGTCAAGCACCCGGCATCTTGAGCTGAAAATAGTATTTGATTCTGCCACATTTTAGATGTATGATAGTATAGTAAATCTTACCTTTATATCCACGATTCTGAACGTTACCGATTTGCGCCATATCCCGAACGTACCAAAAATTATTTAACTTCTATAGTATTTGCAACAAATAGTCTGGAGGAAAAACGCAATGAAAAAATATCCTTTACTCTTGGTTGGCATAGTCTGTATCTTATTGTTTTTCAAACCTGCAAGAGCACAAATGGTTCCTTTTGCATGGTCTTGGGGGCTTCCATCTCCTTTTTTTTCCCTGACATCAGCGAGGTTCAGCAATCCAGCACCTTATCCGCCTCTTCTCCCTTCTTCGCCTTTTCCCACTGGCATGCCCCTCTTGCAACCTCCCCTCCCGCTTCTCTTGAAACCTCAAATTAGCATCCCAAGCCCTATCTCCAGGATGGCCGCAGCAACCATTACCATTTTTTCCGCTCCGACCCTATCAGCCATTCAGGTTACTGCCTTGCCGACAACTACTGTAGTCCCAGTTGCTACCTCTACAACCCCGACTTCGGCAACCACTACCTACACGTTCATCCTGCCTGCACTCCTTACCATACCCACGACTCCTTATACCCAGACGCAAACCGCATCCATTACGTCCATTTTCCCGGCTGTTTCTCTTGTCGGTGTTTCTTCAACTGCGATTCTTCCAGGGCTTGCTGCCGGATTGACACCGGTCCCGGCTATATAGTACCTATCCGAAAGATCTATCCGAAAGATGGCCTCGGCGTTTACCGTGATGCGGCCTCTTAAGGATTTTTTTGGATAGCTTGTAGTGCACTATCCGCCCATAAGAGCCTCATATAAGGTTGGTGAGGCGTCCAGACCCTAAAACTCAAAGGCGGCTCTATGCATTTTGTTGCAGGCGGGCCATGATCCGCACGGCCATCAAACCGAGAATAAGCCAGACTGCAATGCCCGTAAGTCCGGTGACCCCGCCAAGTACAGGGTTCACTGCGGGGAACAGGACTTGCCACAGGCCATAAATCTGGCTGTTAATCACCCCATGAATCCAACTGGCCAGGAAGATGCTGCGGTAGTGGAGGGCCAATTCATTGATAAAAATTCCCACTGCTGTGGTCACACCGATAAAGGTAAAAATACCCAAAACAGGATAGCCGGGGTAGTCGAAGCCAGCCCAGATGAGAGGTGCGTGCCAGAGTCCCCAGATAATGCCGAGCAAAAGGTAAGCCCTGAATTTACCCAGAGGCATCAGTTTCGGCAGCAGATAGCCACGCCAGCCGCACTCCTCGCCAAAGGCCAGAAGGCTGTTGACAAAGGGGGTAAAAATGAGCGCCATCACAAACAGGCCCGGCACATTCATCATGGATATGGGTGCTGCTGATGGAGCGGTTCCACTGGAACGCATGAGATCATGCAGCCTTTGCAAAGCCAGATCGGGCTGTCCCAGGCCAAGCAGCCAGGTCAGCCCGTAGACCAATCCGAAGCATAAGGGAACTATCACTCCGGAAGCCAGGTATGGCTTCCATGAGCCGAGCTTGAGCCAGGCGCTCTCAAATTCTTCGCAGGTGATAAATCTGACCGTAATGACCGTGGCCAGGGTCGGCACCCACATCAGGCCGGCAATGGTATACTGCTGCCATCCCGCCAAAGGGTCACTGATACGGAATCCGCCCAGGATGAGCCCCACCTCAATCGCATAGGTGAGGCCAAAGGTAATGCATAAAAAAGAGATGATACCCTTTCGGTCAACTATCGATGATTTCAATTCCACAGTCCTCCCTTAACTTTTCTTACCGATCACTCGCCCGTGGTCACATACCCTTTATATCATATATTTTCCATCCATCCCATAGGAAATGATACTCCAACCAGTGAGGAATATTTCACCTCGGGCTTGACTATCGACCATAGTATGATTATTATATATTTAATTAGATTTAAATAAAGATAAGGGAAATAAGATGAATAGCTATCAATCTAAAATAAATTATCCTTGGTTCTCGATAATACCCTTTGCTCTTTTCTTCGCCCTTTGCTGCGTATGGGGATGCGGCGGGGATAACGGCGGCAGCCGTCTTGCCGAACCAAAAGGATCTGGCGAGGTGTCCGATAACGAGCAGGAGGAGGAGGTATCCACCGGTCACTGGAAGCGGCTTCCGATAGCCTGCTGGAGCGAGCAACAGAGTGCAGCAGTCGAACCGAGAGTGAAAGCGTCCCTGGACAACAGCGGAAAGGTTCATCTTGTCTGCTTCCAGGGCAGCAACGATACGAAATACCAAATCATACATATGGTCGGTCATGTCGATACAGACTTGAATAGGCAACAAGCCCCCTTTTATCTGATAGACCAGAAGACAAAAGTCATTGCATGTGTGGATAATTGCACTTCTTTGGCCTTTGCCCTGGTCAACGGTAATGAACCTGTAGTTGCCTACCGGGGAGGAACATCGAGGGGGTGCGATGAAGGGGATGGTATCATGTCCGATGCCATGCTCAGCCTCAAAGAAAGCGGTGTCTGGAGTCCTCCACTGACTGCGGCCAAAGGAGCGACCGAGGAGGGGGGGACAGGCGGCGGTTCTTACCTGAGGATTGCGGCCAATGAGGTGGCAACCGTTACTGACTCTTCAGGCTGCATCCATCTTTGCTATCAGCTTCTGTCTGAAAACTGCGATGCGAAGGCCAATTCCAGCAGTTCCGGGGATCTTTCCGCGGATCTTTATTATGTAAAAGTGGACCGCTCCCTTCCTGATGTCCAGGCTCCCGTGACTTTGGCAGGAGAGTTGGTGGAGGAAGACCAGGGGGACAGCCCCCACCATATCGGATCACATTGTGCCATAACACTGGACGCGGATGAGAATCCGGTCATTTTTTACTGCGCCGAACTCGCAGACCAAAAGGCAGACGCCATGGGACCTGGCACCAGGGGACTTCGGGTTGCCCGCAAGGAGGCCGGAGCATGGAAAAGGGAATGGATCGAGCGAGAATGCGACACAGACTCTATCAGTTGTGCCAGATACACCAAGACCGGCTGCGGATGGGTAGGAGTAGCTTACTCCATACGTGAAAATACTGCCGGGGAATTTTCTCTGGTCCCCCCGTCCCTCTTGAGAACAGATGGTGAGAACGAAAATACCGCACAGGAAAGTGCAACCGTGCAGGAACATGGCATTCACTATCTGCGATATGCCTGGACGGATGAGCAGTTTTCCGGCTGGCAGAAAAAGACCGTTGATGACGCTATCCAGTGCGGAGAATATTGCAGCCTGGCCTTTGATTCACGGGGATTTCCAGCCATTGCCTATGGCACGTTGTCAGGCTATATTGGTTATTCTCGCCGGACCCTCAATTTCGCCCGCTTCAACGGGTCAACATTGTCATGGAACAGGGAGTTTGTCTTCCCTTCCGGTGATATTGCCGGCTCATCGGCAGCCGACATCGGCCTTTACAATAACCTTTGGTTCGATCAGGATAACAGACCCTTCATCTGCTCTTCATCAAGTACACAAAAAACTATCTTTCTCTTCTATCGTGATCCCCCTTGACTGCTCTATCGTGATTTCCCCTGACCGGACCCAATCCCTTTTCTTCTTGATCAACACTCTTCTCTGAGATATGGATTAATACGACCCTGCATCCTCCGGATAGGTTGAATTGAATGTGTACGAAGCGACAATACCCTTCTCATCAAAGCGCACGACGAGATCTCGCGTCCTTGAGTCCCCGAAAATGGAGTATCGATAATGGGCGTAGGTCCATGTTCTCATCCCGTCGTCGATTCCGGTTCGCCAGGGAGTCCCGAACAGCCGGTCAATTTCTGTCCGGGTGGTTTTTCCCATTTGTATCCTGGTGACGGCGTCAACGGGAAACTCGCGGCCAATGGTAACGCAACCACTCATGACCATGGACATAACCATGGCAAAGGCCAGTACAAGAAATATAAAACTGGCAGCAGTGATACGTGTTTGCCCTCCGGTTTTTTTCATGATTTGGTTCCTCCTTAGTTTTACTCAAAAAAGCATCATCATTTACCCTACATTCTTATCCCTTATGTTGTCCCCATATTAGCATAGAAGCCCTGGGATAAGACAGAGGATTTTTACTGATTTCGAAAATCCCCTATCCCTTTTTAAAAAGACCGCAAAAAGAGCATAATAAAATCAGGAGCCAGATTTTCGTCCTCATCTCTTTTATCCACCGATAGGTATAGTTAAGGCCAAATTCCTCAGAGAGTAAGAGTGAAAGGATGCACGTCTAAAAAGGGTATAGGTTATGGAGAAAAACAAAGAGCCACCGAAGCTGGGGTTTCCGGGCTGGTGGAGCAGTCTTTTGTGGCTCCTCGTATTTCTGAGCTTAATAGTCTATTTTTTCAGTATCTATAATACTCACGGGGTCAATGAACTATCCTATTCTGATTTCAAAACGAAGGTGAGTCAGAAGCAGATTTCCGAAGTAACCTTTAAAGGCAGGGAGATAACCGGCACATTCACCAGGGGGGGCAAGGCTGGAAGGGCAAGAGAATCCAGGGAGCTCGAAGATGCCAATGAGATTACCGGGAGCAGACACTTTAAAACTGTCCTCCCTTCGGTTGATGATCCCCAACTGCTGCCGCTCCTTGAAAAAAATGCGGTTATCATCAAGGCCGAATCAGGGAACAGCACATGGTTCCCTACCCTTTTGATCGCTCTTTTACCGTGGATACTGATCATCGGCATCTTCGCCTACAGCACGAGGAAAATGGGAGATCGCTTTGGAGCAGGAGGAAGCGGCGGGCCGATCGGGTTCAGTAAATCCAAGGCCAGGCTCTACACCAAGTCGGATATCAAGGTTACCTTCCAGGATGTGGCCGGTCTGTCCAATGCTAAAAAGGAACTTCAGGAAATTGTCGATTTCCTGAAAAGGCCGACAAAGTACCGGATGTTAGGGGGTGAATTGCCGAAGGGGATCCTGCTGGTAGGGCCTCCGGGAACAGGTAAGACACTCATAGCGCGGGCCACGGCAGGTGAGGCCGGGGTTCCTTTTTTCAGCATAAGCGGATCAGAATTTGTAGAGATGTTCGTTGGTGTCGGTGCCGCACGGGTGCGGGATATGTTCGGCAGGGCAAAAAAAGAAGCGCCGTCAGTCATTTTTATTGATGAGATAGACTCCATTGGCCGGGTCCGAGGCACCGGCCTGGGAGGGGGGCATGATGAGCGGGAGCAGACCCTCAACCAGATTCTCTCCGAGATGGATGGTTTTGCTCCTCATGAATCGGTCGTCGTCATGGCGGCTACGAATAGACCCGATGTTCTTGATCCTGCCCTGGTCAGGCCCGGACGTTTCGACCGCCATATTACCCTTGAACTTCCTCAAAAAAAAGCACGAAGGGAGATCCTTGGTATTCATACCCGAAAAATGCCCCTGGCCGAAGATGCGGACTTGGACACCTTAGCTGGCAGAACAGTTGGATTTTCCGGTGCGGACCTGAAGAACCTGGTCAATGAGGCCGCACTCACGGCTGCCCGTAAAGATAAACACAGGGTGGATGCCGAGGATTTTGATCAGGCCAGGGATAAAATCATCCTTGGCATTAAACGTGACGAACTGGTAAGTTATGAGGAAAGAAAACTGGTCGCCTATCATGAGGCTGGTCATACCCTTCTGGCCATGCTCCTGCCCGGTGCAGACCCCCTTGAAAAAGTAACCATCATTCCACATGGACATTCTCTGGGAGCAACCGAGCAGACTCCCGAGGAGGACCGCTACAACCTGAGCCGCACCTATCTCCTTAATCGCATAACCATTATGCTGGGCGGCAGGGTGGCGGAAAAGATCGTTTTTCAGGACGTCACTTCCGGATCAGCCGATGACCTGAAGGAATCCACCCGGCTGGCGCGGCGCATGGTTTCTCAATGGGGAATGAGCGACCGGCTTGGCCCTGTCACCTTTTCGCGGGGCGAGCCGCACCCGTTCCTGGGACGCGAGCTCACTGAACAAAAAGATTTCAGCGAAACCACGGCCCGCCTGATCGATGAAGAAATACAAAAAATCATCCAGGAGATGGAAAAAAAGGCGGAAAAGATCCTGCAATCAAAACGCGATAAACTGGATGCTCTCGCCCAGGCTCTTTTGGAACACGAGAGCCTGTCAAAGGAGGAAGTCAACCAGATTTTGGAAATCAAAGACCACTGACTAAAACCAGCGGGCATCCAAGGCCACGGTTAAAAAGCAATGGACTTTATCCGCCTGAATCCGGCCATGGCCAGGCGGTATGCGAAATGCGGTATACGAGATAAGGAATCCACAGCCAGGCTCTGGTCAGGGCCGTATCAGCCGATCTTCATCAGCCATATGCCGACAATGAGCAGAAGCGAGGCAAAAATTCTTACTTTGGCAGCATGTTTTTCTTTAAGCACCACTATTCCGAGCAGGACCCCGAACAGAATACTGATCCTTCGGGTGGGCGTGGCATAAGAGATTTTGGCCAGAGATATACCGACTTGATAGGCCGGGAACGACAGGGCAAAAATAAGTCCTGCCAGAAAAATATTTTTCCTGTCCAATCTTACTGTCTCTCTAATTTTCTTCCTCTGCCTGTCGCGCAACAGACAATAGAGCCCTAAAAAAACACTCGTAGAAACAACGATGGAGTAGGTGAAGGCAAAGGCATTGCTTTTGGTTATTCCCGTCTTATTGATCACGTTGCTGATAGAATCTACCAGGGCTGCGAAGATGGCCAGCCTCACTCCTCTTCGTTTAAACCGGCTAAGCGGTTTGAGGATGGTCTTTGGCTGGAGATTATCGAGGGGCATAAGATAAATGGCTATCACGGAGAGAATAATACCGGCAAACCCTTTTATGGTTATCTGCTCGCCGATGAATGTCCACGCCCAGACAGGCACAAAAAGAGGGGCTGACATGGTCAGAGGATAAACCAAAGACATATCTTCCAGTTCATAAGCCAGCCCGCTTGACACCTGATAAAGAAAATAGCCGATGGTCGTAAGCACGGCTAATACCATCGAACGAGGGGACAAAAATCCAAACCGCTTGAAATAGACAAGGTAGAGAGCAGTCATAATAAGCGATGTTTCCAAAAACATGAGCCATATGCAGATTACCTTATGATGGCTTTTCTTAATCAAAAAACTCCATAGCGCATGGAGCAGGCCGGATAGTGCAATAATGACTACAGCCAGAAAACTCATACCCCTCACCTTGTGATCGAAACAGCATTCCTTCTCCGAGAGCATTATACAGAAGCAAAGGCGTCATAAGCATTATAATCATCATAGATAAAGTGCCATATTGAGCATAATTCCTGATAAAATGCCATCTTGGACATTATCCCGGCCATGCATGAGAGGCACTTACCTTGAGCATCATCCGGTTTGCTCTCGTCAGGTTTCTTCTCGGCTGTTTTGAAATTAAAAGAGTGGGGCCTAACCTGAATTTTTTATCCGACTTTCCACCGGACACTGTTTATAAAGAGTCTCTACCGTCATTCCACCCCAAAATGGCAGCATACATATAATTCACCGTTTGCGATGAAAAAGGGATGGCAACGTGCAGTCATGTGCATCCTTGACAATCCCTTGGAGGATCATCTATTATGAAAGCAGAGTGAGTATGGAAGAAAAAAGCACCATGAATGATAAGACATTGAACCGGCATGAATAAAGATGAATAGTCGTACGCTTCATATCCAGAAAAAAGTGGATAAAGAAAAGTGTAGTTATTGACGATACATCAACTGTCTAAGTGCTCGCAGGTTCTTTTAATCCCTTGAGCAAAAAGGGCCTCATGGAATTTTTGAGAAATTGATCCAGAAACAAAGTGCCTTATTTGAACCATGAGAGGAGCTTTATAGCGGTTTTCATCTGAAAATGATCCGAGAACTGGTTGATATCATTTTCATTGCCCTTTGTGCCGGTTCACCGGCATGGGTGTTTCACTTGAGTAGGCTACTACATCGCTTTGGTATCCAGACGGCGATACGCTGTATATGTAGCGCATGAAACTGAAAACCGCTATAGAAGCATTGTAACTCCTTAACCAATTGTAATTTTTCCTTTTTTCATTTTACGTGTGCTAAACAATCGTGCTGAAAAAAAAATTATCTTTTAATTTACAAATAGTTAACCAGTATAGCTAAAAAATCTACATTTTTATACTCAATTTCTGAGGACAGAGAAAATGATTAAGAAAATAACTCCATCAGATGGCTCTGATGTTTCTAAATCTCATATCAGAGAAATTATTCCCGATGGATGCCGGCAAACCGATCTGGCAACAGGTGAGTTTGAAGATTTTTCCTGCACCACATGCCAAGGTGGACAACCAGGAGTCTGCGATGATTATCCAAAGGCTCAGAAGTTATTAGAAAATGCCAGGG
Organism: bacterium; assembly: GCA_040752695.1. Taxonomy (GTDB): domain Bacteria; phylum SZUA-182; class SZUA-182; order DTGQ01; family DTGQ01; genus DTGQ01. The sequence continues at coordinate 58,103 of JBFMGO010000010.1, forward strand.
TAATGCAGCAAGAGGTAGGGTTTTATCTGGGAAAGGTAGAAAAAATTGCAAAGGAAGAATATGATGGCCAGTTGTGCATTGTATATTCCCATGACCATTGGGAAGCCACACTTGGGCGGCCTGACGGTAAAAATCTGAAGTCTGCAGCTTCTACACTTCATAACGTGGTTACGGATTTGATGAATGAGTATGAAAAGGAACGCGAGTTAAAAATTAAACAACTCTTATACCAAAAGATAGCGGCCATGGATGGGTCATGTAAATTATCTAAACTTTTTAGCGAACTTCAGCAAAAGATTTTAGATGCCGAGAAGACCAACTCGGACTAGGAGTAATTTTTCATCATCGCGGATTTCGATGGGCACCCTGTCGGGCACTTCATTGGCATAGCACACGAGAACACTCCTTACGCAAGCCCTCTTTTGCCCATTACCCCACTGGTACCTCTGATCACTTCTGAAAATTGTGGGGACAAGCCGTTTGGATAGGTGGCAAAACCGCTTCTTCGACACTGACTTCCATTTCAGTCATTCCTATGGAATGACTGAAATGGAAGTCAGTGTAATAACTGAATTTATGATCAACTCCCACTTTCTCTGTTCACAAGCTTGGTTGTGAAGGGGTACTCTAGCGGTTTTCAGTTGCATGTGCTACATATACAGGTTATTCTTCTAAAAATATCAATGCAATACAGTAGCTTACCCAAGTGCAAACCGCTAGAGTATGATGAACTCAAAGCGGTCCTATTTCCCCTCGTCTTTTTTGGTGCACGGGTGCTCCTTGACCTCACCATGACACTTTTTAATTTGCTCATCTGAACAGTTTTCGGGCTTGCCGGTCAGATCCTTTGGTTTCTGGCATTTCTTGTGTCCATCACACATGGTCTTTCTCCTTTCTTATACTGATATTCAACCCTTATATTGATATTCAACCTCTTGTACCGATATCCACTGATTACTTTAAATTACTTTCCCATCATTCCATTGCCGTCACATACCGATGCCTGTCAATTACATTCCAAGAAGCTTCTCCGTTACATCTTTCCACCACTGAGCGAGCACTTCCTCGTTCAAGCGGTAGTGGATGTAGTAGCCTCTCCGCTCGGCCACTACCAGGTCTGCATCCCGCAGCACACGCAAGTGCTGTGATACTGCCCCCTGACTGATTCCGATTTGGGCCGAAAGCGCACCTACGCATAGGGCACGATCCTTCAGCAATTGAATAATCCGCAACCGCGTATCCACAGATAATATTTTGAAAATACGAGCTAATTTCATGGCATCATTCATGATCATCCTTCAGTGGCTATCTTTTTTAGTAACTGCTAATATGCTAATAAATATTTCAGCACCTTGTCAAGCGTTATTTTATCTACCTGCAAACATTGCTTCTCCTGTCACGAAGAAACCTTTCTTTGTCCGAGAGGAGAGATATATATTCCTTATTTAGATGCAGTCTTCTCTGAAAAAGGGAAGAGAAAGGAAGGATGGATATGCAAGAAAGAAAAGATACAGTCACCGTTCGTGGCAAATCGGTTACTCTTCTTGGTCCGGATCTGAAAGTTGGAGATAAGGCCCCGGATTTCAAAGCCCTCAGTTGCGTTACTCTCATTGACCAGGAACCAAAACAAGTCAGCTTGAAGGACTATGCCGGGAAAATATGCCTTATCAGTGTAACACCATCGCTCGATACACCTGTCTGTGATTTGCAGGCAAGGAGACTTAATCAGGAAGCTGCAACATTTCCAAGGAATGTTGTTATACTCAATATCAGTATGGACCTCCCCTATGCAGCCAGACGGTTTTGCACAACTGCGGGGATAGAAAAGGTGGATGTCTTGTCAGACCACAAGGATGCATCTTTTGGGATGGCCTACGGGGTTTTAATCAAGGAATTAAGGCTTCTGACCCGTTCTATCTTTGTCATCGATCAGAACGGCATTATCCGTTATAGGGAAATTGTCCCAGATACAACCAAGCACCCTGATTATGAAAGAGCCATTGAGGCAGTGAGAAGCTTATTATAACTCAAGTTATCCTCCCCTCATCCCAAGCCCTCTCCCCGGAAGAAGGGGCGTTTAGGGTCTATCTCCCGGGAAAAAGGAAGATAAGGGAGATAAGGGAGATGATGCTGACAAGAGGGAAAAGTGCCTTGTGGCACTTTTCCCTCTTGTCAAGTAACGTGAGGGGGGACTTTCAGACCTCATCCCCCCCCGCTCCTCTGCCACCTGGATTTCTGAATCCCGGCTCCTGAATTCTGATTCCTTTCTCCTGAGTCTTTTGCATCCTGATTTTGGTTTTATCCATTAATCTAATGCCCCTTCACAACCAAGTTTGTGAATAGAAGAAATGAGGGTTAACCATAAGTTCAGCTAATTACGTCAACGTCATTCTGAGCGGAGGCTCAGAATGACGAAATGACCGGAATGGAGATCTTTGCCGAAGAAGCTGTTTCGCCTGCCGTCCAAATGGCTTGTCTCTATAATTTTAAGAGTAAAAGGGTACTTGACCTCTATTCTTGACCGCTTATAAAGAAATCAACGATCATGGCTGATGCCGAACCGCTGATGTTCCTTACAGCGACCGGTGTTTTACGTCCGTTATAATCATTGCTGTTTGGGACACTATCCTGGCCGAAAAAGCTTTTAACCATTATTCCCGGCCAGGGGTCGCCAGCATCGCCGTCATTCGTACCATTATTAAGATCAAAGGCTCCATCCGCCTGCTCGATGTCAACTTTGTAATGGGCCGGGGCATCCTGGCGAGCCACATGATCATCGACATGATAGATCAAAAGGCCATTTCCAGGCAGGCTATCGTCAAAGAGTACTTTTTGACGGTTCTCCACGAGGAAATATTGCTGCCCTGCAACTCCATTAGTCCACAAAAGATAGATAGTGCCCTGGGTTTCCACCTGAGGAACAGTTATGCCGATCTGATTTGCTCTTACAGCTACGGGAGTTACCCAACCCAACTTGATTTTGGACCAGGCACAAAAGTGAGCAGGCCGAGACCCTTGAGGAGAGCCGTTCCAACTGCCTCCCCCCATAACACCCCAGCTTCCGATGCCCTCTCCCCCCCTGTAGCCCACGTCGTACAAGTCCGGCAGGCCAAGCTCGTGGCCATATTCGTGGCAGAAAACACCAATCGTGCTGTCACCAGGAGACCAGGTAAATTCCGGTCCCATAGAATAACCTTTAAACCTCATTCCATCCAGAACAGGCGGATTTTCCATCTCCCATCTATGCGACCAGATATAACCATTCGGATTGCTCGATGCTTCAGCACTCGAACCCGCATGAAGGATAAAGAGACTGTCTACCTCACCATCGCCATTATTATCGTACAGCCTGTAATCTACATAGGGGTCTGCGGCAATGACCGCATCCTCAGCCAGTTTCTGGGCATTGCCCGGATAACGGCCCAGCCCTGATTGGCCGCTGACATAAAAGTTGTACGACTGCGGCATGCGAAACCAGTCCACAGCTTTTCCTGTTGTGCCATTTACATCACCGACAAGATCGAACTGGCCGTAAGACACCTCCTGAAAGTAGTCTCTCATGCTGCCCGAAGGGGAAACCCCAAGGCTGAACAAGAGCTGCCTGTATTGATCCTGGGCGGTTTGCCCTTTATAATCAGGGAAGTCCACCAGGAGAACCAGGGCCCGATACGTGCCTTTTGGAGCACGCAACGGCCCCGGGGCGTTCAATTGTGGTGAGCGCTCTTTCGCCTGCCGGTATATTTCCAGTGCCCGAACCCTTACACGTGCCCGTGCTTTCAGGTCCGGGTGCAAGGGCATGGCAGGCGCACTGGATACGGTAAGTGCAGTAATCAGGAGCACAGCCAGGCTGGAGATTAAGATTTCAGGACTGCAATATGCTTTGAAAGCTGTCTTCATCTTCATCTCTCTCTCACCTCATCTCTCACCTCTTGACTTACCCGCGTAAGATCAGAGATGATCCAGATGAGACTTCCCCTGCCCGCTGACTCACTATCACCTTCGCTGTCTTCATTTGTCCCATTATCACCTGTCTTACCATCGCCATCACCACTTTTACTCTCACCACCACTCTCATTACGGACTGCCTTATCATTACCCGCATGCAGGCTTGCTTCTCCCTCTATGGTATCTCCGGGCAAAAGGTAATAGGCCAGAAGATTCCTGCTGTTATTTGGTTCAGAAGGGATAAATGTGCCTTCCTTGTACAGGTAGTAAGGCTTGGCTGTAATAACCACGCCGGACCCCAGAAAATTAGAAAAGTCACCGACATCCCTGGATTCTAAAACCCTCAGGACCACCTCAACCTCCGGGTAATCCTTCCTGCGAACCCTCAGGACACTGCCCACTATTCTGCTTTTGTTCGGGGAAATCGGAACTGGCGAGGGTGAGAGCTCAAGCCCGATTTCAGGCTCCTGACCATTCATGCGATCAATGTCCGTTACTGACCAGACAATATTTTCGGGGCCACCCTTAGCCTCGGCCACTGCCCTGATCCGGTCCTGCTCAAATACATAGTAAGCTTGAAAATTGTGGATATTCTGCGGGTGACTGAATATGATCCTTCGAACCCCGTCCTTAAAATCATAAATATATTGCGGGGAAACAGTAATTATCTGTCCCTCCTTTAAAAGATTGCTGAATTCGTTGATATCCATGGACTCAATGACCTGTAGTGTAAGAACAACTGCCGGAAATTCACCTCTTTCAGCATTCAGCACCTCGGCAGTGATCTGGCTTTTATTGGGAATCACCGGGACCGTGGATTTCCCCTGAAGTATTCTCATTCTATCTCGAATCTGCTCTTCAGAAAGCCTGTTCCCGATCTGCATGATCCTTAAAAGCAGAATCCCGGCCAGTATCATGAGCACGCTTGCTATAAACAGTAAAATAAGCTGCTTTCTATTCATCGTATCTATAACCTCCAGTTTAAACCATATCATTACATGGTTTTCCATGCTTGTTGAAGTCTATCGGAAGTCTGGAGGTAAAAACGCGAGTTGAGCTTTGGATATCGGACGTTGCTGGATGCGCTGTACCGAATGCCGGGTTCTGGATGCTCAGTACTGAGTGATGGATTCTGGATGCTCTGCTCTGGATGCTCTCTACTGGAGGCTGGAGTGCTGCATGCCGGAGTACTAGGTACTGGATACCGGGTATTGGAGTACCGGATATTGAATACAGATATATGATTACGCTACCTGTTGCCGGGGGCAAGCTTCTGGCGACAGATATGCGTATTGGATATAGATACATGGTTACGCTACACCCGGTTACCCGCAGCCGTCAAGGGGTAAGAGCATGTGCGCGCTATTCAAAAAGCGATTGACAACACCTTAGGCAAAAAGCAGGTCTGCCGCCCGCGAGATCATGGGCACCCCGCGGATTTCTGTCTCCAAGAGCGGCAAAACGGCACGGACCTGGCCCGCAAACCTTTGCCTGATGGTTTCCATGTGCCCGGCCTGCATGGCTGCACGGCTGCGCACGAATTCGGCTGCGTCGTCAGTTATCAGGGACGTATCGATCATCATGTTGACGATGACGCCGCCAACGGGAATTCCAAAATCATGGAACCATTCCACAAAGCGCGTGATTACGGCAATGGGCAGTGCCTCTGGCAGCGTCACGAAAAAGAAACTGGTTTTGCCCGGATCGGTGAGCAGAACGCGGGCGTGTTCCATACGGTCCCGAAAGCCAACCAGATAATCCATAAGCGGGTCCGCTTCCTTTTTCTTGCTGAAAGAAAGCAGCTCACGCAAAGATCTGGCCTCCTGCCGGGATTTCATCATCTTGTTGACCCATAGGCCATAAATCTTGGACATGCCGAGAAGTCGCCGTGCATTGGCCGTGGGGGCCGTATCAAAGACATAGATCTCGTATTCGTCCTTGAACATGAGGTCAATCATGTTCTCAAACATGGCCGACTCCTCGAAGGCGGGATTCATGGTGGCAGATTCCACGAAATCGTCAGCTTTGGTCCTCAGGTCGGCGAACTTAAGGAACCACTGAATCTTGTCCCTGATTTCCTGTTTGGAGCGGCTGATGGTGTCCTTCGTATCGATCTCGTAGGCGAAAAGGTTGGGTACTCCGGCCACAAGGGTGGGACGGCCAAAAACATCCGTGCTCAGAAGGCCCGAGAGGCTGTGCACGGGATTAGTGGAGGCCAAAAGCGTGCGGCGGCCCTGCCTGGCATACCAGAGGGCCGTAGCACCGGCCATAACCGTTTTGCCTACTCCGCCCTTGCCACCGAAAAAGATGTATTTGAGCGTGGAAATCTCCTGCACGTAAGGTTTCATAGGCTTACCGATATCATTCATGGTATCGTAACTCCTTCCGAATAGTAACTCCCTGCGAATAGTCTATGCTTTTGCACTTTTTGTCATTACGAAGTTATTGGTATTTCAAGCAGTTACTAAAAAGTGCAAAAGCATAGGAATAGTACCTCCTTGCGAATAGTAATTTCTTCCCAAAGGGCGGGCACGACAGGTTACCGGAGAACCAAAAATCTCCAGAGAGCTAAAAATCCCCGTACATGATACGGGCCAGCCGCTCGACCATGGCCAGACCGGTCACGTCCCGCTCAAGTTCCGGCACGCAGGCCTTGACGCCATCGCCGAAAACTTCGCGGATCTTCCCCATGTATTTTCCCTGCATCTCCATGCGGTGCCTGAGATAGGCGGGGATGTTCTGCTGGCTCAACTCCTCAGGGATCAGGCGATTGACGATATACCCCGCTATAGGCACATAATCGGCAAAGAGCCTGGCTGCGTTTTGGGTGTCGAGGATGATCATCTCCTCAGGCACCACCACGAAGAAAAAGGCGGTTTTTTGCCTGTCTGTGAGGATCTGCGACGAGGTGTTGATTCGCTGCTTGATGTACAGAAGCTCGCCGAGAATCTTGTCCTCTTCCGTTTCCTGGCCGCGCTTCATTACGGATGCCATTTTCTCGTACTCAGCCATCTCCTGACGCAGGCTGGTAATCTTATTGATCCACTCGTCATAGATGCGGGCCATCTTCAGATAGTAGAGTGCATGGCCGAGGGGCACCAGATCATAAATATAATAGTCATAGCCGCCCTCTTTGATGATATCCACCACAGCATCAAAAATGGCCGACTCTTCCATGGCAGGCTCGGCACCCGCTGCCTGAAGATAATTTTCAATCTCCTCAGGCACCTTTTCAAAGCCGTACATATCCAGGATCTTCTGGCGGATTTCCTGCTGATACTCCCTGATGCGCTGGTCTGCATCCACTTCCTGAGCCCAGAGGTTCTCCATTATCTTCACCGGCCCCCGGCCAAAGATGTTCTGCTGAAAGATATCGGTCAGGCTGGCCTGCGGGTCCACGGAAAAGACCAGCACCTTCTTGCCGCTCTTGGCCAGCCAGTAGGCTGTGGCTGCGGAGAAAGTAGTCTTGCCGAGGCCGCCTTTTCCACCGAACATGATGTAGCGGCGGTCCGGGTTTTGCTCAAACACTTCTCTTAACGACATATTTTTACTCCAATCGCTGATAGACCTCGTTTTTTTCAGTTTTTCTAGAGTCTCTCTGTTCTTTATTGGTGATGCATAATCCTTTCATGCTCTTCGAACCTGTCAGCGATCATTTCTACCTTATTTTCAACTCTGCGAATATCTGTTCTGAGTTCCCTTAATCCCTTACTGTTTTCATCGACTTTTTTATCCAGCCTGAGTACATCAGCTTTAAGTCCCCTTACTTCCTGATTGGTTTCATCAATCTTCTTGTTCAGTTGCTCAGCAGTTTCATCGATCTTCTTGTCCAGCCGCTCAGCAGTTTCATCGATCTTCTTGTCCAGCCGATTGTGTAACATACGCATCATAGCCAGGGTTTCGTTATTTTTGTCATCTATCTTTTTATCTAATTCCTCCGTTCGTCTATCGAGCTTTTCATTTAAAGAGGCTACTCCTTCAGCTACAATCTTAACATTACGAATCACATCTTCGCTTATGATATGAAATTGACGAACAATATCTTCCTGAAAATGGATAAATCTTCCGTCAATATACTCTTTAGTTTCTTTATCCATATCTTACCTCAATCTATAATTTATATCTTTTATCTTATTCGCTATCATATAAATTTATGACATGATCAACGAGTTAATCACGTCATGGCATCAGTCAGGTCTTTCTCTCGCAGCATTCTGCGCTTCCAGGTGCTGATCTGTGGCACGACATAGGGCAAAAGGCGCAAGGAGTAATAAGGCGGCAATATGGGCACACCCAAAAGGTCCCCCATAGTGATCAGGATAAAAAGATGCTCCATACTGGCTCTTGTCTTCATGGCCTGGCGGGTCATATCATGGGCGGCCATACCATAAACCAGTTCTTTGGCCCTGTCCAGGGCTTTACCCAGGAAACCTCTCTTTAGTTCTTCCGACATGGTAATTGACTCCTTTTTCAGAAGCAGGATTACTTATGAGGATTACCTATTCTATACTTTTGCACTTTTCGTCATTCTAAGTCTTCGCTCAGAATGACAGGTAGTCATTATTAAACTATTTATATTTCAATTACTTGTCAAAAAATACAAAAGCATGGTTATTAGGATCGATTATTTTATTATAAATTCTCATTACTGATCACTGGTCATTGGCCACTGGCCAGACTCCTGTCCCATCGGCCCGATTCCCGCTCCGCCGACAGTTACCCGACACTTCCCCCTCCCCCTGTCAGGATATCGACCAGGTCCCGCTCACGTAGTACACTGGAGCGCCAGCGATTAATGAAGGGGATAATGTATGGAAGGAGGCGCAAAGAATAGTAAGGTGGCAGGATAGGCACACCCAGAAGATCACCAAAAAGGGAGAGCATGAAAATTCGCTCCATGGAGGCCCGCTCCTGCTTCAGGCTGATGACAAACCCGTAGGCGGTCATCCCATACCAGATTTCACCCAGCACCCTGCCCCATCGGTGTAGGACGGCCAGTATTTCGCTTATTGTCGGCATGCTTCTCTCCCTCCATGGTACACCGGGCTGCAAAAAAGCAGTGTACATCCCTTCTCCGCAGCAGTTATTCAGGCAGCAGTTATTCAGGCAGCAGTTATTCAGGCAGCAGTTATTCAGGAAATTATACACCACACATTGAAAATGAGCAATGAGCAAGGCATAAAAAAATCCAGAATACCCCATAAGGAAGAGATTAAAACCTGCGTTGCCATCGGACTTGCCTACCCCACCCCTGTCACCGGATCTATTACCGGATCTATTCCGCCTGCACCGGCACCCGGCCGTCGGGACCTGCGGCTGCCGAAGCTTTGCTCTTGATGCGAAGGTAGGCTTTCCAGCCCTCCCAGCCAAGGAAGAGTGCCGCAACCACCAAAAAGAGGGCTAAAAGGACCAGAATCCCGGCGCCGACAATAGCAAGGCCGCTGTAGCCTGGCTTGGCCCAGTTGGGTGCCACCACCGTGATAAACAGGTTCCAGGCGGTAATTAGATTGGCGAAAATGGTGGTCACGTACATGAAGAGCATGGGCAGGCCAACCCAAAGGGCCTTTTTCCCCTCCGAAACCAGCCAGAGAGTGACCAGCATGAGGGCTAAGGAGGCCATGAGCTGATTGGCTCCGCCAAAGAGCTGAAACAGGTAGGTGAATGTACCCGAGAGCACCACAAAGAACACCAGAGCCGATGATACGATAGTGCCCACATGGATGTTGCGCATGATCGGCAGGCTCTCTCCCATCCATTCGGTGAGAGAGACGCGCATGAAACGGATGGCAAGCTGCAATACGGTAACAATGATAATTACGAAGGCGGCAAAGGCCATGGAGGTGCCATACTTTGGATTCAGTCCGAAAATGGAGAGGAAGTTCCCCACGCCTTCAGCAAAGGCCGCGGCCCCGCCACCCTTGCCAGCCACTGCTATGGCCATAAGGGAAAGAACCGCCAGCAGCATCTCGCTGAACATGGAACCAGAGCCCACTGGCAGGGCATCTGACTCGTTCTCCAGTTGCCGGGCCGTGCCAACGGTGGAAATCAAAGCATGCCAGCCGGAGACGGAGCCGCAGGCAATGGTGACAAAGAGCATAGGCCACAAAGGCTGTATCGCGCCCTTGACACCCACATCCCAGGACTTGATGGCGGGCATGGTAAAGGTTGCCAGCTCCGGCCTGACAAAAATGGCCAAAGCCGCACCCACAAAGCTGCCGATAAGGGTAATGGCCATAACCCAGAAACCGATGTAATTAACGGGTTGAGCATACCGCCAGATGGGCAGGATGGCACCCAGGTAGCAAAAGAAGATGGTGAAGAGCAGCCAGAAAACATAGCTGGGAGTAATCTTCAGGTAGCTGTTGGCTATGGGGTCAAAGACCGAATAAAGGGGCTTGCCGGCGGTGAGGCTGTTGAGAGCGTTATTCAGCCCGTTCACCAGGCCGCTCACCGGCCCGGTCGGGCCAAGGATGATCGCGAAAAGGGTCAGGCCCACGATAATCACCGTGGTCACCGCCAGACCCATCCTCCATCGATAGAGCATCTGACTGCCCAGTAGTCCTGCCAGCATCAGCACTACAATGCCAAGCGGCACGCTCGAGGTGCTCGATAAAACGGCAGCCATCAGATTGCCGAAAGCCCCGGCCACGACCAGAAGGTAGGCAAAGATGAAGATCAACAGGATCGTGCGGCTGGCCGGAGAAACCAGCCTGTGGGCCGTGGCGCTCAGGGAATCTCCATCGCGGCGCACGGACATCATCATGCTGCTGTAGTCCTGCACCCAGCCAATGAAGGTGACGCCCACAAGCAGCCAGATGAGCGCAGGCAGCCATCCCCACAGGCTGACCGCAGCAATAACACCCACAATGGGACCGGCAGCAGCTATGGATTTGAACTGAAACCCGTAGAGAACATAGCGGCTGGCCGGAGAGAAATCTACCCCGTCCATGTACATCCTGGCTGGCGTAATCCTTTTGGGATCGGCCTTCATGATCTTTTGGTCAATCTTTTTAGCGTACCAGTTATGGCCCAGATAGAAGGTAATTACACCAAGGGCCAGAGCGAATAAGGTATTCATGATTTCTCCTTATAAAACATAAGATAGCATCTTAACTCCGGTTTCTTCTCTTTAGCCGGTTTCTTCTCTTTAGCTGTTTTCTTCCCCTTGGCTGGCTTCTTCCCCTTATCCTGTTCCTCTCTTTGAGACGGAATAGCCTGTCTGTCCCTATACGCATGTATATTTTTGCATAATTGCTGCCAATTTACTCCTGGATTTATACTATAAAGCCGTAAGTATCGTCTGCGTGACCGGATCATAAATAGCTACATAGGGTACATATACGGTGCCGGGTGCGGCGCCGACGCTCAAAGAATAGATGGTGAATTGAGTAGTAGGACTCCAACTGGAGGGAGTTACAATACCATATGAGTTGATAAAATAGGTTGGATAAGGAGCGGCAGAAGCATAAGGATAATAATTCAGAAAAACCGTGGGAGGAATATAAGCATCTGTGTACTCGTTCACGACGAGTGCACCGGGATAGGTTGCTGTTACCGGCATAGTAACGGATGATGGGAATCCCAACCCTCCCAGGGTGGTAGGAGTCTGATACTGTAATGGGAGAACATCGGATACGGGGAGAGAAAGCGTTGCGAGAGTACCGCTCGATAATGGATCCGCCGGGTCGTATACCTCGTATAAGGCAACAGGAGAAAGAGGAAAGGGCAAACTCGTATTGACGACACCACCAAGAAATGAGTTAATAAGTGTGTAAAATGGATTAATAATTGAGTAAGTAGCCGGAAAGATAAAAGTAGGAATGGGAAACTGCGGTATATACTGAAAAGTTCCATATAGTGGTGACGCAGGATCAAGTGCCAGAGGATTGGGAAATACCGTAACGATCTGAGCATGACTACAAGGCGTACAGAACAGCCCTGCGGTGATAATAAAAACGAAAACAAAAAAAATTTTTTTCCGCATTTGGGACGACCTCCTCCTGACGATTGCTGGTAACTGGCAATAGATATTTATCTCATTTATATAACAATCAAGTATAATGGATATTTAGGGAATATAACACGCCGACGTTAAGTCAATTGAATTGCCCTGATAATACTGAACCGCCTTGTGATAATTCGGACGCCTCCTGGCTCAATACCTATAAACTTACACTATGCTGTAAGCGACAATGCCAATAAGTGAAATCTCCATCTCTTCTCAATTAGGTTATATGTAAAAGGATCTCAAGATTTAGACAGGACAGGACAGAATAAACAGCGGCGAAATCATAAAATAATATCAACATCAGGCTCGAAATTTATAGCAGGAATTCAGCATTCGCTATTAAAATAGTATATTAAACCATTCCCCTGTTTGTCAATCAAAAGTGAATGCCAATATTTTTATACTTTTTGCCGGGTATGAAAATCATATCGAATATCTACTCTCAAGAAGCCCATTTTTGTAATACTTCTTTGAACTTTGCAAATGCCTGGTCAGTGCATCTCTGAAAGGAGACGAGCTTGGCCATCTGTTCATACAAAGAAGATGATCGCGGTTTCCCTGCCTTGCACAGGGCCTGCTCTACTGCCTTTTTGGGGTCACTCGGCTTCGGAGAATTATCCGGCCAAAGTCCCTGGCTGCATAACCAGGCCCGAAGTCCTGGCTGTTTTCCTTCCCATCCAAGACATCGCTCGACATGCGGTGAGTTGCTCCAAACCCAGATTTCCAATTCAGGATCCAAAACGATAACAGCCGCCCGGTCATTCCATCCTGCATCAGATAAGCGGGATTCAACTATCTCTTCCAGCGATTCCCTCGACTGTCCTTCCTGCCCGCATCCGTGGCGATCAAACAGAACCAGGACATGAGCATGGAGATTCATCAAAGGACGAAGAAAATTATGGCTATCGAGAAGGCAGCCGGAATCGCGCCAAGTATGTACATAAATTCTATATTGCATCTGAGGTATACCAAGAGCATGGGGACGGGACAGTAATCCCGCTATGGTCGCCTCCATATTTTTATCAGGAACCAGAACAACCAGATCCGATTCCGATGTACTCAGCCCTGGCTCCGTCATGCTCAGCCCGGAATCCCTCATATTCACCCCAGGCCCTCTCATACCCGCTCCAGAACGCCTCATACTCATCCCAGGACACCACCGGCGAAAAGTACACTCAGGTTTGGCTCCCCTTTCCAATTTCGAAGAATCGGATGTTCTTCTCCCCTGATAATATCCACGACACCACTTTCCGTTTTTGAAAAACATAAGATCTGTTCAGGGCCAGCCATGCTGAGTATTACTGGAGAATGAGTGGCCAAGAGGATTTGCGCTCCATAGACCGAGGATAAAGATTGAAACATGGTTTCCACTGCACGTGGATGTATGCCGTTTTCCGGCTCTTCGATGAGATATATACCGGAAAAATCGGGAAGATATGCTGGAAGGGTGAGGGCCAGAAGCCTCAAGGTTCCATCCGAAACCATCCATGACGGAACTTCCAGGTTGCCTGAATAACGAATTTTCAAATACCGGTGCTTATCGTCGGGCCTTTCAACTGTTAGTATATCCTCAATATCAGGGAGTGCGGTCCGGACATGATTGATCCAATCCCTGAAGCGCTCATCCGAAGTGCTTTTCAGGTTTTCAATCACCCAGGGAAGATTGGAACCATCCGGTTTAAATCCGCGCGGCTGACCAGGAGGACTTGCCTGGCGTATCAAAAGGCTGTTCAGCATCAACTGCTGCACCCCATCAGTCAGGAGATCCTTGAGCCAACTGGTTACCGGAAACTTTGATCCGTCCGCAGGCAGATTTCCAAGGGCTGACTTACGGGGACCTAACTTAAAGGCAGGTGCCCAACCTTTGCCTCCTTGGTGGTAGACCTCTGAGTAAAAATTATCGTTCCCGCCAGGAACTTTGTTAACTACGGTTCTGATATTTTTCGCCCTTATTGAACTAATCAAAGTGGGCGGTGGCACGTGTTCTACCGGAAAAAGAGTCTGCTGCTCTACGTGCTTGGGGATCTCGCCTTTCTTTGGGATCTCGTCTTTCTTGAAGAGGGCTCTCTCAGCTAATATTGATTGCACCTTATCCTTGCTCTCAAGGCCAATGGCAACCTCATAGCGTAGGATTGAGAATGAAGGTGAAGGTCTGGCAATTTGTTTTCGAAGATTCTCAGGGATTGCGAGCTCTATAGCCAGTTCAAATTTATCACTCGAATGGTTCCAGACCAGATCCTCGAAATTCTGAGTACGATTCCGAATGGCAACATCCAGACCTCCAGTAACAAGGTCCTTCAAAAAAGCCACTACGTCAAGGAATGTCGTTTTTCCACTGGCATTCGGGCCTACGAGTACCTCAAAATTATTCAGCCGCTGATTAATGTATCGTAAACATCGAAAATTCAATGCTTCTATTCTGCAAATCATAAGATTTTCTCCCTAAAGTCGGATTCGATTCATTATATCATAGCCATTCTTTAGCCCGCAACAGAGCAAAAATAAACTTTTACAATGAACGAAAATTTTAAGGATAAATTTTAGTAATGCACGAAAAGGCATAAAAAAGCGTTATTTTCTACACCAATATTTTGATATTTTATAAGGAGTAAGGTGCATGCAAAGAATTGTCAAATATATCATCATATCCACTCTCTTAGTTCTTTTCCTCCGCCAGTACGCCGGTGCGGAATCCTGGGAGCAGGTTGTCACCAAAGGATTCGGTGATCCAAGTAACGATTATGCCTGGAGTATGGCTGTTTTTAAAGGACAACTGTACGTCGGAACACTTAACTTCCTCAAGGGAGGTGAAATCTGGCGCAGCAAAACCGGCGATTCGGGGGACTGGCAGAAGGTGTATGACTCCCCCTCTTCGTTTTTCAATAACATAGGGGTGCGCAATCTTTATGTTGATGGTGATGATGTCATGTACGCCTGTGCGGTAAATGGCAACGGAGCCGAAATTCTCAGAACAACGAACGGACAAAGGTGGACTACCGTGGAAAATCTGCAAACCGGTGAAAACGCCGCTTTTCGCTGCATGGTCCGTTTCGGTGACTATCTCTACGCAGGAGCGGGAAGTAACGAAGCCCAGATCCATCGAAGCAGGAATGGCCTCTATTGGCAAAAGGTCAGGACGAGCCCGAGTTTTACCTCCACCAGGGTTCCGGACACGAATACGGGCGGCAAAGTTGTCAACAATACCATGATTGGAGAATTGGCAGTTTTCAACGATCAGCTCTACGCATTTACCTGGACCAGGGAGGTCAAATATCGGGATATTGCCGAGCATATGCTCGGTCTCGATTTAAGGTTATCTGATCGACGCACTACTGCCTCTGCCGGTGCTTTTGAGGTATG
The DNA here is from genome assembly GCA_040752695.1 of bacterium. Classification (GTDB taxonomy): domain Bacteria; phylum SZUA-182; class SZUA-182; order DTGQ01; family DTGQ01; genus DTGQ01. Next base: position 73,416 of record JBFMGO010000010.1, read on the forward strand.
GCGAAGCAAAAATGGAGTAAACTGGGAGAAGGTTGCAGGCGAAGGGGACGCTTACGGGAACGGCATGGGGTTTAGCCTTCTCGATCCCGATGCAGGACTGGATAATGACGTGGTTACTTCAACTACGGTTTATCATGATCAATTGTATGTAGGAACCCTGAACGCTCATGCGGATACCGCCATCTGGAGAACATCCGATGGAACAACATGGACCAAGGTTCTTGATTTTTTTGAGCTTGGAGAACGGGCCAATTATTACGTCTGGCGCATGATTCCCTTTCAGGACAAGCTTTTTATCGGCACCATGAATGTCGGACCGATGCAAGGGAACCCCAGTATAACCGGAGCTCAAATCTGGGCCTCCGAGTCCGGTGATCCCGGCACCTTTTATAACCTTGTCCATAACGGCTTCGATGGAGAAACATGGTCTGATGGCAGTCGTATAATGATCCCGAAAAATATCGGCATCCGGTCCTTTGGCATCTTGAATGATACCCTCTACGTAGGCACGGCAACCGTAATCAGCACGCCGATTCCGGCAATCAGCACGCCGATACCGGAATCCCGTCCAACAGGTGCAAGCGGAAGGATAGAGATTGCAGGCTTCGATATTGGGTGTGAAATATGGAGAATGATTCCCGGAACCGGACTCGCAGGTTTATTTCCGGCATTCAATCTGAAGATTCAGCAGCCGAAGAAAGAGGAGGAAGAAACGATAATGTCCTGGTCTCAAACGGCTTCATATAAGACGGTACTGCTTTGGCTTCCTCAAATGGATGAACAGATCCAACATTATTTCCTCTTTTAGTAAGATGCGTTATTCATGGTCATTAAAATCCTATGGGAGAAGGTGGGGAAAGCGCTTGAGAATGCTTTTAAAAGCGTTTTCCCCGCTCCCATGACCATGGATTTCAGACAGATCCATAAGATTTGCTGCTCTGCTCGAAATGACAAATATCCCTTGATGGATTAGATCTTCGCTCATGTCTAGATACCGTGAGGGGCCAAGAGAGTTTGGAGTAATGAATAAAGGACATCGGAGACTCGGCGTTTCATGTTGTGGAAGAATTCAAAGGAATTGACATACAAGTACAAGTACATCTTTCTGACTCCTCGGTATGATCGGAGCCACTGGCGCAGGAGTGACCAAATAGCTTCCATAGTGTTTTCATGTACTTCATTGGCGCCGTCGCCATCATCATCTCTGGCATATTCCCCTTGGCTGTGGCAAACAGTCTTGTGCTTAATGCCTTTCTCTTCGAGCCCATTGTACCCTCCCCAATCATCTGTGTTCAGGGTAGAGCCGGGCTCTACATGTTTTTCTATCACTTCATGGCAAGTCTCTTTATTTGCATTGGGACAGACCTCCAAGCGAATTTCCCCACTGTCTCGCTCCACCACCCCAATCACAGGGGGCTTATCAGTTTGTGCTGTGCCCCGTCCACGCTTTTTGAGCCCTCTTTTGCGCGGATCACGATCTTTTTGTTTGATTCCCTTAGCACCGCAGATGATGTATACTTCATCCGATTCGTTTATCCCTGAAAGCTTCTCTCCAGGACGATTGATCCACAGCTCATCCTGCAAGAGCCGGTGCATTCTATCTGCTGTATGGCGATTGACACCAAGCTCTTGGGCTACTGCCAAAGCACTCTTGCCCTGTCGGAACAAATCCAAAGCTACAAGCCAATGGGAGAGAGGAAGGCGAGTACCTTCAAATATCGTCTCTGACAAATCGGTCCACCAATGCTTACATTCACGGCAACGGTACTGCAATTTGGGATACTCCTCCCAATCTATCCAAAATCGCTTCGAATTACACCTTGGACAACAAACTCCTTCTGGCCAACGCATTGATCGGATTGTCTCTACACATTTTGCTTCGTCTAACAGCATAAGCAGTAGCTTTGATGCCATTCCAATATCCTCCTTGAGTAAAGGTTCAGATATTGGATTCTTCGCTAAAACTTACTCTACACTTCGTTCACCTTTGTTAGACATGAGCGCTCGATGTTAGCATATAACTCCCTGTCCTCAAAAGGCTTGAGGATGTACCCGAACGGCTCGGTCACTTTAGCCCGATTAAGCACGTTATTATCCGCATAAGCGGTAAGATAGATAACCGGAATATCAAAACGGGACCGTATCTGTCTGGCTGCCTCGATTCCATCCATATCTCCGGCCAGGACAATGTCCATGAGCACTAAATCCGGCATCTCTTCTTCAGCCTTCTGGACCGCTCGCTCTCCGGAGGATACCACGGCACACACACTGTACCCTTTATCCTCCAGCTTCACTTGCAGGCTCTTAGCTATAATGATTTCATCCTCAACGATTAATATTCTTGCTTTATCCATGATGCTGTAACCCTCTGCACCAGACTGTTAAACAACCTCTTGGCACTTAACACCCCTTTGTGGATGACTATGGTTAATACCTTGATAATGATTATCTTTTTTCAATGAACATCTTAAATTAATCTCCTTTTCAGCCTCATTATTGAGGAGGAAAGAGCTATCCACATTCAGAAAGATAAAGACAATCCCCCCCCAAATATTCATTAAGATAGAGACTGTCCCCCCACAAAATATTCAATTAAAACTTTCTGACTACCTGCCATAATCACCTAATATCAACAGTATAGCTCAAATTCAGAGTTGTGTCACGCCTATTTACATTTAACTCTGCGGGAATGACGTTGGGTGGACTTTTTCATAAAGGTGTCCGCGAAAAAGGCAAGGTCAACCAGTCGCGTATTTATGGCGACCTGTACTTAGTGAAATAACAGGCTGATATTCAAGCTGATATTCAAAGTGTATTGCTAATAATAAGTGTATTATGATTCATATTTAATTTAACATAGAATAATGAAATTTATTTGACACCGAGGGTAATTAAACAGTAAGATAAAATAAATCATTGAATAAAATTCAATGATAAATGTTCTGATGAGGCTACATATAATTAGGCTACAATAGATAAGATTATAATAAATTATAATAAAGGAAGACAGCTTCCAGGAATAAAAGCTAATTCGTAGAATCAAATCAGAGAATCGATCGAAGAATCAACTCGAGAGAACCTCAAATACCAGTCGGTCTTGAGGAATGCAGGAACATCCCCCAAGACCTGGCCGTCATTGATCCGTAGCGTAGGAATCCAACCAATGAACGGTTGTATTATATTATACCAAACCAAATGGATTCCTCCAAGAAAAGGAGGGCATGCTATGTATCCTTCAATGAACATCCCCGCCGTTACCGGAAAGATTTACCGAATCATCGAAAACCTCACGGATATCATCGAAGAGCTCAATAAAAATCCTTCACCGGCTAATGGACCTCCATTAGCCGATGGGCCTCTATCGGCCCAAACATCAGACCCGGCAGGTGCGGAAGGGGTTGCCTTAGAGGGAGACAGCGGTGGCAGCGGAGGAGGAGCAGCAAGAGGAGAAGAGCCAGGGGGAGAAACAGCAGCGGTGGGAGCAGCAGAAGGAAGCGGAAAAGAAGCATGGGGAACAGCGGCAGGAAGGGAAGGAAGCGGAGCAACGGCAGGAGAAACAGCAGCAGAAGCGGCAGGAGGAAAGCGCGGGGCTGGTGACCCTGCCCGAAATGGGCCGGAGAGTCCTGAGAGTAAGGATTCTGACCTGTTCCGTTATCTGAGCAGCACTGAAGGTCTGGAGTTAATCCGGCTTGAGAGTACCAGACAATCCCTGCTTCGGGCCCAAGGATTCCTGGAAGAAAAAAAGCAGGTTTTGGTAGGACTGGCCAGAAAGAGGCAGGTAGGTACGCAGTTAGCACATAATTCCAATAACCAGTAATGCTATAGTAAAGTAAAGGGGATAGATTTCATTCCTCATGAAAGTGAGAAAGGACGAAATCTGTCCCCTCTTTCTCGCTCTTTCCCGTAATACATTCGAGCGGCTTATGGGCGATTATGAGCGGCTATAATTTATATAGATCCCGGTACTTTGTACGAAGGTAAGAAATATAGGGTGTGGCGTTGAGTTTTTCGCCTGTCACTCTCTGTACCAATTCCTGAGGAGTGAACTTTGCTCCGTGAATATGAATCTTTTTTCTCAACCATTCCAAGAGAGGCGAAAAATCGCCACGCATGATATATTCCGGGAGAGTTGGAATGTCTCTCATCACACAGTCGTAGAATTGCAGAGCTAAGATATTTCCCAGCGCATACGTCGGGAAATACCCAAAAAACGCCTCTGACCAATGAATATCCTGGAGCACACCCAATGCATCATCGGGTGGTGTGAGACCTAGATACGCTTTCATTTTCTCGTTCCACAGTTCAGGTAAGTCCTTGACTTCGATTTCTCCGGCAATAAGCGCTGATTCCAAGTCGAAGCGCAGAAAAATATGGAGGTTATAGGTGACTTCATCAGCTTCGGTTCTGATATAGCCTGGGCGCACGACATTAACAGCCTGATAAACCTGTTCTATGGTAGCATCTACAAGTTGAGCGGGATAGAAAGACCTTAGAACCGGAAGAAAATAAGTCCAGAATGCCCGGCTTCTGCCAATCACATTCTCCCAAAGACGCGACTGGGATTCATGAACTGCCGTTGAAGCTGCGCCAGATAACGGCGTTCGAACAAGGGTCTGAGCAAATCCTTGTTCATACAAGGCATGACCACCTTCATGGACAGTACTAAAAAACGCTGCGGTAAATAAATCCTGTTTTAGATGTGTCGTAATTCTGACATCATCGGGGGAAAATGCTATGGTAAAAGGATGGGCAGAAACATCCTTTCGTCCCCGGCTGAAATCATAGCCAATCCTCTTTACCACTGCTGTTCCGAATTTCATTTGCGCATCAACATCGAAATTTCCTTGAAATACAACATCTTGAATCGCATCCTGCTGTTGAGAAATTTGTTGGATAAGCGGAACCAGCTCTGTTTTCAGTGCTTCAAAAACGGCAGCAACGTCCGCCATTTTCATTTCGGGTTCATACAGGTCTAAGAGCGGATCATAGATGTGTTCGGTATATCCCAAACACTCGGCTTCCTGACGGGTAAGTAGAACTAATTCTTCCAGAATCGGCCGAAACTTCGTGAATGCTTTTTCTTCTTTCGCCTGTTTCCAGATCATATTGCCTATTGCTGCCTTACGTGCCAGTTCAGCCACAAGTGCATCCGGAATTTTTCGGGCTTTGTTGTATTCACGGAATGTTACCCGGATAAGGCTGGCAGTATCACTGTCATAATCCATATCGGGCGTCAGTTGACGAAGATCCTCAAGCAACTGTCCAACCTCATCGCTCACAAATTTCGTATGAGCAATCTTTATGAGAGTTGCCAATTGCCCTGCCCGCGTTTCTGTCCCCGATGGAGGCATATATGTCTCCTGATCCCATCTCAGCACTGCCGCAGATTTATTCAGGTCGTCAACTTCACCTAATAATTCTTTTAATTTTTCCAGCTTGCTTTGCATTATCACAGCCTCCCCGGATATCTGGCCCCTTGCCCCCTGGGCGGTTCCTCTGATGCACTTACCCGTTCCTTGCCACATGAACATCGGCCTTGCCCTTCCCCGCCTTCCGGTCTCCACCTCCCCTGAACAAGGTCGGTCTTCCCCTCCCTTGAACAAGGTCGGCTTTCCCATGCTGTTCATTGTACAGTACCTTTTGATTATTTTACAAATATATTAGTCCTCATACGCTAAATTCTTAGCTTTATTCACTTGACCCTGAAAAAAATATTTACTATATTCCTTCATACGGGGGAGGAAGGCATAAGTCAAATCAAAAAACCTGTTCAGATGAAAGGGGGCCGCTCATGAACAAGTCAGAAGTAATTGAATTCCTTAACAATAATCCCATATGCTATCTTGCAAATTCATGGACTATGGAGGCTAATTTTTCTCCGAAAGAATACGTTAACTTATAAAGAATTATAAAGAATATGTTAACTTATCAACTTCCATTTGATAACCGGTAATGTGCAGGTGCTATTCATCGGCAAAACACGGCCGGAATACGCAGCGGACATCTCATGACTGGGCTATGATCCCTTGAAACCATCGGTACCTGTGTAGATTGAGTGTAAAACGAAATGGTAAAATATACGACGGATAAGAATCAGGATATTGACTGGAATGAGGCTGTTTCGGTTTTTGAACATGCTCCCCTTGGAAAGCGTAGACGCGATCCTGAAAAATTGAAGAGAGCATTTGGATCCAGTTATGCTGTTGTATTTGCCTTTGATTCAGATAAGTTAATCGGATTGGGAAGGGCAATTTGTGATGGGGAATATCAGGCAGCCATATATGACGTTGTATTGCTGCCTGAATATCAGGGCAAGGGTATCGGGAAAGACATGATGATGAGACTCTGTGATCAGTTGCCTGTAGAAAATATAATATTATACGCAGTTCCTGGCCGTCAGGGATTCTATGAGAAATGCGGATTCAGGAAAATGCGCACTGCCATGGCGATGTTAAACCCTGTCATGTCAAATCCGGAAAGTGGCTATCTCGAATAGGGAAAAGCTGAAAACCTGGGGTCACCCATTTAATGGGTGACCCCCAAGCGTAATGCTCCAAGCATAATGCTCCCAAGCGTGTGCCCCCCCCTGAGCGTGCCAAGTGTGTTACCAATCGTGTTACTTGCAGTAATCTTCTATCAGCTTTTGCGTGGTGATGAATTCTGCACCCTTTTCTTCAGCCTCATCCAAAAAATCCACAAAGGGCTGCCAATAACCGGAGGTTCCCTCTTCAGGTGATACATCCAGGCCGGTATACCAGTTATGAAAGAGTATAACTATCGGCTCCTTCGTTGCGATGGCTCGATCTAAAGTATCGCTTAAAAGCTCACTCCACGCTGCGGAAGGCAGCATCTTGCCGGCAGCCATGCCTATATCGCATGCATACACAAGCGTTTCATGATACGTCGCCTTGGAAACCGGGAGCACACAAAAATCGTGTCCCTCCATCGCGAAAGGCCATGTATCGTTTTTGTGCCCTTCAACATAAGGGTGCTGCCCAACTTTAAACCCGCAATTGTACTTGATGCCCAACTCATCCAAGATGTGATACGTGTTCTCGTCCTGGCTGAAATATTGAGGCCGGAAGCCGATCACTGATTTATAGGTACCGCAGGGCAAACAGCCCTCTACCGCTTTTTTCGCCTGGGTTAATTTCGCGCTCTGCTCCGTATAATCCATAGTGGCCAGTTGTTCCCCTGTATAATATCCATGCAATGCGATCTCAAAGCCGTCTTGGTAAAGATTGGTAATCAACATCTGAGCCTGGTTAGCGAACTCGCCGGTCACGAATATGGTGGCAGTAATCTGCCTTCTTTTCAGTTCGTCAGTTATCGTTACCAGCCCCTGGGTATTATCCGCCCCCGGACTTATGTCCGCATCTATCTGGAGATTTATGTAGACGGTTGGCTCAACAGGCTGCGGCTCAGCGGATTTTGGCTTGTCAGAAACAACAGGGATGCCCCAGCTATAGTAATTTCCGTAAGAATATGCCGCCACAGAGAACCCGTTAGTAGTGCCCAAATTGTACTGGCTGTAATAATTAGCTGAAGAAAAATTGCCCAGACCATAACTTCCGTAGGTGGCGGATGATCCATAGAGCCCATAGACATTGCCCTGATTATATTGATTATATTGATTATATTGATTGAAAGAGCCAGATGTGGAGTAACGGTCCAGACCGCCATATTTGCTGAATGGCGTGGCTATACCGTAGAGCTCATAGATAGTGGCCGGATTGTATTGGCTGTAAGAACCATATGAAGAAAAACTGCCCAGACCATAACCTCCGTAGGTGGTAGCTGATCCGTAGAGCCCATACGTATTGCCAGGATTGTACTGGCTGTAAGAACCAAATGGAGAAAAACTGCTCAGACCATAACGTTCAATAACGTACGCGCTGTTCCAGCCGCTTCCAGAATTATACCGTGCATCAAAGCTCTCAAGCTGGTTCATCCATCCATAAGTACTTGAAATGCTCTCTGCTGCTGATCCATCTTGGCTATTCAACGAGCAGGCGCATTTTGCACCGACAGACTGGACAGAGGAGATAGGAATGCTTATCAAGAAAACCAGGATGAAGCAAGGTTTTAAAAATGAGAAGATACTCTTATCGAGGATATCTCCGACGATTGTATAATGTCTACCATATTCCCTGCAGTGCTGTCTTTTCATATATTCAATCCTCCTTTTATGTAAAAAGTATAACCTTACCCTGGTAGGATTTTACATTATAGGGTTATGCAATATAGGGTCTTGTATTGCATTTTTTCAATACATGGTCATATCCAGTTAGAGAACTTATCATAAGAGTTCCGGCAGGGCTGTCTTGCTGTTGTAGTTATCCCCACTTTTCTGATAGGTAGTCAAGTTGGAAAACTGAATATTGAAAACCCGGATCAGGAGGTAATAATTGTGGTAGCAATAATCTGAAGGGCTTGTGAAGGGAGGCAATTTCTCATTGAAGGGCAAAAAACATGTTCTTGGTCAATCGAGATCTTTTCACCCTCTTCATGAGGTAAGAGAAAAATCCTTTGATGTCGAAAAGGACCGATGTATCGGCTTATGAGAAACAGAGCAACAGACAAAGCACGGTTCAAAAAAGTGGTCACCCGATATAAAATACCCTCTGACCACAAGAACAAATAGGGACAGATTATCATTTTCTGTACCACCGTCCTTGAATAACCTGCTTCTTGAAAAGCGTTTAAATTTCCGGAGAGTTCTAAAAATTCACAGACATGCCGGTGATTGCAATGCACGTATTCGGGTGCATCTAATAAACTCAATAGACAAATCAAACAAATTAAAGCGATTCCAACGGTTCCAAAAAGAAACGGGAAAAATTTCAGTTTTTCGCCTTTGTGCAGTTCCATTCTTGATCCACCCTTTTATTTTGGTGAATAGTTTTCCATGGAAATTATCGGCTTAGACTGATATTGTCTAAAACGAATGAAAGAACCGATCAATCGTCTCCACAATCACTTCATACGGTCATGCGAATGAGAACGCCATGAACAGTAAATGAAAACGCTCTGATCGAGTATGTGCAGTGAGAACCTCATGAGTCGGATTCTCAATAGGCAGACGATGTCCTGACAAATGTCTCTTTTAATATAATACTAGAATTGCGGTATTATTTCAATATTTCCCACTTCACCCACGACGGCAGCCGGATGAATAATAATAGAGAGTTACCCCCCTCCGATCTCCTGCCATTTTTTCTCCAGCCTCTTGGCTGATACGGGGTAGGCGGTGCCGATTTCCGGGGCGAAGAGGGAAATCTTGAACTCCTCGATCATCCAGCGGAATTCATCGATCTCTTCCACCCTCTGGGGTGATGCGCCGTTGTCCAGGGTTTCCAGCACGTTTTTAAGCCGTGTCTGGTGCTCGGTCAGTTGTTGGGCCTTGGCCTGGTCCTTTTGCGGTGCTGCATAGGCCCTCTCGGCCCGGACACAGATGCCTTTGAGGTAGCGGGGGATCTCGGCCAGCCGGTCCATGGGGTAGCGGGTGAGAAAGTCCGGGGGAAGGAGCCGGGAGACTTCGGCTTCGAGTCCCTGAAGAAGCTGATTGAGCAGGGAGTTTCCCGAAGCCAGACGTCGAAAGCGGGCTATGGATTCCATTGTGGCCTGCCAGTCTTTTAAAAGGTCCTGGATATTCTCCATGATCCTGCGGCCCTTCAGGGCCAGTTTTCCCCTCACCTCGTCCAGTTGGCCGTAGAATTCCCTTTTGCACGGGATGAGGCCGTCCTGCACGGGAAAGATCCCTTCGAGAATGCGGGTAAATAACACTTCATGGAAAGCCTGCCGGTCGCCGAATGCCTGATGAAAGCGCTTTAGGACCTGCTGCTGTGGAAGCTCCCAGTTTTTTTTCAGTTGCTTCAGGTCCGCCTTATACTGGAGGGCGTAAAGGGCGAGCAGACCTTTCCGGGTCGCTCTGGCGGCATCCTGCTGTGTGGGAAAAAGCCGCAGGCTGACGCTGTCGTTATCGAGCAAAAAACTCTTGGCTGCTACCAGGCCGGGATAGGCCAGACGAGGCGGTGCAGCTTCATCAGCAGGGTTCAGAAGGATTTCTCTTGGGATGTTTTCGAAATCCCAACTATTAAGGTCATCGCGCTCCCATTTCGTACAGGCTTCCTTCCACTGGTTGTCCTCCTGCTGTC
>JBFMGO010000011.1:0-82284 GCA_040752695.1 bacterium
CCGGAATAAGTGGTCGGATTAAATCGGAATAGGTGGTCGGCATTCGCCGGAATGGGTGGTCGAATTACACCGGAATCAGTGGTCGGCTAACTCCGGAATCGGTGGTCGAATTACACCGGAATACGCATTCCTTCTCTGTCTTACTGCATGCCCTTCCTTTTCCAAGAGCTTTTTCTGGCTTTCTGCACCGCCTGGATATTTTTCATTGAGAAATCCGTCTGCCTTCAATGTCCGCCAATAGGGGATACCAAGATTTCTCCCTTCCCTTGCTGCCTCTTCTGCTGCATTTGCGGCAAGTTATTATAAAAATTCCGGTAGTAAGCGAGCAGCACGCCCCGACCTTGTGTTTTTTAGCAATAATCTTGCAGATCTCAACAAGTGTGATAAGCTTGCCTTTGGGTACTGTTTTCATTATCTCGACCATCTCGCTGGGATTGACAAGAACGACTTGATCCCCTGCTTCAGCGCCCATCTTATGCCCTGCGTTATAGCAGGGGAACCTTCTATCGCAAGGAAATCCTTCGCATTCAAAGCAAGACCCTGGTTTATCGCTTTGAAAAATTGCGCAATTTTTGATCCTGCATTTGACCCGGGTTACAGGCTTCTTAACGTCACTTCCTCTACAGCCAGGCATTTATTTTTCTCTCTCAGGTATGCCTTGCAATACCGCAATTCATCCCACATTGGGTTATCAGTTCCTGACTAAATTTGTTTTCCATAATTCACCATACCCAGGGCAAGAGCCTGTACCTGACCTTCCCGGTATATGCGGAATAACCAGGTAATTCCTTCCGCAAAGTAATATCTTCCAGATACGTCCTTATGATAAGAAGGATTGCGGTTATGCAGGCAGGAATCAATCCCCAGAATGAGCCAAGTACCAGAGGCATGGTCAGATACATTGGAATCGCCGATGAATACCCTGGATGCCTCACATAGCGGTAAGGTCCTTCCTGTACCACGCTCTGTCCCCTGTCCTTCTGAATTCTCACTGTGCTAGAAAACCACTTGTTCACATACTTAGCCCACTGGCCTATCAGGATGGACAAAAAGAAAATAAGATAACTGATCACATAAGTAACTGATGGAAGCCTGCCTGACCACCCGAAACGGCCTGCATCAAGAGGAGCTATTATGAATATTGAAAAACTCAAAGGTATATAGAGAGCCCAGAATATCTTGTCCCACCATTTTGTTCCGGGGCCTGGATGCAATCTTTCTCTGGCAAGATCAGACTTATCCTTGAAGATTATTGCTGAAACCAAGAAGACAAGAATCAGAACAATGCCAAAAACCCAGCCCTGCCAATAGTTTGTTCTTCCTGCCAGGATGAAGACAAGGACCAGGATAATGATTATGGCGAGAAAACCCTTAACCAATACCTTCAAGTACCAGCTATTTTCCATAAGCATTTTTCCAGTTGTCAGCGATTTTTATGAATTCGGAATATCCATTTTCCCTGATAAATTCGATTGCCTGCTTGTACTTCCTATATTTGTAACCTTTTTTGTTATGGAACGAGCCAATTATTTCGCAGGAAGGATAAAGAGAGCAGTCAGCGCAGGTTTTGAGATTCTGCTTTATGCAGCATATCTTTATCTTGCATCTGGCCTTAGTGATATCCCTTTCTCCTTCACCATACCCTAATGTGCAGCCTTTGCAGTATCCATCAATGTATGGCTTACAGGTTTTGCAATATGCTCCACAGCACCCAATTTTTTCTATGGAAGCGGTATCTTTCATTCCTTTTCTACCATGAGGTAATTATGGTTGAATATCAGGCTAATACTGTTTGTTGAATCTGCCTGATTTCCAGATGCATCCCTTACTCTCCTCTTGAAGTTGATTTCATAACTCTCCGGCAGTTCTATATCGTAAAACTCCTGATGAAGGTAGCCTGTGTTTGCTCCTGAAGAGAATATATTGAAGACTTCCTCTGGAGCATGCTTTGTGCTGATGGTTTCAGCCTTTGAGAAGCTTACCTTGAAACCTGCACCCTCAAAGAGACGAGTGTACTCTTCTGCTGTCTCGAAGAAGGTCCGGGGCTCCCTTTCACTGATGGATCTATTCCGGTAACTTTGCCTTTTGAGAGCTCCCTGATTTTCTTTGTAAGATTGCCAACACCGCAGCCCAGGTCCAAGACATCGTCATTCCCCTGATCTTCAGAAGGTTTAGAAGTGTTTTCTGCTTACCGTCTTCATATGTTTTTACCGCCGGTACCTTTTCTCCGGCTCCAGTTATTTAACGGTAATAGCGGGTTCTGTCAATTATTATTTTATCAACCCGGCTGATGTCTTTGCATTGGCCGGGTTTTTGTTTTCAGACAGTGAGAGGGTTTGTTTGCTGTCCGGGAAAGCAAAGCCTCTCTCCATCACGCCCCTCTCACGTAAACGGTCGGCCTGAGAAACTTATACCGTGGGTTCTTTCTGTTCTTCCTGATGAGGATTACCAGGGCCTTTGCAATGACCTTCCTTTTGCCATCTACCTCAAGGTCGATGTACTTTGCTCCCGGCAGTTTCAGGATTGTCCATTGTGCAACCATCTCCTGGTAGATTCTCATGGCCGGGCTTTCGTTTGTGAATTTCATTTTCAGAGGGTAGTAACTGATTGCTGGTATAAATGCTTTGCACCGAGATGGCACTGAAAAAGCCAGAGAAACAAAAAAGCACTTCAGGCTTAAGCCTGAAGTGCTTTGCCTTACTGCGAATTAAAATTACGGACTGTTATTCCGTATTTATCTTAATTTTCTTTTTGGCCTCCTGGGCTTTGATAGTCTTGGGCAGTACAACCTTCAGTACACCCTTTTTACAGCTTGCTTCAACCTTTCCCTCGTCGATTTCAGCCGGCAAAGGGATTGTGCGGCAGAATGAGCCATAGGATCTTTCGATCCTGTGATATCCTTCTTTCTTATCCTCGGCTTCGCTCTTCTTCTCACCCTTTATGACAAGGCTGCCCTGGTGAAGAGAGACATCGAGATCTTTCTCATCGATCCCTGGAATCTCCGCTGTCACCTGGATATCCTTCTCCGTTTCTTTGATATCCAATTTCGGGGCAAAGGATTTCCCGGCTGGTTCCAACTCGAAGAATTTTTCAAACAGATCACTTACTTCCTTCTGCATGGCGAAGAGAGGCTCATCCTGACTTCTTGGATTGTTATACCACGGTACAAGATGTCTGAGTGTCATCTTGATCCCTCCTTTCCCTTAAAGCGCAAAGCTGTTGAAAATCAATAAACTCAATTTGTTTTTCATTAAATATAGAATGCATACGCTATGCCAGATACAGGAATAAAAATCTCCTGGTAAATCAGTCGGTTGCCATAATGAAAAAGTTGAGTCGCAGATGCAACGTCGCTTAAGGGTTTTTGCCTGTCGCATCATGTCGCATACGACGTATTATCTCCTGCAGCAGGCGGATTCCCGGGTAAGTTTAACGAGAACATTCTTATGTTATTGGTTTACAAGGAAAGATTTTTTCTTTCCCGATTGAAATCATCCCCTTCGCATGGCTGCCTGCATTAACCTCAGATACCGTTGAGAAATCTGTTCCCTTTTCAGGGCAAGGTGAATCAGATTCCCGATATCCAACGGCGTCAGGCATCTATGTATCTCTCTATCCATGCGGAATTTTAGCCTGTTTATTATTAGAGCAGTTATTAGCCGATCCATAGAGAACACCTCCTCTTAACCGTAGTAGATTCAACAAAGTATCTACACATAATTTTCTCATCATTATGTAGTTGCATAGCCCGTGCCAAAAAGTGTGTTCTTAATTCCCCAGCCTACAGCAATGAACTATATTACAGATAGTTATAAGTATAAAATGATAATCTGGCACAATGCATCGGCCACTTTCTAATATGAAAATGAAATCCTGGATGTAAATTTCTGTTTACATATATATTTGAATGGTCATAGGAAATCTCATTTGAAACTGATAGTTATAGTATGGTAATAATGTTACCAGTTTCAGATTCAACAAGAAAGATGCAGGTTACGATATATGTGATAGAAGAACAGGTGTTTTGGAATATTCCCGTCTGCAACTTTTTCTTTGGAAAAGCCGAGCGGCTGATGATATGCTGTATTATACACTAAAGCAACTGAAATAACCTGCACGCCATTACCGAAAATCAAAAGGGGGGAAACGCTATGAGCGAAAAAGACGGCAGGGAAAAAAGACCCAGCCCAAGAGCTTTCTTTACCAATCTACAGGTCGACATGCCCTGGAAGGAAAAGGCAAAGCTTCTGGTTAGAAACAACCTGATAAAAATAACCAGGGGTCAAAGCTGCTGCGGCCATCCTGGTGAGCCGGGCTGTTGACAGGTGAAAGAGAAAGGGCCTCGGTGAGGTCTCATCACTTTCATGAACGAGTAAGTAAGCATGCCGGAGTTTGCTGCCGGTTGATGATCAGCAGACTGACGCATCACAGCAAAAGGCATGAAGTTTCCGCTTCTTGCGGAAACTTCATGCCAAATAGAAAGTATTTCTTTATCTCTTCCAATATCTTCAGCCCTTTCCGAGATCTTTCTGCTATTCTGAGAACAGCTACTGAAAAATAAGGCCCTGCCATAAACAAGCACTATTCGGCTTCTCAGAACCTTCTCAAAAGTTTTCCCTTTTACGAAAAAATTTTCTCGAATGGTCCAGGCTCTATAAAGAGACTGCAAGGCTGCTTTTCCGGATGAATGAAGAGCCGGACAAAAAAATCCTTGAGGCAAAAGCCGGGGAGGAATCATCCAATTCCATGACCGATCACTATAGACATTGCCTTATCGTATTGTAATCGTTACCTTATTTACTCAGACCGCCTGTCAAGCCGCATAAAATAAATGGAAATTCCTATATGATTAAATCAATATTCTTTTTTAAGAAGATTATAGTAGTGATAATTTTTTTCTTAATCCGATATGATAATACGACTAACAAAAATCTACAAATTATAATTCACATCTATTTTTGCAAGGATAGCAGACATCTTAACCATTATAAGCTGAATATCTTGAGGCAATTTGGAATCACCGTATAGAGAATAATGCGGCTCTGTCTTTTGATCCTCGAAAGAGATTTCAAGGTATAAAACTACAACAGCAGGGCATCGGGGGTTTCACTGCGTTTTGGTAATTCATTCTTGGTAAGACTTTCGGCGGACAGTCTGTTATCCATAGCAAGAGACTCACTATCATTTTATAAACAGGGAGGCTCCTCCATGTATAGGCAAAAGCAGTTGTTCTTGCTGGTGGGAGATATATTACTCGTCATGTTTGCTACCTGGATGGCATTTTTCATTCGCTTTGGTTATTTTTTCCCTCCCTCCCGTGATCTTGCGCAGGTATCTATCTTAACGGTAGGTATTTACCTTACCTTTTTATATATCTTCGATCTTTATGGTTTTCATTTGCATAAGTCCTGGGAAGATAATGTTCTCAGACATCTCATGGTTGCGTTGCTTGCCGCAGGCCCCACTGTCTTTTGTTCCTGGTACTTACCGCTATGGTCATACAGGCGGGATCTGTGGTTTATCCAGACGATTCTTATCTTTACCCTTACTTTTCTCTGGCGAAGTTTTTATTTGCCGTATGTTTTCAGGCCGACTGGCCCAAAAAAAGAAAAAGTGCTGATCCTTGGCTCGGAAAAAGCCGGCCATCTTCTCTACGAATGGGTTCAAAGGGCGAATATGCCATTCCAGATAATGGGTTTCCTTGATGATGATCCCATACTCATGGGCCGATCCATGAATGGTGCGGCTGTCCTTGGTACGACCAGCCAAATGTTCGAGATTGGGCAGAGGATAGGAGTAAAGACTGCAATTATCGGAATTACCCGTGAAAAGCGACCTGAGTTAATCCATAAGGTACTCGAGGCCAAACTCAAGGGCTGGAATATCAGAGACATCATCAAGGACTACGAACGGAGTACCGGTCGGGTGCCTGTAGAGTACATCCATGATGAGTGGTTCCTTTTGGCCGAGGGTTTCTACCTGCTGAAAACATCGATGCTTCAGAAGCTTAAGCGTCTAACCGATATTACCTTCGCTGCCTTCCTGCTGATCGTCTCGTCTCCGATACTTCTCATAACTGCCCTGGCCATCCACCTGGATTCAGCGGGGCCGGTAATTTTTCGTCAGGTAAGGGTTGGCAAGGATGGAAAAACCTTCGAGCTTTTGAAACTTCGCTCCATGCACCTGAACGCTGAAGAAAACGGCGTTGCCTGGGCACAGAAAAATGATGCACGGATAACCCGCGTTGGTCGTTTGATCCGGTATTTACGTATTGACGAGATCCCCCAAATGGTCAACGTGCTTCGGGGGGAGATG
Organism: bacterium; assembly: GCA_040752695.1. Classification (GTDB taxonomy): domain Bacteria; phylum SZUA-182; class SZUA-182; order DTGQ01; family DTGQ01; genus DTGQ01. The sequence goes on from JBFMGO010000011.1 coordinate 6,316, forward strand.
AGCCTGATTGGCCCAAGACCTGAGCGGCCTGAGTTTGTCAGCCAGCTTGAGAGCAAAATACCCTACTATTCAGTCCGTCACTGTATCAAGCCAGGAATCACCGGATGGGCACAGATCAAATATCCGTATGGTTCTTCAGTCAGCGATGCTCTTCATAAACTGGAATATGACCTTTACTATGTCAAAAACATGACGCCGCTCCTGGATTTCGAGATCTGCCTCAAGACCATAGGCGTCATGCTTTTTGGTCAGGGTGCGCGCTAAGCAGCGGTATTGCGTGCTCAGTGTATATACGTCACTTTGAATTACCCGGCCAGTTGAACTTGCCCCCCATAGTGGAAGCGACTTGAAAGCCGCTTAAGTGCCGCAGGATGGCGCTTGCGCTATGAAACTTAAGATTAGCCGCCCAGCCGGTTAATTGGCCGCGTATTCAACGCGGCCTGTACTCATGCGGTGAATTCAGGTTCCAAAGAGAGCATGGAACTGAAAGGGCGAAGCTTTATTCAGAAGTCAGGAGGATGCTGAAACCAGGAATCAGGAGCCAGAAATCAGTACCGGCATCCATAAATATAATATTAAGGAGGCTAATGCGTATCTTATGTCTGATAGTATGTCCGATACTCTGATATCTTCATCAATTGCCGCTGTCAAATCGGTTGCCGGTGCTCCTGATGCCGGTGCTCCTGAGCGGATTATCCGTCCAAGACGCGGAATCGTGGATATCGATTTCAAGGAGCTATGGCGTTTCCGGGAGCTTTTTGGATTTCTGGCCTGGCGGGATATCCTTGTCCGGTACAAACAAACGGTCATCGGCATTGCCTGGGCCGTGATTCAGCCGGTGTTGACCATGATTGTCTTTACCGTCATATTCGGCCGGGTAGCCAGCCTTCCAAGTAATGGTGCGCCATATGCTGTCATGACCTTTACCGCCCTGTTGCCCTGGCAGTTCTTTGCCGATGCCATGAGCCGGAGTAGCAATTCCCTGGTCGGCTCGGCCAACCTGATCACCAAGGTTTACTTCCCGCGGCTGATTATTCCGGCAAGTGCCGCTATCAGCGGCGTCATCGATTTTTCCATCGGATTTGCCATTCTCCTTGGACTTATGACCTGGTACCACATTCCATTCAGCCCTTTGCTCCTGCTCCTGCCTGCTTTTCTGATGATTGCCCTTTTTGCCTCCTTTGGCGTTGGTCTTTGGTTTGGCGCTTTGAATGTCAAGTACCGGGACATCGGCCATATCGTCCCTTTTCTGGTGCGCATGGGCCTGTATATCAGTCCGGTAGGCTTCATGTCCGGCATCATTCCCGGGAAGTGGCGGTTTCTCTACAGCCTCAATCCCATGGTTGGAGTCATTGACGGATTTCGCTGGTGTATCCTTGGCAGTCAATTCGAACCCTATTGGCCTGGATTTTGGGCAAGTTTGATGATGGTTCTGGCTGTACTGGTCTTTGGAGCCTGCTTTTTCAAGAGTATGGAAAAAAACTTTGCCGATGTTATCTAGCTCACATTACCTGATGCCGACATTATCCGATACTGATATTATCAGGTATTGATATTATCTGATACTGACATTATCTGACCATGTAATTTCTTATCACGTTTTCTGGAGTTTTTCAGTATGTCAACGCCAGTGATTAAAGTAGCAAATCTCGGCAAGAAGTACAGGCTGGGAGCCACGCTGAATCACGATACCTTGCGTGACCACCTTGCCTGTGGTGTTAAAACCCTCTGGCATCGCCTGCGGGGAAACGGGCATTTCAGCCATGCAGACAAGCTGGCCCTCCCGTCGTCTTCACCTGCCAAAGGAGGGAATGATGAATTCTGGGCACTCAAGGATGTCTCCTTTGAAATCATGCAGGGTGAAATCGTGGGCATCATCGGGCGAAATGGTGCGGGGAAAAGCACCCTCCTGAAGATATTGAGCAAAATCACTGAGCCGACCAAAGGGGAGGTTCGCATGCGAGGCCGGGTGGCAAGTTTATTGGAGGTCGGCACCGGCTTCCATCCAGAACTCACCGGCAGGGAGAATATCTACCTGAATGGAGCCATCCTGGGCATGAGCAGGACCGAGATAAGAGCCAAATTTGACGAGATCGTGGCTTTTGCCGAAATCGGCCAGTTTATCGACACACCGGTGAAGCGCTATTCAAGCGGGATGTACGTGAGGCTGGCCTTTGCCGTAGCCGCTCACCTCGAGCCGGAGATCCTGCTGGTGGATGAGGTGCTGGCGGTCGGCGATGCAGGCTTTCAGAATAAATGTCTGGGTAAGATGGGGGATGTGGCCAAACAAGGACGGACAGTGCTTTTTGTGAGTCATAATATGGCGGCTGTACAGAATATCTGCTGTAAAGGAGTTATATTGAAGCATGGTGAAGTCCACTATCAGGGACAGATCAATGAAACGGTTCAGAAATATATTGAAACATATACTATACCTGAAAAGCAAAATCTGAAGGATATTACCGACCGCGTCGGAAACGGGCTTGTACGGATCACCGCTATCACTGTTTGTGACTTGCAGGGACATGCGGTTGAAGCGGTTGGAATTGGCGAGGGGTGTAAAGTTTATCTTGACTACGAGAGTACCCGCAACTTCACCCCCACATGTGTAGAGATCGGTATCGCTTTCATATCGATTCTGGGCGCTAAGGTTGTCATGTTCAGTAACCTGGTAGCCGGTCAATTGTTTCAGAGTCTGCCCTCCCGTAGTAAGGTCTGCTGTACGATTCCTTCCCTGCCTATTGCAGATGGAAGCTATTTCATCGGTGCATCGTTTTCCAGTAATAACGAAGTAGCTGACTGGATCGATAAAGCCGTCCGATTCACTGTCTACCAATCAAACTTCTATGGATCGGGAAGACTTTATCGTGCCGGATCGACTCATCTCTATCTGCATCATACCTGGGAGTTGGCATGAAGAGCACCTCACCATGAAGAGAATTTCACCATGAAGAGAATTTTATTGGGAATACCGGAAAAACATTCTCTCGATGCACTCTATCCACCAGTAGGATTGCTCTACCTGGCCGCTATGGCTCGAAATCAGGGCCACATGGTAAAAGTTATGGACGCTCAGGTAGTGGGGGAGGAAGCGCTTTTAACTGAATTTGTACATGGTGATTATGAATATTTCGGGACCACGATTTTGACTCCGCTGAGAGAGAGTTCCTACGCTCTTATCCGCAAGATCAAAGCCCTGAAGCATCATTGTACAGTAATTGCCGGAGGCGCTCATATTTCCATCCTCCCAAAACAAACAATGGAGCACGTTCCGGAGATTGACATTGCTGTCGCAGGAGAAGGAGAGCAAACCCTGGTGGAAATACTTTCAGGCAAAAATTTATCAGACATTCAGGGTATTTGGTACCGCCACAATGGGCAACTCGTACATACAAAACATCGAAAATCCTTAGATCCCGCTTTCATTCCCATGCCGGCCTGGGACCTGATCGATCTTACACCCTACCGTGCCTATGAGGATGTGATTATTGACGGTATTTCATTTGCCGATAAGCCGTTCCTGACCATTTATTCTTCCCGTGGATGTACCGGATCATGCAGTTTCTGCTCGACGTGGTGGATATGGCGCAACTGGAGACAGATACCGGCATCCAGATTTGTCGATGAAATCGAATACCTTTACCATCGCGGGATTGACCACTTTTTCATTGCGGATGATTCGATGATTAACAAGGAGGAGTTCGTTCATCAATTTTCCAATGAAATAATCAGGCGAAAGATCAATATCAAGTATAAAATCGCCTGTCGTGCTGATAAACTTACTTATCCTGTCGTTGACTCACTGAAGAAATCAGGATGCTACGAAATCCATATCGGATTCGAGAGTGGCTCACAGAGAATCCTGGATTCCATAGGCAAGAAAATGAAAGTCGAGGATAATATCCAGGCTGCCAAGCTCGTGCGAGAAGCTGGACTTCGCCTTTATGCCTTGATTATAGTCGGGGCGGTTGAAGAAGACCTTGAAACAATCAATGAAACCATACGTTTTTTGAAAAAAATCAAACCTGATGTAGTAGCCACTATGGGGGGTCTCATGCTGCTGCCTGGCACGAGGGACTACCGGAAGGCAGTTCGTCAAGGCGTAGTGTCTGACGATTTCTGGTTAGGTCAGGAGACATTTCCCTTCTATACGAAAAATTTTTCAAAAAAGGAACTGCAACTTCTCTGCTTAGCCGTACTCAAGCGGCAGACGATATGGTCTCGAAAACTTCTCCATCTTCAGTTTCTGCTCTGCTACCCGATGCAATACGCAAATATCATGGAAATGAACCGGGCTGCAAAAAAAACTATCTGTTTATACAGCCACTTATACAGGTTATGCAGCCACTTGTACAGGTTACACAGTCACTTATACAGGTCCTTTTCCCGCTTGATTAACCTTTTATACATAAAAGTAAGACAAAAATCATATGAGATATTCACACCCGATTCAGCTCATTAGATCAGCGAAAAACGCTCGATATATTCCAAAGCATGAATTTATACGCCTCCATGTAAAGGACAGGGATGTATTGGACTTGGGCTGCGTTGCGCATTCCCTCAGCTTCTGCCTGAATTTTCCGCATCGCTGGCTGCATAATACCATTCGCAGTCATGCAAGGTCCGCTCTCGGTGTGGATTTACTGGAAAAAGAGATAACGGAACTACAAAAGATGGGCTATAACGTGATCTATGGGGATGCTCAAACCTTACGGCTGGGCCGGAAATTCGATGTAGTCGTCTGCGGAGATCTGATCGAGCATGTAGCCAATCCTGCCGCCCTCCTTGACACGATGGCCTGTCACATCCAAGACGACGGAATCGCTATCGTCACTACACCAAACCCTTTTGCGATTACCCGCTTTTTTAATATCCTGGCCGATGGATGGACAGCTATTAATACGGAACACACCTTCTGGATCTGTCCTCAAACGATGTTTCAACTGGTTGATCGGTCCAGGCTGTGCGTGGCGGATTTCAGTTGGCTGAAGACAGACTTCCCCATGTTGACCACCCATCGTTTCTGGGGCCCGCTGCTCAACTCTATCGCTCCACGAATTGCCAATAAAAACCAGTTATTCCGCAACGACTACGGAGTGGTATTAAGGAAAAGGTAAATGCACTTTCAAGTTCATGGCAGGAGAAGCCCTTTTGTCTCGATTATCCTCCCGACCCGTAACCGCGCCATGTATCTCGAAGGAGCATTGCGGGCTGCCTTCGCCCAAAACTATCCTCCCGAACGTTTCGAAGTAATCGTAGTAGATAACGCATCAGTTGATGACACGTCACAGCTTGTGCGGATGCTGGCCGGGGAAGTAGAGGGAAGGATCAACATGAAATACATTCGCGAAAGCAGGGCTGGCCTGGTATTTGCGCGCCACACAGGCGCTGCCCACGCCGAAGGGGAAATCCTGCTTTTTGGCGACGATGATGCAATCTATAGCGATAACTGGATTTCTGAAATCGTAGAGGTTTACCTTCGATACCCCGAAGTAGGTGCGGTTGGTACGAAAATCGAAATCCAATGGGACCGCGATCCTGCCCCCTGGGTCCTTCGCCATGAACGGGTACTCGGTAAATTAGACTATGGACCCAAGGTGCTTGTGCGGCATGGCCTTTATATTAATGGAGGAAGCTTCTCGATTCGGAAGCAAATTCTCCTACAGGCCAAAGGCTTCAATCCGGGCCAGAAAGGAGATTACATAATAGGGGATTCGGAAACCGGGCTCTGCCGCAAACTTGCCAGCCATGGAATTATAGTCGGATGGACGCCTGCTGCAACGATGTGGCACATTCAGCGGGCTGACGTACATGGAACGCTCCATGATATGAAACGGCGATTTAGGAACAATGGGATCTGTGAGGCTTACTATGCCACTTTTTACAACCGAAGATTCAACGATGTCCTTTATGATATTTTTCGCAGACCATACCGGGTGCTGCGGAATTTTTTTTGCCGGATCCGTCACATGGGCTTGAAAGAACCTTGTTATGAACTGAGGCTGGAAATAGCCTATTATATTTACTATATCAAATACTTATACCTTTATCGATTTAACCGGGCAATCCGCAGCGAAGTAATGAGAACACAGGATTGGGAGTTCAGCCACAGCTACGAAGCTCCTCCGGTAGAATTCACCATTTGTCACCTGGGATGAGGAGAAGAAAGGCAATGAATTGTCCCGCTATTGAACATATCTTCCATGAAAATTCCCTTCTCGCCATTATTATCCATTCAGATTTCCACAAAGAAGGAATCGAGTTCTTCACTCCAGACGACTATTCTCAGCAGATTGCTTATATGAATCGCCCTGCCGGTTACAGGGTAACGCCTCATATTCATAATAAACTCCAACGAGAGGTGTTTTATACCCAAGAAGTATTATTCATGAAAAGAGGTATGGTTAAGGTTGACTTTTACGATGAGCGCCGGAATCACGTAGACACCAGGATATTGAAAACAGGTGATGTGATTCTTTTGGCATCAGGTGGCCACGGATTTGAAATGATCGAGCAGAGCGAGATCATAGAAGTCAAGCAGGGCCCTTACGCAGGTGACAACGATAAAACCAGGTTTTCAGCCTGAGCACTATGAATAACCATATGCCAGTAAACGAAATACCAGTAAACGAACCTTTATTAAATGGCCGCGAGAAAGAATTTCTCTGTAAATGCATCGATACTGGCTGGATTTCTTCGGATGGGCCTTTTGTCAGGGAATTTGAAGAGCGGTTTGCCTCTTATATAGGGAGAGGCTATGGCATAGCGGTCTGTAATGGGACAGCAGCGCTCGAGACAGCCTTCTATGCGACTGGTATCGAAGAGGGAGACCAGGTAATCATGCCTACATTCACCATCATCTCCTGTGCTATGGCAGCGATGAGGCTGGGTGCTAAACCTGTACTGGTAGATATTGAGCCGGAAACGTGGTGCATGGATGTCAGGCAATTGGAATCCAAAGTCGATGCTGAAATGAAAAACGGCAACGAAGGACTGAAGGCGATTATGCCGGTGCATATTTATGGACACCCTGTTGATATGGACCCGGTGGTGAAGGTGGCGCAACGCTATGGATTGAGGATCATAGAGGATGCCGCCGAGGTGCACGGCGCTGAGTATCTGAGCAGACTCCTGCCTGAAGATAAGCCCGATACTGTTACCAATATATCCAATTCCAATATATCCAGTATGGAGGATAGGAATAAAGAAAGGGAAACTTGCGGAACCTGGAAAAAGTGCGCGAGTATGGGGCATGCGGCTGCGTTTTCCTTCTATGCCAATAAAATTATAACTACAGGCGAGGGGGGCATGGTTGTCACCAATGACCCGCTGATGGCAGAGCGTGCCAGGTCTTATAGAAACTTATCTTTCAGGCCCGATAAGCGCTTTTATCATACCGAGCCCGGGTATAACTTCAGGATGACCAGTCTCCAGGCAGCCATAGGGTTGGCTCAGTTGGAAAGGATCGAGGAATTTATTACCATAAAACGCCATTTAGGCGCTTACTATCGAGAGCGACTGGCTGCTGTTCCAGGAGTTCGCTTCCAGGCCGAAAAACCCTGGGCGAGGCCGGTTTACTGGATGTACGCCATAGAGCTTGATCCTGAACTTGGTATCGATGCTGAAACCGTGAGAGTCCGGCTCAAAGAGAACAATATCGGTACACGCCCCTTCTTTCTGGGACTTCACGCCCAGCCTGTGCTCAGGCAAATGGGGCTTCATCCGGATGAAAGCTCCTACCCAAATGCGGATCGGGCTTATAAATACGGTCTTTATCTGCCTTCCGGCCTGACCATGACCGAAGAAAAAGTCGATGTGGTGTGCACTGCCCTGGCAACGGTACTCAACCAGAGGTAGTCAGATAATAGCGGTAGATAGACAGTGAAAGCAGACAGCCGATGAAAATAGGTAGGCAATGGCGGCAGACAGACAATGGCGGCAGATAGACAGTGGAAATAGACAGACAGGGGAGGTAGACAGACAATGGCGGTTTTCGATCTCTATGGCCGGTATTATAATCTTCTCTACGAGGATAAGGATTATGCCGCAGAGGTGGCTTATATCGATCGGCTCATCAACAAATATGCCCTTCATGCGAAAACAGTACTGGATCTTGGCTGCGGTACAGGCAGCCATGATCTGCTGCTGGTCGAAAAGGGATACAGGGTCACCGGGTTAGATATGTCTTTGGCTATGCTGACAGAGGCACAAGCCAGGCTCGAAAAAGCCGCCAGGTCCTGCGGGGCTTCAGTTTTTGATTCCCTTGCCTTTTACCAGGCCGATATTCGCAGCGTACGCCTTGACCGGACCTTTGATGTGGCAATATCTCTTTTCCATGTTATGAGTTATCAAATAACCAATGCCGATCTTCAGCAGACCTTTGAGACAGTTAAAGCGCATTTGAATCCAGGGGGCATATTTATCTTTGATTGCTGGTACGGTCCCGGAGTACTGACAGAACCTCCGGCAATACGGATTAAGGAACTGGAAGGTGAGAACATTTCCGTGATGCGCATTGCCAAACCGATAACGTATCCTCATGAGAATGTGGTAGATGTGAATTACCGGGTCTGCATCTTTGACAAGAGTACACAACGTATGGAAGAATTCCGGGAGTGCCATCGCATGCGTTATTTGTTCAAACCGGAGATTGACCTGTTTTTGGACCAGGCAGGTTTTCAGTCAAGGGGTTTCTTTGAGTTTATGAAGAATGAAGAGCCTGGCCGCGGAGCCTGGAATGTCTGTTTCGTGAATCAAAGGCTGTAAGAACCAGCATATCAAGATAAAGTAAAGTGTGAAGACAAGACCAAGTGCACTATGAAGATTGGAAATTCTTTGGAAATTCTGATGAAAAAAAACCTGCCATTGCTTATTACGACCTTTATCATTGCTGTTTTCTCATTTTGGCGGTTTTTCCTGATCGTGTCTCTCCCTCCGGAAGATTTAGTAACAATAACTACCGATGACGCTTTTTACTATATGAATATCGCTTCTCATATCGCCAGCGGACACGGAGCCACGTTTGACGGCATAAATAAAACCAATGGCTTTCATCCCCTGTGGCAACTCATGTTAATTCCCGTCTACAGGCTCATTCCTTCCAACCGTCTCCTGGCCTTGCGTGTTACTCTGATTTTTCAGCTTCTGGTTTTTATCTCTATACTCATTCTTACAATCCGGTTTACCTGCCGCATCTATGGGGCTATAGCTCTGTTTCCGATCCTGATCGTATTTCTGTTCTCCGGCTTCAGCAATTGTCTTCTTGAGGGAATGGAAACTCCCATTCACCTCGTTATCCTGGCACTGATAATAGTATATATGACTGAAACCTGGTCTGTTCATCATCCCACCCTGCCCAAGGATGCCACTTTAGGCATTTTGATAGGCTTGCTTACCCTGGCACGTCTTGAGTCCTTTTTGATCCTTTTCTCATGCCTCGTTTTTATGGCCTGGTATCGTTTATCGAATAAGCTTCAGCTTCTTCACTTCGTGGTGCGGGCGATCAGGATAACTGCACCTGTGACCATGCTTGTTCTGCCTTTTCTTATCTGGAATAAAATTAATTTTGGCCATTTTGCAACCATCAGTTCTCGGTTGAAAAGCACTTTTCCGCACCTTTCCTTTAAGCCGTCGCTTTTTCTGAGATATCCTCAATGGGCAGCCCTGGTGATCGTTACCCTGTTATTTTTCCTCATTCTTGTTTTCGGAAGATACTTTAAGACCGGACAAAGGATACTTCAGGAAATGTCCCAACCCTATCAAAACGCGTCGCTGATATACTGTCTGTATGTCCTTATGCACTTTTCATTTATCCTTTTGTTTTCACGGTGGGAAATAGGAGGCTGGTATTTTGCACCTTATCTTCTGGTTATACCTTTATCAAGCGGCCCGGTTATATCGGCTCTCAGAAAAAGTTCTTATTCTGCCAGGCTTAGGCCGGTGTTTGTTTTTATCATCATTCTGGGGCTGGGGTTGGATATATCCATGCAATGCCTTTCGCTTCGGTATCGGCTTAACGGTTATGCAAATAGTTTTCACCGGCCCTCGTATAGAGCAGCACTATGGGCGAAACAAAACATTCCAAAGGGTGCGGTTTTTGCGACGACTGACTGTGGCGTGTTCGGCTATTTTTCTGAGCGTTCAGTCATTGAGCTGGATGGAATAGTGAATAATTTCGAGTATCAGGAATGGCTCCTGAAAAGAGGTCTCAAAGATTATCTCTTCCATAAAGGAGTAAATTATATCAGGGACTACGCTTCCCTGGCACCTGAAAAATACAATCAGTTTCAATACACCATCCGGAGCAAAATCGACAGGGACTTTTACAGCAGTATTTCCCTCTCTCCATCGGATGAACGATACCGTTCCAGTTCCTTTGAACATTTAAGTAAAAATAAATGTCAGGTTATATGGAATTTTCCCCGCTCCATAGTTCACAGGGATGTTGAAAAGTGAAAAAGCGGATTGCGATCGTATATCCGTGGGGGAATTTGGACACCGTACCGAGTCTGTGTAATGCTGCCGAACTATTGGCAAATACAGGATATGAAGTCGAGATTTTCACTTACCTTAATCCCCGGTTTATAGGGCCATCATTTTCCCATAAGTCCATAATGATCGTTACTCCCCGCCCTAGATGGGAAAGACAAGGCATTCATCGCCTTATTCCTGCCCGATGGTCTTATCCTTTGCAGATTTGGCAACGGCACTTGCGCTGCCGCTATCGTTGCTTTATCGGGGTAGATCCTGAAGGATTAGTGCAGGCTGGCTGGCTGTCCAGATGGATTACCGTGCCGCTTGTTTATTATTCGCTGGAATTGCTCCTTTCGGGGGAGATAGCGCTTGCGGAACAAAGCCAATTGAAGCGGGCTGAAAAAAGACTCAGCCACAGGGCTGCATTCATTATTATTCAGGATGAGGAAAGGGCCCGGTTAATGGCGGAAGATAATGATGTTCCTCTTGATCGGTTTGTCCTGGTACCGAATACTCCGCAGGGACCAGCCAGGCGGCAGTATTCAGGTTACTGGCATAAAAAATTAGGGCTGCCGGAGCGCTGCCGGATCGTCCTTCATGCCGGAAGCATAGAGAATTGGACCGGATTAAAAGAAATTGTGGATTCAGTGAAGGAGTGGCCGGAGGATTGGGTTCTGGTCATCCATTCCCGCTCCTATTATCAGCATTCCGGTTTTATGGAAGAATTGCGCAGGCAAGCCCCTGAAGGCCGTGTCTTCTTCTCGCTCAAGCCGGTTTCCCGGCAGGATTACGATGCCTTGATTCATGGTGCGGACATCGGCATCGCATTTTATGTCCCCTCGGAAGGGTCTGTATATACTCAGCAAAACATCCGAAGTGTCGGTTTATCATCAGGAAAAATCGCCTATTACCTGCGGGCAGGATTGCCTGTGATTGCCAATGACCAAACCTCTATCGGTACTTTCATCAATCAGGAGAAATGCGGCCTTGTTATCCAATCGCCAGATGAGATCGGTGAGGCTATCGTTACTATCGTCCATGACTACGACAGCTACAGCAAACGGTCCCTTCAAGCTTTTGACCGCCATCTGGATTTCACTCATGGTTTTCATCGAGTAACAAGATGGATCGATTCTCTCGAGGAAAGATGAATTCTCTAAGATAAAGATGAAACAGAAAGAACAGGTCATCGTTTATGAAAACATTTTTCTACCTTGAAAAGGTGCTCAATCGATGCGGATTCGAAATTTGCAGGATGAATACTGACAAATCCAATCAAGACATGAGCAGGCTCTTGAGTCATGTGTCTAACCTGGGATTTTCACCACAGACCGTTATCGATGTCGGAGTAGCCAATGGGACCTTTGAGCTTTACAAAGCGTTTCCCAACGCGTTTCATTTCCTTATAGAGCCATTGGCGGAATTCGAAAGCGCCCTGAGATCAATTTTAAAGAGGTACAGGGGGGCATATATCATTGCAGCGGCAGGCTCCCGGTCAGGACAGGTGGAGTTAAATGTCCATCAGGACCATCTCGAAGGCTCTTCACTCCTGAAAGAGGAGATGGGAGCGGAAGCGGATGGTATTCCCAGAACAATTCAGGCAATAAGAATCGATGATTTGCTAAGGGACAGAAGGTTAAAGGGACCTTTCCTGATAAAAGTCGATGTGCAGGGAGCGGAGCTCGATGTCCTGGAAGGGGCATTGGAAGCTCTGGGTGAAACCGAGATGGTTATTCTGGAAGTATCCATGTTTCAATTTATGAAAGATGCACCTCAGTTCTATGACGTAGTAAGCTACATGAAAAATCGTGGTTTTGTTGGTTATGACATTTTTGAAAAAGCTTCACGTCCTCTCGACGGTGCACTCGGGCAGATTAACATGGCCTTTGTAAAAGAACATGGCCGTTTTAGAAATAATCATTCTTTCGCAACGGCTGAGCAGTGGAAGGATATTACCGGGAAATGGGGCAATTGAAGTCCTCATCTTATTATTCTCGATAGCTTATTAATATCCATAGTTTATTATTCTCTATAGAGAAATATACCTGCCTCATGGTAGAAGGAAAAAATATTATCGCTTTTTCCAAGGAGTGGGAGAACGATTGGACGAGCAATCACCATGTTCTCACCACTCTGGCCCGGAAAAACACCATACTTTGGATTAATTCGATCGGGATGCGCTCGCCGGGATTATCGTCCGGCAAGGACTGGCAGAGGATAATCAAAAAAATTTTTTTCTGGTTAAGAGGTCCAAAACAGGTTCGGAGGAATCTTTATGTATTTACCCCTCTGGTCTGGCCTTTTTCCAGACCTTTTGCCTTTCGGCGCAGCAGCTTCACCTTTTTGACCCTGCAATTGCGCTTTCTAACCCTTGTCTTGCGAATGCGTCCCTTCCAGGTCTGGAGCTTTCTCCCTGCTGCCGAGCCTCTCGTTGGCAGGCTCGGCGAACAAAGATCGGTTTATTATTGTACGGATAATTGGCGATTATTTGCCTATCTGAAGGATCAGCACATTAAAATCAGTGCCCTGGAGGAAAAGCTCCTTAAAAAAGTGGATGTTGTCTTTGCCAGTTCTCGATTCCTCTGCCATGAAAAGAAAAAAATAAATGCCAGGACCCATTTAGTGACCCATGGTGTCAATGACATCTTTCTCAAGTACATGGAGTCCTCTCCCGCCCCTTCCGATTTACAGGGAATCAGGCATCCGGTTTTAGGCTTCTACGGCTGGCTGAGGGACACCATAGACCAGCGTCTCCTCTTCGAACTGGCTCAAGTATATCAGGACTGCTCCGTGGTTTTGATTGGAAAAACATCCGGCAACTTTGAAAGATTAAGAGCATTGTCCAATATCCATTTTTTAGGACAAAAACCCTACACTGAATTGCCGCGCTATGCTGCCCGTTTTGATGTAGCTTTAATTCCTTACCGTATGAGTCCTGAATTGATGAGGGCCACGAATCCGATCAAGCTGAAAGAGTACCTGGCCCTGGGACTGCCTCTTGTAACCACTGACCTGCCGGAGGCCCATCCTTATGAAAAGGCGTGCTGGATTGCCAAAAATAACCGCGACTTTATTCTGTCTGTTGAAAAGGCCCTCGGACCTGAAGGGAAGCGGCGCGGTGCGTTAGGAAAAAGCATGGTTATGAATGAAACCTGGGAAGACAAAGTTGAAGCGATAAGCCGGATCATGGCCGGAATCGAAAACGGTGGTCTTGATAAGCCGGCAGTTCCCGGCAGGAGGAACACCGCAGAATAGCGAGAAAAGGGAAGACCGGCCAAAAAAGGTAAGACCGGCAGAAAGAGGACGCACCAACGAAAAAGAAATGGAAAATTGCACATGTCGTACATTCACTCCATTATGGAGGCATGGAAAATGGCGTAGTGAATATTGCCAATCGCAGCCGTTTCCCATCCATAATCATCTGTTTGGAGGATGCGGGTGAAATGGCGGCCCGACTAAAGCGGGAGATCTCTATTTACGAGTTGCACAAAGGAGACGGGATTAAGCCCCGCTGCATATTCTCCATCCTTAAGTTATTGAAGAATGAGCGTATTGCCCTGGTACATACTCATAACTGGGGCACCTTGTGCTATGCAGGCCCTGCGGCAAAACTGGCCGGAATAAAGTTAATCCATGGGCAGCATGGGCTGGCACCGGCTGAGTATCCTGGCAGGGCAGCGGGGTATGGATTTAACCTCATGGTCTGCAAGTTTGTACCGGTCTCGATGGCAATAAGCGGAAAAATCAAAACTGCATTCGGGGCTAAAAGCAAAAAAATTCATCCTGTTATCAATGGAGTCGATACCACCTGTTTTCGACCCGACCAACAGATGCGAAAGAAGATGAGAAAAGATCTGGGCATTGATGAAGACGCCTATACGCTGGGATTTGTCGGACGGCTGATAGACTTGAAAAGACCTTACTATCTGCCCGAAATTGTAAAATCGCTTTCTGACTATCAGCCGCCGGTGCATGCTGTTTTTATAGGTATTGGACCCGGTGAGGAAAAGCTTTGCTCATTGATAAGGAGATTGAACGTAGCCGACAGAGTTCATCTTCTGGGGTTTCGATCGGACATGGGGCAGGTGCTTCAGGCTCTGGATATTCTGGTTTTGCCCTCGGAAGACTATGAAGGTACGCCCAACGTGGTACTGGAAGCCATGGCCTGTGGCATACCTACGGTAGCTTGCAGCCTTTCAGGTTTGAAAGATTTGCTGATAAACGGAAGTGACGGTATCCTTTTGCCGAACTCGGCAAATCCGGAGGATTTTGCCGCGGCTATCCACGCATTGATCGATACACCGGCTCGCCTGCCGGAACTTTCTGCCGCATGCCTGAGAAGGTGTCGGAGAGACTTCAGCCTGATCAGAATGATCGAAGAATACGATTCGATCTATGGAGAGATACTGCCTTAAAGGAGCAACAATTTGAGATTAACGGCAAGTAACAAAAAGGGATCGAACCGGAAGCGATCGGACCGGCTGCGGATTATCCTTATTGCCTACTATCTGCCTCCCGGTCCTGGGGGGGCGGGCAACCTGCTGATGGAATTTTGCCGTGAGCTTACTCAAATCTGTGAGCTCAGGGTGATCTGCGGCGCCAAGGCCCGGTACCGGGAGTTTGACCATCAGTTGAATTTCCCCATACGCCGGGTCATTAGGCCGCTGCCAAAGGAACTGCCAGGCCGGATATTCTGGGCCGCAGACTTTGTCAGTCTAACCTTGATTTATTTGATCTATGGTCTTGTGGTGGGAATCTGCTTTCAGCCGGATATTATCTGGACCGGAAATGAGGGTTCTCACATGGTGATAGTCGGCTGGCTTTTAAAACGGCTGCTTGCCAGGCCCTGGGTTTGCTTTGCCCACGGCGAGCAGGTGCCGATACCGGAGGCTCGCTATACAAGTGCCCGCATATCTTCAGCACTGTTGCCCAAGGCGGATTCTGTGCTTGCCAATTCCTCCTTTACCGCATCCCGCCTGAAAGCTATCGGCTGTCAGAGAGTAACGGTTATTCACCCTGGTGTGGATACGGATTTTTTTCAGCCCGGTAATCAAGAAAAAGCAAGGCTCAGACTGGGATTTCCCCTCGACCGCAAAATACTTCTTTCCGTAGGGCGGCTCGACCCAAGGAAAGGTCACCTCTCGGTTATCGATATTTTGCCATCCTTAAGGCATGACTTACTGGTAAGGCACGACTTACAGGTACTCTACATAATTATCGGCGATGGGAAGTGCAGAAAAAGGATAAAGCAGCGTATCAACGAACTGGGCCTTGAGCATACTGTTCACCTTTTAGAACCGGTCGGCAGGAATTGTTTGATATCGGCTTTTCAGGCGGCTGATATTTTTGTTTTACCGAATATGATTTTAACTGATGGAGACGCCGAGGGGTTCGGCATGGTTTTCTTAGAAGCCAGTGCCTGTGGATTGCCAGTGATTGGCGGACGAAGCGGTGGGGCCACGGATGCCATCGCCGATGGAAAGTCAGGGTATCTTGTTGATCCGGATGATCGTTCCGATCTCCTCACTCACCTTTGTAAAATTCTTAAAGATAGAGACCTGGCTGAAAAACTCGGACAGTGCGGCCGTCAGCGATGCCTCCAGGATTTTCAATGGGCCAAGAGTGCGCGATTGTTACATTCTGTTTTTACCACCCTCGCCAGGTCATAGAAAACTGCCTGATTATCAGTGACTGGCTAAAGTTATCTTCATAGTAAGGGGTGGACAGGGTGGAAAGCAGGTTCCCAAAAAGTGACTTGCAGAAAGTGATGCTCATAACCCGATTGTCTCCATACCGCCCGAACAATGGAACAGTGACGCTGCTGCATCGAATCGCAGGGCTGTTTCAAGAACCCTGGCTCACTTGGGTATCGCTGGATAATGAAAAGACAGGGTGCACTCTTTCTCAAATCGAAATTCTATCCTGTCCGCCTCCGGGAAAACCTTACAGGCTGGTTGCAGGTCGATGGGGATCTTTTTGGTGTGAACGGTTTTGGGGTGAATTGACAGCACGGAAACTGGCTTATTACTGCCGGCTCTTTTCCATCGATCGAATCTGGACACTGGCAGAGGAGCGAGCCGGATTCGTCGGCCGAAGACTGGCACAAATAACGGGTCTGCCGCTGCATGTCACTATTCATGATCACCCTATGCGTTCCTGTCAATTGAACCCGGATGTGCCCCTATGGCATGTTATCCGCACCAAACGGCACTGCAGGGCGCTTCTGCGTGCAGCGAATTCGGTCGATACCGTCTCGTTTTCCCTGGCTGACTATGTCCGGCAGAAAACCCTGGCCCAGGTAAGAATTTATCCGCCACAGGTTTACAGGGCCAAATCTCCTCCTTTACAGAGAAAGTCAGATGGAGTATTCCGAATCGGCTTTTGCGGTGAATGCCATACAGGCAGCAACGAAATAAAAGTTTTTTTATCCTGGCTGAAAAAAATTGGAGGGAAGTTCGAATTTCATGCATTTGGCAGCAGGTCTTTGCCAGCAGGGGTCGAAAGTGAGATGAAACAATTTGGAAATACCGTCTATCATGCCTTTGAACCGGATTGGGACCGATACATTTCAGCCCTCGGTACCGTAGATTGCTTCTACATCGGAGCATGGTTTTCCCCGAATATGGACCTCACGGTACGGTATTCATTTCCAAGCAAGACAGGCCCTGTATTGGCGGCAGGCATTCCCATCATTGCTCATGGACCCGGGACATGGGAACTTCACAAATGGCTAAACCTGATCCCTTTCGGTTTTGCGATTGAAAGCATCGATGAAAACAGGCCGCCAAAATCATTATACGATTTTATCCGGTTTCCCGATAACCGGCAGTACTTTGCCAGAGCTGCCGCCATAGCCTTCCAGCGCTGGTTCCAACTGCCCGATGACCGTGATAATCGTATCGGGATTTTGCCCTGGCAACCCAAGGCCGGTATTTTATAAATTATAACGCGATCCATGTACTTTTTATACATAATTTATATTATCTTAATTTTTATCCGGCCACAGGATTGGGTCCCCGTGATATTGGATATGCGATTACTCAATCCGGTCGGCGCCGCTCTTATTTTATGTTTTCTTATGCGTTTTTATGGAAAAAGGATTGACCGGCAATCACCTTTCAGCAAACTGACCGTACTTTTTGTATTATCTGTCATCCTTTCCCCTATTCTCAGCTCTGGCTATATTCATGGCGCGATCGATTCATTCTGGGCCATGCTGCCTCTCCTGACCCTGACCATAGCCGGAGTCGAATCTATCCGAAGCTGGGAAAAACTCCGTCTGGTCCTTACTGTTCTCATATCATGTACTATCTTAGCGAGTGTCAATTCGATCTTGCAGATGTCAAGAGGGGTGGGATTTTATGGAATCATGCCGATACAGGAGTCCTACGGCGTGCGCGTTCAGGCATTTGGTATCTTTAATAATCCTAATAACCTGGCGCTCCTCCATGCCATGATCATACCACTGCTCCTGGGTGCGTTGCTGTGGCCAGGCTTAATGCCGCGCGTGCTGACTCTGCCTTTACTTATCATCAATCTTGTCTCACTTTATGAAACCCGCTCCCGCGGC
This sequence comes from bacterium, assembly GCA_040752695.1. GTDB lineage: Bacteria > SZUA-182 > SZUA-182 > DTGQ01 > DTGQ01 > DTGQ01. Next base: position 24,359 of record JBFMGO010000011.1, read on the forward strand.
GGCCAAATGGCAGCTATGGCCGGGCTCTTCGCCTTTGTGCTGACAACAGGCCGGGGCAGCAAGAAACTTTTTTGGGGTAATGCGCTCTGCATTCTTTTCCTTATCATGATCCTTCCCCATATACAGCGAAAGTCGATCGATACGCATCATGGCTCCGAACGAGGCCGTATGGAGGCCTGGAGTTTCGGCTTATCAACTTTCAAGAAAAAGCCATTTGCAGGTCTCGGGTATGGCATGTGGAGAGAGCATTGGAAACTGGATACCCACAGTTCATATGTGCTCAGTTTCGCCGAGACAGGACTCGTGGGATTTTATTTTTTTATCGGGATGCTGTTCCTGGGGATCAAGGATTCCTGGCGGTTAGGCGGGCTGAAACGCGAACCATCCGATCCAGGGGAATTCGTCTGGTATATCAATCTTGGGCATTGCCTTTTTGCTGCACTTATTGTCTATCTGGTGGCATCTTTATTTCAAACCAGAACGTATTACCTTCCGCTCTATCTTTACCTGACTATGATTGCCGCCATTACCAACCTGATCAGAGTGAATCATGAAGCAGATCAGTACTTTTACAGCCTTGAGCATGATTGGATGAAAACAGGGATCCTGGCAGCGGAGAGCATTGCAGGAATCTATCTTTTCACCAGAACCCTCTGGCGGTGGTGATTCCTTAGGATGACGAGGGCGGCGGAGCAGACCAGGTGAAGCAGGTAAGACAAACCGCCCGTCATGAAATCCGAGTAAGATCCGAATGAAATCCGAGTAAGATCCGAATGAGATCCGAAAAAACAATCCTTCAGGTTCTCCATTTTATACCACGCAACAAGCGCAGTATGGAACTATTTTTGCTGCGGCTGAACAAAGAAATCGTACAAAATGGCTGGAGCCATATTCTCGTCCTCGAACCACCGGTGCCGTACTGGTTTCGGAACGAAATTGAAAAGGATGGCGGGTCCATTGTTCTGTTTTCCTTTCCCTTGAGGTTTACCTCTGCGGTCAGTCTCCTGCGTATCCTGATAAAGCATCAGCCGGATGTACTCCATGCGCACTTTATTTCACCTTTTAATCCCTGGATACACTTAATAAAGAAGATATCCCCCGGCTGCTGCCTGATTTATACGGATCATAGCTCCGGCAATATACGCAAAAAATCTGCCATATCAGAGTACATTTCGTTTGTAAGAGGAAAATTGGCAAGCATGTCTTTTAACCGGCTCATAGCTGTTTCGGATTATGTTGCGGAGCGTGATATAAAGCAGGCTCATCTATCCGGAAGAAAGGTGATACGCATTTATAACGGAAATGGCATCGACATCGAAAGCCGGTTTCCAGTCCGGTCATCCGAAGATGAAGATTATCGGGAATCCGGGCCTGTCCGAGTAACCTTTGTTGGACGGCTCATCAGGAAAAAGGGTGTCATGACTCTGCTCCGGGCGTTTAAACAGGTAAGGCAAACGGTTACTATTCCCGTTGAATTAGTGATAGCTGGCAAAGGACCCATGGAGAGCGAGCTTCGCTCATATTGCTCGAAGGAGGGTCTGACTGACGTCGAGTTTCCCGGATATGTCAGCGATATTGCTGACCTTTTCTCAAGGGCGGACATTGTCGTGGTCCCATCGGAATGGGACGAAGCCTTTGGATTTACGGTCGTGGAAGGTATGGCTGCCGGTGCGGCTGTTTTGGGTTCGGATGCAGGGGGAATCCCTGAAATCCTGGGCTGCCGGCCAGAGGCCGGCCTGGTATTCAAAAGGGGGAATGAGGGTGATCTGGCCTGTAAGCTTAGACAATTAGTTGAAAACCCTTCATTAAGGCAGGCCCTGGGGCGCTCTGCCCGAGAGCGGGTCGAGGCATTTTTCACTCTTGATTCCATGGTCAGGGGCTATTTGGAAGTCTACCGGAATGTTCTCTTATCTAACCAGATCTGAAGATATCAGTGAAGCAAGGCTGCACCTCGAGAGAGCCGGTCTGGGCTGCTTCGGGCGGGAATGGCTGACCGAGAATATCTGGCGACTGCTTTTCCGTCTTATTGCTCATTCATGGCCTGAGAGAATCGATATCGGCAAGAGCTGGGACATTCAGCAGGTAATCGGTATCATCAAAAAGGGATGGGTCGGCAAATCGGCCAAAATACTCGATGCCGGATGCTGGAATTCCGAGATCCTCCAGACCTTATACCGGGCCGGATTCCGGAATCTGTGGGGGTGTGATCTGAACCCTCTGGTCCATTGGCAGCGCCGTTTCTGGAAGACGAGATATTCGATCCAGGATATCACCGCAACCAATTATCCGAACCGCATTTTTGAGATGGTTACCTGTCTGTCTGTCATCGAACATGGAGTCGATATTGAGCAGTTTTTTGTTGAAATGTCAAGGATAATCGCTTCCGGCGGATATCTCCTTTTGACCTTTGATTACTATCCGGAATCTATCGATACTGAAGGAATCACAGCCTTCGGGCTGCCCTGGCATATTTTCGATAACCATGATGTCGGTCAGATGCTGAAGGCTGCACAAGCACTGGGCTTTTTTCCTATCGACAGGGTCCGGCTGCCGGAAAAGATCCCATCTCCTGTCTCCTGGCATGGAAGATCTTATACCGTTGGCTTTCTGGGGTTGAAAAAAGCCGATAACTGATCTTGAATCCATGGATGAACTATCTTTCCAGAGATTAAAAAAAGCAAACCATGAAAAAATTCAATTTAAAGAAAGTATCCAATTCCATACAGCAGACATGTTTTGATGTGGACAGGTACATAACTGGCCAACCGGAAGCTGATGCCGAATTCTGGAGTAAAGCCAACTCGATCAGACATGCCTACACTATCCTGGAGATCGTTCGTTATGCAAAAAAGAAAGACAAAAACTTTCTGAAAATCCTCAATGCTTCCGGACTCTCCTGCGGTCACCAGGATTTTTCGATAGCAACTTTTCTTCGAGAGCAAACGGCTATCCGTTTCAAATGGATAGCCTATGAAAGCCCGCACAGTGAATATCTGAGCAATGATAGATTCAAATCTTATATTTCGGATTTACAAATAAATCTCAGATTATCCGATTGGAACCAATCTCCTGGTTTATATGGAGAAGATAGTGATTTCGATGTGGTAATCTTTACCGAAATTGTGGAACATCTCGATCATTCTACCCTGTTAAAATGCCTCATGGCCATAAGGGAAAGGATGAGAGATGACGGTATATTGGTAATAACAACACCGAATTCGGTGAGTCTGATAAACAGAATCAAAATCTTGCTTGCCAATGGAGACGATCTCTATTGGGGTGATGGAAGGCAGAATTACGAGAGGGGCTTATACGGCCACATTGCAGCTTTTGATTTGAGGAGAATGGAAAGGTTATTGGAAGATACGGGCTATCGCAGTTGCGAAGCTTTTACTTTTACCTATAAACCGTATACCTTCGCCTGCAATCGTACCTCAAACGCTATCGGCATCATCAAGTTCACGGTATATAGGGCCATCGATTTTCTGTCGCAATTTGGGAATACCATGGGAAGGTCACTGTTCATCGTTGCTGAAAAATGCGATGAGGCTAAGGAAATTCCCTTTCAAATATAGGTCGAATAAGAACAGTGCTCTTATATTCTCTCATCAGTCATCAGCCGCTTACCTTCTTCTGAAACTATGCGTATTCTGTTCATAACGCCAACCTTTCCCCCTCAGCATTGCGATATCGGCAATCACACTTTCCGGCTGGCTCAAGCGATCGGGCAGTACGGGCATGAATCCGCTGTTATTACCAGAGCAGGCGATATTAACGGAGCCGGCAGCAGGGGTGAGGTATATAACGTCATCGGAAGGTGGGACTTTTCCTGCCTGAAACCGATTTACCGAACGATCAACGATTGGCGACCGGATATTGTCCATCTTCAGTACGAAGAGGCCGCGTTTCGAGGCGAGGCAGCAATTTGCTTCCTTCCCCTTCTTCTTTGGAAAAAGGGAATCCCCTGTTGCGTGACCCTTCACGAGGCATGCCCGCCGTTTTTTTGGCATGGAGCAGTCCGTGTCCGCCTTGGCGGGAAGATCAAGTTTCCCTGGCTGGATCTGATTCCGCCTGGAATCCTCTCAAGAGCAGGTTTTTCACCGGCAGCCTTGAGCAGGCACCGCACTTCAGCACTCAAATCATTATTGGGGTGCGCATCGCGGATTATCGTATCGAATCAAGAGGGAAAAGATTTTGTCACACCTTTTGTGACCAGGAAAAGAAATATCGTGTCCATACCTATGGGAACAGGGATTGCCGTGGCCGAAAGAAGCGAACCTGAAAAAATAAACCACCTTCGCCTGCCATCCGGCAAGTTCCTGATGATTTATTTAGGTTATCTCCTCCCTTCAAAAGGCATCGGTGAGCTGATTGAAGCGATGGGCTTACTGAAAACCGAACCTGTTCACTTGATCATCATGGGCGGTAAGAACGAATTTATGCCTGAGGCCGATTACCGGAAAATGCTGGAAGTATGGAAAGGCAGGGCCGATGAATTGGGAATTTCCGAATGTATCACCTGGACCGGTTTCATTGATGAAAGAACGGCATCTCAGCTCTTGCCAAGAGCCAGGATAGCGGTGCTGCCGTTCCGTGATGGAGCTGTGTTTAAACGGTCCAGTCTGATGACAGCAATTGCGCATGGTCTGCCAATTGTCACCACGGAAGGAAAATTCACGACCGCTGATGTGCGCACCTTAAGGAGCGTTGTCTTTGTCAGACCGGGGGATTCTCAGGGATTGGCGGAAAAATGCCGGCAGATTATCCGCTCGGATCAGGAGTACAGCCAGCTTCGGATACAAGCCAAAGTCTTGCAGGAAAAATTCTCCTGGCAGGCTATCGCAGTCAGGACAGCCGGAATTTATCATGAATTGGCGGGAATAAGTCTATCATAATAATAGGGAAAAATTATGAATAACTTAGATGGAAATATTCGAGAACGGGCCATTCCAGGAGTACATCAAGCTGTTTTCAACAAAATTACCAAATGCTTTCCCGAACCAAAAGACATTTGCATTCTGGACCTTGGTGCCGGCGAGGGGGCCATGTCAAAACGGCTGGCTTCAGCAGGCTATTATGTCGAAGCAACCGAGATTTCAGAGGGAAGATTCCAGGTCAATCCTGTGCCATGTCATTGCCTTGATTTGAACAAAGACTTTGCTCAATTATTTAACCAAAAGTTCAATGCAATTGTAGCTATTGAAATTATTGAACATCTTGAAAACCCTCGTCATTTTCTGAAAAATTGCCGGCAATTATTGGATGAATCGGGAATTCTCTTTCTTACATCGCCAAACGTCGAGTCATGGAATTCACGTCTTATTTTTTTGAAGCATGGCAGATTCCAGTTTTTCGGTGATGTTGATTATCAGAATAACGGGCACATTACTCCACTGTTTTCCTGGCAGATCGAGCAGATTTTAAATGAGACGGATTTTAAGCTCCTTCACAGGGCCGGACTGAACGAAAGATTTGTCTGGCATCTTGCCTATAGTTATTCCGGGTATCCCCCGATGACTTTCTTGATAAAGCTCGTCCTATGGTGCTCTTTAGGCCTGCACTTTCGGAAAAATACCCAGGGTGCTACAAACCTTTTCATCGCAGGCGCCCGCTAGACTCCATACTTTAAGACATTTTTCAATCAAGGACGAATAATACGATGCGTATTGCCTTTGTAACAAATGTTTATTTTCCGGCTTCACCCTATTCCGCTGTCGGAGCCTATATCAGTGATACCGCCAGGGAACTGGTCCGGCGGGGGCACGAAGTTTTCGTCTTCACCACGGCTTTTATCGATCCATTTGTTTATGAGGATCAAGGGGTGGTAGTTGTTCCGGTTCCGGTCAGGAAAACTCCCGGCTGGATTCCGGGCATTATCCGTATGGAGTCAGCTTTAATGCATTCCATGAGAAAAATCCGGGGCAAGAGAGGATGGGATATTATCGAGGTTGTCTCGGATTCTCCTTTTGGGGCATCACTGGGGCTTCTTCCCCCTGCTGAGGGGAAGCTCGTAGTTCGCGTCCACCAGCATCGCGCCCCAGCCTCGTTACCTGACTGTCAGAGAATTCTCTATGATTGGCTGCAACACAGAAAATGCCTGAGCGCTGATCTTTGTCTGGCGAATTCAAGGGCTGCTGGATGCAAGTGGCGGAAAGCTCATAAATTAAACGGGCATAACCCGGTGCACTATGCCTGGTACGGGTTGGACCTCTCGAAATTTTATCCTGTAGCTTCCCCAAAGGTTAACTATCGCAAGAAAGGGGAGAAAATAGTCTTTTTTTCCGGACGGCTTACCAAAGGGAAGGGTTTTTTTAATCTGTTTCGGGCCTTTCGGGAAATTGTGACCGTGAAGGTTCCGGAGGCAATGTTTGTATTTGCCGGTCCGAATGAAGAATATCTTGACCTGTTCGAAGCGGAAATAAGGCCTTATTTATCAGATAAAATTGTATACGCCGGCTGCCTGAATCATGATAACCTGCCGGACTATTACTCACAGGCCGATTTCTTCGTCGCTCCCTTTCTAACGCCTGAAGCTTTCGGATTGGTTTTCATAGAGGCCATAGCCTGTGGATGCCCTGTTGTTGCCACCAACGCCGGCAGTACCCCTGAAATATTTAAAGAGAGTAAATGTGCCTGCCTCTTCGACGATACCAGTCCGGAGGGTATAGCCAAGGTTTTGATCGAGTTATTAAAAGATGAGAAAAGGCTGTCAGAGATGAAAAGACACTCAAGAAGCCATGCCGAGCGGCATTTCGCACTCTCGGTCGCGGTTGACCGCCAGGAGCGGATCTACAGGCAATTGCTTGAGGGAAATCTGAGCCCTAAAACCGCATGTTGTTAATTATCCGACCTACAGGCAGTTCCCAATCACCAATTTTTCAGGAGGTTAGTCACCTCATGTCACACCTTTTTTATCTGAGTTTGGGCATTGTCATCTATACTTTCTTTGGCTACCCTCTCCTCATGTATGCCCTGGCCAGGGTAAACCCTCTGCCTGTGCATACCGACGACATTTTTCCACCCGTCTCGATCCTGCTTTGTGTCCATAATGAAGAAAAGCTGATAGAAAGGAGAATAAGCAACCTGCTGAGTCTCGACTACCCGTCTGACAGGCTGGAAATTCTGGTCGGGTCCGACGGGTCCACCGATGGCACCATCGAGAGTCTCGCCAGAATGGAGAACAAGGGAGTGCGTACTTTCATTTTCCCCAGCCAGCAGGGGAAGCCTTCGGTTCTCAATGCCCTGGCCAGGGAAGCCAGGGGGGAACTCTTTATCTTTGCCGATGCCCGTCAGTACTGGGAAAAGGGAGCTCTGAAAGCCCTGATGAGAAACTTTGCCGATAAAAGCGTCGGCATGGCAAGCGGACTGATTTATGAAGGCCGGGAAGGCATCTACCGCAGATATGAAAACTTTATCCGTCTTTCCGAATCCAGCTATGGATCGGTCCCCGGTACATCCGGTTCTTTTTACGGTTTAAGAGCGGAGCTTTTCAAACCACTGCCTTTTGATACCATTCTGGACGATTTTATCCTGCCTATGCAGGTGATCAGGCAGGGATATCGTTCAGTTCTGGAAAAGTCGGCCATAGCCAATGATCTGACCTTTTCCCTGGCCCAGGAGAAGATCCGCAAGGTACGGACCCTGGCCGGAAATTTTCAGGCTTTCTTTCGCTACCCCTGGCTCCTTCATCCGGGCTGCAATCCGATCTGGTTTCAAACGGTTTCTCATAAAGTCATGCGTCTGACTATTCCTCTTTTCCTTCTCCTGCTCTTTATTTCCAATATCGCTTTATTGAAAGTAATGCTTTTTTACAGAGTCTTCTTTATCGTACAAATAGTATTTTATTCCATAAGCATTATGGGTAAAGATAAAATATGGTCTGATGAAAATCCCTGGAGCAGCAAAGGAAGCATCAGCGAGAGGTTGTTGACCCTGTCTACCACATTCCTGGAATTAAACTGGGCCACTATCCTGGGATTATGGAGTTTTCTCACCGGACGGGCTACGGTTACCTGGAAAAAATACAGCGAGGGGAAATGACCATGTGTTTTAATGGCAAAGAGCAAGCCGGTTAACAAAATGAGGAGAATTGCCATGCGATATCAAAACCAAAACTTATATAAACATGCTGTCATCTCCATACTCGCCTTCTTTCTTTTTCTTCTTGGAAGCGGTCCCAGTCACGGCCAGGAGAACCCGCCATCCCCACTGTATCGGGAATCGCTTCGGGAAACCCTGGGGGAGTTTCAGGCCGGAACCAGGAGGATTACGAGAATTCAGACCAGGGACCGGAGTAATCTGACGAAAAGTCAAAACAAAGGAGTCATGGCTCTGAGTACGGAAGACAAAAAGGATGACATCAGAAGTTTCCAATTTCCGCTTCGACCCGCAACTACCCCCCGCAATGAAGGAAGAACCGCACAACAGCGGCAACTGCCAACCTTTACCGGTGTGTTCCCGTGCCTTCCGCGCCTTCCCACGCTGCTGGGAGCAACCTGCAACACCACCTGCGGACTTCGAGCCGGATGCCTGATCAGCGCTCCCACCTTTGTAGGAGCGACCTGTAACACCACCTGCGGCCTTCGGGCCGGATGCTCTCTCGGTTCACCTACCTTTGTAGGAACGACCTGCAACATCACCTGCGGTCTTCGGTCTACCTGCTCCAATAATCAGCTTTGTCAGATACTTGCACCCGTTATTTCGCCCTTCGCCAGGAACGACGGCTGCCACCGCCTGGCTGATGCAGGCAGGAAGATGTTTATCTTCAACATGTTTTAGCTCAAATTTCCAGCAAGCTCAGATTTCCAGCCTTCGCGCCCTTTTATCCATGGACATAACCTTTATTTCCACTCTTTTCCCGAACTCGGAAGAACCAAATCGGGCGGTTTACAATCAGTCGCTCCTTTGTGCCCTGCAAAGGCTGGGGCATAGAGTATGTGCGGTCGCTCCGGTGCTGTGGTTTCCCGGTGAAAAGTTTATCCGGCCAAGGTCATTTCCCCCGGCAAAAGAGAGGCAGGGGGAAATGAATGTCTTTCATCCCCGGCTCTTCTATACACCGGGGATATTCATTCGCTGGCATTATCTCTTCTACCGGTGGTCCATAAGGAGGCATTTTTACTCCACGATTCACAAGTTCCAGCCGGATCATATCATTTTGGGCTTTATCTATCCGGACGCAGTTGCCCTTGCTCCCCTGTGCCGAAGATCCCGGATCGATTACTCCGTCCTGGTACTTGGCTCGGATTTCCGGATACGGACGAGGCAGCCAAGATTTAAAGACCTGGTTATGGCAACACTCCGCGAAGCCCCCTTGATCTTCTGTCCAGGCCAGGCCCTGAAAGGCGATATATCAGCCTCAGGCATTGAAGCAGATAAAATCGTCCCCTTTAACAATGGCCTGGACCATGACCTTTTTCACCCATAAGGGGGAAAGTGTATACATAAACTTGGTGCGCTATGAAGAAAGCAAAACGTGTCCTGTTTGTCGGAAATCTGGTCGAGGTCAAAGGTGTAGACCGCCTGCTTTCGGCCTGGCAGATTCTGGTGCATGAGCTGAAACCCTCCTTCGGAATTGAACTGCTCATAATCGGAGAGGGACCAAAGCGACAGAAACTGGAAAAACAGGCAAAGGATGCAGGCATTGCCGGTTCAGTCCGGTTCGCCGGGGGAAAGCCCCACCGGGAGATCTGTCACTGGATGCGGTCGGCGTATTGTCTCTGCCTGCCGAGCCGCTCGGAAGGAATGCCGAACGTCGTGCTCGAAGCCCTGGCCTGCGGGATTCCGGTCGTGGCCAGCAGGGTTGGAGAAGTGCCGTTCCTGATCGAGGATGGAGTGAATGGCTTCATAGTCCCTAAGGATAATGAATGTAGCGAAGAAGCGTTTCCTGCCTGCCTGGCTGAGGCACTGGCCAGGACGCTTACCCGTACGTGGGATGTTGCGGATGTTACGGATGTTGCAACAGCAAGTGCGGGACCGGGAGTTGGAGTGAAGGCTTTCACCTGGGAGCATGCAGCGCAGGTTCTCATCGAGGCCATCTGTCAGACGAAAGCCTTGAGAGGGAGAGCAAGAGAAACGGCACAGAGAGAGCAAAGGAGAAGATAATGAGCTTTCCGTGGATAAAGAGGATGGATAAGTGGCTGCCCGGATATCTGTGTTCGGTTATCTCCAGGCCGCGGCTGGTGAACCGGCCGATTCACCTGATATTTGCCCTGGTTGATCACTTCGAGCCGCCTGCCCCATTTTCGGAAAAGGATATTAAGACGGGCTCAGAGCGCATCAGCCGCTGGGTGCGGGAGTATCCACCATTGATTGAATCCTTTGTCGATTCCGACGGCTTTCATCCAAAGCAGACCTTTTTTTTCCCTGCCGAGAAATATCATAAAACCTATCTTGACGGTCTAACCCACATTTGCAGCCGTGGACTCGGTGAAGTGGAAATACATCTGCATCATGATCATGATACCGAAGCAGGGCTTCGCCAAAAACTGTGCCGGTTTCGTGATCTGTTGCATCTCGATCATGGATTTCTGGGCACGGATTCACAAAAAAGACCTCGATACGCCTTTATTCATGGGAACTGGGCCTTATGCAATTCCCATCCCGGCGGTAAATTCTGCGGGGTAAACAATGAATTATCCATTCTGAAAGAAACCGGCTGCTACGTCGATATGACCATGCCCTCCGGAGCATCTCCCACCCAGACGAAAACGGTCAACGCCGCCTATTATGCCAGCGACAAAGCGGGGCAGCCCCGCTCGCACGATTACGGGCTGCCGGTCAGGGTAAGGCCGGGGACAACCCGGCAGCCAGCAGGAAAAGAAGGTCAGCGGGCCACAGCAAAAGAAGCTTCTATGCCAGCAGCAAAAGAAGCTTTGATGCTGATCCAGGGGCCGTTGGCACTGAACTGGCGCTGGCGCAAGTGGGGGATTTTCCCGCGCTTCGAGCAGGCCGATATCTGCGGATCGAATCCCCCGAAACCTCAGCGGGTTAACCTCTGGGTTCATCAGCACATTCATGTACAAGGCCGTCCCGAATGGGTCTTGATCAAGATTCATACCCATGGGTGCCAGACCCGGAATATGAGGGTGCTGCTGGGTGATCCGATACAGGAATTGCACCGGTATTTGACCACGCACTATAACGACGGGCGAAATTTTTACCTGCATTACGTAACCGCTCGCGAGATGTATAATATCGTCAGGGCAGCCGAAGCCGGAGCCACGGGGAATCCCGGCGAATTCCGGAACTTTGAAATTCAGCCCCCGAAAATCTCACCCTTTTAGTCCCCCGCCATCAGCCAGCCGGTCTTCCTGCACTCTTGTTCCTGTATTTTTATTTCTGCATTCTTGTTTCTGTACTTTTATCTCTGTATATTTCTATTTGTGGGCGTTATACTTATATCCATAATGGTAGTAATATTGGGAATAGTAATCGTGTTTTGTCTCATCCATGTTGTTGATGACCACACCGGTAATATGAATATGATTATTCGTCAGGGTTTCCACTGCCCGCCTGACCAAAGTCCGGCTGGTTTTTCCACCCTCGATGACAACGATCGTGCCCTGAGCCAATACCCCTAAAATACTGCCGTCGGCTACATTGATGACAGGCGGTGAATCGATGATAATTCGATCATAGTGATCGGATACTTTGGCCAGTAATTCCTTCATGGCTTCGCTGGAGATAAGTTCAGGCGGATTTGGCGGATAGACACCGCAGGGCAAAATATCTAAATCTTTCATACCGCTTGGCTGGATAACCGCACTCAGGCTGGCCTGGCCGCTCAGATAGGTCGAGCATCCACGCTCTCTCTTTTGGCCGAAGTAAGCATGCACCTGTCCCCTTCTCAGATCACAGTCCATCAAAAGGGTTTTTACTCCGGAGAGGGCAAAAGAAACCGACAGATTAACCGCTGTCTGGGTTTTCCCTTCACCGGGAATGGCCGAGGTGATTAGAAGAATGGAAAGTCTACTGGCCGGAGAGGCAAGAACGATATTGGTGCGCAGCCTCCTGAATGTTTCCAGAATCTGATCGGGCGCCTCAGCCGGTTTTAATACTTTTTCTTCCGGCTCCTTATCCTGGTAGGAAGAAAACTTCGGGATAAGTGCCAGGAGAGGGAAATCTGCCACTTTCTTGAGATCTTCCTCACCCCTCACGGTGTCATTGATGTATTCAAGGGTAAAAGCCATGCCTATCCCCAGGCCGAAACCCAGAACGGCAGCAGCCATCATACCCTTGGGAATCTTCGGAGCAACTGGATCAGGCAAAAGGTATGGCTCCTCTACGATCTGGACTTTTTCCCGGTCGAGGCTGGCGGCCAGGTCAATTTCGTGGATCCTTTGAACAAAAACACCATAGAGTTTGCGCTTGCGGTCCAATTCGGCCTTTATATTTTTATATTCTGCTATCTGGCTATTTAAAGCGAGTGTTTCTTTCTTCCATTCTTCCATCGAGCGCTTCTTGGTTTCCTCTTCCAGTTCCAGAGCGGCATAGCGCGCCTTAAGCTTGCGCTTTAAGTTATCTATTTCGTCCGTAATCTGCCTGGATGCCGTATGTAATTGCCCCCTCAGACCCTGGATTTTCGGATGACCTTCCTTATAGATTTTGCTGCTCCTGATCAATTCATCCTGCAGTTGCTCCCGCCGCATTTTCAAGTCGTGATATCCTTTCAATTCATCGGCGGATAAGAAGTAAGTGAGCACACTGACCGGCACGGGAAGATGAGCGTTCGTTTCCCGGTCATCGTCGGAGAGGGTATCTGCCGCCTGAGCTGATGTCTGTGCAAGAGGAACGAAGGGGGCGGGGACGTTCAGGCGGGCCAGGCTGCTTTCGATAAGGTAGGGGTCCGTTTTCCCTTCGAGTTTCTCTAACTGAGCTTTGACCGTATCCCTCTGATTCCTTAATTGAGCAAGTGCATATTGTAATTGGGCAAGGTTCGTGGCCGGAATATTGCCGACTTCGTCGAAAGCTACCATGTCATGAGATTTCTGGTAGTTTAAGGCTTTTTCTTCCAAAGACTTGATTTGCTCTTCCAGGGTGGACGTCTGTACAGCCAGCTCCCGCAGGGCGCTTTCGGCACTGGTTTCCTTCTTCTCCGCTTTAAAACGAATGAATTCATCAATCAGTACCTTGCTGTAGAACAGGGCATATTGCCGGTTGGTGCTGTCAATGTTCATTTCCAGGATGTCGGTGGCACCTACCGGATGTACCTCTATTTTCGGACCCACCTCACCGTCACCGAGCTTTTTGCTCCAGCCCTCCTTAAGGACCCTTTCCTTCACTCTGTCTTTTAAGGTTTTGCTATTGACAATCTGTATCTGGCCGTTTATATAAGAGCCTGCGGTTTCGCTATAGACATCCGGTACTGGCAGCCGCATGCCTGAGGCAACCTGGATTTTACTCACTGCCCGCCACACCTTCTTTTGCTTCGCGTACCAAAGGGCCGCTCCTGAAACCGTGACCATAAAGCAGAATATGATCAGCCAGATGTGCTTCTTTATCAGGTAGAGGTACTCACGGATGTCCACAGCGGGCGACTTTTGATCTTTTGTTTCGAATTTCATGATCTATTGCCTTTCTCTGACGGTGTGGAACAGCTTAAAAGGTGAGGAATAACTTAAAATTTGAAGAAACTCTGTGATACGATTATCCAATCCCCATCCCTGACCATAACATCCTCTTCAAGGTGCCCTTCTTTGATAATCTTCACGGCATTGACGATCCTGACTTCCCTTTCTCCCGAACTTTTAAGCCGGACCAGCATTACTTTCTTCTCTTTGGCAAACTCCGTAAACCCGCCCGCGCTGATAATGGCCTTACCCACCGTAAAAACTTCGTCTTCCGGTATGGTAATGGCACCGGGCTGGGAAATTTCACCGACGATATAGATTTTTCCCGGCTTCTTTTTTCCCTCCAAATCCACTCCTGCCATACCATCGGCCAGGTTGTCGGGCGAAGATTCGAAAAAGGGGATTTTATCGTAGAAGAAAACCGTGACCGTGGCTTTTTGGAAATACCTGCTTTCCAGCGTATATTTAAGGATATTGGCCAATTCGGAAGGCACAAGACCGGTGACCTTGATCTCGTTGAGTAAAGGCAGGGAAATGTAGCCGGTGGAGGAGACGGTAACGATGCCCCCGTATTCCTGATCTTCAACTAACCGGATGCATAATTTATCACCGGGTAAGATCAACTCCTCTTCCGGCTCCTCTGTTTTTTTTTGCTCCGTTATTTTCGCCTTTGGTTTTTTTTCCTTTTTAATCTCTTTCCCCTCTTCAGGAGACAGGGATTTCGCAGGAGACAGGGATTTCGGTTGCCCCCAAAGGTTATGAATCCCGAACAGAGATGTTATGAAGGCCAGCACCAGTAACTGTCTTACGATAACCCGGAATCTCACTCCGCCTGCTTTGTGATGGTGATCATGATTTCGCCCGGCCATAATCTCTCCACACACCTCCATGCTCTTGCATAGGTTATCTTTTTTATGTTATATACCTTATATACTAATTTTTAGTTTTTGTCAAATTTACTTATCAATTAAAGGAGAAAACGCTGTCCATGGAATACGGTCTCATTTTTTTAATTATCTTTACCCCTCTGGCTATGGGCTCGGTTCATCCATGGGCTTATGCGCTCATGGAGGTTTTGGCCTTCGGACTTGCCGGCTGCTGGCTGTTGAGGGGAATACTGGGGAAGCCCATGTGTTTTCTGACGCAATGCAGCGAGAAATCTCACCGGATATCGATGGTCTGGCTGTGGCCTTTTCTATTTATTCTCCTGGTCATCTTTCAGCTTATTCCCCTGCCACTGTGGATGATAAGATTTATCTCTCCCCCTACCTACCAGGCCTATCTGCCGTTCGGGAGAGGATTCTTCCCGCTGTCCCTCGACAGGTTCGATACCTGGATCGAGTTGATCAGGCTCCTTGCCTATTTGTGCATATTCCTCATTCTTGTCTATTATCCCTTTGCCGAACCTGAACGGGCGATGCATCGGATCTACCTGGCAGGCATGGGTATTACGTCCATGGTCGGGATAGTGGGACTGGTTCAGAAGTTCATGGGTGCGGATAAGATTCTCTGGATGTGGAAACCAGCTCTGACTAAAAGCGACTCGTTCTATGGGACTTTTGTAAACCCTAACCACTGTGCTGCCTATCTGGAGATGGGGATCGGTCTTTTCCTGGGATATATCGCCTATCAGGCAGCCAGGGGAGGGAACGGAAGGAAGGGGAGGAAAGCAAAAGGTATCAAGACCCGGATAGTTGAAATGGAGGAGGTATGGGCCAAGTGTGCTCTTTTGTTTCTTTTTACGCTCCTTTTGGCTCTATCTGTTTTCTTCTCCCTGTCCCGCGCCGGGATGCTGATTATTCTCGCGGCACTGATATTTTTTCTCCTTATGGTTTCTCTTGGTCGAGGAGAGATAAGGGGCGGCTGGATGTTCTCATTTTGCTGTTTCTTTCTGCTGCTCTTTTTTTCCCTTACCTTTCTGGGAATCAAACCCATCGTCCAGCAGGAATTGCAGACTCTGGCCAGTGTGGCAAAGGACCGCTCTTTGCGGGGAATCATAAAAACATGGCGGGATACCTGGATACTGATCCGGGAATTTCCTGTGTGTGGCATTGGTCTTGGAAGTTTTGAACAGGTATATCAGTGGTTTGGGAGGTGGGGAAAGTGGTCGTATGCTCACAATGATTTCCTCCAGCTCTGGGCCGAACTGGGCATGGGGGGAATGCTCGTCATGATTCTTGGCATCATGCTGTATGTGGCCGGGCTTATCGACTGGGTAAAAACCGGCGGGAGCCAGGGCCGCACCCCCGGTGTCGAAGGCATGGATTATCTTACGTTAGGCTGCTACACGGCTGTTGCCTGTTTTCTTCTTCACAGCATGATCAGCTTTCATTTCTCCATCCCGGCCAACATGCTTCTCTTTGTCGTTATCTGTGGAACGGCGGGGAGACTGCGGGGAGAAACAAAGGGGGCTCAGGGGAAAAAGCCGTCGAGAGCCGCTTGTGGTGCCCTGCTGGCATTGGTTTTAATTCTGATACTTTCTGCCGTCAGGGGTGGATATGGAGGGGGGTATCGGTCCGTAGGCGACGGGGCATTTCAGGAGGAGATTAAGCTTGAGATTCCGGCAGCCGAAATCAAGCCTCTGTGGGATGACAGCCCTTACCGGCATTACTTTCTAGCCAGGTTTTATGAAAAACAGGGGCTTCGCGCCAAGGACTCTGCCAAAGAACATCATTTCTGGTACGGAAAATCCATTCAGGAAATGCTCGAAGCCTTATATCTTCAGCCCACCAGGTCTCTTTTCTGGGAAAAGCTGGGCTATCTGATAGGCTCCAGCAATTACCGCCTTCCAGCAACAGAGAGCAACAATGGCTTCGACTATCAGGACGCCTTTGCTCTTGCCCTTAAATTTGCCCCCTGTGATACCAGACTCAGGTTCGATATCGGCTCCTACCTGTGGAAGATCGGTGATCCTTACAGCCTGAGCGTTCTGCACGAGGCGGTCAGCCGTAATCCATCCCTCTCCCATAATTATGAAAATCTCATCAAACCGCCAGGACTGCTATCGGCAGCCCAAATCAGTCTTCCTGTCTTGATTACAGCTCCATATCTGCCCTGACAGAGACGATGGTATTCTCGTAGCCACTGGCATTATCATCGAGATTCGAATCTCTCCGTGAATATCGATACCCGATGGTCAACCGGGCCCAGGGGAGGACCCTGAACAGAAGGCTGGTATCCGCAGAGCGGGATTTGACTTTTTCATCTTCCGGCTTAAAATGATTGTGCATCCATCCGCAGGCCAGTACAAGATCGATTTTTTTATGCAAGGCAATGGAGAAAGATCCATCCACGCCCCATGACGCATCTTCCCAGTCCCTTTCCTGATAACTCTCCGTCTGGGTAAATACTGCCCCTTTAACCTTGATTCTGTGATCATAGCTTCCTCCCAAGCTATGTCGCCTGAGCCTGAACAGGCCATCTTCAACACTGTTCCTGTAGGCATTCGCATACTGGTAGAAGATGACCGGTACTTTCATAAGCGGCAGTGCTCCGCTGAGGCCGATATTCCAGTATGTTCCTTCGCTGTCATCCATATTGTGATACATAAGCCAGGTATATCCGCCGGTTCCGGTCAGCGTCAGCAAAGGGCCCACCTGATCGGTCAGGCCAACGCTGGCTTCCTGACGCGTGTAATCCTGAAAGGCATTGCCATGGGCGAGCTCACGGCCCAGGCGGTATGAAATGTTCCCCTCCATGCGCCGGGAAAATTTCTTGCGCAGGATCAAAAGGCCGCTGCCAGCTTCGCGATCCGTAGCCTGGGAATCACTATAGCCGGTATTGATGTACTCGTATCCAAACTCCAGGCTATTGGTTCTGCTTATCCTTTTCTTAAGGTAAGGATAGATCCTCAATTCGTTCCTGGTCGTCTGATGCACCAGGGGACTCTCATCGTGCGGCTGCCTGCGGGAATACAGATTTTCACGGGTAACCGTGTCCGAAAATTCAAGATAGGCCAGATTCCGGAAAAGGGTTATCTTTCTGTCGAGGCCGCTATTCAACGAAAAGGTGAATTGATGCTTCAGCTCGTTCTGATCGGCATTTCGCGAATAGAGTATCTGTTCCGGCTGGTAGTCCAGACTTATGTTCCAGTAATGCCCGGCCAGATCCGCTTTCATTCCCAGCTTGATCCGGGTGATAAAGTCAGAGCGTCCGGCGTTCGCATCCAGAAAGACATTATCGTTGTACTCTTCTTCAGTCGAGAAGTTTACCGAAGAAGAGAAATTCTTCGCAAAATCACCAAGCGAAAAAACCGAGCCGCTCCGGCTGTCCTTTTCGACCGCCGCAGGCTCCAAAGGATCAAGGCCGGCTGATGGCCCATATTCGACCTGAGCAGGCTCCGAAAACACAGGACCGGCTGATGATGATCCATACTCCACCTCTTTTGGCCAGGCAACGAGCGGAAATGTGGCTAAGGCTGTGACCATGCCGATCATCAGCACAGTGGAAAGAGCATAGGAGGAGAAAAAAAAACTTGTCCGCTTACACACTGACATAGGTTCCTGATCAATGGGAGAATAACCTTTCGGGTACATCAAAAATTACCGGGATTAGTTTACTACACAGCTTATATTTTTATCAATAGATATTATAATGAATATTATTATTTATTTACTCAGACCGCCGTTTATACGGCTTTTGATCGAGGAGTTCCTTCAGGAGCCATCGGATTTCCAGGAGGTAAATAATGATAAGAGAGGTAAAAATGCCTATGATGATCAAGAGGCCCGCAATCGTCCCTTCCCTCGGGAAATAGGTATCAAGAAATCCATGGAAAAAGAATATGTCCGGCCAGCCCGGTTGGTGAGCCTTAGCTGAATAAGCATAGGGTAGATGGAGTAAGTACTTGAATAACCGTATCCAATCTGGGCCAAACGCCCACAGCCCGCAGAACAGAATGGAAACAGGCATCCAAACCAGATGGCGAAAAGTCGTCCGGCAATGTCTCGCTCTATAGATAGCGAGATTGATGACAAATGCGAAAGAGGCACCTACAGCGAAGTGTCCGCTTGGCAGCATCTTTACCCCTCCTGATCTGGATAGTCCGGAGCCGAAAAGGTCAATGAAAAGGTATTACGTCCTAAAGTATGATCATATCCTTGATGGAGGATTACGTCCTAAGGTTATTCTCTTCTTATCGTACTCTTGCCTCAGATTTCTCTACACCGGTCTCCAAGGAGAGAATATTTATCGCTCACGATCATATCCCTCCGTATACCTCATAAGCGGAATTTTTTACTCACCCATTGTAATTCTGCGATGATCGAATCGGTTACCGGCGGCTTAGGCCCTGGCAATACGCCGTAGGAGTATGTCTCTACCTCAAAATGCTTTCCTCCTGCAAGATATGCCTGGCTGAAAAAAGTATCTTCAATGAGATCGGCAGTTGAGGTGATCCCTTCACCGTGAACTCCCTCGCCAGGCCAGGTAAGGGGAACATGAAAGTGGATTCTCCACTCTGTGCTGTCAGAAGAAGGGGCATGAGCCAATGCCTCAGGAAGGTCTTTAAACCTGATGAGATTTTTTCCCGGCTGCTCTTCCGGATTATTGCCGGAGTTTGACCACGGGGAATTTGTCCGCAGGGAGTTTGTCCGCGGATAGATTCGTGTCTGGTGCAGGTATTCCCGGTCAGCAAAAGGGAGAAGCCCAGGGGGTGGATTTTTCAGATGCAGCGCCCGCAAGGCAGCGGAAATTTGAATCTTTGGCACCTGAATACCTTCATGATTGAGCTTTTGGAGCCAGGAGCGGGGTGATTCAAATTCAACTGCTGCATGGCAGGTATCGAGGCATACTCCAAGGTACCTGCTGGCAGCGGATTCATTGAGGGCATAGAGCCTCTTAAAAAAGCTCACGGTTGAATCCAGCCGATCAAGGAAGCAGTCCGGTTCAGGTTCAAGGGCCAACACGATATGCCTGCCTGTCTTTTTTTCCATCCTGGCTAAAGAATCCGCCACAAAGAGCAGATTGGAGATAACAGAGGGCTTTTCCTCCTTTCCGTAGTGGCCTGGCACCGTAGAGATTGTCCCTGTTTCTCCTTCCGGTAAAAGATTGGACAAAATAGTGGCCAAATGAAGAGTATACTCTATTCTCTTTGGAGAAGACCAATCCGGCAGGTAAGCCCTCTCCTTTATTGCTGTGCCATGAAAACAGCCATAGGGGAATCCATTGATGGTCACTACATACAGGTTGTGCTGGCGAAGAAACAGGGCACAGTTCTTCAGTTTCGGCTCCAGTTCGCGGGCAGCCTGTCTGGAAAGCCTGAGCCCAAGGGCAAAGGGTGCATCGGGGCAGATGCCAGCCTTCACCGTAAGGGAGAAATGCTGAATGGCTGCCAGGTTTTCATTCCAGTGCTCTGCCGGATGAATATTGAGGCAGTACATCAGGTGGTTGCCGTGGATGAGCTTCATAGGCCAGGAGAATTTCCAGGCTGAGCAGAAGAATTTCCCAAGGGATCAAGAGAAGTTCCCTTCTGAGCAGGAGAACTTTCCGGCTGGTCAGGAGAAGTCCCCGGCTGAGCGAATCTTTTCATCTCCTGAACAGCCTGCTCGACTTCATAAGGAGAGATGCTGCTGATCTGGCATTGATGACCGAGGTGATCAGGCATGATCAGGGTGAGTTTTCCTCCCATATGCTGGCGAAACTCTTCCAGGCCGTTGTAGATGCTGAGCAGGCCATCGCTTTCTCTTTTCATAAGGAGGGGATGCCAGAGGGAAAAACCGCAGCCGAGAAGGCCGCGGATGACCAGTTCATATTCCGCCTGGTCTATCAATCCGCGATTCCGGGCAATGATCATGTCCAGGGCAAGGCCGATAGCAACGGCCTCTCCGTGCCGCAGGGCATGGCCGGTCATTACCTCCAGTTCGTGGCCGCTCCAGTGTCCGAAATCCAGGGGGCGGGACGACCCGTATTCGAAAGGATCGCCACTTTTGGCAATATGCTCTGCGTGCAGTTGAGCGCAACGGATAATCAGCATCTCCATAGCTGCCTCATCGCGGTTTCGCAGTTTTTCGGCCTGGCCTGCGAGCTCGTGCAGGAACGAGAGGTCTTTGATAATGGCTACCTTGAAAGCCTCGGCTATGCCTGCCAGCCAGTCGCGAAAGTCGAGGGTTTTCAGAAAGTCGAAGTCATTGATGACGCCATAGGGAGGGGTGAAGGTGCCGAAATAGTTCTTCGCTCCGTAAAGATTAATGCCGTTCTTGACGCCGACACCTGAATCGTTTTGGGCCAAGACGGTTGTCGGCACCCGTATTAAGCGGATGCCCCGGTGAGTGATCGCTGCAATAAATCCTACGGCATCTAAAACGGCCCCCCCTCCTATGACAATCACCACTGAGTGGCGGTCAAGCCTGGTAATGCGCATGTTGCGGGCAATCACTTTATGGTATTCGAAGTCATTCTTGCACTGCTCTCCGCCCGGAACAAGGAGAACCGGAGCAGCCAGTATCCCGCATCGAGGATGAACATCGAACCATTCTCCGATGCAATGCTCAAGGCCGGGCCAGGAGGATGCCACCCCTGTGTCGAGAAAGATCAGCAGCCGTGTTCCCCCATCTGGCAGCATGTTCTTAAGGACACTGTTTTCCCGGTCAAAAAGGTTGCGGGTAAAATAGATATCATAGTTGAATTTTACCAGTATCTTTTGCTTGATTTTCATCATGATGATTCTCCATACGGTGATTCTTCATATGATGATTTGATTTCTCCGTTTTGTATGGTTTGATTTCTCTGTATGATGATTTGATTTCTCCATTATGATGGTTGGATCTCTCTGTATGATGATTTGATTTCTCCATATGATGATTTTTCCATGCTGTATCCCTGTCGGAACGGCTACCTATCGAGGTATTCCTTGATGCTTTTGGCAAGCTCCAGAAGGCTTTCGGGATGGCCCGGCAGTTCCAGATCCGAAGCATAAAAGACCGGGTCATTCTCATCTACCCGTCCGTGGGTTCCCTTTATCTTCCGGGGATTTTGAGAAACCGAAAAAGGAGGCCAGCCCATCAGGAGTTCGCACGGATCGTATCCCGGCTTGTTGTGGATATCAACGTGCGAGGCAAAGTCGGGGGCCTCGTTTTTCTCATCCCACCAGCGGTAATCAAACCAGCATCCGGGTTTAGCCACCAGCACCAGTTCTCCGCTTCGCGGGTGGTCGATCCCTGCTTCGGCCTGGGCCGCACGATCCAGCACCCTGTCAACTCCAGGCAGATTGAGCATCAGTGCCTTGACCTCTTCCGGCCTGCCCGATATTAGCCTGCCCGATTCCGGCAGATCCGGCTCAAAAAGGTGCAGGTGGGCAATCTGGTGATCTACGATACAAAAGGCTGCACTCGTGTAATAATCCGGGTAAAGCTTCCCCTTGACGTTCCTTGTGCTGAACAGACCGGCACTACGCAGGATTTTATTGGGAAAGATAACCTCATGAGCATCACCTATGGGGTAATCTCCAAACAGGATAATCCGGTACTGTTCTTTTTTAGCAGATTGAATAAGCACCTGAAGGCACTTGTTCAACTCGGTAAAAGCCCTCGCGCTTTTCGATGAACCGGGGCCGGATCTTTGCAAAGCATAATCAAGATGAGGCAAATAGGCAAAGAGAAAGCCTGGCCGGTCCTGCTCCATTACGTTTACTACGGCACGGGTAATCCACTGACTCGATTTTTGGGATGCCGCCGGGCCCCAATAACGGTGAAGGGGAAAAACCGTTCCGATCTCCATCCGCAATCGTTTATTCAGTGCCGGAGGGGTTGAAAAACAGTCCAGGATCATACCCCCGTGGTGCTTGTGAATCGGTGCAGGAGAAAGCAAAAGATCACTGTCTAACCCTAAGGACTGCTGAATGAACATCTGAG
Source organism: bacterium (assembly GCA_040752695.1). GTDB lineage: Bacteria > SZUA-182 > SZUA-182 > DTGQ01 > DTGQ01 > DTGQ01. The sequence continues at coordinate 46,776 of JBFMGO010000011.1, forward strand.
CTACCGTGCCGCCGCAGGAGCGAAACCTCTCCCAGATGCGCGGCCCCTGAACGAGCCTGCTGCTTTGCTCCCAGAAAAGCGGCTTCCACTGCTCCTTGAAGAAAAAGCCGTTGGCCACAATTCCATGCCTGACCGGAGGGGAGGCAGTGCGCATCGTGGCCTGCACTACGCAGGTCAGGGCTGGAAAGAGGGCCTTGAGCGGCTTGACCGTAAGGGGTCCAAGCTTTTGCCCGCCAAGGTTTCGAGTCACGAAATGATACCCGCCGGCAGCTATCTGCAGGAGGAGAATTTTCTCTTTCAAGGTTTTTTTAAGCCTCCACAACGTTTTTGGCTCAGTTCGAACACTCTTCTTACCTCAGATTCCAAACGTATCACTCAGATTCCCTATAGAATCTGAGTGATACGTTACCTCAGCTTCCATAGAATCTTTGGCCTGCCCATCCGGAAAGAGGAAAGAGGAAAAGCAGAACAATCAGGAAAAAGAAACCATAAGAGCCGGCCCCAGATCCAACACCATGATCCATCGCAAGAACGATCAAGCCTGCCTGGATCAGAATCAAACTGCGGATGAGCTTCCCGACCATGACAGGAACCTGCCGATCACCCTGCCCTCTTTGCCTTTTCTGTGGCCGGACGATAAGGAAAACCCATATCCAGATAAACAGGACACACCCGATCTTCAGCACAGAGGCTCCCGTGATCAGCATAATCAAGGCAAGTCCCGAAAGAGAAGCAAGGAGAAGGAAACACTCCCGCGCCGATGGCTGCGCCGTGGTTTCATGAGCTGCAATGGCGCTTACTGCGGCTATATACAGCGCCTCTGCCGCTGCACCGGCCAGCACCAGACCGCTCAACGGCCCTTTGCCAAGTCCTGCACCCAAAAGCACATTACAGCCCCGGCATAAGCCCATGATGATAAAGCCTAATCCTGGAACCATGCGGCCAGGGCCGTGATACAGGACAATGAGCGCCACAAGCCCTAGGGTGATTCCAAAAATGCGGTGCGGAAAAACCGGCGGCATCCAGTCTGTCAGCAGTATCCAGTCTGTCATACGATGCGGAAAAATCCGCATCCCGTCAGCGAGGCAGGCAAGGAACAAGGCCAGGCCCATCAGGACCATGCTTGCAGCCAGGGCAGCCTGCGGCTGCACTCTCCCGGATGGAATCGGCCGCCCGGGCCGCTCCATCCGGTCCGTTTCACGGTCACGGTAATCATTCAGCAAAAGGCCCGAAATATATAAAAAGAGCGAGATGAAGAGCACGGGAACGATCAGGTACACCTCATCCGCACCGATCCGGGCCAGGGACGCTCCGGCCAGAACGTCCCCCGGTACGGTGAAAAGGTTCGGAGGCCGGATGAGTTCCAGCCAGCCGTGCACAACCCCATGCCCAGTCCATGGGGGGCGATCATGCTGCCCGTCAGCGATCATCAGAGAACCGCCTCTGATACTCGAAAAACCGGTTCAGGGCTGTCGCTGATACTCGGAAACCGGCAGAGGTTCGATTTCATAATTGGGCTTCCACTTCGGTGACTGGCTGTAGAAAGCATCTGCATTATCGTGAAACAGAAGCTGAAGCGACGATTCACTATGACCGTCACTGCGCATAAATTCAATGGTCTTTGGCAAGGATAACGGATCTGAAACTCCCCAGTCAGCGCTGCCGTCGATAATCATCCTCTTGGCCCCGAACTCTCTGATGATCTGAGATACCCGCTCAGGATTCAGTTTGGAGTAAGGGTACACGGTCAGGCCGGTAAAGCATTCCGTCTGCCGGGTGATGGGCATGGTTTCCTCGGTATTATGATCTATTTCAATGCGCTTTTGGGTCACACCCTCTGCCCTGATGATATCGACAATGACACGGGCACCCTCGGGCTTTTGAAAATGCGGCAAATGAACGACCACCGGCATCTTTCGCTCCTCAGCCAGAAGGAGCTGACGCCGGAAGGCATAGATTTCATTTGGGGTGATATTGTTCAGCCCTATTTCCCCAACACCGATACAGCGGGGATGGTCCAGATATTCGTCGATTCCCGAAAGCACCTCATCCACCAGCGCCTTGTTTTCCGCTTCTTTGGGATTCATGGAGATACAGCAGTAGTGGTCGATGCCATAGCGGGCGGCACGCGTAGTCTCGAATTCCAGAATCAACCTGAAGTAATCAAAAAAAGTACCCGCATAGCGGCGATCACAGCCGAGCCAGAAGGAAGGCTCTACAGCCACCCTGATGCTGGCCCCATACATGGCCTGATAATCATCCGTGGTGCGGGAATACATATGAATATGAGGTTCAATAATGTACATTGACCGTTTCCTCTTATCATCAATGTTCTGTCAATCAACATTCTGCCCATCAACATTCTGCCCATCAATATCCTGCCAGGGCAATTTCCATCGTCAGGATAGCGTAGCTGGTGACCAGAGCCGGATCGTTTTCCCACCATCGTCCCTGATCATTGACCCAGTAGCCATCCCCTTTTTGTACTGATATGAGCTTGGCCAGAAGTTCCTTGCGCCAGTTTACCTTATCCTGCCGTCCCTTCACCTGAAACTCCTCTTCCCCATATACGGCCAGAGCCTTGGCCATGGTATGATAATTGTAATAGAGGCCCTGCAGGCCAAGCCCCGGATTTTCTTCCAGGGTATAGTGATTTCTTATCCAGTCATAAGCAGCCCGAACTCTGGGATCATCCTTTTTTACCTGAGCATAAATGAAGCTCAACAGACCGGCGTAGGTCATGCTTCCGTAAGACCGGAGAGTGGTCTTGCCATCGGGAAGCTTTTCTTCTCCTGCCTTGCTGCTGCCTGGAAAGTAGACAAATCCTCCATAATTATTGGGATCACTGCTTGCCCATGGCTGGTCATTGGATTGAGGATTATTCTGACACCGTTCAATAAACCGAAGCGCTGCCTGCCAATCCAAATCCTTCGATTGGACCTGCTTTAAGTCGAGCGGCTTTTCCTTTTGGTCGGTTTCCCGCTTCTCACTGACCCGCAGGGCCTCAATGGCAAAATACATATTGGACATATCGGAGTGTTTTTCCTTACCCCCATAGCCGATCCCGCCGTCATAAAGATTGTCAACAACCCCGGCCTTTCCTTCATCCTGCTGAAGCGAGACCAGAAAATTCCTGGCCTTCTGAATCGTGTCATTGTATGCAGGATCGCCTGTGGCCACAAGAGCGGTGAGACAAATGGAAGTATTGTACGTCGCAAGGCCCTTGTCAGGAGTATAGATTCCTCCATCTGGCTGCACCTTTCCCATAATATACTTCAAGGCTTTTTTAACAGCAGCCGAATACTGGTTGTGACCGGCAGAAGAGGAGGGATCACGCAAAAAACCAAGGACAGCCAGGGCCGTAACTGCTGGATAGTCAGGGCTGGACCAGGAGCCATCCTTATTCTGTTTGCTTTTTAACCAGTTGAGTCCAATATCTATAGAGTGTTGGGCTTCTTTCTGCAAAGAGATATCTCTACTCTCCTGCTTGAGCATATTCTTTGAGTCTGTGGTTTTTTTGGGTTCCCCAGCCGGTGGCTGATCTGTTTTTCCCCATCCGGTCCGAGGGTTGATCGTGGATATCAGGGAGATAAGGAAGATAGTGGCTACAAACTGACAAAGTACTGAAAACTTTCTGGCAGACGGTTGTTTTTTTGAAATATTTCCATACATATTCATGTAATACCCCCCTTTATTGGTTTGAACGAAATTTTAACCATAAAGAAAACAACCATGAAGAAATCAGTCATGCATAGAATAACCATAAAATGGCAACGAGAATAGAGCAGTTACAGTATCGTAACCATGAGTGAGAAATAATGCACCAATATGTCCCAACCCATTATACATTTTGCCCTTGTTCTGTACAATAGCACACCGTATAACACGTTTATGCTGCTTATTATTTTCTCGATCCCGTACCTAAAATATAGGCCGTGGAAATTTCGCGGCCGATAATTGAATGAGGGCCATGAGTCGAAAATCCCTTCCAGGGGGTCGCTAACAGATTCCTCACCCCCTTTATAAGAGGGAATAAAAACCATACAAAAGGGGAGATGAAGCTGGCCGCGTATTTCATGTGTGGTGTGCTAAGGCATATTTTATCATGGCAGGAATCGTATTTGGTGTTTTTCTGCCTGCCGGGAAAAATAATGCAAAAATCATACCACCATTATTCTTTTCATGAGATCACTTGGGTGCAGGCAGTGTTTTTTGCGGTATTTCCTGTTGTATTTCTTGCGATATTTTTTGCGATACTTCTTGTTGTATTTCCTGCGGTATTTCTTGCATTGCTTTTATCACAGGTGGTGTTTCGTGCGTCACTTTCATCGTAAGAAGAATATTGGTTCCCACAGGAGGAAGAATCTTTTCATTGCAGGTATATACCGTATCGTCAGCTCCATTTGGCAGGGGATTATTGATAATGGCTACCGGATCTCTGAAAGTTGCGATTATTGATCCTTCGCTGTCAGCAATGAACTTCCCATCTATGACCTGAGAGCCGGTGAAGGCCCAAAAAGTCTTGTCCATAGGCTTTTTTTCCATCTGGTCATAAACCAGTTCCTCCCCCCTGACCTTTTTCCTGGTCTTATCCGGCAGATCCCACTCGGCCCATATCTCCAGTGAGTCCCCTTTTGGAGCGGCAGGATCTCCCTGAAATTTCAGGTTATTTTCGTACTTCAATCCCAACAGGAGGAGAGCTACCTGTATCTGTGAGGGTCTGGCCTCAAGCTTCAGGACACTTTCATGCAATTTACCGATTTCATCCCAGCAGGCCAGGTATTCGACTAATCCACTTTGCATATTGACCTGCCCTGAAAGATAGATTTCTCTCTTGCTTTTATTCAGAATCACCTTTCCGATTCTGAATTCATCAGGACCGATCTGCTGAACAGATGGATTTTTCTCTGCCTGACCTGGAGCGGTCCGGGAGTGAGCACCTGGGTCCGGAGCACCTTGAGAAGCTGAATAACCTGCTGAAAAGAAAAGGCAGAATAATACGCTGGTGGCACTGATAATGAACAAGAAGGCCGATCTTTGACGTATTTGCATATTTTTTCTCATCATGAAAGAATCACCGTTCAGGTTTGAATAGATACCCTGCAATTACGGGTAAATATCCTGCAATTACGGGCTGCACAGGAAACCATAGAAAGCCCTGTGCTCCGTAAATGAGCACAGGGCTTTCTATCAAGACTCTTTTTTGTCAAATCAGTGACGACTGACTAACGGGTCAGTTCTTACTCCTTGCCGGAGGGGTTAGCCTTCAATTCATATTCACGGACCATCTTTCTTACCGCTTCCATGGATTCATCATCCTGGGGCAAGTCTTGTGGCCGGTTATAGTATATATCCACTAACTCCTTTACCACCGACTCATCCAAAGTCGTTTTCTTCTCTACTGCCGCGCCGCCTGTGTCTGTTCCCTCCGGAACAGTGGCAGTATTGATTACCTCATCCGCTGGTTCAACATTTACGGCGTCCGCATATGCAGGGTGGAAGCTCAAGAGCAAGAGAAATGCTCCAAAAACTACTGTCATGGTTATGAACCGTTTGGCCATAATCACCTCCTTTTTGGTTTTACAAACATGGGCCCGCTCGATTACGCTTTCAATCCTCTTCGCTTGCATTCTATCAAGCCGAGCAGGCCAAAGCCAAGAAGAAATATAGTCCCGGGCAATGGAACCGCTGACTGCGAAGATGAAGGCTGGAAATCATCCAGATACGTCCAGGTATTGGCTGAATCGTCCACTCCGTTACCGGCTGAAAGCTTAATACTCAGGGTAAAAGGTGTAGCGTAAACGCCAAAGTCATGTGAATACTGCTGCCAGCCGCTGTAATAGAGACCATAATAAGGATCGGTGGGATCGTAGGAGTATGGAGCACCTGTTAGTTCATCGAGCTCCAGCCTCGCATTGATAATTTCAGAACCGCTTTCATCGTAGAAATTTACCATAAACCGGTCGTTACCGTATCCGTCAGTCGAAAACATATTGTAATAAAAGGAGATTGTTCCTCCCTGAAAGTTTGGGATATCTTGACTGATCCAATTATTGGTATAACTGCCGCCTCCGGAAAGGCCAGGGCTTGAGAGCAAAGCCATTGAGTTACCATCTACTGCGGTAATATCATAGCTTATGCCGTCAAAGGAGACTGTACCACTGGTAACCTGGGAGACAATACCGTTATGTGTCCACCCCGTGAGAATGCCAGAATCTTCAAAGCTGCCGTTAATAAAAGTGGTAGCGTACGATGTGCCGACAAAACCAACTACCAATAATACAGCCGATATCCAGAGGAAAAACCTTTTCATGATGTCGAAACCTCCTTTGATAGAGCGTGAGTGAATGAGAATGAGTAATGATGTATCCAATTCCTTCCCCTGTTGCTTTGAAAAAGCTCGGTACAGACCGCAGGAATTACCCGACCGGTTTGCCGCGCTCCTGCCGCCCCTCACCACCTTATCCCCCTCCCCCTCTAGGAGGGGGGGCGAGGGATAGGATGAGAAGCTTCCCGGGCCAACTGGCCAGGTATTTCATGTACACGGTGTACCTAGTGAATGGTGAAATCAGCATTGCTCATATCGGTAATGCTGCGATCACTCGTTGAAGTAACCCTAATCCGGCAGCGTGTTGAAGATACGAGCGGCACTGTCCACGAGTACTGTTTGTCAGCACAGACTGCGGTTGAGGTAATTGTCATCCATATACGGCCACCGGTATTATATTCTATCTTCACATAGGTGCCGGGATTACCGGTATAATTCCAGGTGATCTCATAGGTGCTCCCGCCGGTCAATATTTCACCGCCATTCGGGGTTCCCACGGTCAAGGTAGGTGATACCGCAGAGATGGTAGTGAAACTGAAGGGAACCGTGTCCCCACCCTCTCCACAGCCATTCACCGCTCTTACCTTCCAGGTATACCGGGTGTTTTCAGCCAAAGCACCAACCGGGACGATAAAAAAGGCAGCAGTAATAGCCGCATTATCGATCACCGATACTCCATGCTCATCCGTCATGGTGAGATGATAAGACAAGGCTCCCGGAACCGAATTCCAGGTCAAAGTCGGAGTGAGAGAAACATCCACTGCACCATCTGCGGGTGCATGCATCACAACCGCTGGCAGAAGCGGACATGTCTCGATAACGTTCACCACCAAAGTGGCAATATCGGTGCTGCCGTCATCGTCGGTTACCCGAAGGGCAACGGTATACATGCCATTACTGCTCCAGGCATGCGATTGAATTTGTCCGGTATCTCCTGAAGGCGTGAAGGTGCTGCCGTCATAATTCCAATCCCATTCATAGCTGACAATCGTGTCAGGACTCGATGTGGAGCCGCTTGCGTCATAAGTACCGCTCTGGCCCTTATCGAGGGATACAGGGCCCGTGATGTGCGCTGTGGGGCCAAGGTCCCTGATGGTAATGGTATGGGATACCGTATCGGTCAAACCATGATTATCGGTAACCGTGAGAGTCACCGCATAGGTGCCGTTATCGTTGAAAGTAAAGACTGGATTCGGGTCGCTGCTGGTACCCAGCCCGGCAAAATTCCAGGCCCATCCGCTGATAGGATAGGGGAGGACAGAGGCTGAAATATCGGTGAAGCTTACGCTTGAACCTTCGTCCTGGGGTTCCGGAGACCAGGTGAATTCCGCCACCGGGCCTAAGACATACTCATGACACACGCCCTGGGCCGGTACTGGTTTGTCCTGTGCCAGGGTAATCCATTGTTCGTCATACCACACCTTGAGGGTGTAAGTGTCGCCGGGTTGAGCATTCTCATCCGGGCACACTTTCAGGTGATACGTACCGGGAATGTAGTTGGGAATGTAGAACTGGACCTGTCTGTCGTTCCCAAAATCCACTTCGTTATAGCTGGTATCAGGGATCTGGCTGCCATTTTTATCGAACACACGGCCTTGTGGATCGGTAATCTCCACATCGACAGTCGAACTGGCAAATCCAGCCAGGGCTCCTGACCCGCTTCCAATATCCAGCGAGGCATTCAGTAATGGATCACCTTCCACGCTGGAGAGCGATGGGATAATGAAGCCGGTAATGAGGGAGGTAATCTGGAACGATACCAATCCGGTTTCATCAGGATCCAGATCAGTCGGGATGAAGTCTTTTATCGCGACTTCTCCTGCTGCAAGCTGGGCATTGACGAACCGATCGGGGAACAATTCAGCGCTTACCCTGTAGACAGGGATTTCGGATTTATTGGTGACTTTGATACCGAAGGTGAAATCCTGTCCTGCCTGTACAATGTACGGACCGCCAGCAGGCCAGGCCGGATCGTTTACGAAAAACACGGCTTTCAGTTCCGGCTTCCCATAGACATCGACCGTTCCGGAATTGCTTGCCTGCAGATTTACATTAAACGGTACCAGAGTGCCATTGACATTGACGGTGACGGTATGCTCTCCTTCCACATCGCCGCGCAGCACCCAATCGACACTCTCCTCAGCTCCTGCGAGAATGATACCCGATGGGCCGACCTGCTTCGTAACATCCTGAGGAGTTCCGAATAAATCCACCAGGGTCAGCTTATCAGCCGGATATACCAAGGTAGCGGTAGTATTAACGATATTGAAGGGGCTTCCTTCAGGTGCGTTATTCTTGATGCGTGCCGAGACACTGAAGAATTCCTTCAATAATTTGATTTCACCCGGAATGATGATGAAAGTGTATACCGGATAGACCGGCTCACCAGGGGCTGGCTCTACATAAGTAACCGTGCCGCCGACCCAGTAACCGCCGCCGCCACCGCCTCCCAGCGAGTACGTACTGCCAGGGGCAGGATTATTGGGGAGAACGACATTCGGAATGGTAACAGGCGCCACCGCAAGTGTTACAACGAAGTCATATACCCAGTAATTATCGGGGTCTTCCAGATCGACGCCGCGCTCCACGATTTCTTCGATAGTCAGGCGCGTGGAATTCACTTCCTCGACTTCCAGCACTTCACCAGGTAACAGCCGTACTTCGGCGGTATTGAATCCACTGAAAAGACGCAGCGGTTCGGCCTTGGGGAGATAATGTTCCCGCCAGACGTAAGCCGATCTGCCGCCCGAAGGTACAACGACATTGCGGACCCATCCATCTGCATCGGTAGTCAGGTTCCCTGGGATATCCTCCAGGACAACCAGAGCATTCGCTAAAGAAGCCGAAGTGGAATCGTCTACCACATGGATGTCCAGGACCGCTGCATAGTAGCTGTACACCAGTACATCGAAGAAGGATTCCCCAAGGGTATTTTGAGAAGTTATAACCGATGCGGTCTGGGGATAGACTGCCGGAGCAGGCTCACTCCCTGTTCCATCGGGGACATCTATCTCAAAATCCAGCGTGGCATGTGAATATCCATCGATTTGCAAAGGTAAAGCACTGGTCATGTTAAACTGCGAGCCTGCCACTCCACCCAGTATAAGAGCTCCCGTCACACTGACCGGTGCAGATCCATCGTTATCGATGGTCAGGCTATAACTCGCCGTTTTCCCCTCCCAGGCGGTAAGTGTGGGTGCACTGACCCTGATCTTCTCATGCAGGGTAATCTCTCTGTCAGGGGCCGAAGGCAAGCCGTCCGTGTCTTCATTTCCTGCTGCATCTCTCAGCGTGGTTTCACAATAAAAGACTTCTCCGGCATTTCTGCCTGTAGTGTCCCAATCATAGGTGTAGCTTCCACCTCCCGCTTCTGCCAATGGTGCGGCAGTTACGACTGGATCACCGCTGTCGGTCGTAATCGTTACCGTGCCGACTAAGCCGGTTTCGCTATTCTGCTCGGATACCAGTATCCTGACCGTGGAGCCGACTACGTAAGAGTCGTCGGTATCGGCACCGACCGAAGTGGTCACGGAAGAAATAACAGGAGGCGTGTCATCGATGACAAGAGCTTTGTCTGCCTCGTTATTGGAGGTGTTGGACTCGGTGGGATCGGCATCGGATATGACAACCCATACGAGGTGCTGCCCATCTGAAAGACCTGTCGTGTCCCAATTGGCCTGTACCGGTGCCGAGCCGTTTCCTCCGATTGAAAGGCTCCGGGTTCCTATCAGGTGCCCCGCGTCCTTGACAGTGTCATAAAAGCTCACCTGAGCTGTCGCAGATGTCTGTCCCAGGTTGTGTATCGTTACATCAACGAGTACGCCGGTTCCAGACATGATCGGCCCGGCAGGGGTGAGCGTGATATCATTGACCGACACCGTAAGATCAGGCCGTGACCGGACGGTTACGGACAAGAATGCTACATCCGTATCCCCGTCTTCGTCAGTTATTCTGACTGCGACGGCGTAAGTGCCAGGGGCTGCCCAGGCATGATTCTGAATTTGCCCTTCATCCAGCGAAGGCTGGAAGTTTGTGCCGTTATAGTTCCAATCCCATTCATAAAGGACGATATCATCCGGATTGGAGTCTGTATGACCTGCAGTATAGTGAGCAAGATCGTCCACCAGGACGAGGGTGTCCCCCATAAGGGATGCCGTGGGAGCAAGATCCGTGACCGTAATGTCGTGGGATACCGCAGATACGGAGCCGTCATCGTCGGTCACGGTCAGGGTCACGGTATAGATACCGTCATCCGGAATGATAAAGCCGGGATTTCGGTCATTACTGGTTCCGAGACCGCCAAAATCCCAGGACCAGTTCACTATGGCATCGGGGTAAGATGTGGAAGTATCCGTAAAGCTTATCGCTGACCCCTCAGCCTGTGGATCGGGATTCCAGGTAAAGCCGGCAGCCGGTCCCAGGTCATTCACGGTAACGGTAGCTGTATCGGTATCATCGAGCAGGGAATCCGATACTTTCAGCCCGACCGTATAGATGCCGTTATCCATCCAGGTATGAGTCGGCTTGACATCTGTGGAATCATCGAAGGCGCCGTCATTATCAAGATCCCAGGCATAAGACATGGCATCGCCATTGGGCTCGAAGGAGCCGCTGCCATCCAGGATAATGGCACTGCCCTCATCCACGGTGTACGGTCCACCCGCCTCAGCCACCGGCGGCTGGTTGGCATATACCGTAACCGTAGTGTAAACGGGGGTTGACACCATGGGCTGGCAATCAATCCCGATCTGGCAGCCAAGGGGGTTAAAAGCCCCGTTATCCCAAACCTTAAGGCCGATCAGGTAAAGCCCCGGTGTAGAGAAAGTGAAAGTCGCAGTGGGGCTTGTCGTGTCAAGATCCACGTCATCGAACCAGACACCATCGCTATCTAGATCCCATTGATAGCGGGAAATACTGTCGCCAAGATCGATGTCGTAGGAGCCTGAGGCATCCAGGATAAAGGGGATACCGGCAGTCACGTGATAAGAGCCGCCATGCATGGCAAAGGGTGCATGAGGCGGTTCGGCTACCGTTACCTCTCTGAAGTCGATATCGGTCTGGACCGGGTCATTGTCATCGGTAACCCTGAGCTTGACTGTAAAGATCTGCGGCGGATCGCCTGCGTCACCGGGATGCGGATCAGCGTAGGTGTATCTGGCATTGACATCGGAAGGATCGGAAGTGGTGAAATCCCAGATCCCATCGCCATCGAAATCCCACTCGTACCTGACGATTCTCCTCGATGGGTCCATATGGAACGATCCTGAAGCATCAAAGGAAAGCTCCATATCATAGGCCCAGATGATATCATCCCCTGCGTCAGCCACGGGCGGCTGCACAAAGAGGGTGGGTGTCAGCATAATGACTGCCCAGGAAGTGGAAAAGCCAGTACCATAGCTTACATTCCAGTAACCGCTGCTGTTCTGCTGATCCACGATTCTCTTTTTGACACCGGTTGTCGGATCATTGTACCAGTCAAGCCCTGTTGCACTCAGCGTTACTACCGGATCCGGCAAGGCAAGGCGTAAAGCCTTGACCAGGGCGTAAGTACCATAATAATTGCCATTCTGCCAGAACCAGTTATTGGCGATATAATCTTCTGCGGTTCTCCATCGTGAGTCGGATGTGCGTTTATCGCAGAAGGCGAGTTGAACCATACCCGATGGGGTAAGTGCTACTCCATTTCCTGCACCCGTGTAACCAAATCCGGTTCCATCGTAACTGTAATTTAACCAGACATTGTTTCGGTTTTTGACCCATTGGGGTATATTGATACCAAAGTTGTCCTCAGCAGCGAGCATGCCGATGGCTGCCCACTGACAGGCGGAGTTGTCCGGATGTTCGTTCCAGTTATATCGCCAGCCGCCGCCAACTGAGGAACTGTCATACTGGCCCCAGGCGTACATATCCACCATATCGGTGAGAATATGGTAGTAGAAGCGTCCCTTGATATTAGTGCCTCCGGTTGTGGCAAAGGCTAAAGGTGCATTGGAGGAGGCAATGGCATCCATGACCATACCGCCCTGATAAATCGGATATCCGTCATTCACCTGGATACCTATTCCATTCCCGTTGGTGTCAGGGTTTCCGTATGTCTGGTTGCCGATATTGGCTGAAGAAAGCCTGGTGAACATGAAGGCAAAACCTTTGTTCACTGTCTCTACATAAGGATTCTCCTGATTATCGCCATCCTGAAGGTGGCCGTTGATCTCAAAAGATTGAATTGCCGAACCGGTCGGGGATGCATAATAAGAGCTATACGATGTCCACTTCCCATCGCCTTTATCCTGGTTTTTGTGAAGCCACCACAGGCCCTCGTCAATGGCGATGTTGGTCTTTGTATCAAGATTGTTGGGCTTGACGACAACATAATAGTAATCCGTGCCGATCAGGCCGCTGCTGTCCCATACAGTAAGGGTTGCCGTATAGGGAGTGCCATCAGCGGAATTCGGATAGGTATGGCTGGCTTCAATCGCATATTTGTTGCTGACCGAAGCCGGTGTTGCTGGATAGAGAGCCGATCCGTCACCGAAATTCCACTGGTAGGTGAGGTTGCCCGCATCCCTGACAATGGCTTTCAGCCTGATGCTTCTGCCGTTATAGGTTTCATGGGGAATAGTGGGATCACCGGCCCTCCATGGCACACAAATGACATCCGGTGCCAGATTCGTGGCCACATTCACCGTGGCCGAAGCCGTAGCTGTTTGCCCTGCTCCATCAACCACGGTCAGAGTAGCGGTGTAGATCCCCGCAGTCGAATAGGTATAAAACGGCTTTCTTCCCACAACGTCCATATCGTTGGTGAAATTTCCGTCACCGTCGCTGTCCACCGAGTTATCTGCATCCCAGAGATATTTGACAATGCCATAGTCATCGGTCGAACTGCCGCCGTTGAAGTAAGCCGGAGGACCGCCTGCACCGGCGTTGTAAGGACCTCCTGCATCGGCCACCGGCGGATCTGCGGCTGCAATGACATGAACGGTCAGGGTATCGGAGTCGGACTGCAGGACATTATCATACACGGTAAGAGTAACCGTGTAATCTCCGGGATTCCAATAAATATGGGAAGGGGTCTTTCCCCATCCCGTGGTGCCGTCCCCGAAATTCCATTCATATTTATAGATACCTAAATCGTCCGCGGAGTTCCCGCCGTTGAAAATGACCGGCCAGCAGCCCTCGGTAGTGATGTCGCTGCCTGCCTCTGCTGTCGGGGGATCACCATTGGTCAGATTGACCGTGGCCGTATCGATGACCGACTGCAAGACATGGTCGGTCACTCTGAGAGCTATCGTATAGCTTCCGGCTGCGGAAAAAACATGCGTAGCCGCAGCACCCGTATCCCCTGACGGATCAAAGGTTCCATCATAATCCCAATCCCACTCGTACGTATAGATGCCATGATCGTCGGTCGAAGCAGAGCCGTCAAAATCAATGGTCCAGGTTCCTTCGAAGGCATCCGTTTCATTCCCGCTCTTGTCCGGTCCGGCATTGGCAACAGGCGCGGCATTGACTTGAGTGGTGACGCTCGAAGAATCGGTATCCGTCTGCATGGATTGATCATAGACCGTAAGATTAATCGTGTGGCTCCCCAGACCGTAGAAACGGTAGCTGGGTGCCTGGCCGCCAGCGATTTCCTTCAGATTGTCTATGACGAATGTTCCTGAGTATACATCCACGCCCCGTTTCAAGGAGGCAGCATTGCTATAAGTTGAATCATACAAGAGGATCCAATCCGAAGATCCCAAAGAGCGATAATAATATCGTGCTCCCTGCGTCTCTTTGAGCTCGATGCGGACTTCGTACCAGGTGTTGTAGGCATAATCATAACCTGTATCGCCTCTGCTCGATCCACTTTCATAAATATAAAGATTGCCGCCATTGAAATAGATGGCATAAGGCATATAGCTGTACTGGTAATTGGCACCGGTATCCTTGAACCCGATCATGACATGACCACCGCTATGTTTGATCCTGGCTTCAAAGGCCATTCCCTTAGCCCTGCTATAGGTATCCTTGCTGAAGAGATAGCGCTGTCCCCAGGAGCTGACACCTGCTATGGAAATCTCATTATTCTGGGCCACTCCAGCGCCGCTGTATACCCACTTCCGATTATTGATAACCGTACCGTCGAAGGTATCGGTACCCAGATCCCAGACATAGTAAATATTCGATTCATTATCAAAAGAGCCGGAACCATCAAGGGTAGCTGTCCATCCACCTTCAAAGGCGCTGCCCGTATTTTCATCTACCGCATAGGGTCCGCCTGCATCTGCCTGAGGAGGATCACCCTGGTTCAAAGCGACTGTCAAGGTGTCACTATGGGTCTGAAGAGCATGGTCCGTTACTCTGAGGGCTACGGTATAAATCCCCGCACTCGTCCAGGTGTGTATGCCTGTTGAACCTGTGGCATCGAAGGTTCCGTCGTTATCGTAATCCCACTCGTAGAGATAAATGCCATAGTCGTCACCGGAGCCTGAAGCATCGAAATTCACTGTCCAGGTACCATCGGACGCATCCGCTTCATCCTTCGTCTGATCCAATCCCGCCTCGGCAGACGGAATATCACCGGCTGTGGTGACGAGCGTGAAGCTATCCGTATCGGTTTGACCGGCACGGTCAAGGACGGTCAAATCCGCACTAAACACTCCGATACCACGGTAAAGAGTAAAATCGGAGGTGACACCGGCCGTACTTTCCTGAAAGTCGTCCATAGAATAGGTTCCGCTAGCGACGACTATGCCTTTTCTCAAAACCGTATCCCCGGTAGTATAACCGGAACGGTAAATCTCGTACCAGACCGTGCTTCCGGAGGGCCGGTAAGAGTATACCGCCCCTGTCTCCAACAGCTCGATCTTAAAATCGTACCAGGTATTATAGGAGATGGTATATCCCGTAGAACCACGGGAAGAACTATTTTCATAAATGTAGATAGTTCCGCCGGAAATATAAAATTCGTAAGGGAATTGGGTGTACGTAAAGTTTGTGGTGCTGCTGTTCTTGAAACCGAACATACATTCACCGCTTCCGGCTGCCTTGATGCTGGCCTCGAAGGTTTGCCCTTTCACCTTGGGGAAGGTGGCCTTGGTAACCATATAGCGGTTACCCCAACTGCCGGCTCCAGTCAGGGAGACTGCATCGTTCTGGGTAATGCCGCCGTTGGTGTACCATTTTCCGTCTTGAAAGGCAGTGCCGGTAAAGGTATCCGCGCCAAAGTTCCAGGTATATTTTCTGATCTCCACATCATCGGAAGAAGAAGATCCATTCAGGCTGAAGGTCCAGCCGCCTTCTGCGGCCACCGATTCATCTGCGCTGTAAGGCCCGCCGGCATCCGCCTGCGGTGCAGCTCCCGGCTGCATGGTCATGGGTACTATGCCGGCAGCGCTCTGACCGGCTGCATCTTTTACCGTCATATCCACATCATACGTTCCACCGCTAAAAGCATGCTGGACAGTCTGTCCCTCCCCGGTTGCCGTGACCGAAAAATTGTCGAAGATGGCATCGGTCCTGTAGGTGGAAAATCCAACCTTGCCCGTACTGAAGGTAGAGTCTTCAAAGGAGAAAAGAAACACCCCGTCCAGATAAAAATCATGCTTGGAGCCTGTACAGACGATTTTGACGTGATAGGTGAACCCGGTATCGATGGGATAAGAAGCGAGAACTGAAGGAAGATCATATTCGAATAACGATGTGGCGCTGTTATTCACCCGTTTGTAAAAAAGAACATCGTTATTTCCCCTTCCCCTCAGGATAAACTCGTAGTTGTTACGGTCATCCCTGGCCTTGAATATGATATGGGCCTCCTCGCCGGAGCCGGTTATCATAAAGACATCCGCCTCGATGGTTATGTTCGTATCGTATATCTTATCGAACAAGGTCCAGGTGCGGTCAAGACTGGTATTCGTCTGGCGATAGGAGAAGCTGCCAGCGATGGGAGATGCGGTGTACATTTCCCAGGTACCTGCAAAGACATCCCACCCGTTGGCTGAGCCGTCTTCAAAATCATCCGTGCAGCCATCGCCAAGATTCCACCGGTAAGAAACGATGCCTTCCGTATCAGTGGCATAATGTGTGCCGTCCAGGGTCAGGCTCCAAAGGCCGTTATCGGCAAGTGCCTCGCCAAACGTTACCGCTGTTGTATCCACAGCCGGCGCATCGCCTTCGACAATAACCACGGCAACAGCATAATCACTTTTCCCGTCATTATCCGTAACCTTTAAGGTGGGGAAGAATTTTCCTTCAGTTGCATACACATGGCTGGTGGCTCCGACACTCGCCCCTGAACCGGATTCGGGAGCAGAGCCGTCACCGAAATTCCAGACCCATGAAGCCAGGGTCCCATCGGAATCGGCAGAGCCGGAACCATCCAGATTGGCAGTGCCTCCTTTCGATATGGTTTGCTCAAGAGGACTGACCACAGCGGCAGGCACGCCAGCCGGAGGCCCGATTGGCTGGGCGGATATGCACATGGTGTTATAACTGCCCGTTGTGCCGATGGTTACCGGAGTCCCGAAGGTGCCATCTCCATTGCCTGGATAATATAAGACCTGGCGGCCACCATAGGTAGTGACCACGAGATCGAGATTTCCATTTCCATCAAAGTCATAGCCGTCATACGCACCGTGGTTATTGAAATCGAGGCTGCTTACGTAAACGGCAGCCTGAAACGAATTGTCTCCATTGCCCTTAAAAAAGTAAGGATTACCTCCACTGCCGCTGTTGACGATAAGATCCACTTTTCCATCATTATCGAAATCACCTGCTGCCAGGCCGTATGGATCATCCCCTGTATCTCCAACATAAATGGCGGAAGCAAAAGTCCCGTCTCCATTTCCCGGATGTATATAGGTATACCCATTCGAATGCCGGGCCCTGGCAAAGTCCAGATTCCCATCGTTATTAAAGTCGGCCACATCCATGCCACGGCCATAGTCTCCCAGATTCAACTCGGTTTTGGTGAAGTTGCCCTGACCATCGCCCAGAAAGACCCCTGTATAGGGATTATTCACATTGGCAAGAAAATCCATGTTGCCGTCATGATTGAAATCTCCCGAAGCCGCATCCATAGCCCAGGAATTTGCATTACTCAACGTGCCAACCATGCCTGCTCTAGAAAAGGTATTGTCTCCATTATTTAAAAAGAGATAAAAATAGGCGACACTTCCCGTGCCTCCGCCAGCGATAAAATCCATATCGCCGTCACTATCGAAGTCATTGATGGTCAGGGCACGGGAGTTATACGCACCCAGATAATCTATGGTGCCATAATCGCTGAAAGTGCCATCACCATTGCTCCTGGCATAGTAAATGTGAGAGCTGTCATCCAGAGCGATAATAAAATCCGCTGCCTGACTTTTACCTATGGCATGTGAAAAGAATAACACACCGATCAATCCTGCTAACAGCAGTCTTGATATTCCCTGGCACCTTCGTCTCATGATACTTTTTCTCCCTTAGTTATTGACACTGTTGAGTGTGAAAAACGAAAGTTGCTTGATTATTTTCCATTGTCCCTATTTCTTTCATAAGATAAATGCCCCTATTTCATAAATAATATAGCAAACTCTTCAAGATGCCATGAAGAGTGGCCTTACTTTCCGATTATGCACGACTGCATAATCGTGTGGAGACACATGAGCGGTAACAGTATAATTTTGGATATTTAGAGAAGAAAATATACAAAAATTATGCCAAATTAGCCTAAAAATTAGTAATTAAAAATCAATGGCTTCCATCGGTCAATGATCGATATGATGAAAAACTTTGCAGATTTCGTTGAATTAAGTGGAAATTTTTAGCAGGATATGGCTTGACATTTACCATTTTATATAACTCTTGCATGGGGGGAGATGGGTGGGGAGCACCAAAAGCTCCCCCTTTTCTCAAACAGAGGATGCAGGGGGAAGGAGGGAGGAATTATCCTTAATTGCGGAATTATCCTTATTTATGGTTTGATCACGTGCAAACCGCTCTAAAAAGGCCCTTTGCCCTACAGGCTGAATTTTTCGATCTTGCTCCGAAGGGTGTTCCTGCTGATGCCGAGCACCTTGGAAGCTTTGACCTGATTGTTGTTTACCTTTTGCAGTGTGCGTTTTATCATGGCCTTTTCCAGACCATCAGTCAGGCGGGTAGCAATATCGTCCGCCTCCTGATCGATGAGCCGGTCGATGCTCGGGCTCAGCATATCCTCGAATATTTCCGCATAATCGTCAATCTGATCGATACAGACTGAAGGGTGCTTTTTCTTTTCCATCATCTCGCCGATCGGAAGATGTTCGGGCAGGATGACATCGCCTTTGCACAGAACGATGGCCGATTGGATTACGTTTTCCAACTCGCGGATATTTCCCGGCCAATGATACTGGGTGAGCATCACCATGGTGGAATGGGCTATGCCGTTAATTTCTTTTTTGAGTTTATGGCGGTATTTCAGCAAAAAGTAGTCGGCCAATAAGGCAATATCTTCGGGCCGCTCTCTGAGCGGGGGTAAAAAGAAGGAGATAACTTTGAGCCGGTAGAAAAGATCTACCCGAAAGATTCCCTCTTTCACGGCCTGGACAAGGCTTTTGTTGGTAGCGGCAATAACCCGCACATCCACCTTGATGCTTTCGTGCCCGCCGACCCGCTCGAATACCTGATCCTGCAAGACCCTCAGCACCTTGCTCTGGGCAGACAGGGCCATATCGCCGATCTCGTCCAGAAAGATGGTTCCGCCATTGCACTGCTCGAACTTGCCTACCTTTTTATTCAGAGCACCGGTAAAAGAGCCTTTCTCATGGCCGAAAAGTTCACTTTCGAGCAGTTGTTCGGGAATGGCTGCGCAATTTATGGCCAGGAACTGTTTATCACTCCTCAGACTGTGATGATAAATAGCGCGGGCGATCAGTTCCTTTCCTGTTCCGCTTTCTCCCTGGATCAGGACGGGAGCGTCGCTTTGGGCCACCTGACCAACCATTTTATAGATTTCGAGCATTTCCCGGCTGTTGCCGATGATGGTATCGGCCTCAAAAGACCCGTGAGCAAAGGTTCCCGGATTTATGGCAATTCGCCTTTCCGTTTCTGAATCCAGAGAGAGGGCCGTATTGATGATATCCAGCATTTTGGGAATCTCGAAGGGCTGGGTGATATAGTCGTAAGCCCCCAGCTTCATAGTCTCGATGGCTGAATTGGTTGAAACATGATTGGCAACGACCATTACCGGCAAACGGGGTGTCTTTTTTTTGATAAGCCGCAACACGTCGATACCCGAAATTTTCGGCAGGGAAATATCCAGAATGACCAGATCAGGCTTTTCCTTATCGTGCAGATCAATAGCCTCCGGACCGTCATTAGCCTGGAAAACGATATACCCCTGGTTTTCCAGGGCAACCTTGAGATTTTTTAAAGAGTCTACTTCGTCATTGGCCAGAATTATTTTGCGTCTTCTCATAGTCGTCAGTATGCCACAAATAGCCTTTCAAAGCAACAGGTTTATGTACACATATGTTCATTATATATACAGGCATTGTCTTAATAACAAACAGTCACATTCTTTGCAGCTTCCATGCGGATAGGCTCGGGATCATCTGCCTGATCATCTTTGCCAGGATATTTCCCATATTTTTTTTCGGCAACAAAACAGATTTTCATTGGGAAAGAAATGGACGATAAGCAGTTAGAATGGCCTGTTCAAGGTGCTGGTATATACTTTGCAGAAGTGTGAAACCAGATGAGAGTGCATTGCCGAACTACTGAGATTGTGGAGTCTCGTTCTCCGGCGTCGTTAAACGTTAACCTTCCAGTGAGGGAGAAAAGAAATGTCTCAAGCGGTTATCAGTGTAGAAGAGAGCATCCATGAGGAAGAACTGATCCTGGCGAAAATGTTCGAAGAAATCCTGAGCGAAAAACTGGACATAATTTTTAAGCAGCGGGTAATTTCTTCCCCCTCTTCTTTCGACCTGGAGAGCCCTGAATCCAACATCTTTCACGGGTAGATATCCCGGCGGAAGCCATTGCCGGCAAGATGCAGGTGCATCATCGGCAGATGCGGGCAAATCATCTGCCGGCAAGATGCAGGCATTTCCAGGGAAATCATAGGCAGAGGCGGGCACATCGTCAGCATGTGCAGGCACAAGAGGATATTTTTATTATCACTCAGGTGTGGTATAATTATACGGAATAATGTGTTTACGATATGTTTAGGGATTATAACCCATGAATGTATAGATAATCAGCAATGAATTTAAAAAATGTTAACTTTGTTAACACGAATGGCCGATTTCGTCTCTCTTCCGAATATCAGCCGCAGGGAGATCAGCCGAAAGCTATCGAAGAGCTGGTTGAAAATGTCATCCATGGCATACAGCATCAGGTTCTTTTAGGTGTTACGGGTTCCGGCAAGACCTTTACCATGGCTAATCTTATCGAGAGGGTCCAGAAACCCACCCTGGTGATTTCCCATAACAAGACCCTGGCTGCGCAGTTGTATCTGGAATTTCGCAAATTCTTTCCGGCCAATGCGGTAGAATATTTTGTCAGCTATTATGATTACTACCAGCCGGAGGCATATATCCCGCAAACGGATACCTATATCGAGAAAGATTCTTCCATCAATGAAAACCTCGATAAAATGAGGCATTCCGCCACCAGATCCCTTTTCGAGCGCAGGGACGTCATCGTGGTGGCCAGTGTGTCTTGTATTTATGGCCTTGGATCGCCAGAGGAGTATCAGCATATGCGCATCTGGCTGGAGCCGGGTCATCGGCTGCTGAGAAAACAGGTGTTGAAGGATCTGGTCAGCATGCAGTACAGCCGTAATGACCTGGACTTTCACCGGGGCACTTTCCGGGTGCGCGGCGACACCGTTGAAATCTTCCCCAGTTATGAGGAGGAGATGGCAGTACGGCTCGAATTTTTCGGAGACGAACTGGACGCCATTTCCCTCATCGATCCATTGACAGGCCGGGTGCTCAAACGGCTGGACTCTATCAATATCTATCCCGGCAGCCACTATGTACTGCCGAAAGAGAAAATGGAATTGGCCACAGGCCGCATCAGCCGGGAACTCGAAGAGCAACTGGCAGTGCTGAAGGCTGAAGATAAGCTCCTCGAAGCCCAGCGTCTTGAGCAAAGGACCAATTTCGATCTGGAAATGCTTCAGGAAATCGGTTACTGTCACGGCATCGAGAACTATTCGCGCCATATGGATGGCAGACAGGCCAATGAGCCGCCGTATACTCTTTTGGACTATTTCCCCCAGGATAGTCTTACTATCATCGATGAGAGCCATGTAACCATTCCCCAATTGCGGGCCATGTGTGCCGGAGACCGTTCCCGGAAAAAAAGCCTGGTCAATTTCGGCTTTCGCCTTCCTTCAGCCTATGACAATCGCCCCCTTACCTTTGAAGAATTTAAGCAAAGAGTGCATCAGGTGGTGTATGTTTCAGCCACACCATCCGAATATGAACTGTCGGTCAGTCAGGGGTTGATAGTGGAGCAGGTTATCCGCCCCACCGGCTTGATGGACCCCGAAATCGAGGTCAGACCTGCAGGCACCCAGGTGGATGATCTTTTGGAGGAAATCAGAAAAACCGTGCAGCAGGGAGACAGGGTTTTAGTCACTACCCTGACCAAGAGAATGGCCGAAGATCTGACCGAGTATTACACAGATTTAGGGGTCCGGGTCCGGTACCTGCATTCGGAAATCGATGCCATCGAAAGGACTACCCTGATTCGCGAACTGCGGCAAAACCACTTTGACGTTCTGGTGGGCATTAACCTCCTGCGGGAAGGGCTGGATATTCCAGAGGTCTCGCTGGTGGCCATTCTGGATGCGGATAAAGAGGGATTCCTGCGCTCTTCGGTCTCTCTGATCCAGACAGCGGGGCGGGCAGCCCGGCATGTTCAGGGCAGGGTGATCATGTATGCAGACCGGGTAACAGCCTCAATGCAAACAGCCATTGATGAAACCAACCGGCGAAGAAACCTGCAAAGGGAATACAATAAAACCAACCACATTACTCCTGAATCGGTACGCAGGGTCATCGACTCTTTACTGCAAACTCCTTATGCGTCGGATTACTCCACCGTGCCCGCAGTCGGGGAGGAGCAGACACCCTACGGAACTGATTCGCCCGAAGAACTCATTCCCCGGCTGGAGCAGCAAATGAAAAAAGCCGCATCCCGCCTTGAGTTCGAAGAGGCTGCCCGTATCCGGGACCAAATCAGCCAGATCAGGCGCAAGATCAAATCGTAAAAAGGTCTTTAGTGCATGTCACGGCAATTACCCTGCCAGCTTTCTCTCATCCTGTCAGCTTTCTCTATAAAGGTAAACAATCCAAGATAGAAGACCAACAACACAGAAAAAAGGTAAATAATCTAAGATAGAAGATGAACAACGGGAGGTTACGAATTTATTCTTTACTTTGAAGATAAATGCATATATAATAGCTCTACATCTTTATAAATATTATAATAATCGAGGTTATTACCTGTTGTTATAAGTAAAAATTGAAATAAGCGTGAGGAACACACGATGGAACCGAAACATATCTTATTAGTTGATGACGATACAGGCATGCGGGATGTACTGAGAGATATACTCGAGGACGAGGGATTTAGAATAACTACGGCCGAAAATGGGAAAATGGCTCTTGAGCACCTGGAAAAGCAAACCTTCGATTTGGTACTGACTGATTTGAAAATGCCTCAAATGGATGGTATCGAGTTCCTGGAGTGCATCGAGCAAAACCATCCGGAAGTAAAGGTCATCGTGATTACGGCCTATGGAGGAAAAAACAATTATGACCAGGCCAAATATTTAGGTGCCTTTGAATTCCTGAGCAAGTCAATCAGGATAGAAGAACTGAAAAAAATCGTCAAAGGCATTATCAGCCGGGAGAATGAAATCTAAGGCCTGTTGTTCACAGCGTGCGCCTCTTTTGCCATTGGTGCTCGATCCTCAAAAAGAGGGGTTGGAGAAATTATTTATGCAAGGCAGTGGAGTGGATTATTCATCTTACCCCATTATTGTAGTAAATCCTGACAGGGATACGTCGTCCTGGTTGAAAGAAGTGCAGCAAGGTTATGCTTTTCATATCGTTTCCCACATTCACGAATGTAAGCGCGTTCTGGCTGCCCAAAAACAGGTGGCAGCCATTGTCTTTGATCAGGTTAACGGGAATAATGAATTCAGCACCTTCATGAAAGGGCAGGTACCTCAGGCAGAGATTTTCGCTCTTTTATCTCCTGATCAATACGATTCCTTCAGAGACCTTATCCCGTGCAGCACATCCTGTCATCCGTTGTTCAAACCCTGCCATCCGGAAATTCTTTGCCTGGAATTTGCTCATTCCATCGAGCGGTATATATGGAAGAAGGAGCGGGACCTCTTATTGACCGTGCGAAAGCAGGAAAACTGGTTCTCCCTGATGGGGCAATTGACTCGCGAGTGGTCACACGAGATCAGGAACCGCGCGGCTATTATCAGCTTAAATGCGGAAATATCCATGACCAAGGTCCGAAAACAGGCATCAAAGCACAGCAATGCAGCAGAGACGATGGAGAAAATAATCGAACAGTGCCTTAAAATTTCCCACACTCTGGATTCCGTTCGAGGACTCACCAACCTCGGTCAGAACAGGCTCTCTGCTGACTCCCTGATGGAGATTATTGATCAGGCTATTTTTTTGGTAAAATCAGAGTTACCAGGGATCCTGGTGCACATTGAAAAAAATGCAGCCACCGATTTATCCTTGTCCCTCGGTGAGAGCACACGCCTGCGGTCCGGTCTGGTGAACATTCTGCGGTGCTGCAACCTGACTGAAGACAGCTCAACAGTAATTGTCGTTGAGGATAACCACGGCTTTCGCCTTAAGATCCGGATCGAAGATGCCGAAAAGCTCCCCTTTGATTTCAGGTATGTAGAGGGGCCTCTCCAGGACCTTCTGGATGCTGAACCGCAAATGCTGGATCTTTGTATCGGCATCCGTCTTTTGAAATCGCTCGGAGGCGAGGTCTGCCTTGAAGAAGCTGATGCCGATTATCACAGGGGAATGGCTCTGGTTGTCAACCTGCCCACGGATTTCAGGCAAAGGCCGTTATACAGCGAATAAAAGGGGTGCCGTTATTGAGGGAATAAAGAGAGTAACTATACCTTTTTTAACTGAGGAATAATGTACAAATTTTTAATTATTGATGACGAGCCTGCAATTCGGGATGTCCTTAAGTTTTTTCTGGAAGATAAGGGTTTTGAGGTCTACCTGGCCAACGACGGACATGAAGCATTGTCCATATTCCGTGACAAATCCCCGGAAGTCGTGTTCTTAGATCTTCTCCTTCCCAATGGGAAAACAGGAAAGGATGTCCTTCAGGAAATTCGGAAATTGAATTCCCAGACTCTGGTGATTATTATCACCGGCTCTTCAGTAGAGGATACCCTGTCCATTATCGGCCATTTAAACATCCAGCAGATTCTCAGAAAGCCGTTTCGATTGGAACACGTCGAAAAGCAGATTCTTCCCAAGATTGAACAAATACTGATCAGCCGCCGCCAGGGTCTCACTGATTTCCCGCAGGGCCACAGTGCGGATCTTGAGCTTTAGCCGGCCAGGGTCTCACTGATTTCCCGGACGGAGCCTGTCGCGGATCTTGAGCTTTAACCTGAGGTAATCCTCCCAGGAAAGCCCGGGTCCCTGACAGGGAAGAATCGAATTGTTATGCAAAAGAGGATCTGAAGAAAGATCGAAGGGAGAATTCTCCAGGCAATACGGCCACAAGGCAGTGCCGGGGATGGGTGAGAATTCGGTCAAGATCGGATATGCGCCGCTTTGAAATACAAAATCAACAGATTCCTCTACTTCCCCGATCGTTTGCCCTGGCAGACCGGTCAAAATGTAAACACCAATCTGAGCAGGAGAAAAACCCGCAAGGCGTAAATTCCGGACAGCCTGCTGAAACTGATCATTATTTACTTTACCACCGGTGAGCCTCTGGCGCACGGGGTCTGAGGTTTCAAACCCCAGACGAAGGGTTTGAAATCCTGTACGGTAAAGCAACCCGGCCACTTCCCGAGTGATCCCCCTCGCATGCAGGGCATTAGGCGTATGGAAATGAATGTGCATCCCTTTGGCCTCCACTGCCCGCAAAAGAGGAATGAGATGACTTTCCGCTTCGTGGCACAAGGCATCGTCGTAAAAGATAAAGTGCCGGACACCATCATACCGTTGCAGCGAATATTCGATTTCCCGGACGACCCCCTCCCAGGATCTTCTCCGGAACTTCGGATACAAAAGGCCCGATGCACAATAGGCACAGCGAAAAGGACATCCCCTGGAGGTTTGCAGCAGGATAAAATCCACTTTTCCTTGCAGATCAAAAGCTGGATACGGCAAACTGTCGAGGCTGTCCGGATCTGGCTCAAAGCTGACCGGCTGACCGGTAAGATCCTTAAGAACGTGCATCAGGGTACTATCAGCCTCGCCGGGCAGGCAAACATCCGCTCCAAGACCTGCGGCAGTTTCAGGACACAGGGAGACCAGATTTCCGCCAAGCAGAACCGGAATGTGTGGATCGTACTCCCGCACTAACTCGATGACCCTGGCCACACCCGGGTACCAGTAGGTCATCATGGAAGTAACGAGCACTGCCTCGGGCCGGGGGGCCTTGAGCAGCCTCTTTTTGAAAACCTCCTCGGTGATCCCGTACCGGCCATACCTGCGCGGGATGTTCTTTAAAGAGAGGGGCTTTTCCACCAGGGTTTTGAAGAACTGGCCAGAGCCGTCCGGCTTTCTCTTCACCCTGACAGTGTGGCCCATCAGATACTCCTGCATGATCGGGTCTGAAATATCGAGGCAATCGATGTAGGTGATCCGATATCCGTTTTCCCGAAGCACTCCTGCCAGAGAAAGAAAACCCAGCGGCTTGATCCATAAATCATAGGCAGCAAAATCATAAATCCAGGGAGTGACGAGCAGAATATTCTTTCCCACCAAATACTTCTCCTTAACTATCCTTGAAAACCGGGGCATGAGGATGTTAACTGCTTGTAATAATAAAGCAAAGACTGACTTTTAGCAACCCCCGTCGAGCATCGTTGTGCTTTTTCCCGTTCATTGTGTTTTTTCCTGTTCGCGGTGCAATACAGGTCTTCCCCGGAGGATGCCCACAGGTACGGCAGCACTCATGATGAAATGATCACTATTGTCTGAATATTGAGCAGTTATTGCAGCCTGATTTCCGGGGGTATCCCGATCGTATCAAGACCAGGGCTGTCAGGAAGGCAACCATCTATTGGCATTTGAATTGCAAAATTCCGGGGCAGGAGGTGCAAACCACATGAAAATTATCATCGCTCTCAGATTAGTACTCTTGTCTCTTTTAACCTGTGCCGTAGTAGTAGTCATGATGCCTGCTATGATTTTTGGCGGAACAAAGTTCCTCAGAGAAGTGTACACAGTCTTAGAAAAAGAATTCTCCCGGCTGCGGGGCTTAAAAAAACCAGCTTAAAAATTCCAAAAGCTTTATGCCATTTTTTTCTTATATGAGAAGTGGTTGGATCAATATAAATTTTTATATAAAAATATCTTATAACCTCCTTTCGGCCTTCAAGATATGATCCAACCACTTTTCCTTTTGTTTGCGTATGCCTGTATTACTCCCTCACTCTTCTTTAAAAAATCTTAAGCGGTAAATCCAAAGAGTAAATTCTTCCGAAAAGCAGTAATTATCAATAATTCATTATCATCCGCAGTCAAGACATAAATCCTACACCCGGGAGGTGAATTTTTTATGTCTCGGTCCCTGGTAAAGATTTTAAGCATGGTCCTTTTTCTCTTTTTGGCTCTATTCCCTTGTCTGTCAAGATATAGGAGTAGATCAGCAGCCTTTTTCTCCCAGTCGCCTGAATATGGGGAGGGTATAGAAAATTCCCCCCCCTGCCCTGCCGCCGGTCAATGGGACGGGAAGCTGGAATGTACATCACATTCCTCCTGTGCGCTTGCTGAAGGGCAGACACCCCTTTTGTCTCAGCGGAGGATCCCCGCCGCTCGCCGGACAGCCACTTTTCCCTGGCTGACAGATCAAATTCTTCCTGTTCAGGGTGCTCAGGAGAATGGTGAAGCCCTCCTGCCGGAAGACGGTAATGGATACACCCTATCGCAGAGCGGAGAAACGCAAGCGAAGAGTGAAAGGGTACCCGGACCGGAGGGAGAAAAAGAACATGAGAGCGAGGGGGATGCAAGAGCTTGTGCACTCGCTCTTCAGGGTGCACAACGGATGGTCTGGCAGAATGGTCTTCTTTATACTGCCGGTGCTCAGAATTTTTCCATACTTGCCCCGTCCGGCGTACAGGAAGCCGGTGTGCAAGAACCGGTCATTGTGGGCTCGTGCCTGGCTCCGGCTCTCTGTCTGGCTGTGGCCGGACAATATGCCTATCTTGGTTCGATGGATGGGAAATTATCTATCATCGATATTTCCGATCCCAGCCATCCATCCCGGATCAGCCGGACTCCTTCGCTCGATGAGGAGGGGGGAAAAGGAGACAATGGCGGTGAGAAAGATGACAGTGAGAAAGATGGCAGTGAAAAAAATGACAGGCAGGTCTTTTCTTCGATTCAGGGAGTGGCACTTTTAGGAAGCGATCTTCTGGTGGTCAGCGAAAAACTGAAAGGGCTTACGCTGATGAGTGCCTCACCTGTTGACCCCAAAATTGTCGGGCAATGGAAGGCGGCGGGGGAAAAGAGTCCGGTGCACTACGGCAGTCTGGCAGTGTGGGAGAATAAGGCCGCAGTTCTTTGGGAATCAGCAGCTTATTTGGAATCCCTGGATTCTCCACGTCTGACATCAGGCTTTTGGCTGATCGACCTAAGCCGCCCGCAAGAGCCTGTGGCCACGGCCAGAGTCGTTACCGGCAGCGGCCCTTTAGAGGGAGATATTGCAGCTTGCGGCTCCCATATTTTCCTGACCAATACAAAAGAGCAGACCCTGGACATTTATCGCATCGCTTCCTCCCAAAAGGTGTATAAAACAGGGTCCTACCCTGTGGGGAAAGTTACCCGGATGCTTGCGAAAGATGATACCCTCTATCTGGCCCAAGGGGACGCAGGCATTTTATGTCTTGACATTTCGGTCCCTGATCAGCCGGTCCTGATCGGGCAGAAAAAAAGTGACGGATACTGCATCGATCTGGCGGCAGGAAAAGGGGAAATTTACCTCCTTACCGCAGAGCAAAAGGAGCAAAGCGCACCGGGCGATGCGCAAGGCACCATCTGCCAGGCAGAGCAGGACAGCCCCGACCTCGTGGCCCAAGGCACCATCGGCCAGGAAACACAAGATTCACAGAGACTGAAAGTTCTTGGGGTTACGGCCCAGGCAAAAGAGGAAATGGCCCTTATTCCCGCTTTTGGGTCAGGGCAGTACCTTTCGAATTTTTTTGCACTCAGCCGCCCCGGCTGGCTGCTCCCTTTCCTTCGAAGGCGCTCCGATACAGGCGATTCTGAGCCTGTTATCCAGTCCGTATCACCTTCGTATGCTCAGATCGGCGTATTGATGACCCTGACCGGCACCCGGCTGTCAGCGCAATCGTGTGAGAACTGGATCCATTTCAGTGAATCTCAGGGGAGTTTCGAGGATACAAAAGGATGGAAGAAAGAGACAAATTGCTGGGTGCGGGATAACTGGGAATGCTGGGCGACGAGCGCTGCCAAACGCGATAGCGATGTAACCTTTGATTCCAAAGTGGCCATTGTCGGAAATCAGAGTTACCGGAACACGATCCATTATACCCAGTCAGACTGGAAGTATGCCAGGGAATGCCCGGGCAAGGGAGAATTTTATAACCTGACCTGGTGGGATGCTCCGGATGCGGACCAGTACTACTATCGATACTATGTGCGGTACAGCGGCCCTGCGTTTAAATGGACTGATAACAGTTGGAAGCAGTTGTATGTCCATAACCTTTTCAACCTGAATCCCTGCATGTGGGATAAGCCGCCGGCAACCTGCGGACCTGGCCGGTATGACATTCAGGCGCAAACCCGGTTGTTCGCTCATCTGCAAGGCCCCATATCCCTCGATCGATGGTACTGCGTCGAAATATGGGCAAAAAAAGAGGGGCCAGGGATATGTTTAAAATTCTGGCTGGATGGTGAAGAATGCGTAATCTACGATGAATACGATAAGGCCCCGCAGCAATTCCCCTGGAACAAGTGCTACCAGGGGAAAAACCAGAAGCTGAGTTTCGGCTCTCTTGAGCTCGGAACCACCAATTGCCAGAACTGGACCTATGACCAGTTGCCCGTAAATCAAAGCATCTGGTTTGACGGCTTTGCCATGAGTTCCACCCGCATTTACCCGGCAGCCCTGGTGGAAATCGGCAACAACCCGGATTATGACAAAGCCAAAAAGGTAAAACAGGAGATCCTGCACATCTCCGATACCCAGATCCAGTTTCGAGCCGATATTACCGGACTGGGTCCCGGCCCCTGCTATGTCTGGATCACGAATAATAAGCAGGAGCGAAGCAAGGCCTACTCTTTAAAGCTGAAGAACTAGATGGGATGGCACTTACAAAAACCAAGTTTGTAATGAGGGGCAAGTCGTCCCCGGTTTCAGGCTCTGAGAAAATTGGAGGATATTACCCCCCCTTTGTTCCAGGAAATCAAAGAAGATGTCCTTTGCATTTCTCAATTACCCAAGATACGCTCAATAAAAAGGATGGATCGAGCTATTTCAATATTAGCTGAACGATGCGTGCAAATTCATCGAGAGATTCTGCTTTGACAGCTTTCCTCAGAAGTATCTTTAAGATTGAAGGATCGCTTATCTCGTTTATGGTCTTTATCATTGACCCTGATACTACATCGAAACGGGCCTCAAGACTGTCGATGACAGCTTCTCGAGCAGTTTGGATGATTCCCTGTTGCATCCCTTGCTGCATGCCCTGTTTTCTGCCTTCCTCGATGAGTGAATCAGCAATGGTAGGCATGATCTCACCTCCTTTATCCGATAAGGCACTCTCTACAGCCTCCTTGATATTTCCATAGGTTACCTGTTCCTTTGGAGCTGCATTGAGAAAGTATCTTATCAGGGTTTCGATGAATTCTATTCCTGTTTTTTTCTCAGCCAGGTCCCTCAAAAGACCGAATATTTCCGGTAAATGCTCCCTCAGATCTTCTCGAAAGATATATTTCAGAGCGAGTAAGGCTGCCCGCAGCATCACTCTGCCCTTTATCTCCTGGTCAGGTACTGTTGAGGCATCCCAGATGAGATACTCAAAATCCGGAATAAAGCAGGACAGTCCTTCGTTCTGCTGCTGAAAAAGCTCCTGATAGTTCAGCCTCCCCCGCCATTGACCCTGTCCATGGTAAACGACCATCGGTATGATTACCGGAAAACCAGTGCCCGGCCCGCTTCTTTCCGCAAGTCGCCAGACATCCCATATCTTCACCATGTATTTCAGGATATGGAAGGCGGTCAAGGGCTCCTGATAGCTCTTATGCTCAAAGAGGAGGTAAATATACCCCATCGATCCATCCTTGAGATCAATCCTGCAAAGAAGATCGGAGAAATATTCAGCCAGGTGCTCATCAACAAAGCTCTCCTTGGTATATTCCAGGGACTCAAGATCCAACAGGTTCAGGATATCACCCGGCAGGTAGTTCAGTAAAAAGTCTTCCGCATTGCTCTTGGTGGAAAAAACGTTTTTAAAAAATTTATCATGGGGATTATTGACCTCATTCATGAAATAAATATAGCATGTGTTTCACTATCCTGGCAAGGAGGCTTTTTTCTTTTATGCCTGAATACGATCAACTTGACTTTTTATAGGTACCATTCGAATTAGATGAAGAATTAGATACGGTCTTTGGTTGGTTTAGTACGGTTGGATTTTTATAAAGCCCCCTGTGTTTCCTGCAAGAGAGAATTTTTTTGCATAGTAAATTCATCGCCGTTGGCAGGAATCCAGGAATAACTAAAGGCGATATGTCCCGGACATGGTGTTTGCGTCACCGTTTTAAGGATCGATTACTTTAAAAGCATAAACATTGTCACAATTACCCCTGTTTGAGCCACTAAAAGCCCTGCTACCCATTTTACTACGCCTGATCTAACCTGTTCTATTTCTTTGGTTAAGTCCGCACGAACCTTTTCAATTTCCCTGGTCAATTTTAATTCTGTTTCCCGCAAGTCACCTTTCGTTGCAAGCTTTTGTTTCTCGGAATCTATCATTTCCTCAATATCTTTTACGATAATCTGAGCATCTTCCTTGCCAAAGGTCTTTGAGAAAATATTAAATAATTCCATTACTTGTGTACTTGTGCTCATCTTGTGGCCGTCCTTTGTTCCCCGGTTTCGCCCCTCAGCTATGTATCCAATTCTGATTTCAAGAATCGGTAATTTTTCCTCAGCCTTACGCCCCTTAATTTCTCCATTATGCAATAACTTAGGAGTCTGTCCGATAACTCAATTTGGTTGAAAAAAAATAAGTGTAAACAGAAAATTTTAATATCATAATAGCATTAAATTCTGAAATTTTTGTCAAATTATCAGACGAACTCCATACTTGTCATGTATCAGACGGACTCCATACTTTTCATGCCTGTTACAGCACACAACAAACCTGGGACCGTTCTCGCTTCTCTTCCCTCCATACTTAGTAATTAAGTTATTGATCCTGCAAGCTTATTGATCTTTGAGCTGATAGCCCTTGTCCTGATCGAAGTGAAGCATTTCTTTCCGGTAGGCGATTTCCCGCTCCTGGCAGTGATTCCTGATGGCTTCGATAACCACCTCGTCAATGGATTTTACATCTTTATTGGCTACTAACTTAAGCTGCCGGTAGAGTTCATCGGGCACATCCTTAATGGTAAGCTCCATGGTTTTTTCTCCTTATCCTTCATTACCTTACGTCATATCATTCCCTGAGCCAACGAGAAAAAATGTGCATTGGCCAATGTAATCATTATAAAACTAAGAATACCAGAAACAGCCTAAAATCTCAAGATGTGGAACCATTACACAGCCGTGAACCTTTTATATTTGACTTGACCAACTCGGTCAAAGGCTCGATACAATCGGGCAACTCCTGATAGATATCGCCAAACAAAAAACTCATAGACTAAATCTTTAAACGAATGCCGGCCTTTTAAAATCTTCACCTTCTCACCTGCCATACTCCTCCCCATAATTTTCCCTCAAAGCAGTCAAGGTAACTAATACGTTTTTGATCATTCAGACGATAAGTTTTTATTAAAAGAGACATGCGTCATTTTGGCGGATAAGAGAAAAATCTCGTGTACTTTATTTAAGGCAATTTAATACCTGATTTAAGGCAATTTGATACCTGAAAAACGCTGTTTTTTATCAACGCAAGGGTGTTTAATAAAACTATAAACGGCTATGAAAACAAAGGCTATAAAAACGAGTGAAGATCTTTTGTTTTTCTTCCTGAAAAGCTCTATCTGATTATTAGCTCAATAAAACGACGGAGGCATTTTCCATCATGAACCAAAGAGGACTTGACGTTTACATCACCGGTATGGGTTCTTTTTCACCAGGGGAGAAAATCCCTTTCGATCGCATTGACGATTATTTGGGAGAAATAACCGAGGCTCCCCCCAAGCTCTTGAAGTGGATCAAAAAAGTACAGCCCACCATAAAGGAAATGCTGGGAATGGAATACCTGTACTATGCCATCGATCCGGTAACCAGGAAGCCGACTGAAGATAATGTGTCCATGTGTGTCAAATCGGCACAAAAGGCTCTGGCTATGGCTGGAATGAAAGCCCGCGATATTGAGCTGCTCATTTACGCAGGCTCCGCTATGGAGCAGGTCGTCCCGCCCACCAGCGTTCTGATTCAGGACAAGCTCAATATTCCCTATTGCGCCGAGATGGCCATTCATTCCAATTGCACATCAATTTACAAGGCATTGCAGGTTGGAGCGGATTTAATCGCCAACGGCCGCTACCAGAGTGCCTTGCTCTTGAGCTCCCAGTTATCCTCTTCATTTTTAACTGCCGAGTACTTTAACCAGAAAATCCTGGTACGGGACCAGGTTATCCTGCGGTGGTTTCTCTGCGACGGGGCAGGAGCAGTTGTGCTTACCAACAAAAAAAATCCTAAGGGTGTTAACCTCAAAGTAGTGGACACTTACCTGGAATCGGTAGGGGTCGGATTGGGTCCTGACATGTACGCCCTCTATGGCGGCCACAGGGCGCAGCCTCTGGAAGCATATGCGAACGGCTGGCACCATTTGACCCAGAACATTACCAGTGTGGCCAAGACAGCGCCTCCTCTATGCAAGAAGGGACTGGATAATTTGCTGGCCAAAACCGGTCTGGACATACGCGAGGTGAAATATTTCCTGGCCAATATACCAACCAAGCACCTCATGGATCTTTCCATCAAGGCTCTTAAGAAAACGTATAAACTGCAAAACGTGAATTTCTACACCAAGCTGAGCGAGCGAGGTTATCAGGGAGCACCCGCTATTTTAATCGCGCTCGATGAATTTTTCAAGGAGTACACCTTAAATCAGGGGGATATCCTGCTGAGTATGGTAACCGAGTCAAGTAAGTGGATGCAGGCGGGATTTATCCTGGAATATGCTGATTGAGTCTTCCTTTAAGGCTCTCCATACCTAAAGAGAGGGAATGAAGTATTTGAGCTCTTGTTTTACCGGACTTGACCGTATTTTGCCAAGAGGAGCGAATGATCAATTTAGAGAATGTATCCAAATCATACCATGGAGAGGTAGAGGTAGCGGTACTGCACGATTTGAACCTTTTTATACGGGGTGGTCTGGTGGTTATTTTAGGCTCCTCCGGGTGTGGAAAGACAACCCTGCTCAACCTCATCGGCGGGTTGGATTTCCCCAGTAAGGGAAGGATATTTTTCGAAGGGAAAGAGATCCCCTATCATGATCCCGGTCAGTTGGTTTCTTACCGGAGAAATAAGATCGGGTTTATTTTCCAGTTTTACAATCTTCTGCCTACATTGACCGCAGTGGAAAATCTGGAAGTAATCCTGGATTTGACTGTTCCCGGCAAAAAAGAAAAAAGGGATCGCTGTCTGTACTACCTGCAAAAAGTGGGAATGGAGGATAAAGCCCGTCGCTTTCCTTATCAGCTTTCGGGAGGAGAGCAGCAACGAGTAGCCATAGCAAGGGCCCTGGTCAAAAATCCGGCCCTGGTCCTGGCCGACGAGCCGACGGGGAACCTGGATGAGGCCAATCATGAAGTTATCATGGACCTGATTCATGAAATGGCCTTTGATAACAGGACCACCTTTATGATAGCTACCCATAACGAGACAGTAGCCGATCTGGCTGACCATGTTATCGTAATAAGAAATGGAAGGATTGTGGAAAACAGCCTGGATACATTCAATGGTGAAGGGCTGGCATAATGTACCCAAAAAAATTTTTGGCCAAGATACTGAAAGATTTCTGGCGGATAAAATACCGGACCACAGCCATCATTCTCACCATTGCCGTGAGTGTAGCTATTTATATCGGCACGCATACGACGCTTCGGAGTATCAATGGAACATGCGCACGGCTCTATCAGGAGCTTAACCTGGCCGATCTCCAGTTCAATTTTGTTCCGGCCACCGAAGATGAGCTGCCGAAGGCAGCACGATCGGTTGAGGGAGTCGAACGGATCGAGAAAAGACTGATTCTTCCGGGGAGCATCGAGGCCAAAAATGATGAACTGATCGCCACCCTGCTCGTTGTTCTCGATGAAGAGAAAGAGCCTGAGGTCAACCGCCTGAAAATCATGAAAGGCACGTATTTCAATCGTGGAGATCGAAAAAGTGAAGAACACGAAGGCACAGAGCTCAATTGCGTCCTTTTGGATTACACCTTTGCCAAGGAACGCGGATATGATGTCGATGACAGGATTACCTTAGGGGTGCAGGGTTTTTTCACTGAATTCAAGATAAGCGGCCTGGTGGTCAATGCAGAGCATTTGATAACTTCAGCCAACCCGGACTTTTACATGCCCATCAAGAACTCCCTGGGCATAGCCTACATTCCGATGAGGGTTATTAAAGATCTTTTCGGCTACCGGATATACAACAATTTCGCCTTGACCGCCGCTCAAGGGGCAGATATCCAGACCATAAGGAAGTCGTTTGAAAATCTGTTCCTTAAGAATGCTATCGAGCTGGATGGTGTACTTTTTCGAGACGATCTTTTCAGTG
>JBFMGO010000012.1:0-80736 GCA_040752695.1 bacterium
CCACTGCTTCCGAAACACCCTCCATCTGGCAGAGGGCGTTTTCCACTTCCCTCGGGCTGACCCTCTCTCCCCGCGTCTTGATCAAATCGTCTTTTCTGCCGACAAAGAAAAGATATCCTGCTTCATCCATCCTGAAAAGATCCCCGCTGTAAAGAACCCGCTCGCCCGGATACGGACCGGCCTTCAAGACCCTGTCCGTCTCTTGGGGGTCATTCCAGTAGCCCTTCATGATATTGGAGCCTCTGATCACGAGTTCACCGACCACACCAGGGCCGACCTTGTCCCCTTTTTCATCAACGATGAAAACCTCGACGTTCGGCATGGGCTTGCCTACTGAATTTGGCTTCTTGTCCAGTTCTTCCGGGGGAAGATAGGAAACCCTTTTGCACTCGGTAAGACCGTACATGGAGTAGATAGCCGCACGGGGAAAGATGGATCTCAGCTTCCTGATGTGACTTTCAGGGAGCACTGCGCCCGTATTGGTGATGTATCGCAGGGAAGAGAGGTTATAGTCTTTCAGGCTCTCCATCTGCAAGATCATGGCTGCAATCGTAGGGACAAGGGGAAAGCCGGTTACTTTTTCTCTGATCATCTTTTCAATAACCGCATACGGGTAGAGGAATGACTTTTCAAGGACAACCGTTCCCCCGAACTTGACCGCCATAAGCACCTGGTAGAGGCCGTAATCAAAGGATAGGGGCAGGACGTTCATGATGATATCACTAGAGGAGTTCTTCAAATAACTCGTGATGGATGTGGCGGCCGAGACCATATTGAGATGGGTCAGCGTAACCCCTTTGGGTTCACCGGTGGAACCTGAGGTGTAGATAAGAGCCGCCAAATCGATATCAATTGTTCGCCTCTTCTGCGGACAATGATCAAAAGGGGCAGCCATGATTTGAGCCCAGGACTCCTTCTGGCCGCTCTCTTGGTGAACGTCTGCATCCTCTCCCACAATTATTTTCATCAGACAGGGCTGCCTAAGACCGCCAAAAATGCTGCGCTTGTTGTGATGACTTATCAACACCCTGGCTCCGCTGTGATTCAGAATATAGCCTAGCTTATCGGTCTTCAAGGCTGCACTCAGCATGACAAAGACAGCCCCGGCCCTGAGTACTCCGAACAGTGCGATAACGGATTCAGGAGAATTATCGAGAAAGAGAGCCACACGGTCGCCTTTTTCAACTCCAAGGTCGATCAAGGCATGGGCCAGTCTGTTGGCTTTTTGGTCTAATTCCTGGTACGAAATGCGATGCTCCTTGAAGATAATGGCTGATTTATCCGGGAACTTTTGAGCACTTTCGGTAAGGAAGTCATGTAACACCATTTCATACTCCTGCTTTTTCAGCTACTTGCAACCTTTTTTTTCAGGTAGACCATGATCTTATCAATGGAGTCCAGATTATCGGGGATAAGCTCTTCATCTTCGACCTTTACAGCATAGGTGTTTTCGATAAAGGCTACTAATTCCAGAATGCCAGTAGAATCAATAATCCCCTCATCAAGAAAAGAGGCATCATTTTTTAACCGGTAATTATTCTGGCCGATGAGGAAATTTTCGCGGATAAAGTTTTTGATTTCCATTTCAATGTCTTTCATAATGACAGTCCCTGCTCCTCTTGTTGTTAGTTGTTATTTGGTAATGAAAGAGAAATGAGTATCTTGGGTACCCAGGTACGGAAAAAAATTTAGATCTTAGCTTGCGGGAAAAATAAGGTTATTCAGTAAAGAGGGAAGAGTTTTTTGCTTGGGCCCAGGCCCTGGCATGGAAAGCTTTTAAGCATGGTGATGCCTCAGACGCTTAAAGATGTCAATCATATGTCGTGATCTTCTCACGTGTGCCTCCTGGCCGTATACGGTCTGATAGACATGGAGAAGACCCTCGAAGAGGTCCTCTCTGGACATTTTCAAGGGGTCAAACACAACATCAAAGCAACTGTAGGTATCCCACTGAACATAATCCGCCTTGAGCCTTCGTTCCTGTATGAGAGAACTCCTCAGCCGTGTGCCCGGGAAAGGAGTTAAAAAGTGATATTGCCCTAAGATGTTATTTTCCAAAGTAAAATCTATGAGCTGCTGAAAGACGCTTTTATCGTCATGATCAAAGCCTACGATGAAGGCTCCGAGCACCTGTATCCCATAGGACTGGATCTTCTGACATACCTTTGAATACGTAGCCAGGCGCTTGAACTTCCACTGGTTATTTTGAAGGGAGGTCAAATTTTCAGGCACCAGGCTCTCAAAACCGATGAATACCGTAACACATCCGCTTTTTTGCATCAGATCGAGCAATTTTTCGTCTTCGGCTATCGAAGCGTCCGACTCTGTAAAATATTTTATTTTCAAGGGGATGAGTTCTGAGAGGAGTTGGTACGATTTTCTCCTGTCTACAAACATATTATCATCGTTAAAGACGATTCTATGCTTCTGGGATGCCCTCTGAATGGCCTCCACTTCGTCGATGACCTGTTTGAGTGTTTTGCTTCGAAACCGGGGGCCATACACCTTTGTGGCAGTACAAAAAGAGCAATCATGGGGGCAGCCTCTCGTTGTCTGGGTGGGGATAAGGTTATAGGCATCCATATCCAGAAGGTCATACCGTGGAACGGGTGATTGCATAATGTCTACCTGGCAATCGTTGGTATAGAACCGTCTTAAAGACCTTTTTTGAAAATCCTTAAGAATCTGCGGCCACAAGGATTCTCCCTCACCAATGACTACGCTGTCGCAATGAGTTGCAGCCTCTTCAGGGAGGATGCTGGCATGGATGCCGCCCATGACGGTCGGGACTCCTCTTTTTTTGAACTCAAAGGCAATCTCATATCCCCGCATGGCCTGCTCGGTCATGATACTGATTCCCACAAGGTCAGCGTGTTCTTCAAAATCAATCCGGCTGACTCGCTCATCGATCAGTTTCACCTCGATGTCTTTCGGCGTGCAAGCAGCGATCGTGAGCAGGGAAAGGCTCGGGAGATAGAAGGAGGGGACACGTTGATTCGTGTCAAAAAAGTCCTGAAGTCTTGTATTACTGCTCGAATAGGTGTTTCTCCGGCTCCTGGAGGGGAAAATTAAAAGTATTTTCATCGGAGCTTCCTCACTTTATTGTCTGATATTTTGGTCCATCCTCAGGTTATAAGAGGCGTGAGAACCAATCAACGGTTTTTTGCAGCCCTTGGCGTGTATTCACGCTGGGCCGAAATCCCAGGTACTGCTTAGCCCGCTCGATATCAGCCAGGGAATGCTTTACATCACCAGGGCGGGGGGGCTGATACAGGGGAGCTATTTTTTTGGAGAGAATGACTTCCAGTTCTTTCAAAAGGTCATTGAGTGAGATCCTCTGACCACAGGCAATGTTAAAAGGGCTGCCATCGCTTACTTCACTCCGGGCCGCAAGAAGATTAGCCTGCACGACATTTTCGATAAAGGTAAAATCCCGCGACTGCTCTCCATCACCGAAGACCGTAGGAGGGCGATCCTGAAGGAGAGAAATGATAAATTTGGGGATTACTGCTGCGTATTGAGAATTGGGATCTTGTCCTGGGCCGAATACATTAAAATACCGCAGGCACACGGTCTTGATTCCATAAATACGCGAGAATATCTGGCAATACTGCTCATCAGCCAATTTCGTCAAAGCATAGGGAGAGAGGGGATTGGTGGGCATGCTTTCGTGTTTGGGAAGTGTTGGAGTGTCTCCGTACACTGAAGAGGAAGAAGCCATGACAAATTTGCGCACGCCAGATTCCTTGGCAGCCACCAGAAGATTAACAGTTCCATCGATATTGACCGAAGTGGAAGATGCCGGATCGGCAATCGAGCGGGGTACGGACGGCAAGGCCGCCTGGTGAAGGATATAGTCAGTTCCCTGAACCGAGCGCTTGACCACTTCTGCATCCCGGATATCCCCCTCGATCAGCTCAATCCGATCGAGAACTTCCATCAGGTTTTCTTTTTTACCCGTAGAAAAATTGTCAACTACCCGCACCTTTTCTTCCTGGGAGAGAAGAGCCTTGACCAGATTTGAGCCAATAAATCCCCCTCCGCCTGTTACCAGGAAAGTAGCCATGTGGTATATCCCCTTTCTTTAGATTGCAGTTTATTCATGTTTTCTTGGATCATACCACACACAATGAATTTTTTCCAGGAATAGCTTCGCCCTGTCAGTACCTGAGTTAAGGTGCCTACCATAAACTAATAAATTACTATATTTAAAACAAAGCGTTTTCATTCCAGTGAGCAAAGAAACTGTATGCCTTTATTCCAGGCATTTTTGCCCATATTCAAAAATCAAAAAGAAAAATCAAAAAAGGAGAGCCTGAAAGCCGACTGATAGATCACGAGAGTGTCAGTTGGCCTTCGGCTGATGATAATGCCCGTAGTAATAATGATAATAGCTGTAATAGTAATAGCCGCCTTTTCTTACATCCAGACGGTTGAGAATTACACCGCAAATCCTTGCACCTGCAGTTTCCAGTTGCTGTTTGGCTCTCTGTACTCCCCTGCGGTTTGTCCGGCCCGCACATACGACCAGGATTATTCCATCGACCCGGGATGAGAGGATGCAGGCATCGCTTACAGAATTCAGTGGCGGTGAGTCGAAAATGATAGTATTAAATTTTCTTTTCAAGACGTTGATCAACTCGGACATCCTCCGGGAGCCAAGCAGTTCCGTAGCGTTTGATGGAATCGGCCCGGAATTCAGAACCCGCAGATTGTCTATAGGACCGTCCTGCAGGTATGATGAAACCTTTTGATCGATGAAGGGAGTATGTGTTTCCCTGGAGGCCATCATCCCCTGTATGCTTTCTAACAGATGAGGATAATCGAATCCATTGATACTGATTGGATGATCCTCTGGCAAATTCCTGGCCTGAAAACAGAAAGTACCGCTCTTCAGAGAGGAGAGGCGCTGCAGAGTTTCGGATATATGAAGTTTCAGCGGGCCCTCCATTTCCTGCGGAGAAACCAGATTCATGCTCACCAGGATGGAGCCGAGCCGCTCCTGGCTGCTGGTTTGTCTTTTCAGGGCGCGGGCCTTTTGATCCATCGTTATTCTACCGCTTTCAACCAGGAGTGCTCCAATCCGCTCCTCTTGCGGCCGGGTTTTCCACTGGACATCGACGAGGTTCCCATCCTGAAACTGGAGATGATAGAGGTCTCCATTTTCTGAAATGCTCAACAGGCCGCTTTTCCCCTGGATATTCATGATGTGGAGTAAATCTCCCAGCCCGTAGTGCAACAGGTCACCTTCAGTCAGATCTGTGCCGTAAATATCAACCAGGATATTGGTGAGCCCTCGATTGCGGTCATGCTTAAAAATCTTATGGATCGAAGGGATTCTTAAATCCGTATCCACGAGCAGGACTTTTTGTCCTCCCTCGGCTATGGTTAAGGCCAGGTTTGCGGCTGTAGTCGTTTTTCCCTCTTGTGGAAGGCTGCTGGTCACCAGGAGGAGTTTCCCGGACTTTCCGTTCAGAGAATAATGCACGTTGGTATAGGTTGTTCTATAGGATTCGGCAAAAGAAGCGGATAGATTTTTGTCAACTACCATGGGATATGGGGTCCTGGATTTATGAACAATCTCTTTATGGTGGTTTTCCTTGCGCTCTCTCATGATGGTTTCCCTCCCCTTTCCACTTCCGGTATAATTCCCAGCACCGGTAAGCCGAGGTATTGTTCGACGTCTTCTTCGGTTTTGATATTGGTTTCCATATATTCAGTCAAAAAGACCAGCCCTACTCCAGATATAAGACCGAGAATCGTGGCCAGGACAATGTTCAATACTTTTTTAGGCTTGATGGGAGCCCGGGCCAGGTCCGCAGGTTCGATGAGTCGGATGTTGGATTTGCCCGAACTCTCATTGATCTGGGTTTCCTTCAGTTTGTTCAGCATGATTTCATAAAGGCCCTTATTGGTTTCAACTTCTCTTTCCAGGACTGCATAGCGCAACTCGTTCTGGTTCGTCAGGAGGGCATCCCCCTCATATTTCTTAATGGCGTTCTGTAACTCCTCTTCTCTCGACTGAAGAATGGATTCCTCAATCATCAGATTTTTATACACCTTATTGAGTTTGTTATTAAATTCGCTTTTCAGAATATCCACCCGGCCTGCCAGATTTACGACCTTGGGGTGTTTGTCCTTGTAGCGCATTTTAAGGTCACAAAGCTGAATCTGGGCATCGGTCAACTCCTTGCTCAGGTCAAGTAAAATCTGGTCGCCTACGAGGTAGGACCCTACTCCTTTTTCATTTCGCCTGGCCATAACCTTTTCCAGTTCAGCAATGCGGGCTTTCAATTCCATGTGCTCTGTCCGAAGCTTGATATAGGAAGCATTCAACTCGCCGATTTTTTGAGTATTAATGCTCTGCTTTCCACTAAGAGAGAAAATTTTGTTTTCGGTTTTGAACTGGTAAAAGGTTTTTTCAGCCTCATTCAGCTTTTGTTTTATTCCATTGATCTGGGATAAAATCCAATCCATAAATTTTTGGGCTGCACTGCCGCGAGTCTGAATATCGTATTCGATGTAGGCTTCAACTACGCCGTTGGCAATTTTCTGAGCCCAGACAGGGTCTTCATCCTTGACCGTGATCGTGACCAGCCGCGTGTCGGTGACTTGTTCAGCACTGATTTGCTGCTTCAGGCCGTTTACAAGAGCAAGCATTTCCAAATCCTCATTCTGCTCAAGAGGAAGAGACAGTTGTGCGGCTTGGCTGTCCCCTCCTTTTTGGAGAAAGGGAATCAGACTTTTGACGGATCCTATAAATTTGTTGATGTTGTCAACCATGGCTGCCTTGAGATGGAATGAGGCGGATTGGTTGGACGACGAATTTTTTTGTTTATCATACCGCTCCTTGAGGCGCAGGTTCCTGACAGCCCGCGCGAGCACCGGATAACTAGCCACCATTTTGAATTGGGTATTAAAGGTCAGGTTTTCGGACAGGTAGCTTTCATATTCCAGGTATTCCAGATCCTGGCCGCTTACGATGGATTTGCCGCTGTCTTTGTCAATGACAAGTTGTGATTGAGCCTCATAAATTGGCGTAACCGTGTAGTTGCCGATAACAACCGTCGTGACCGTAATAAATAAGCTGGTAAAAATAAGCCATTTGCGTTTGTAGAGAAGATGAAGATAATCGAGGAGATGAACTTCTTTTTGTTTATGATCCATAGAGTTACATACCTTAATTTTTTCCTGTGGTTACCAGAAGCTCTCCGGCACGAATAAACGATCTCCGGGATGCAACTGAACATCTTGTTGTTTTCCTTCCTTGACCAGATCAAGATTAATTTTCAGTATTTGCTGCTGGCCCGTAAAATTCCGGGTCAAAACAGTTCGGTTCGGGGCCGCAGCCTTCTCAAATCCGCCAG
The DNA here is from genome assembly GCA_040752695.1 of bacterium. Taxonomy (GTDB): domain Bacteria; phylum SZUA-182; class SZUA-182; order DTGQ01; family DTGQ01; genus DTGQ01. Next base: position 7,368 of record JBFMGO010000012.1, read on the forward strand.
CCATGATACAGGCATTGAGTGCGGTGAGGCCCTTTTGATACTCGTAAGCTCCGGGCTTTTGTACCCGTCCTAAAATGTACACCTGCTGCTCTAGAACATTAGTATCTTTCCTCCCGGCCAAAAATATGATGTCGCCTGGCTGCAGCTCGATATTGCTGGTTAAATTTCCCTGCTTGAGTAATTCCTCCAGGTCGACCGCGAAAGACCTGTTCTCTTCCATCGAGGTGGAGATATTTTCACTGTCTCTCCTTTGCCTGTCTATGGGATTAGATCGCAGGATATTCACCTTATTGCCCACCTTGTCGCTCACACCCCCTGCTTTGGAAATGATTTCAAGCAAGGTAGTCGGACCCGTGAGGACATAAAGACCGGGATGGAAAACCTCACCAAGAACCAGTATTTTTTGACTGCGATATTCCTTGACCATGACATCCACCTGCGGATCCACCAGAAAGTCAGCTTTCAGCATACGGGTGATTTCATCATCAATTTCTCTCACCGTCAGACCGGCAACGGGTATATTCCCCAGCAGGGGATAATTTATGGTTCCATCCTGAGCAACGACGACCGTCTTCTCCAGCTCCGGTTCACCCCAGACGGTTATGGCTAACAAGTCCTCTCTTCCCACCTTATAACAATTCTGAGATGCAGCAATACGACTCCCTGCGTATGAAAGAGTAAGTATGCATATAATCGCGATAAACAGTACTTTTATTCTTTTCATTTTCTTATTCTTATTCCCTTAATAAAATCGTGATCTCATGAAAGCTCTTATACCATCTTCATTGGATACTCAGCCAGATCGCTTGAATTGTTGGGGTACAAGCCAAGTATTACGACCTTTTTATAAAGTAGGTATATTATGCAAAGAAGGTGCCAATCAATTATTTTTATAATTTACTTTTTATATTTCGAGCAAAGTTTGATCAGAATATAAATTTTAGAAGGGGTAAAAGGTCAGAAAAGTGAAAAAAGAGCAAATAAGGAGCAAAAAGGTGAATTATATCTATGAAATTTTTTGCAACCTTTATGGAATATTAATTAATTAAGCAAGTTAGACTTAAAGCAGGATGCAATTTTATTCACAATATGAAATACCGGTGAAGCACAAAGAGAGGCACGGAGATTGTCACCAGAGGTAAATTATGTACTTATCCTTTCTTGACAATTTGGAAAAAAAGTGTTAGGTTGTGATTTTTGACTATAATATAATCAAATTTAACCTTATGCTTTTGATACATCGGAACCTCCATGAAAGAGTTTCTTCATTACCTTCAGGTAGAGCTTAATTATTCGGATCATACGATACGCGCCTATCGCAGTGACCTGCTTCAGTTTTTCCTCTTTATGGGAATCGAGAATATGGAAGAACCAAGCGGTTTTTACCATAAGCTCCAGGGCGTTGATCTGGCAGGAGTGAGGGAGTATGTAAGTCACCTTTTCAACCGCAAGCTGAAAAAGAGCACTATCGTACGGAAGATTTCCTGTATCAAATCCTTTTACAAATACCTCAACCGGGAAGGTATTCTTGCGGAAAGCAAAGTCTTGCTTCTTTCTTCACCCAAGGTGGGAGCGAATGTGCCTTCTTTTTTGACGGTTGACGAGATATTCAGGCTCCTTGATTCTCTTGGTTTCAGCTTTGGGGAACTGAGGGATAGAGCTCTTCTTGAGGTTTTATATGCTTGTGGTTTGAGAGTGTCCGAGGTGGTCTCCTTAAATGAAGAGCATATTGATCTTGGTGAGCTTACCATCCGGGTTCTGGGGAAAGGAAAGAAAGAGCGGATCGTCCCTTTGGGGACCAAAGCTGCATCTGCATTGCGGGAGTATATTCCGTACAAGCGAAATGTTCAGAAGCAAACCGGGATACATGATCTGAGTCCTGTCTTTATCAATAAGTATGGGAAGCGCTTGTCAACCCGCGGTGTGGCCAGAATCTGCAAGAAGTATTTCCACAAAAACGGGATAGCTGATTCTGCCAGTCCGCATTCACTTCGGCACACCTTTGCCACTCATTTGCTTGATGCAGGTGTTGACTTAAGAAGCATTCAGGAAATGCTGGGACATGCCAGTCTATCGACCACGCAAAAATATACTCACATGAGTCTGGATCACTTGATGCAGGTTTATGACAAGGCACATCCTAAAGCGTGAAACTGTACTGTTCACGAAAAAGCAGTGATGTTCAAGGAAGAAACGGGCAATGAGCACACCAAAAAAAGTAGGATTTGGGAAAATGGAAAAAAGAGAGCGGGAACCGATAAGATCCACGACCATATTGTGTGTCCGCAGGAATGCAAAAGTGGTTATGGCCGGCGATGGTCAGGTCACATTTGGTCAGACGATCATGAAGGCGAATGCAAAAAAAGTGCGTAAAATGTACAAAGATTGTATCATTGCCGGTTTTGCAGGGACTTCTGCTGATGCCTTCGCCTTATTTGGAAAGCTGGAGTCCAAGTTAGAGGAATATCGCGGCAATTTGTCAAGGGCGTGTGTAGAGCTGGCCAAAGAGTGGCGGATGGATAAGGTGCTGAGAAGGCTGGAAGCCATGCTGGCCGTAGCCGATAGAGAGCATTCCTTTATCATTTCCGGTGCAGGAGATGTGATTGAGCCATCCGAAGGGGTGATGGCCATTGGATCTGGAGGTCCTTATGCGGTCTCCGCGGCCAGGGCACTTTTGCTTCATACGGATATGGAAGCCAGGCAGATTGCTGAAGAGGCTATGAAAATTGCCGGTTCTATCTGTATTTATACGAACAGCTTCCTGACTATCGAGGAAATTTGATAAAAATTTAATAAAAGTCCAATAAAGAGAGGAAGATTTGAGAAGCAAAGGATGGATATTGAGTCGAGCATGGATACGTTAACTCCAAGAAAGATTGTGAGTGAATTAGACAAATATATCATTGGACAGGCAATGGCCAAGCGGGCCGTGGCTACTGCGCTGCGGAACCGGTGGCGGAGGCAGCAGCTCGATCCGGATCTGCGAGATGAAATCGCTCCGAAAAATATTATCATGATCGGACCCACCGGTGTCGGGAAAACCGAGATTGCCCGCAGATTGTCGCGGCTGGCTAACGCTCCTTTTTTGAAGATCGAGGCTTCCAAATTTACCGAGGTCGGGTATGTTGGCCGGGATGTCGAATCCATGGTGCGCGATCTTACTCACCTGGCGGTAAATATGGTTAAATCCGAGGCGAGGGAAAAGGTGATGAGCAAGGCTGATGCCTTTGTCGAGGAGCGGCTGCTGGATATTCTCCTGCCTCCGTTACAGCAGCCTGAGGCCGAGGCTGAAGAGGAAGAGCAACCTGCATTCGAGACCGCAGAAGGGATTCCTGCTCTCCCTGCTGCTTCGCATCCCATGATGAGTACCAGGGAAAAGATACGGGAGAAACTTCGCGCCGGAAAATTCGAGGAAAAGGTCATTGAGCTGGAATTTAAAGAAAAGAATATGCCAATGGTTGAGATCTTTTCCAATGTCGGCCTGGAGGAGATGGATATCAATTTCAAGGAAATGTTTTCCGGTATCTTCCCTAACAAGGTTAAGAAAAGAAAGATGAAACTGAAAGATGCCCGTAAATTGATCCTCCAGGAGGAAACCCAGAGACTGATTGATATGGACGAGGTGATTGCAGAGGCGGTCAAGCAGGTGGAGCAATCCGGGATCATCTTTTTGGACGAAATCGATAAAATCGCAGGATCCAAGAGTACATCCGGACCGGATGTTTCCCGCGAGGGCGTGCAGCGTGATCTTTTGCCGATTGTGGAGGGCACAACGGTAACCACCAAGTATGGCCTGGTGAAAACGGATCATATCCTGTTTATTGCAGCCGGTGCCTTCCATGTCTCGAAACCCTCCGATCTCATTCCGGAACTGCAGGGCCGGTTTCCCATTCGGGTCGAGCTCTCTGCCTTGGGCAAGGAAGATTTCATCCGCATATTGACTGAGCCGGAGAATGCTTTAATCAAGCAATACGAGGCCCTTTTGCACACCGAAGGAGTCGAACTGGTATTCGAAGAATCCGCCATTCAGGAAATAGCTTCTTTAGCCACCCAGGTCAACGAAAGGGTGGAAAACATCGGGGCCCGGCGTTTACACACCATTATAGATAAGGTATTGGATGAGGTATCCTTTAACGCCCCCGAAATGAAGGGTGAGAAAGTCATCATAGATGCACAGTATGTAAGTGACAAGCTGGCGGATATCATCAAGGATGAAGATTTGAGCCGGTACATCCTGTAGGGGCTGGTACACTCTAATAGGGGAAGGATCTTGCAGGGAAAGAATTCTTACCTCTTAATTCTTGCCATAGGGAAGGGCCGTAGTGAAAGGCCATACTGAAAGGAAAGTTTGCGTGTCTGACAAAGAGGAAATAATCAGTTTAGCGCAAAAGTATCTCATGTCCAGCTATAACCGGCTGCCGGTCGTTTTCGAAAAGGGAAAGGGGTGCCGGCTGTGGGACACTGAAGGCAGGGAATATCTGGATTTTTTAAGTGGTCTTGGGGTCAACAGTCTGGGATATGGCTACCCTTCAGTGGTCAGGGCCATCAAGGAGCAAGCGGAGAAGCTGCTCCATACCTCTAACCTGTTTTACATCGGGCTGCAGGCTCAACTGGCGGAATTGGTCGTCCAGCAGGCTTTCAGCGGCAAGATGTTCTTCTGCAACAGCGGAGCGGAAGCGAACGAGGCGGCCATCAAGCTGGCCCGGCTGTATGCACGGAAAGTCAGGGGCATCGAGCAGGGTGAAATTATCACAGCCTTCAGATCATTCCATGGCCGTACCATGGCTACGCTCACAGCCACCGGGCAGGAGAAAATTCAAAAGGGCTTCGAGCCTCTTCTTCCCGGTTTTACCTATGTTCCCTTTAACGATGTGCAGGCGGTCAGGGATGCTGTCACGAATTCCACCATTGCCGTCCTGGTCGAGCCGATCCAGGGAGAAGGGGGCGTGCAGGTCGGTACCAACGAATATTTATCGAGCCTTCGGGAATTTTGTACCCAGAGGGGGATCTTGCTGATTCTGGACGAGGTCCAGACCGGTCTTGGCCGGACCGGGCGGTTTTTCTGCCATCAGCATGCAGGCATAGAGCCGGATGTGGTGAGCATGGCCAAGGCCCTTGGCGGCGGCGTGCCGATCGGAGCAGTTTTGGCCAGGGATGAGGTGGCTCAAGTCTTTGTCCCCGGCAGCCATGCGACAACCTTTGGAGGAAACCACCTCTCTTGTGCAGCAGGAGTGGCTACCGTTGAAGCCATAGTCCGGCACGGGATTTTAGAGAACTGCCAAAAGATGGGTGAGTACCTGAATGAAGGGCTTTTGGCTCTTCAGCAAAAGTATCCTTTCATCAAAGAGGTACGAGGGAAGGGGTTACTCTGCGGTGTGGAATTGGACACAGAAGGGACCCGCATAGCCCGGGAGTGCCTGGAGGAGGGCCTCATAATTAATTGCACCATGAGTACGGTCCTTCGGTTTTTACCTCCCCTTATTATCAGCCGGGAAGAGGTTGACAAGGGGCTTTTTATTCTGGATAAGGTGCTGTCTCGACAACAATTTTAGCCAATACTATTCAGGAATCGACTTTATGAAAAAGGATTTGCTGAGCATTAAAGATTTAGATCGTGAAGATATCGAGAGTCTCCTTTCCTTAAGCTTTGACTTGAAACAAAGGCGACAAAAAAAGCAGGATATCCACTTTTCACCTCTCAAAGGGAAAACCCTGGCCATGCTCTTTCAAAAGCCTTCCACCCGAACCCGTGTTTCGTTCGAGGTAGGCATGTTTCACCTGGGAGGCATTGCTTTGTACCTGAATGCCAATGACCTGCAACTAGGACGAGGAGAATCGATATCGGATACGGCACGTGTGCTTTCCGGCTATGTTGACGCTATCCTGGTGCGGACCTATCAGCAGGAAGAAGTCGAGGAGATGGCCCGCTTTGCCACGGTTCCGGTTATCAATGGCTTGACCAATAAATTTCATCCCTGCCAGGTGCTGAGTGATCTGTTTACGATAAAAGAGAAAACCGGGGCGCTGGAGAGCCTCAAGATAGCCTATATCGGGGATGGAAATAACGTTGCCAATTCCTGGTTGTATGCAGCGGCCAAAATGAATCTCAACTTGTGGGTTGCCTGCCCACGGGGGTATGAGCCTGATCCGGAAGTGATCAGTGAGGTCGAGTCACTCCAGGGGGCAGCCAAAAAGCGGATCGTGATCGGCTATGTTCCGGAAGAGGCGGCTTATCAGGCCGATGTCCTTTACACGGATGTCTGGATCAGTATGGGGCAGGAAGAAGAAAAAGAAAAGCGAAAACAGGCGTTTTCCGGGTATCAGCTCAACGAGGCTCTTTTACAGAAGGCCCGGAAAGATGCCCTGGTGATGCACTGTCTGCCTGCCCATAGAGATGAAGAAATTACCAGCGGTGTGCTGGAGGGTAAAAATTCGGTTGTCTTTGATCAGGCACAGAACCGTCTCTATATGCAGCAGGCCATCCTTCTGAAGCTTTTGGGCGGCATCCCTTGAACAAAAAGCTTAAGAAAAATCAAACAAGCACGATGTGAAGTCCTTAGGTGGTCTGCTTTTGAGTGGCCTGTTTCTGAGGGATCTGTTTTTGAGGGGTCTGTTTTTGAGAGAGTTACCGGGTAAAAAGAGGTCTTTGAGAGGTATTTTGAGGAAACTATGAAGAGTAAAATTGATAAGATCGTTCTCGCTTATTCGGGCGGGCTGGATACGTCGGTTATCATCAGATGGTTGATCAATAAATATCAGGCTGAAGTTATCGCTTTGGTTGCGGATCTGGGACAGGAGGAAGACTTAGGCAAGGTAAAAGAAAAGGGCTTGAAGATCGGAGCTGCCAAAGTCTATGTGGAGGATTTGCGCGAGGAATTCCTGACCCGGTATTGTTTCCCTGCTCTGTGGGCAAATGCGGTCTATGAGGGAAAGTATCCTTTAGCCACCGCGCTGGGACGGCCTTTAATTGCCGAAAAATTAGTGCAGATTGCCAGACAGGAGGGGGCCGGGGCCGTGGTGCATGGCTCGACCGGCAAGGGAAACGACCAGGTGCGGTTCGATGTTTCGATCATGGCTCTTGACGGCAGCCTGCAAATCATTGCTCCTGTGCGGGAGTGGGAGTTTAAATCCCGTGAGCAGGAGATCCAGTATGCCCAGGAATTCGGCATCCCCGTACCGGTAACCAAAGAGAAGCCTTACAGCATCGACATGAATTTGTGGGGCATCAGCATCGAATGCGGGGTACTGGAAGATCCGTGGGTCGAGCCCCCCGAAGATGCCTATCTGATCACCCAATCCATGCAAAAAGCCCCGAAAGACCCATTGTACCTGGAATTGACCTTTGATCGCGGAAATCCGGTGGCCATCGACGGGCAGGCTTACGGTCCGGTGGAACTGGTGAAAAAGCTCAATAAACTGGGTGGAGAGTATGGTATTGGCAGGTACGATATGGTGGAAAACCGGCTGGTAGGCATCAAATCCCGCGAAATCTACGAGGCCCCGGCAGCCACTATCCTTTTGACCGCGCACAGGGAACTGGAGTCGATGGTCCTTGACCGCGAAACCATGCACTTCAAGGAAGGGATGGCCGCCAAGTACGCGGAAATCGTCTATTACGGCCTGTGGCACTCAGAGCTTAGAAGGGCGCTGGATGCCTTTTCCACGGTCTTGCAGGAGCGGGTCAGCGGCCAGGTGCGGATGAAGCTGCTTCCCGGTCAGTGCGTCTGTGCGGGCCGTAAATCTCCCTTCTCCCTCTACAGTGAAGACCTGGCTACTTATACCCAGAAAGATATCTTCGATCACAGGGGCGGTGAGTATTTCTGCAAACTTTGGGGTCTGCCCCTGAAACTGGGTGCCCAGGTCAAGGCCGCTGCCGGTTCATCGGAGTGATGCTTTCACTGCCTTAAGGTGTTGACTTAAGGAATGAGTAAGTCCGGATGCCGAAGGAATGAGTAATGATGAAGGATTTGAAATTTAAAAAGAGCCAGCCTTCGTTGATCGCGAAAGAGAGATGGGGGATCTCAAAAACTATCTGGCTGCCAGGCTGGAAAGCATCCTCTTTCTCTATGGACCCAAGTCCTCCGGCAAGACCACCCTTCTCTACCGCCTGTGCGATGAGCTGGACAGGGAAAGCCGCTACGAGGTCAAGTTCCTTAATCTGCGTAAGATCTTTCTGGAAAACTACGAGGATTTTCTGAAGGTTTTCTTTAAAGCAAGGGAAGAAGAAAGTGGTCTTACGGTTGGTACCAGACGCAAATACAGCCTGTTCGGCCTTTTTCACCTTGATGCTTTCACCGAGAAGGTGCTGAAGAAAAAGGAAGAAGACCCTTTCCTGGTGATGGAAAGGGAACTGGCCTCCCTGGTTAAGAGAGGAAAGCAGCCGGTGATTATCATTGATGAACTTCATAAGTTACGGGGAGTGTACATGGCCAATGGTCAAAGGGAATTAATCAATGAGCTGATGAATTTCTTTGTGGCCATGACCAAGGAGAGTCATCTTTGCCAGGTGATTATCGCATCCTCCGATGCCTTCTTCATCAAGGAAGTCTACGTCGATAGCAAGCTGCGCAAGACCAGTGAGTTCATGAGCCTCAGCTACCTAAAGCGCGAGCAGGTTGACGAGTGGCTCAATAATCTTGAAAAGTACAGCGCCATCAAAGATTACACGCTCAGCGGGGATGAGATCGAGTTCATCTGGAACACGGTGGGAGGCAGCCCCTGGGAGATTCAGTCTATCCTCGGACAGCTCTTTCAAAAACCCCTGGCTGAAATCGTAGACAAGATAAAGCGCGAGCGCTCAGCCATGATCGTGGATATAATCCGCAGGGACCGCAGCCGCAGAGAGCCCCTGCTCAGGATGTTCAGGGACCGGCCCCTGATCCGGGCCAGTGAACTCATGGATGCGCCAGCGGAAGTCCTCGGCCAATTAGTCCACGATAATATCCTCTCCTACGATCCTGTAGATGGCACCTATGGTCTCCAGGGCCGGAGTATGGAATGGGGAGTCAGGGATTACTTCGAGCAGGTGCAGGCATGAGTGTGCAGGTAATATCATATGCAAGTATAACATATGCAGGCATGAGATTTTAAGATTTCTGGTCAGGTGACCCCTCCGTTTCGCCGGACTGCTTATTGTGCCCTGACCGCTTTTCCATCCATCGCTTCAATGAAATCTGGCTATCGCCGGAAGGCTTTCCTGATAATATATTCTCAACACTGATATCTTCATCAAGATCGGGCCAATGAATACCCTTACCGATAAGACGCTATTTATTCCGCATTCAAGGGATTAAGGTAATTTGGGACTAAGCAAACTGCACGTTAACGATATCTCTGGTCATTGCCTTGGCTCCATTTTTACCTTGTATTCGCTCGCCTATTTTACTAAAATATATTCTTGATCTTGTATCAGCATCGGCTATCGGTATCAGCTATCAGCATCAGCCGTTTGGAAGGAAATTTGAAAGGAAGTAAAGTAAAAAGTGTGAGACAAATAGATATGAGCCAGCGACGAGCCCGATATAAGTCTGAAAGGTATGCGCTCATGTCTGGAAATTGTCATAAGGGATCGAGATCAGATCCGTCCTTGCCTTGAAGGATCTCAGCCATGGGAATTGACGAACTCCTGAAAGCAAACAGAGAGGAGATCCTGCGCATCGCCGCCAGGCATGGAGCAAGAAATATTCGTGTCTTTGGCTCCGTTGCGCGGGGCGAAGCTGATGAACACAGCGACATCGATTTTTTAGTTGAAATGGAGCCGGGACGAAGCTTATTCGATATGGGAGGACTGCTCATGGACCTGGAGACTCTACTTCAGCGCCAAGTCGATGTCGTTACGGAGCGCGGCCTTAAAAAACGAATTCGCGACCGTGTATTGCATGAGACCGTGCCTTTATGAGAAACCTAAAGAGCGCCTGTGGGATATCCTGGAAGCCATTGCCAACATTGAGCGCTACGCAGTCCTCGGACGGGACGCTTTCGAAACCGACGAGCTTGTCCAAAACTGGTTTCTTCGGCAGTTACAGATTATCGGCGAAGCAGCGCGGGCGATGCCGCGGGATATCATAGACCTCTCGCCCCAGATCCCCTATGCAAAAATTATTGGGATGCGGAATATTCTGGTACATGGTTATTTTGAAATTGATACCGAAGTCGTTTGGGGCGCAGTCAAGAACGATATCCCGGCACTGAAGTTACAGATTGAGGACTTGCTCAGGAAGCTGGATCAGAGAACATGATTTGAAAGGAACATAAAAGCAAAAAATATGGGACAAACAAGCATGAGACAAACCAGTATGAGACAGACAAGCATGAGACAAACAGGTATGAGTCAACGACGGGCCCAATCATGAGCAGGGAAGAAAAGCCACAACAGAAGAAACCCTGGTCAGGCCGGTTTCAGGAGTCCACGCACAAGGCGGTGGAAGCCTTTACCGTGTCCGTAACCTATGATCAGCGTCTTTACCGCTACGATATCGAAGGAAGCACGGCCCATTGCCGGATGCTGGAAAAGGTGGGCCTGATCACTCCCGAAGAGTCACAAAAAATCCAGAGTGGCCTTGTCGAAATCAGGGCCGAGATCGAGGAGGGGAAATTCCCTTTTCGTACGGAACTGGAAGATATTCACATGAACATTGAGAGCCGCCTTCTGGAAAAGATCGGGCCTGTTGGCGGAAAGCTGCATACTGCCCGCAGCCGCAACGATCAGGTGCTGCTCGACCTTCGCCTTTACCTGCGCGATGAGATCGGGCAGTTGATCGAGGCAGCCACCGGCCTGCAGCGCGTTTTATTGGCAAGGGCCAGCGAGTGGCTGGATCAGAGGATTATTCTGCCAGGCTACACCCATTTGCAGCGGGCTCAGGCTGTCCTTTTCTCCCATCATCTGCTCGCTTATTTCGAGATGATGCAGCGCGACAAAGAGCGGCTTTCGGATTGCCGCCAAAGGGTGAATGTCTGTCCCCTGGGGGCAGGTGCTCTGGCTGGCAGCACTCTGCCTATCGATCGTCAGACCGTGGCCGATCTCCTTGACTTTCCGGCTGTTACGCGAAACAGCCTGGACACGGTAAGTGACCGGGATTTTTGCGTGGAATTTCTTGCCTGCGCCTCTCTCCTGGTTGCGCACTTCAGCCGCATGAGTGAGGAACTGATCCTGTGGTCCAGTGCGGAGTTCTCATTTGTGGATCTGCCGGATGCCTTTTGTACGGGAAGCAGCCTGATGCCTCAGAAAAAGAATCCTGATGTGCCGGAGTTGGTCCGGGGAAAGACCGGGCGGGTTTACGGCCACCTCATGGGTCTTTTGACTTTGCTCAAATCCCTGCCCCTGTCCTATAACCGTGACCTTCAGGAGGATAAAGAGGCCATCTTTGATACGGTTGATACCGTCAAAGCAATCTTTTCAGTGATAACACCCTTATGGGAAAATCTGACAGTCAGACCCGAAATCATGCGACAGGCTGCCAGCGACGAAATGATGCTCTCCACTGATCTGGCCGATTATCTGGTGCGGAAAGGAGTCCCTTTCCGCGAGGCACATCGCATCATCGGGCAGGCTGTGGCCTATTGTCTGAAGCAGCACAGGAAATATTCGGAACTCTCCCTGGCTGAGTGGCAGCGGATTTCTCCACTCTTTGCCGGGGATGTGGTTGATCTTCTGAATCCCGAAGCTTCGGTGGAGGCCAAAAGATCACTGGGCGGCACATCCGGCAGCCGTGTCCGTGATGCGCTGGAGCAGGCGGAAAAGGTGTTGGAGGATGAAAAGCTTGCGTAAGGGTAAATCGTGCACCTTCAGATCTATGGTGCTGCTCTTCTTCCTTCTCCTTCTTATTTTTTCTGCTTCCTGCGGTAAGAAAGGGCCGCTTAAGCCCCGGCACCCTGCAGCCAGTCCAAATAACGGACAACACACAACTATCGAATAACATACAACTATCGAAAAGCCATTCTAACATCGAACGTATTTTATACATCATAATAAAACATAAGGTGAGATAATCGTGAATTACTTTCAATATGTAAATAATGAATTATACGCCGAAGGAGTATCAATCAGGGAAATTGTCTCTCAGGTAGGGACCCCCCTTTATATCTATAGTCAAAAGACCCTGGAGCGGCATTTTAGGGCCTATGATTCCGCTTTTGGTGACATCGATCACCTGATCTGTTTTGCGGTCAAGGCCAATTCCAGCCTGGCGGTTTTAAACCTTCTGGCCGGACTGGGTGCCGGCGCGGACATTGTTTCCGGGGGCGAGCTCTACCGTGCCCTGAAAGCGGGTATCCAGCCCGAGGGGATTGTGTATGCCGGAGTAGGCAAGACGAGACAGGAGATGGAGGCGGCTTTGCGGGCCGGGATTTTGCTGTTTAACGTGGAATCCTGGTCGGAGCTGGAATTTTTGAACCAGGTAGCAGGGGAACTTGGCCTGGTAGCTCCTGTTGCCTGGCGGGTCAACCCTGATATCGCTGCCGATACTCACCCCTATATCTCCACGGGCCTTAAGAAGGAAAAATTTGGCCTTGACATTCATCATGCTCTGGAGGAATATAAAAGGGCCAAAGTGTTTAAAAATGTGGAACTTGCAGGTATTCATGTACACATCGGATCGCAGATCACCCAGGTTTCTCCCTTTGTGGACAGCCTGATAAAGGTCGCAGACCTGATCAAGAAGCTCGATGCGGAAGGGATCAAAATCCGGTTTATCGACATTGGCGGGGGGCTGGGAATTACCTATAAAGATGAGGTACCTCCCTCACCGCAGGAGTTTTTGCAGGCTATTTCGCCGGTTATTTCAGGGCTTGGAGTCAGGATTATATCCGAGCCGGGGCGGGTAATTGTCGGTAATGCAGGTATTCTGGTTACGCAGGTGCTGTATGTGAAGGAGAAGGACGATAAGAATTTCCTGATCGTGGATGCGGGTATGAATGATCTGATCCGGCCCAGTCTTTATAAGGCGTATCATGAGATCCTGCCAGTCAGGAAAGAGGACCGGCCAAAGGTGGTGGCTGATGTAGTGGGGCCTATCTGTGAATCCGGGGACTTTCTGGCCCGTGACCGCGAACTGTCGGAATTCCGGCCCGGAGAATTGATGGCCACCATGAGCGCGGGGGCTTACGGGTTTACCATGTCGAGTAATTATAACTCCAGGCCGCGGGTAGCGGAGGTACTGGTCAGGGGGGATCAATTCTCCCTCATCCGGGAGCGGGAAACCTACGGGGATTTAACCCGTGGTGAAAAGGTTCCTACCTGGTGATGGGACACCATACGGGGCATGTTATGAAAACAGTACGGTTTTTCAAAATGAGCGCCTGCGGGAACGATTTTATCCTGATAGACAACAGGCGAAATCTTGTGGATGAGTCTCAGGCTTTTGACTTTGTGCAGAAAGTCTGCCGGAGGCGTATTGCTCTTGGCGCGGATGGGGTGATTTTTCTGCGCAGTTCTCAGGTGGCGGATTTTGGCATGGGATTTTTCAATGCTGATGGCGGGGAAGTCGAGATGTGCGGCAATGGTGCCCGTTGCCTGGCCCGCTTTGCCTTCCTGAATGGAGTATGCCCGGAGCGGATGAGCTTCGAGACAAAAGCCGGCTTGATCGAGGCGGAAGTGACCGGGCAGCAGGTCAAACTGAAAATGGATTACCGCCTCAGCCCTTTGCCTCAATTCCCTTTACTGGTTAATGGAGAGGAAAAACAGGTGTTTTTCCTGAAGGCGGGAGTCCCCCATGCCGTTTACCTGGTGGAGGATGTAGAGCAGGCGGACGTGATCGGAGTAGGGCGGGCAACGAGGTATCATGAGCATTTTCAACCGGATGGCACCAATGCAAACTTTGTCCAGGTGACCGGTCCTCAAAAGATTGCCATCAGGACCTATGAGCGGGGTGTGGAGGATGAAACCCTGGCCTGCGGCACCGGATCAATTGCTTCTTGCATTATCTGTGCTTCCCTTGGCAGGGTGGTTTCGCCGGTGTCCGTAGTGACCAGAAGCGGCTGCGTATTGAAGATATATTACGAGAAAGAGGCAAATGGGTTTGGCGGCATCTATTTGCAGGGAGAGGCCCGCGTGGTAGCCGAAGGGAATGCGTGGCTGGAAGAGTTAAGCATTGGAAAGGAGTAGCGGACCTGCATCCGGAAGGAAATACCAAAAGAAAATAAATGCTGCGAAAATACACGGCAAAATACACCAAAACAGAGTCCGGCTACAGGGGGCAACTCGTTGAGAGTGGCCGGAACTCATTACTGAAGGGAAAGACATCGAAGATTGCCGGGCAATGTTACATGATGCTCTCAACGAGATGATTCTAGCCTACCGGCAACAGGTCAGGGAAATACCATCAGGGAGAAGACAATCAGGAGGAGGTAGATAATGTTTCGTGGATCAATGGTGGCTATAGTAACTCCGTTTTGCAATGGAGCTGTGGATGAAAAAAAATTACAGGAATTGATCGCCTTTCAGATCGAGAAGGGCACGTCGGCCATTGTCCCTTGTGGCACCACCGGTGAATCAGCCACTCTGACCCATGCCGAGCACAGCCGGGTAGTGGACATTGCCATCGAGGCTGCACGGAAAAGGGTTCCGGTTATCGCCGGAACAGGCTCGAACAGTACTGAGGAGGCTATCCAGTTAACTCGGCGGGCGAAGGAGTCCGGTGCGGATGCTGCTCTGCTTATTACACCTTATTATAACAAGCCTACGCAGGAGGGACTGTATCTGCATTACAAGGCAGTGGCTGAAGCGGTTGACCTTCCCCTTATCCTGTACAATGTACCCGGCCGGACCAGCATAAACATGGAGCCGAAAACCGTGGAGAGGCTGGCCCAGATCGAGAATATTGTAGGTATCAAGGAGGCCAGCGGCTCTTTGGCTCAGGTCACCGACATAATTCAGCGATGCGGAGATAAAATGACTGTCCTGTCCGGTGATGATGCGCTGACTCTGCCCATTTTGGCAGTGGGCGGGAAAGGTGTAATTTCCGTGGCTGCCAATATCGTGCCGGACCGGATGGCCGAGTTGGTCGATTCCTTCCTGCAGGGAGACCGGGCAAGGGCTATGGAGTTGAATCTCAATCTCTATCCGCTCTTTCAGGCGCTCTTCTACGAAACAAATCCGATTCCGGTCAAGACAGCGCTCTTTCTGATGGGGAAGATCGGGGATGAATTCCGGCTGCCGCTCTGCTCCATGTCAGAATGGAATATGAGCAAATTGAAGGATATTCTCGCCAGATACCAGTTGTTGCCGGAATAGGAATAGAATAAAGAGATTATATAAGGAGAAAAAAGAATGGTCAAAGCTCTGGTCTGCGGTGCGGCAGGCAGAATGGGAAATCTGATTATCAGGGCGATTCAGGACAGTGAGGGGATCGAGCTGGCCGGTGCGCTGGAGCGATCGGGGCATGCGTCCCTGGGAGAGGATGCAGGAGTGATAGCTGGTACAGGCGCCCTGGGGGTCAGGATCAGTGATCGATGGGAGGAGATAATCGGTCAGGCGGACGTGATCGTTGACTTTACCTCTCCCGAATCTACGAAGAACATGGTCCTGGCGGCACAGAAGCATCGGAAAGCTATGGTCATAGGAACAACAGCCCTGCCGGAAGAGGTGCTTTCAGAGATCCGGAAACTGGCTGATACTGCTCCTGTAGTCCAGTCCCCGAACATGAGCGTAGGCGTGAATTTATTATTTACGGTGCTGCCTCAGGTTGCTCAGATTCTGGGAGAAAGTTACGATATAGAGATAGTCGAGGCGCACCACCGGTTAAAGAAAGATGCCCCGAGCGGCACGGCCATGAAGATGGCGCAAGGATTGGCCAGTGCGAGGAACCTCGATCTTGACCAGGCCGCCCGCTATGGACGGGAGGGGTTGCCTGGTGAGCGGTCTCGCGGGGAAATCGGCATTCATGCCGTGCGGGGCGGCGATATCGTAGGAGAGCATACGGTGATCTTTGCCGGTGATGGCGAGCGGATCGAAATCACACACAGGGCGCACAGCCGAGGTACTTTTGCCTACGGCGCAGTCAGGGCTGCCCTGTTTGTGAGTGGCAAGCCCGCAGGGTTGTACGACATGAAGGATGTCCTGTCCCTTGCCCAGAGATAGCTTAGAGGAACGGCAAGCAGGGAGTAAAGCCAGGGAACAGCGGAAAAAAAGACATTGATAAAAACAATGAGAAAGTCATCACCATGATCAGACAGTTCGTACGGTTTGCAGCCGGAGATTTCGAAGGATATGGTTTTTTGGAGGAAGAGGGAAAGATCAGGGCCATAGAGGGAGACATCTATAGTGACACCTACGGCGATATCTTGAGCGATGCCCATATCACTGACCTTCGGTATGACCCGGAGCGCGATCAGGTCAGGATTTTGCCTCCCTGCAGGCCATCAAAAATCGTGGCTGTAGGGCTTAATTACCGTGACCATGCCCGTGAGCTGCATCTGCCTGAGCCGCAAGAGCCCCTGATTTTTTTAAAACCCCCAAGCGCGGTTATTGGCCATGAAGAGGCGATTATGTATCCTTGGATGTCTCGTCAGGTGGAATACGAGGGGGAATTAGGGATCATCATGGGCAGAAAAGCCAAGGGGATTGCGGCCGAAGAGACTGCCGGGTATATTTTGGGCTATACCTGTGTCAATGACATTACGGCCCGTGACCTGCAAAAAAAAGACGGGCAGTGGACCAGGGCCAAGTCCTTCGATACCTTTGCAGCCATCGGTCCCTGTCTGGCTGTAAGGCTTGCTGCTGAGAGTCTCATCATCCGCTCTCGCCTGAATGGCCAGCTTCGGCAGTCATCGAATACGAACCAGTTGATTTTTTCTCCTGCATTTTTAGTAAGCTTCATTTCCCAGATCATGACCCTGTTTCCCGGCGACGTTATCTCTACCGGCACTCCGGCTGGTGTAGGTCCGCTCCAGCCAGGGGATGTGGTGGAAGTGGAGATTGAAGGCATTGGAACGCTGCGAAACCGTGTCGTGGCAGGGCAGCCGGAAGGATAAGAAAGAAGGGAGTTAGGTTCTTTTATCATTATCACAAAGGAAATACTTTTTATGGAAATACTCTTTATGGAAAGGATAGAACGCATGAAGACCGATTTCATTCCAAAATGCCGGGCCACGGGTATAGGCAGCTTGCCTCATACTGAGGCCAAAGAGGCATGTGAGCTTGTGCTCCAGACCTTACCGGAGATTCCCTTCTGGCCCCAGCTTCCTAAAAGAAGTGCCAGGGAGAATATGTACTGGCAATACAGCGAGAATTTACCCGGCCTTGGCTTCGAGGGTGATCGGATGTTCATTCATACTCCGGAGGACTTTTCAGCCATTGAAAAGTTCTATGAACATTTCCTTTCCGAAGATCTCGATTATTTCTCTATCAGTCAGGCTCACGCCGAAGGGTTCTATCAGCTTGAGGAATACTCAAGCCGCATCCAGAAAGCCTGGGCGCTCAAAGGCCAGATTACCGGTCCGATCAGCTTCACTTTACAGGTTACTGACGAAAATCGCAGGCCCTTGCTTTACAACGACGAGTTGAAGGATATGGCCATTAAGAACCTCGTTGCCAAGGCCAATTGGCAAAAAGGGATTCTTCGCGCGATGAATCCAAGGGTCATCATCTTTTTGGATGAGCCCTATTTAAGTGCCTTCGGATCAGCGTTCACCAGTCTCAGCCGGGAGCAGGCGATTGAGGCCCTCGAGGAAGTCCTGGGAGGGATTGATGCCATTACCGGTATCCATTGCTGTGGAAATACCGACTGGTCCTTATTATTGGAGACCTCGGTCGATATTCTCTCCTTTGATGCCTATGAGCATGCGTCCAATGTATTTCTCTACGAAAGCCAGTTGAAGAAATACCTGGAGGCAGGGGGGACCATTGCCTGGGGGATCGTGCCTACGGATGAGCAGCTTCTCAAAGCCGTTGCCGTAAAAGACTTATGGGAAAAACTGGAGAAAATCTGGCTGGATCTGGCCGGGCGAGGCGTTGATCTTGCGCAAATCGCTTCTGCCTCTCTCATTACCCCTGCCTGCGGACTTGGTACGGTGCACAAGGATATGGCAGCCAGGGCACTGACCCTGGCCGGGGATCTTTCGCAAATGCTCAGGGAAAAGTATCAGTTAGCCTAGAGCAACCGTCACATCCTTTCAGCATTACCTTTTCGATGCACCAAAATAAACCAGAAAAAATCGATCTCTCCCTTCATCCTCCTGGAGATGACTAATTATCCTTTATAAATTCAAGTCATTCTCCGGGAGGCGTCTTGGCATTAAACTTGCTTGCCTCATCTAAATGACAAGGCCGACAATTCCTATCTCGTCATAGTGTTTTTTCAGTTCATCGATGTAAGTCATGAAGATCCTTACAGATCCGGAGGTGGCAGATTATGCATTCAGGGTGGAGAAGATCGTGGGTGAGCATAGCGGTATTGCTTTTGGGGGTGATATTTTGGGATTTTATTGGTGCGGGAAATGCGGGGGCTTTTCTTGGCCAGCAGGGAGATCGAAAGGAGTTTCAGGAGGAGGAGGACGTTCCTCAAGGGAAGTACCGGTACCTGATGGATATACAAGAGCGCAAGAGAGTCCAGGGGGGAGTGGCCCTAACAACGGGCAGAAGGATGAGAAATCAGAACCTTCATAAGCTTACAAATATGATTGGTTCCGATTGGCGTGTTATTTCGGTTAATCATGTGACCGGCGCTCCTCGACAGGTCATTCGGGATGACACCGACGAGCCTGCTGCTTCAGGACTGTGGAGAAGGCTGTTCAAGAGTCCGGAAGATCTGGTGGATGATGCCAGGCAGTTTGTACAGGAGAATGCAGATATTTTTCAATTGGGGGACTCAGCAATCCAGTTTGTCAGAACAACCGAGAGTGCAGGGGCCTGGTGCGTAGATTTCCAACAGGAATATCAAGGTGTTTTGGTTTATGGAAGCAGAATCAGTTTTCGGTTTGACAACTCTTATCAATTGATAGGCTTTGGTGTGGATACTTTTCCTGGTATAGCTCTTGAAGTGACCCCATCGATTGATGAGACGAAAGCCTGGGAGGCAACAGCGCAGCATCTGGGGATTCCATCCGGTTATGGTTATAAGACCAGGCTGGTCATCCTTCCCGCTCTTTTGGAGGATGATCTGCAATACTTTTTAGCCTGGATGGTGGATGTAGAGGGGGTATGGCGCTACTTTGTAGATGCCCTAAATGGGCATCTCATCAGTCGTTATGACCTCACCCGTCCAGCGGTATCCGGCCGGATTCAGGGTTATATTTTCCCCCAGTTCCCCGACTTAAAGACAAGGGAGTTGAAACCGCTCATGGACCAGCACGTTTACCTTTTGAATAAAAGTGAAAAGGTATATGAGGCACTGTTTGATGGTAATCGGCCCCAGGGCTGGATGCCGGAGGGTCTGTGGGAGTATGGTCAGCCGAAGCCGGTAGATCCGCTCACCATAATAGGGCATGGCGGCCCCCCTGACCCGAATTCAGGGCATACGGGAGCCAATGTGTACGGGTATAATCTCTCAGGAGATTATACCAACCTGATGAGGCCTGCGTATCTGACTACACCGCAGATTGGTTTCGACTTCGCCATCAATAACAGTATCACCGCGATCAACAGCAAGTCTCGATTGATCCTGCTATTCTGGCGCTGGCTGGGAGTTTATAAAGAGTACACTGAGAACGAGGCCACGGGAGCTCGCACCTATTACGACCGGGCCTCTATCGAGATCTCCTCCAATGGTGGCTCGACCTGGGATACTGCCTGGTCCAACGGATCGGGGCAAGTTGAAGATGCCGTTTATCGCGAAGGCGCGTGGCATGGTGGCTGGAACCTTCAGGCATATGATATTTCTCCCTATATAGGTGACAGCAATCAGGTGATCATCCGCTGGGGTATGGGGGCTACCGATAACTCGGGAGTCTTTTGCGGATGGAATATCGATGATATGGAAGTGCTGCGGGCGCAGGAGGACCGGACCGACTCCAATGGATATTTCAGCTTCGATCCGACCTGGGATCCCAATGCTACCATGACCATTATGGCCAAATTGGCCGGAAGGTATGTAGAAGTAAGTAGTGAAGATGAGAAGGACGCTCTCTATTTACTTGAAAATATTACTGATCCATACGATAATCCAAATATCAATGCCAATCTCTCAACCTACGATGAAGTGAATGTTTACTATCACATAAACAGGATGCTTCAGTATATCAAGCAGGTTGACCCCGAATTCGACGGCATGGACCGTGATGGGCAGAAAGGGCCGGTCAGGGTAATCACCCGCTGGGGAGATTACTATACCAATGCCTTCTGGACCTCAGATAATCGGATCTATTTTGGGGAGGGTGACGGGAAGATCGACGGCTATCGCAATTTCGCCCTTTACGCCGATATCATTTACCACGAATATACCCACGCGATAACTGAAAGCTATTATTCCTACTTCATGCCAATGCTCCCGGACGTAAGCGAGCGGCCTGCTACGAGCACCGATACGACGACTGATCAGCAGCGAGTACTGACTACGGAGCTGGATGCCATGCACGAGGCATTCTCTGACTACTGGGCAGCGGTTTTGACCGATGACCCGAAGCTCGGAAACGGTGGTTTTTGGATTGGTCATGATTATGTCCGGCGTCTTGACAAGGATGAAAATTATCCCCGGGTTTATAAGTATCCGGATGATTATGGGGATGACGCTTACGCCAACAGTCTGATTCTGTCCACCGCCATGTGGGATGTCCGCAAGGCACTCGAAGAGACGGGAGATGAAAAGGATGCTGATAAATTGTTCCATTTTGCCCGGGACTTCGGCCCTACGACCTTTTCCGATTACCTGCAAGCGATCATAGAGCAGGATAAGAATCGCTTCAAAAGCACGCATTCGTCACTGATCAAGCGACTTTTTGGGGCACACGGCATCAGCAAGGCTCCCCGTATCCCTGAAAATCCCGTTGGTACCGCGGGTGACAAGTCAGTTCACCTGACCTGGGTAGCCCCGAACGACCCTGATATCGTTGGATATCACGTATACTACCGTACCGAGAACGACATCGAAACCAGCAGGGAAGATCCCAGTGTCCAGATAGATGTCAAGAATGTCACTTCTTTTACCGTTGAAGGATTGACCAATGAAACGACTTATGTTTTGAAGGTCAAATCCTATAACGAGTATGGCACGGAAAGCGAATCCTCTGATTACGTGTATGCAACTCCTTATGATCCGGCAACCAAATACAGGGCTCTTTCCAGTGGAAGTAATGACAGCAATGTTGGACTTTGCTTCATAGGGGCTATCCGATAAAGGATACTCTCAGAGAATAGGGATACCCTCATAGAAGAGATCCCGGCAGGTATAAAAATTCACCCGAGGCACCGAAACAGAAAGAGTCAGGCTCATGCTCCGTTTCGGTGCCTCTTGAGCTTTCTTCCTGAAGGTGCTTTTGCCTTTGAGTTCAAAGAAAGCGGCTATCCGAACTGAATAGGGGTTTACCCAGCCATGAATAGCGGCTTATCCAAAAATGATCTGATAAAGAGCTTCCCCCTTTTGCCGGATTTCTTCTTCGGTAAGGCCCTTGAGCTCGTGCGGAAAAACAACCCATTGGTCAACCTCTCTCAGATAGAAATCAGGCACGATAGTGGTCTGATTCTTGCTTGGTTTAAAAAAAATGGTAGCCACCTTAATTTCGGGCCTTTTTTCGCTGGCCCTGTGTTGAATAGCCTGGATTACCGAAGAGAGGGTTCGCCCGGTATCGAAAATATCGTCTACAATCAGAATCCTGCATTCCTCGTGAATGAGCGATAAGGCATGCTCCAATCCATCGATATGCACCTCCCCTGGGCACTCGATCCCCTTATAGGCATGCACTTTGATAACCGTATGTGCCAGGCTGAGGCCTTTAAAGGTCAGGAATTCGTGAATAGCGATTCCCGGCGGAGTTCCTCCTCTCCAGATCCCGATCAAGAGATTCGGGAAATAATGACTTTCATAGATCCTGCGGGCCAGGGTAAAAGAATCAAGCAGCAACCTGTTGGCATCGACATAGTTTTTTTCAGTCATGAAAGATCCTTTCCCATCAATGCGTATTGTGGAAAATGGGTATGTAAAACAGTATCGTCACAAGGATCATTTTAGGGGAATTATCAAAGTATTTCAAGGATTAATTTAAGGGGAAGGGATAAGAATTACTTCAAGGAGGAGAGAGTTGAAAAAGAGGGATGACCACATCGGCCATCCCTCTTTTTCTTTTTACTATGGAGGGCAGAAAAAGTGCTTCTGCCCTGAAAATATCATAACCGGCCGACAGAAAATACTCCGGTATCGGTCTTCAGGAACAGAGGATCGTGAATATAGTAGGTTCCCTGAATAATAGCAGGCAGGGTCAGGGTGGCAGCGCTGAAAGAGCAGTTCAATGTCAATGTGTAGGTGGTGAGGGCCAAGGGGTTAAAGTAGGTTCCGGTAAGAGTGAAGGTGGGAGCGTTATTATATCCCGATACGTTGATAGATATCGGGATCAGTTTGTTCGCGATTAATCCGGCTGTTCCGGTGATGGTAACAGACAGAATGTCGTAAACGAGATTCATGGTCATGGTACCGGTATTGGTGGCCAGCGTGCTTGTCCAACTGCCATAATACAATCCGGTGACGTCAGGGAAAATGGGAATGGTAATGGACACGGTAGGAGTCACGGTGACGGTAGGTGTGAGAAGAAGACTGGTTCCCGTGCCTCCGGTAGTAAGAAGAACGTCCGATGCCCTGGTCAGGGCTTCAGAGCCGTTTCCAAGATAATATCTTCCCAATCCTCCGTAACTTCCCAGGCCATAGAGTCCGCCATACAACCCGCCATAGAGTCCGCCATACAACCCGCCATAGAGTCCGCCATACAACCCGCCATAAAGTCCGCCATACAACCCGCCATAAAGTCCCCCATAGAGTCCGCCATACAACCCGCCGTAAAGGCCTCCATAGAGTCCTCCGTAGCCGTAAAGGCCAAGGCCATACAACCCTCCGTAAAGTCCGCCTCCGTAGAGGCTGGTTCCGTAGAGTCCGCCATAACCGTAGCTGTAGTATGCGTGGGCAACTCCATGAGTCATGAATAGTGAGGTTGCTGTGAATAATAAAACAATAACTAAAGATTTAACCTGAGTTAAACGAAACATAAATCAGTCCTCCCATAATAAAAAAGCTTACTCGAACCTGTCTCCCCCGTGAACCTAACATTCCCTAGGAATCTGACAAATAAATATTTGATAACTTTTGAAATTTCGATGGGTTTTGGTGATCTCAAGGCGCTGGAACTACTATAGGAACTCAACGAGAATAGGCATTTGACTGCTGTATAATGAGAGACGGACCCACCGCAAAAAAAATTACTCAAAAAGGTGAAGGCCTGCTTCATTTATTGAGCACGGTAATCACTTCGGCTGGCCGGATAACCTCTCCATCCTTTCTTTTATATCCTTTTCGCAGTACGGAAAGGATCTTTTCATTCTCCTGGCCAGGAGATGCTTTTGTTTCCACTATCTTGCAGAGTCCGAAGACAGCCTTGTTATCTGGAAATTCGATCTGCTCTATTCCCCGTTGAAGGAGCACTCTCTGGATTTTCCTGTAGATGGAGCGAAAACTTTTCAGGGCCATCTGGGCAGGCCTGTCCCACTGTGCTTCCTTTTCTTCAATGCTTTGGAACACGTTTTCGAAGGAATCGAGGATCTCGAAAAGTTCCAGGTACAGCTCCTTTTCCCCCCTGGAGTGCTCATTTTGGAGGGAGGTAAGGGTAAAGGAAAGGTCCGCGATTTGCTTTTGAAAATGGATCAACTTATGACGGATAAATTCCCTGGCCATATGCAACTCTGTTACCGGCAATTATTCCCCTTGAAATTTATCAAAGCAATGAAGTAATGGGAGATCCTGAATACTGGTTTCACCCTGTATTTCGTCCTGTGATCGTTTGACCTCTGATTGAATCTCCTGAGTCCACGTTTGACTATCCAGAAAATAAACAAATTCGGCTATCTTCCGGGTGCACGGGTTCATCAGTTCTTTTTGAGCGTCAGCGATTTCCCGGGCTGTAAATTCTTTTCTCTGCAAGGCCAGGGGTACTGCCTGCATGATTTCCTGCCGGGTGGCATCTTTTGGTATCTTCAAAACACGATAGGGGTTCATTTTCACGTTTCCTCTTCCGGTTTATGCAGCCTGTTCCAGTCCGGCTTATATCTCCAGGTCCTTCAGTTCTTCAGCGATGTCTTCAAGAACGGGGTGGGAGGGATCGACTCTCTCACACTGGTGATAGAGGTCCCTCAGGAAGAGAATCTTTTTTTCGCGATCCAGGAGTGGACTATCCAATTCTTCCAGAACGACATCGATAAAATCAAAAAATGCTTCCTCTGCCTCATCACTCTCGGCATTGATCGTGATCGTGGCGGCTTTTTTCACGTTTCCTTTGTCCAGTGCTCTGGTTAATTCCTCCAGAGCCTGCCTGGAGTGCATTTCCTGAAGCCCGCTCCTGGCAAATTCATTGCCGGGGTGAAGTTCCAGCGCCTTCTTTAAGATGCGCTCGACATCCTGTACTTTAATCAGCCCTGCAGAATACAATACGTTCGCTTTATAGCTCATGATATAGGAGGTGATTTCTAAAAGCTCACTGGATGTAATATGGCGGATCAAAACCTGCAACACTTCATCCATACTGATCAGTTTTTCCTGATTGTCTCCGATACCCTGGGCCAGGCGGATGATTTCTTTTTCGTATTCCTTGAACCTCTGAATCAGAGGGACGGCCTGAGTGAAGTATTTTTTCAGGTTGGTTTCACCTTTTTGCAGCCTCTCCATGCCCAGCCGGAAAAAAATTCTCTGGCGGCAGTAGTTCACGAACTCATCCTCTTTTTGGGCAGGAAGTGCAGCCATGGCCTCTTCAACCCTGTCCTTTTGAAGCAGCAGGAGGCTCATTCTGGCGGCAGAGAATGAGGCCCCGACAATCCAGAAACGCTCATCGTTTTCCCACCGCGGTCTTACCTCCCGCAATATGGCAAGGATGGAAGAGGAATGCCCGAAGCGTTCGGCAAAAGCGGGTGTGCATAGGGCATGACGCAGTTGGGCCGGCTTTGGGTCTTGCGCTTGCGTGATTTCACGAAGAAAGGTAACGGCCATTTGCTCTATTTCCCAGTGGGCCAGTATCTCCTTCAGCCTTCCTTCTTCCTCCTGCCTGGTCTCCCTCTGTCTGGTTTCTCCCTGCCTGGTTTTCCCCAGGCTGATTTCTCCCTGCCCTGATTTTTTCTGCCCTGTTTCTTTTTGCCTGGTTTTATAGTGTTGGATCAACTGATCAAGCTTTTGCTGAAGATTCAAGGTCAACTGATCCTGACCTTCTGCCGTGGGCAAATCTTTCTGATCACGCAGATTGAAGGGAGCCAGATACTTCGGATTATGGATGACAGTCAGCCAGAAGGTGATGGCCTCCGG
This sequence comes from bacterium, assembly GCA_040752695.1. Classification (GTDB taxonomy): domain Bacteria; phylum SZUA-182; class SZUA-182; order DTGQ01; family DTGQ01; genus DTGQ01. The sequence continues at coordinate 32,786 of JBFMGO010000012.1, forward strand.
CAGGTATTCGGCGTTGGTCTCAGCCAGGCGATAGTAAACCTTGGCCAGGATAACGGGCAGGAATTCCTCGCTCTCTCCGCTCTCCTGCAAAGGGATCGGATGTCGAACGGACAAAAAATCCAGTATGGCTTCGAATTTTCCCTGTTGCCACAATTCCTCGAGGTGATGGAGGCGCATGGACCTGACACACTGCCGCACAAGGGAAAGAGCAGGATAACAGGAAAGGAGATTGACCGCTTCCTGATAGGCAGACTCAAATTCCCCCTCCAGCCTCGATCTATGCAAAAGATCACGGACCGCTATCTCCAGGAGTTTTTCCCTCTGCCGGTTCAATTCCGGCCTGGCCTGACCGATCATCTCCCATTGCCTGAGTGCCTCGCCGTAGTGCCCGAGTCTGGCCAGGGCATATCCGGCATAGTATCGAATTTCCGGGTCCTTTGAAAGTGATTGTTCCAGGAGCCAGGCTGCTTCGGTATACGACCCCTGCTTCACCAGGCAGATTCCCATACGGTCTTTCGCTTGCGGATTATCCTCCCATTCCAGCACTTCCTTGTAGCGCTCTATCGCCTCGGCGTATCGCCGTTCGGCTTCGAGCCGAAAGCCAGGGTCCAGGGTCGGTTTCGGCAATTTGCTTTGCAGTTTTTCGGCTAGTATCCGGATTTCCCTGTTTTCCCATGCTTCCAGGGACCGCTGGAAAGTCTTGAAGGCATCCTTCAGCTTTTTTTCCCGCTCCAGTTGATAGCCCTGCCTCATCAAATCCTGAGCCAGGGCCATCCGTCCTGCATTCTCCTCGCAGGCATGAATCCGATTTTGGAGCTCTTCGGACGGATATATCTGCTGTGCCTCGGTAAAGTGATGCCTGGCTGATCCGAACTTCTCTTTTTGGAAAAGCTTTTCCGCCTTTTCCAGAAGTTCCTGGTATTTTTTCCTGTTTGCGCGATCGTCAGGGGGACTCTGGCCGAACTCAATCTTTTTTTCTTGAGAGCTTTGTCCCATAGTATGATTTCCCTCTCTGTTCTCTCTTACTTATGTGTTTCTTTGTACCTTTTTCTTATGACAGGTCGGGCAGAAGGACCTTTATCCTTTGACCGGGTTCAAGATGCAGGTCGGGATTCATCCGCTGGATTGTGGAGAACTGGTCGCCGGATTTGTAAAATTTACTGGATAGAGTCACCGGAGTATCACCTGCCTGGACCTGATACCACAGATAGACATATTGCCCTTGGCGCTCGACGGAGCGGTTAAAGGCAGAAACGGCATCTTTTGGGTTTTCCAATATCTTAAGCCTTTGTCCGGCTTTTATTTTATAGATATCTATCTGAGGATTCATAACCAGCAAAACCGGATAGTAGCGGCCGGACTGGTAAAACCGCTCTGATATCCCCCACAGGGTGTCGGTGTCCGTAGTTTCATACCAGAAAAATTGGGCGGCCAGCGGTGTTACGGTCTGTTCTTTCTCTTCAGCCGGGAGACGTTCTCTGTCTTCATCAGGCTGAGTGTCTGCCCTGCTCTGTGCCGGTCTGCTGCTCTGAGTCGGACCGCTTTGATCCGGCCTGCTCTGGGCCGGGCCTTCTTCTCCCTGCTCAACCTTTCTCATCAGTGTCTGCACTGACCGGTCAACAATTTTTAGATATTCCTGATTACTCCTCAGGGTTTGGGTGATCATAACGTTTTGGTGAAGCATCCATCCCATGCCCGTCAGGATAAAAAGGGCCAGCAGCGCTTTCAGCCACATAGGCATCCTTTTCTGTGCCGGTTTGCCCGCTTCGTGTTCCGACAATGCATCCAGCACCTGAAAGCAGGTCAGATCCGCATTGCATTGGGGGCACTTTTGCCTGTCTTGTGGAATCTGCTCTTTTCCGCAGACCGGACAGTGTTGGGTTTTGTGCATTTTTATTTGGTTATTCCTTTCTCGACTTTTATTGACCGGGATCTTTCCATCTCAGCGACCTTCCTGACCTCCGGCATGATTTCCTTAGCCAGGCTGCTGAATTTCTCGAAATCCAATTTTTCCAGACTTGTCTGAATGTCCTGCATGTAGCTCAGAATCCGCTCCGCCTGCGGGGAATTGTTCTCCCGGTAATAGTCGTAGGCCCTCTCCAGCTCCATGAAAAATAAGGCCAAAGGGTGCTTGTCCATCTCGCGGTTCAAATCCGCGGTAGAGGCAAGGGTTTCTTCGTAACTGCCTTCCCTGCTGCTCTTCTCCAGGTTCTCAAGGGCGGTTTCCATCGGCTTTACTTCATCTGGATTCATAAAGGGGCGGCAATGATAGAGCATGGCCTTGGCGTAATTGATTGTCCCCCAGGGAGACTCGCCGGTTTCCAGAATTTTGTTGGCTTTATCCAGCTTCTGGCTGGCCTTTTGGCAGATCTCCTCGTGCACTTCGCCGGTTTCAGGATCGACGATGTGGTTGATATCCTGAATAATATCAACTGAGCGGGCGATAAAATCGTGTACAGCATAATAATGGTGCTTGGCAATATTCACATTCCGGATGGCTTCTTCCAGGGACAGAAAGAGCCTCTCGTCCGCTTTCCCCCGGGAAAGCGTCCGGGAGACATGGACATCCGGATGGTCCTTCATTCTTCCTGATACTTCGATAATGTTGTTTTCATCTATGCGAAAATCACAGATTATCTCCGGTCTTGCTTCCTTTTTCTGCGCTCCCGGCTCTCGCAGTTCAGGCTTGGTGTCAATACCGAGCCACAAATCACCGATGGGCTCCTCGACATCGTTTACCAGATTGAAAAATTTCAGGTGGACGAGTTTTTGTTCAGGATCGACCAGTTGGAAAATCTCTGTTTTCTCTATAGGCAAGGGAGTATTTTTTTCTACCAGGCGGTAGCGGGGGTTGTTTTCCAGATAGATATAATAATCATGCGCTGCGGAATGAACGATGTCCACCACACCGGTTTCTATCAGGTACTGGTCGAGATCGAATCCACAGTGCCTGCATGTTTTATCATCCTGAGTCGCCTCCTGGCCGCACTGGGGACATTCATAGCTTTCCGACAGCCGGTGGGAAAGAATCGCTGCCCCTTCGGCCACGGATAACATGGGCTTTTGATGAATCATGACCTTGTCGGCCCCGTATTTTTCCTTTACCTTCTCCTGTACCAGAGGGATGCAGGATGATCCGCCGACAAGCAGAACCTTATCGATCATTTCCTGAGTGAAGTGCAGACCGGCGAGTATACCATCCATCAACTGGATGCTCCGCTCGACGAGGGGCAGAATCAGGGTATTAAACTCCTGACGGGTTATTTGTGCCTCTACATTCAGGATATTTCCCTCTTCGTCTTTCAGGATGCCCAGGATGTCAAGATAAGCCGTCTCCTGGTCACTGAGCTGAATTTTCGCTCTCTCCACCTTTTCGCGCAATTCACCCAGAAAGCGATTTTTTTGTTCCTGGGGGAGTTTTGAGATGAGCTCCTTCACCTTTACCCCGGGGTAATCCTTCTCGATCAGGCCGAAAACATGCTCCATCAAAAGGTTGTCGATATCGTTACCGCCCATCCACATGTCTCCGCCCTTGGCCTGTTCGATGAATTGTCCGTCAGCCATGGTCAAAACCGAAATATCGAATGTTCCACCTCCAAAGTCATAGACCAGGATGGTATTGATATTTTTCCCCCTGGTCTGATCGACGCCAAAGGAGATGGCTGCTGCGGTCGGCTCTGACAAAAGACGCTGTACCTTGAAACCGGCCAGCGCTGCGGCAGTTCTTGTGTCGTGCTTTTGTTTGTCGTTGAAGTAAGAGGGTATGGTGATAACTGCGTGAGTTACCTCTTCCCCCAGGGATTTTTCAGCATCCTCCTTGATCTTTTTTAAGATCAGGGAGGAGATGTGTTCCGGTGTGTGCTCCTTATGGTTGAGTACTACGGCGATACCCTGCTCTGTACCGGTCGATGGCTGTTTGATTCGATAACTGACCTTATGCTCCCTGACAATCTTTTGCACCTCCTCGTTCGTAAAGCTGCGCCCGATGATGCGCTTGATGGAAACAATGGTATTTTCAGGGTCCTGCTTCATCCAGGCCAGGGCATCCCTGCCGACAACATACTGCCCGTCTCTTTGCGTTACACACGAGGGTGTTAGTTCTTCGCTCTCGGCATTTTTGAGGATTTCCGTATAGACCCTCTTGATTCCGAATACGGTATTGGTCGTACCAAGGTCTATCCCTATGGCTTTTCCCGTCTTTGCTTCTTGTTTTGTCTTTCCAAAAAAGGAATTAAATAAGCTCCCCATTTTTTTCTCTCCTGTTATCCTCGACAGGGAAGATATTCTCTCTTTCTCTCTTGTCTGGCCCCCCTCTCGTCAATTCTCCCCAGTCAGTTTTTTATTATAGCATAAGAGCACAAATTTCAAAACCTTTCTTTCCGGATTCTGAATGTTGGTGGCTGAAGGCAGGATCCTCGATTTGCGATTTCTCCGCCTTTCGTTCTCTTTTCCTGGGTGTATTGACTTTCTTTATGATATAATACCTCGAAGTCAACAGTGAACTTAATCCAGCCAGGAGTGAGGGTTGTAAAATACTATGAGCATTCGTACGGATAGTATTATAACGGGTATTATTATTGTCAGTGATAAGGGCGCCAGGGGGGAGAGAGTTGACCAAAGCGGGCCAGCCATGAAGGACCTCCTCAAGGCGCAGCAGAATCAAACCTATCATGTAGTTCGTTCTCAGATCGTGCCTGATGAGAAAGAGGCTATCCAAAAAGCCATTATTCAGTTTTCCGAGGCTGATCCGGTATGTGATTTGATCCTGACCAGCGGAGGAACGGGCCTGAGCCCCCGCGACGTAACTCCCGAGGCAACGCAAGAGGTAGTGGACCGCCTTGTGCCCGGTTTTGCCGAAGCCATGAGGATGCACAGTCTTTTGTCCAATCCCCATGCCATGATCTCCCGGGCCATCTGCGGCACGCGAGGCGAGTCGCTCATTTTGAATCTGCCGGGGAGCCCGAATGGGGCCAGAGAATGCCTGGAAGTCGCTCTACCGGCCATCCCCCATGCCATTGCCAAGCTAAAAGGAGATCCAAGCGATTGCGGGGGCGGGGGTAACCATGCCGTTTAGCCAGATTATCGGCCAGGCCAGGGCCATCCGTCCTTTGCAAAACTCCCTGATGAAAGGAGCTATTTCGCATGCCTATCTTTTCGTCGGTCCCGATGGCGTTGGGAAAAAACTCACTGCCTTCGGTCTTGCCAAGGCTGTCAATTGCCTGCAAACGGTGGGGGATTTTTGCGGAAGCTGTGACGCATGCCGCAGAATCGAAAAGGGAATCCATCCGGACATCTTCTTCATTGAGCCGGATGGGGTAAAACTGAAGATTGATCAGTTCAGAGATCTGCAAGCCTCCATCCGGTACCGGCCCTATCTGGCCAGAAAAAAAGTGTGCATTATCGATCAGGCGGACCGGATGACTGTTCCTGCTGCCAATTCGATTCTCAAGACCCTCGAAGAGCCACCGGCGGATACCATGATGGTTTTGGTGGCCTCGAGCCTTGACCAGATTCTGCCAACCATTCGCTCCCGGTGCAGGATGGTGCAATTTTCGCCTCTTTCCATGGGTGATCTGGAAAGACTGATCACGGAGAAGATGGCCATTTCTCCTGATAAGGCCCGTCTGTTGGCCATTCTGGCCGGAGGAAGCCTTGGAAAGGCATTGAACCTTGACCTTGCCAGTCTCAAGGAGAAGCGGGAAGAGATCTTTCACCTGATGAAACATCTCGGGTCACCAGAAGGGGTAGAGGTTTTGTTCGATCAGGCCAAAAAGCTGGCTGAAGGGAAAAATCCCGAAGACCTTCAGCAGGTGCTTGACCTTTGGATATACTGGTATTATGATCTTTGGAAATATCAGATAACCGGCGACGGAAAAAAACTGATCAACCAGGATCAGATGGAAAACATTTATCAGCAGTCCCGGATGTTGCCAGGCTGTCAAATTGAAAAAAACATTCAATTGATCGAGCAAACGTGCGCCGCACTCCAGCACAACGCGAATAAGCACCTGGCACTGGAGACCATGATGATGGGGCTGTTGTAAATTATCAAAACAGGACAACGATAGATATGAGAGATAATGATCGTTTCAGGGAAAAGCCTGCCAACCGGCAGCGCAGCAGCGGCAGCGGGAGCCCGGTCGAAAGGGAGTCCAAAGTCGATAACGGGATGACCGATGCCGATGGTCAATTGATTGAGAGCGATACGGACAGCAGGGAAATGAGCGATGAAACGAGTATCAACACTCATGAAGTGAATGACACAGGCAGCGAACTCACTGATAATGAGCTTATTGACAGCGAATGTATTGAGAGCGAAGTCGCTGATCATACCTTCGCCGATAATGAGGTCTTGGATTTGGATGATGTCCCGGATATCATAGATAATCCGGTCATCATAGATATCCCGGACATCGCAGGTGTTAAAGCCGCAAATCAGAATTCAGACGCTGATGGCGAGCCCTCCGCCGACAGTGAAGCGGCTGAGACAAAAGGCAGGAAGGATACTGAGGAAGAGCGGGATACTGAGGTCGAGCGCGATGATGAAGGTAAAGATGAGCCGGGTGTAGTCGGCATCAGATTCGAGCCAACCGGCAAGACATACGATTACCTGCAAAATAATGTGGAACTTCGCTGTGGAGATAACTGCATCGTTGAGATGGAGAAGGGGGAGGAGATAGCCAGGGTTTTCAGGCTTGCCGCCTGCAACCGCAACAGAAAGCAGGGCGGACGGAAACCTTTCAGGAAGGTCGTTCGTAAGGCAACGCCCCATGACCTGGAGCAGGCCAGGCGGAATGAGGAAATGGGGAAGAAGGCGCAGGTGGCCTGTCAGAAAAAGATTATCGAGCGAGGATTGCCGATGAAGCTGATCAAGGTCAAATACTCCTTTGACGGAAGTAAGGCGGTTTTTTACTTTACTGCGGAAGGCCGCATTGACTTTCGGGATCTGGTCAAGGATCTTGCCGTTCGCTTCAAGACCCGCATCGAGATGCGCCAGATCGGGGTCAGGGACGAGGCCAGGATGGTCAGCGGCTTTGGCTGCTGCGGTCGTCAATTGTGCTGCTCTTTGTTTCTTCGTGATTTTGAACCCGTCTCGATCCGCATGGCCAAAGATCAATGCCTGACCCTGAATCCGGGGAAAATATCGGGAATTTGCGGCAGGCTCATGTGCTGCCTGGTCTATGAGGCTGCCACCTATGAAGAGGTCCGCAAAAAACTTCCCAAATTGGGCGAGCGGGTCCTGCTCAACAATGAAGAAGGCAAGGTAGTCTCCTTTGATATTCTCAAGGGACTGGTTTTCGTGGAATTCCCTGATGGAAGGGTGCTGAAGGCAGCCGGATCGGGCATTCAGAGGATCAAGGGAGAGCAAAAAAAGCCTCCTAAGAAGTCCTCGAAGCAAGATAGCGGAAAACAAAGTCGCTGAGTCCGGCAAATTCCTCAAGACAGAGGGTCTCACCCCGCCCCTGAGGGGAAAGATGAGACTCTTTCAAAAGATCCGGCCATGCCTCCCGTGGGACTCCCAGCTCAGGATGCGCTTTGAGGGCATTCAAAAGAGTCTTTCTCCTCTGGGAAAAGGCTGCCCGTACCAGGCGAAAGAAAAGATCTTCATCCTGAACGCTCACCCGCGGGCTTTGGAGCGGGTGAAGGGAAATAATCTTTGAAGTCACCTTGGGACGGGGGTAAAACGCTCCGGCAGGAAGGGATTCGACCTCTGTTGCGTCATACAGGTATCGGATTCGAACACTTAACTCCCCATAGGCTTTCTGGGCTGGATGTGCCAGCATCCGGTCGGCCAGTTCCTTTTGCAGGGTGGCTATGATCAGGGAGATTCGATCCTTGATTTCTTCAAGGCGGACCAGAATAGGGACAGCTACATAGTAGGGAAGGTTTCCGATCACTTTCACTTTTCCTTCCTCCTTCTGGCCTTTCTGGCCGGGAAAATGCCCCGGTATTTCCCGGTCGGGAAAGTGTTCCAGCACCTCCCGATATGAGCAGCGGGCGGCATCTGCCTGAATCAGGGTAATGTTGCCAAAAGGAGCCAGTTCTTCTTTGAGAACAGCCATAAGCTGCGGATCAAACTCCAGGGCTATGACCCATCGGACCTTTTCGGCAATCAGGCGGGTGATCTGGCCTAATCCTGCTCCGATCTCAATGACCTGATCCTTTGCCGACAGTGCAGCTTCGGCAAAGAGCCGCTCAACCGCGTGGTCACTTACCAGGAAGTTCTGCCCCAGACTCTTTTTGGGGAAGACCCTGTGCCTTCGCAGAAGATCCAGAACCTGCTGCCTCATAAGATCAATCATTTTTTTTCCTTTCTTCAGGAGAGTAAGCGCTCACCATGCTCTCACTCCCCCTCATTCAGCCTCGTCGCCAGATAGCTGGCCGTCTCACTAGCGGCAATCATGCTAGAGGTTCTCGCTATCCCTTTCCAGGCGATGTCATAAGCAGTCCCATGGTCCACCGAGGTCCGGATTATGGGCAGGCCGAGAGTAATGTTGACTCCGACATCGAAAGCTAGCATCTTGAGGGGGATCAGGCCCTGATCGTGATACATGACTACAACGGCGCCGTAAATCCCTTTCTGAGCCTGGTAAAAGAGGGCATCGGCAGGGTAGGGGCCTTCTGCCTGCACCCCTTCGGACCTGGCCTGGATTATGGCGGGGCTGATAACCTCGATTTCCTCCCGTCCGAATAATCCATTTTCCCCTGCGTGGGGATTCAGGCCACAGACGGCAATTTTTTTCTCCTGCGGATAGAATTTTCCGAGCCACTGATCGGTCAACCGGATTGTTCGATAAACCCGCTCCCGGGTGATCTTTGCCGAGACATCGGCTATAGCGGTATGAGTGGTTACCAGAACAACCCGCAAACCTCTCCCGGCCAGCATCATGGCATAATCGCGGGTGTTGGTGCGGTCGGCCAGCAATTCGGTATGACCGGCATAAGGGAAACCGGCCAGGTGAATGGCCTCCTTGCTGATCGGAGCAGTAACCATGGCCTTTATCTCTCCACGCTGGCACAGGTCAATGGCTTTTTCGATATATTCCACTGCTGCCAGGCCGCAGGCCGATCCAGGCTGCCCGATTGTTACCCGCTCCATGGGCAAATTGTTTAAATCCAGAACATTGATGGCTCCATCAAAAACAGCCTCCTGAACAGAGGAAATGAGACGAAAACCGCGCGGCGGCTGAATGTCAAGACGCACGGCCACCTCCTGAAGAACACCTCCATCCCCTATCACCAGGCTGCAAAAGTGCCTGTTGCTGCCGGATTCCTGCTGCAAGGATCGGACGATGATTTCAGGGCCGATGCCTGCCGCATCCCCCATCGTAATACCGATAACAGCCTTTTCCCTGGACATTATTCCTCCATCCTTCATCTTTCGTCTTCTATAAGATTATTGTTACATACTATGAAAAATATTTCTCATTTTTAGCTATCTATGAATATTTTTTCACACTTCTATTGCGATTTCCCTGCTTCTTCTTTTATGTTTCAACAAGATACTGGCTCTCTTGCCTGGCATCCGGTTTGCTTTTTATTATAGCAGATTTTCTAATGCTTATACATAAGGTTGTTTTTCACAAGCACAAGGGGGGAATTTTTGTGTATAAGAGGAAGCTTCTCACTATTGGTTTATTTTTTGCTCTTATCTGGTCTATTATTTTTACCGGTCACGTCACTCTGGCTGCCAGTCTGGCCTTCGATACTTTTGAGTACTGGGACAGTCCCTTGAACCACGGATGGCAAACCTCTGACCCGGCCTATCCGGTGCTCGGGTATAATATCGGAACCGGTAATCTGCAAACTCTTGTTGATTTTTCCGAGGGAAGCCGCGTACTTCAAGTAAACAGCACGCCTTCGGTATTTAATCAATTGCAGCCTTATCAGATTTATAACAGTAATCTTATAAATCCGCAAACGGGCGCTGCGGTCAATCAGAAAGTCATTTCGTTTAAGATGCACGCTCCATTTGCGGTAGAATACTTTGCCATGTTTCAGTTTTGCGTGGTTGTTGTCACCACCGACGATGAGTCCAAGACCCTTGTCTACCGTCCGGTGGAAGGCCCCGGGCCTGTGCAGAAAGGTCAGGATACCATTGACGTGTGCCTTGGCCGCCAGTATCAGGATGGTACCTGGCACCTGGTAGTCAGGAACATGGATGACGACATCAAGGCAGCTATCCCCGGTTCTGGGTTGAAAGAGGTGAGGGCGATCATCATCAGGGGAAATCAATATCGGGTGGATGACATCATCTTTTATGATGACACGCAGTTTATAAACAACCATCCGCCGGAATTATGGAGGATCGGGCCTCAGTTTGCAACCTTGTTCGCTCCCTTCCAACTGTTGATTGCAGCCAGGGACCAGGATGGTGATTTTCTGAATTTTGTTGTTACCATCGGAGGATACGGAGCCTGGGGAACCAATACCAGTAATGTGTCATTTCGCATTCCACAGACACCTGGAGATCCCAATTCTCCCATTGCGCCGGATGTCGTTCTCATGCAATTTACTCCCAGCGTTCTGGAGGACCTTATGGTGACTGTCCGGGTAACCGACGGACTGTTGTCGGATGTTGAAACCTTCCCCCTTTCCGTAGTCACCTATCCGGTGGCGGGAATGAACCACCCGCCGATGCTGGAGGAATTGAATGCTGCGGTCGCCCAGGTGGGAGAGCCGTTTGTTTATGACGTACTGGCCAGGGATCCGGATGGTGATATCATAACCTTTTCCGCTACCATAGATGACCTGCCCTCGTACCAATTTGGTCCCTGGAGTTTCAACATCATCAACCCGATCACCGGGCAGATCAATTTTACCCCGTTTTTTGAAGGAGAGTACAGGCTCGTGGTTACAGTGCGGGACAGCCGGGGCATGTATGCCCAGGGCACCATTCCCTTGACCGTTGCCAACGCCGGAACCTGGCTAAACCATAAGCCGGTTCTAGCCCAGCATGTCCAGAATCCGCAGGTGGCGCGGGCAGGCTTGCCTTTTACCGTTCCGGTGGAATTCGTGGACCCGGATGGTGACAAGCTTTATTATTCCTGTACTATTGGCACAGTTACCGAGAGGACCGATGGCAAACAAGGTGCCGTGTTCAGCTTTTTTACCAATTTCCCCGGCATCTACCTAGTGAAAATTATAGCCTATGACGACCGTGGAGGCCTGGCAGAAGAGATGTTTGCCATGGACGTTCAACCCTGGTGGACGTATTAGCGTGCGTGCTTTGGCAATGCCTGATGCGGGTAACTGGTGGCTCTGGATGCCGGGCGATAGATGAGAGAGTGTGGATATTGACGGGCATCCGCATATAGAGGGGGCACCTCTTGCGGGTGCCCGTTATTCCTTCCTTTTGTTTGTGCTCTATTGTGATTTCCTTTTCCAGAAATTAACCGTATCGTTTTTTTTAACACTGATTTCCGAATAATTAACGAGGCTGAATCAAGATCATGGTAAGATCATGGTAATCAGGACCATAATCTAAGAGATCGGGAAACGGAGAGCTTGAGTCGATTGACCAACCAAACGGGTAATTAATTTTTTTTGTTAAATCCTTTAGTACCTTTATATTTTCGAAATTTGCAGATCCTTGACAATGTTTTAAGGAAAGATTATGATTATATGGCTCTTACCTATTGGCTGTCTGATACCCTGCCAGGGCAGGTATTATTTTGGTGAAAGGACAGGGTATCGTAGTGAGTGATATCTGCCGTGACCAGCCGCAGGATCTTATAGAACTATGGAGAAATCTCGTGTGGTTTAAAAGGGAAAATAAACCAAAAGAAAGAATCGAGAATAAAAAGCTGCAAATACCGGAGGGTCTCTGGGTCCGATGCAAAAACTGTAAAGAAATCATTTATAAAAAAGAGGTCGAAAGAAACTACGACATCTGTCCGAAGTGTCAGTACCATTTCTATATTAATGCAAGGAAAAGACTCTCCCTGCTCTATGACGATGGGAAATATGCAACCTTCGACGAGCATCTTCAGGCCACGGATCCTCTGAAATTCCGGGACCGGAAAAAATACAAGGACCGGCTTAAAGAGTACGCTTCCATCACGGGATCGAAAGACGCCCTGATAAGCAGTGAAGGAACTATTGGAGGGTACCGGCTGGTGATCTGTGCCATGGAGTTTAGCTTCATGGGAGGAAGCATGGCCTCGGTGGTTGGAGAAAAGATAGTCCGCGGCGCGGAAAAGTGCCTGGCTGAAAAAATTCCGTTTATTACTATCGCCTGCTCCGGAGGAGCCAGAATGCAGGAGGGAATCATCTCCCTCATGCAGATGGCCAAAACAAGCGCCGTTGTCGGAAAACTGGCTGAGGCTGGGCTGCCGTTTATCTCCATTCTTACCGATCCAACAACCGGCGGAGTTTCAGCCAGTTTTGCCATGCTGGGAGATATCATCATATCAGAACCCAAAGCCTTAATCGGTTTTGCCGGACAGCGGGTGATTGAACAGACTATCGGCCAGGAGCTTCCGTCAGGTTTTCAGACAGCGGAATTCCTCCTGACCCACGGGATGATCGATATGATCATTGACCGGAGGGAAATACGGCCTATGCTGATCAAGATATTGGGTTTCTTTGACCTGAACGGTGCAAAACGCGAGAATAACCGGTGACCGGGCGTCAGGGGTCTGGAATCCGGCGTCAGGAGTCAGAAAGCCGTGACCAGACATTGGGATGACCAGGCACTCAGCACATGGTATTCAGCACCCCGTATCCAGTAATCAGTCTTTAGAAAAACAATATGATACCATATGAACAGACGATAAAATATCTTTATGACTTGCAGCCGATCGGGATCAAGTTTGGCCTCCACAATACGCTCTGTTTGCTGAACTATTTTCATAATCCACACGAGAAAATCAGGACTATCCATGTGGCTGGCACCAACGGCAAGGGCTCTACCTGTTCCATGATTGCCTCTGTCCTGCAGGCAGCCGGGTACAGAGTGGGATTGTATACCTCGCCGCATCTTGTCGATTTCACCGAGCGCATTTCCATCAACGGTCTTCGGATCGCCCGGTTGGAAGTAGTGCGTTTGACTGAAAGGATACAAGAGGCAATTGCAGCAGGGGATTTCGAATCAGGTCATCCGACCTTTTTCGAGGTGGTAACGGTCATGGCCCTGGCCTATTTTCAGGAGCAGCAAGTCGATTTTGCCATTATGGAGGTAGGCATGGGGGGCAGGCTGGACGCTACCAATGTCATTGAGCCCCTGCTTGGCATTATTACCAATATTGATCTGGACCATCAGCAATATCTGGGTAATTCGCTTTTAGATATTGCCCGCGAAAAAGCGGGGATTATCAAAAAGGGTATGCCTTTAGTCACCGGAGTTCAGCAGCCGGAGGTTATGGAACTCTTATCTGATATCTGTCTGGAGAGGGGGGCTGTCCTGATCCCGGTACCTTTATCGTCATCTTCCCTTACCCGGCCCTTAAGTCAGAGTCTTGCGGGTCAAAGCTTCGAGATTGTCTGGCCTGATGAGCCATCGCAGCAGTTTTCGATCTCCCTGATCGGGGAGCATCAGATCCAGAATGCCCTGGTAGCCCTCCGTGCAATACAGGTCCTGAGCCGGATGCTGCCGGGAGGAATATTACTGTCGCAGATCACCGAGGGCATGTCCCGTGCCCGGTGGCCGGGGAGGGCTGAAAGTTATCCCGGTGTGCCCCCCGTCATGGTGGATGGTGCTCATAATCCTGCCGGTGCACGGCGGTTGGCCTGTCTATTGAAGGGACTGGGATTTCCCCGGCTCATTCTGGTTCTCGGCATCATGAAAGACAAGGAGATCGCCGGGATCTGCCAGGAACTGGTTCCGCTCGCTTCACGGGTTGTCCTGACCAGGCCCTCCATTGCCCGTGCCTCATCACCCGAAGAGATCCTGGACATTATAACCTCCCGCTGTCTGGTATCGGACCGGGAAAGTATCAGTATTACCGAGAGTATTCCCGAAGCTATCACCCTGGCCAGGACAGTGGCCCATCCCAAGGATCTCATCTGCGTTACCGGCTCACTCTTCACTGTCGGGGAGGCCAAGGTATTCCTGGATGCGCGGTAAACAGAGTGTTCTGATTCTGGTTCTGTGTCTTTATGCCTTTTCCTCTTTTGGATTTGCTCTGGAAATGCCGCTGGATGGAGAAATCCATATTCTGGCCGATCACCTGGAATATGACCAACAGACGGAGCGGCTCAAAGGGCACGGGAATGTCAGGGTCCAGTATGGAGAGCTGACATTCACCTCGGATGAAATCGACTTTTCGATACCCGATGGGCTTGTTCTGGCTTATGGAGACGTCCAGCTCTCCCCTGACAGCCGCTATCAGATACAGAGCGATTCTTTGCGGTTTGACACTGCATCCCGGCTTTTCAGCGTTCAAAACAGCCGGGTCTTCATGGAGCCTTCCTACTCTTTCACTGCCCGGCAAATCGTACAGACTTCTGAGAGGGAGATCGTCGTCAGCCGTGCTTCCTATACTGCCTGTGATTCAGAATCTCCTGCCTGGAGGATTTCATGCTCCAGAGGGACAGTCGAACTGGGGCAGTCAGCTAAAATGAAAAATATTGTCTTTCGCGTCAAGGATACTCCCCTGCTCTATTTGCCTTATTTCTGGTTTCCAGTCAATCAGGAGAAGGCAGCGGGGTTTTTGACCCCTGATCTGGGACAATCCAGCGGGCTGGGATACTATATCCAGAACTACTTTTATTGGCCGATCCGGGACTGGACCGACATTTTATTTCCCCTTGATTACTATGAAAAACGAGGAGTCGGCGCAGGGCTTGAATACCGCTATGCACTGAGCGAATCGGATTTCGGCCACCTGCGGGCTTATGGGATTTGGGACAGGCAGGAGAGCAGACAAAGGGGAGATGTATCCTTGCAGCTTCAGCAGTCTTTTGCCGTCCACTCTCGCGGCGTGGCCGATGTAACTGCCATGAGCGATGATGATTATTACCGGGATTTCCGGCAGGAAACCTCCAAACGCTACAGTCAATTCCTGCAATCGCGGGCTTTTGTGGAAACGACGGCCGATCCCTGGAATAGCCGGGTTCTGGCTGATTCCACGACCTATCTGCAGGAAGGCCCGAATATCTTAAAGACCCCCGAGGTCGATCTTTCCAGCAGGATTCAATCCTTCGGCAATCTTCCCCTTTTTTTGCAATGGGAGTCATCCTGGGCACATTTACAGATAAAGGATGCCAACCGAAGAACCCTGCAAGCCCAGAGAGTCGATTTTGCTCCGCGGTTTTTCTCTCCTCTCTCCGGACGCTATCTCACCCTGGCCCCTTCTTTTTATTACCGGAAGACCTGCTATTATCAGCAGGATGAACAGGAGGGGACGATGGGCAAAGACCTATACGGTGCCGGACTGGACCTTGCGGGGCCGAAGTTTTACCGGAGATACTACAGCCGGATGGGCCACATTTTTTACCCCCGGATAAACCTGACCTGCGAGACCCTGAACCAGGATGAGGAATACGACGGGAGCGGCCTTAGGGAAGAAAAAAACCTAGCCGCTGTCGGAGTGGATCACCTCGATCGGCTGAAGGAGAATCGTGATGTCACACTCTCCCTGATCAACCGGGTATGGGAGAAGGGAACCGACAGCGAGCAGAGCCAGATTCATGCCGGGCTCAATGGCCGGGAAAGCACAGTCAGCGGCCAGGAGCGATTGAGCCTGATTATCAGCCAGAAATACAGTTTTCAAAGGGAACTTTTGCCCTATCAGAAAGAGCAGGGGCAAAAGAGGAGGGATGGATTCACTGACTTTGAGGTCGAAGCCTCCTTATTTCCCTTTCATACGAGAAATACGAACCGGTTCGAGATGAAATACCGTTACGACCTGGATATCGGGCGGACAAGATTGATGAATTTTCAGTGGTCTTACGGGTTCTTTCAAACCCTTTTTAATCTTGGCTGGAGATACAGCAGGCTGGATGACCCTGATGAAGGATACCAGGATGCCTACGGTCAAAGCCAGGATGCAGACAGCCAGAACCAGGATGCCGATGGCCTGGATCAAAATATCAGCATTCTTCAAGGAGACTGGCAATCCCCCTTGTCTTTTTACCCCTTGTCTTCCCGGTGGATCGCAAGAGTGGCCTTCTATTACGATCTGAAGAGTGGGATTGCGGTAGAGAACCAATATGGCCTGACCTACGAGGGAGGGTGCTGGTCCATCCAGATGGAATACTCCCATCGCTTTGACGGCCAGAGATGGAATGTAAAGATCACCCTGGAATCCTTAGGTGAAGTGGGGCTTTAGAAGCCTATCCAAACATAGATTTCTCATATTGGGGATAGGCATTTATAACCTTCAAGTATGGCGTCAAGCATACCCTTTGAGTTCGCCGGTGGGATAACTTCCCAAGAATAACCGCTCAGGGGCTTTTTCAGTTGCACAAGGCTCTCAGGTATGATAATTAATGCATATGGTTATGGAGCGTAATTGCCTGATAGGGGTAGGCCGGTTTCGTTTCAATGGAGAATTTGAAAGATGCAGCCATAACCAGAAAAACCCGCATCTTGTAACTTGCAACTTTACAGTAAAGGGCCTTTCAAATGAATACTGAGGTGATTTTGGTTATTGATATGGTTAAGGGGTTTTTCCAGGATAATTTTCCACTCTACTATGGGGATAAAGTGAGGGAGAGTATTCCCTCTGTAGTGGACTTCCTGAAAACGCATCCTGAATTTCCGATTATTTACCCTTGTGACCATCATGCTGAAGACGACAAGGAGTTTCAGATGTTTCCTCCCCACTGTGTTGAAGGAACAGAAGAAACGGAGCTGATTGATGAGTTGAGGCCCTTTCCTGGTATTATCTTACCTAAAACCAGATTCAATGCTCTTTACCAAACCGGTCTTGAGGATATTTTACAGAAATTAGGGGTTGATACCGTAACGATCATGGGGGTATGCACTGATACCTGCGTTTTTTTTACGGCAGCGGGCCTGCGGGATCGGGATTACACAGTCCGGGTGCCGGCTCATGGAGTGTCTTCCTTCAGCAGCCCTGAAGTTCAGCTTTTTGCTTTGAAGCAGATGGAAACCATATTGGGAGTGAAGATCATATAGAGCGGCCCGCGGTAAGGAGCAGGGCCATCACAATGCGTACCAGGGAACTTGCCCGGAGCATATCCCAAAAGAGGTTTTTATGGTAAAAATCCCCCCATCCCCCTTTGAAAAGAGGGGAGTGAGGTATTTTGGACTTTTACCTGAAGAAGCATACACCATCTGGGGACAAGGAGAAAAATGGCTGAAAAGAATAGCCAGGAATGGATAGAAATATACACCACCACAAGTGAATACGAAGCGAACATTATCAAGGGACTCCTGGAGTCCGAAGGGGTTTTTTGTCTTTTGAAATCTTTCCGAGTAGCCCAATTCCCCTTTGATATCGGGCATCTGGGGGAAGTTAAAATCATGGTCCCTCTGATCGAAATGGAAAAAGGAAAGCAGATACTCCGGGATCACCTCATGGATCAGAGGGAGAGCTGAGTCTTTTCTCCCCGTGACGTATCAGCCTTCTTCCCGGTCAGGAAGTCCTCTTCATCGAGAACCTGCCTAAAAAGAGGGGAGAGGAGATGGATGAAATATTTAATGACCTGGTTTTTATTGAATTCACCAAGGTCACAAAGATGGCGGCAGGCTGCTGAGCCGAAAATCTCGCCCTTAAGCAGGTCATCTACGAAATTCTTGAAAGCCCTGATCGTATCGTCTGCCTTGAGGCCGGTGAGAGCATCAGAACAGCCACATACCTTATCGGCTGCGTAAGAACGCACTTTCATGGTCTGCTCTGCACTGAGCAGGCTCCTGACCTTATCCTCAATCACCTGCCGGCTGCACGTGGGTACCACGACAAAAGGGAACAGAGCCAGATATTCGAGCTTGGCGCCAAGCTGAAGGTTAATGCTGGCGATTGTCTGGACCGTGATGGATGAATCATCCTGTATCTGTTTTGAAATCAGGGAATAGAGATAGAGAGCCAGAAGATACCCTACCTGAAAATGAGGGTGCCGATCCAGCATCAAAGAGCGCAGCACTCCGCTGATGCCGATCAGTGATCGGGCAGCGGTTTTTTCCCCAATATCCAGGTCTTTCAAATGAATACCTAAAAACTGACATTGCAAAGAGAGCATCTTCTCCATGATACTGCTGGAGGAAATATCGGTCCGGCTGCCGCTCGATCCATCTTCCCTGAGGACATCACGGCTTTTGGCCAGTTGCTCAAAGAGAAAACCTTCCATATCTCCCAGACGAAAGTATTCCTTTGAAGATGCAATAATGCTCTCCTCAAGGGGAAAGGGATCGGGGAGATAGCTGGAAATTTCAGTATCAAAAATATCATATACCTTTTCGACAATGGGATTGTCTCCGATTTCCTGAAAAAAATTTTCACTCCTGATATTGCCCTGAAAGTGTTCACTGGTAGTAAACGGGCATAAAAGGCCCACGCGCACGATAGGTCTCCCCTGAACCCGGCCGCAGACCTGGTAGGGGAAAATTCTGCACTGAAGCGGCTTTTCGGCCCTTTCGTTTTCCTTCTCAATCTGGCAAAGGTATTGATGATTGAGGAAAAAACACTTTGGCTCATGATTAATGAGAAAGATGTATTTCCCCTGGTCTATGGCAAAATGAGAAAGTAAAGGGTTTTTTCGTTTCAGGTTGATCCATTCCGTGCCATGCATAACGGCGGTTCCATACCCGCCCCGACAACAGGCGGCCTTGCAGGAGAAGCAATCATAGTTAAGCGCACCATCAAGAAGAGGGAAGAAGGGCTTTGGCGGTGTCATCATCGGAGTCATCATAGGTCTACCTTTTACATTTTTCTCGTGTGAGCGTTTCATGTTCCGTTCTGGATTCTCAGGCTTCATTCAGGCTTTTCACATCTGTCTGGAATTTCTTATCTTCGCTTTTCAGACTTGGTTTTTGCTCCTTACCTATTTATTCGGCTTAGGGAGCCCTGCGGGAAGGAAAACTTTTTGAATGGGAATATAAAACCGGGCAGTTGGCGGTCTTTTTTCACTTTCGACCCTCTCCCTCGCCGGAAGAGGGAGAGGGGTCTAAAGTGTGTGGGTGGAGTTGGTTTTTTCCGTTAACCACGTGTCGGAATCTTATGAGCACATATGCTTAGATAACCGGAGTTGACAGAACCAGATTGATGGTTCCTGTCTCGACGACTGCACTGCTGCCGAGGTTGATGAGGGTATAGGTTCCACCCATCGTTGTCGTAGAGGTCAGGAGGCCATTGATATCGAGCTCAAAAGTCTGGCTGCCTATGCCGAGGCCGGTACCGGAAACGAGGACTTGTCCGTTCAATGAAGTCCCGACAACCGGAATCGAAATTCCCAGGGTATAATTCGTCAGCAGTTGGGCAGTTCCGGAAAGGGCCAGGGTCACAGGGTCTTCTACCAGGTTCAGGGTCATGGGGCCGGAATAGATATTATTGGACCACAGGCCTTGCCAGTAGCCAGCCTGTTCGGCAGCAGCAGGAGCTGCAGGAGAACTGAACAGACCGGGGAAAAGAGAGTTATACAATCCGGCCACTCCCAGCAGCGGAGCAAGCTGGAGGAATGGTACCTGATAGCTTAATCCTGTCCCCGTATCGATAGGAAAGTACATATTCTGAAGCCCAAAGGGATTCATCGCGCCACCGTACATTCCGTACATTCCGTACATTCCATACATGCCGCCATACATGCCGCCATAGAGGCCACCATATAATCCCATGCCGTATAATCCCATCATACTACCGTAAAGGCCGCCATAAAGGCCACCACCGTAGAGGCCGCTGTAACCGCCATAGAGGCCGCCATACAATCCCATGCCGTACAGCCCGCCATAATACGCATTTGCCGTTCCATAGGATAAAGTAAAAGTAAGCAGACACAGAAAGCTTATGATTAAGGTTTTTCCTTTTGAAAGTTGCATGATTCTCTTTCCTCTTCCCCCCGAAGATTGTTTTGGCTTATTGAGCTCGCAAAAGAATAATAAAAAACTGCCTCTTTAAATGTATTGTCTCACCTCCCAACCCTGTCTTTATGAGCAATGCTCCTTCTAAGAGTGCAAAAACAGCCGTTTTACATCAGCCGTCCAGATTGAAATAAGCAAAGAAGCCAATCCAATGATCGTGGTAGAAGAAGCCAGTCCGAAAACGGATCGAGGGAATGTGACCTTGGAAAAAATTGCATCGCCGGTGGTAAAATTTTTCAGCCCGAAGGGGAACGCCATTTTTTTGAAGAACATAAGGAGAGGGAGAAGAACATAAGAAGAGGGGAAGGAGAAGTGAAAAAGGAGAAGTGAAAAGGGAATGCCAGCAGCCGAAGGTAAGCTGTTTTTGTCCTCTTGGTAATACCTCATATACCTTGAAGATGTAGTATGATAAGGCGGTTTATTCTTTATTCTCCCATAATTATTCCCCTCGATTATGTCAATTCATACGTGCCAATTCACATAAGGGAACTGGATTTTTACTTCCTCTGCCGGGGTTGAAGCAATTTTCGTGCTGAAGGAGGTGAAAATATTCTTTTGCCCGAAGAAAAATCCTAACCTCTTGTTTTAAAGTTTGTTACTGTGATGCAGCAAGATGAACTCACCGCAGTTGGACCCCACCCTGGAGGTGAGCCTCCATACATTCTATGAGGTTATCCATATCTTGTATGGAGACCGCATCGCCAGTGATAAAGATGACGCCCGCTGCTTTTTTCATCATATAAGCAGTTGAGATGCTAACCAATTATAATCCCTGTTAAAATTGACTGTACTTGCGGTTTCATCTATAATGGAGTCTACTTTTGGAAAGGAGCAAAATTTTATGGAGCTAAAGCATGTAAGTAAGTTATGGGAGAAAGGTGTTCGTTTTCTGGGGACAAAATACGCTATCCTTTGTGGGGCTATGACCTGGGTCAGTGAGCCTCATCTCGTCTCGGCGGTTTCGAATAACGGCGGTTTTGGAGTTCTGGCCGGTGGCAATATGCAGGTAGATATGCTCGGTAATCAAATCGAGACTACGCGAAATCTTACCCGAAAACCCTTTGGGGTAAATCTGATTACCATTGCCCCTAATTTCGAGAAGCACGTGGATCTGGTTGCTCAGGAGAGATTAAGCCACGTCATCTTTGCCGGAGCTATCCCTCCGGACAGGGCCATTGCTCAGGTTAAGGAGAGCGGAAGCAAGGTCATCTGCTTTGCCAGCACTCTGGCACTGGCCAAGAAGATGATCAAGGGAGGGGCTGATGCCCTGATCCTCGAGGGAAACGAGGCAGGAGGGCATATCGGTCCCGTCTCCACTACCGTCCTGGCTCAGGAAATCCTGCTGCACGTCCGGGAAGTGCCGGTGTTTGTCGCGGGTGGCATCGGTACCGGGGAAATGATTGCCCAATACCTTCTGATGGGGGCCTCAGGATGCCAGTTGGGTACCCGCTTCGCTGTGGCCGAGGAGTCCGTTGCTCATCCTGAGTTTAAGAAAAAGCTGATTCACTCCAGTGCCCGCGATGCTCAGCAGACCTACCAGTTTGACCCCTTTCTCCCTGTTGTCCCTGTGCGCGCCATTGTCAACAGCGCAACCAAAAGGTTTAACCAGCTTCAACTCAACCTCTTGAAAGAACTGGAAGAGGGGCAGATTGACCGAAAATCGGCTCAGATGAAGCTGGAGGAATTCTGGATTGGAGCCCTTAGAAGCGCCGTGATCGATGGGGATGTGGAGAATGGATCGGTCATGGCCGGCCAGAGTGTGGCCTTTGTTAAAAAAGTGCAGTCAGTTCAGGAGATTATCCAGGAACTGGTCGATGATGCGGAAGATAAACTGGCTTCGCTGTATGAAGGAACTTAAAAAGTAAATTGCCTCCGCTGCACGGATGAGCGGAAAAAAACCAAACTGGTTTCACTGCATGGATTAAATGGGCGAAAGAGGAAAAAGGGAGGGGAGAATCTACCCCCCCCCTCGTTTTTTCCTTTGCCGCAGCTTCATCCTTCCCTCTTTTTCCTTAAAAAGATTCTCCAGATTTCCTCCTTTCCGCACCCGGGGCTTACGTGATACCCTTTTGTGCTTTCCTTCCCTGAAATCGGATTTTTATTTCTTCCCTTGTATTCCTGCCATATATGTATTCCTGCCACATATTCACTTTCGGTTATATTCTTTTAATAACTTTATCTGTATATATTTTTTTCTAATTCTTCTTTTCATTATAATTTAAAGAGATAATGAATGTATAATCGTTCAGATAATCATTATTTAATCTTATCTCAACTTTTTTTTATATATATTTTGACTATTAGATGGATTGATGGTATAATAATATTCATAAAAGCTTATATTATGGATTTAAAACCAAAATATTAAATTTTATAAATGATAAAGATAAGTGTATGGATTATCATAGTAGTTCTCTCTGGAAATCGCGCTCACTAGATGGTCAGTTGGTTTTACTGACTTTTATTACCCTGTTAGCATTTGATTTATTACCCAGTTACCCAATTACCCAATATTTTTTGTCTCTCCTGAGCGAAGTGAAGGGTTTTATAATTTCTCAGCCGCAAGATTCTGCAATTACCTTCGCTTCGCTCAAGGGAGCAAAGCTCATCAGGATATCCCGTTATGACAGGGGAAGTTTGACTGATTATCCAATGGTTTTTGTCTCCTCTGAGCAAAGTGAAGGGTTTTATAATTTCTCAAGCACATGATTCCGCAATTACCTTCGCTTTGCTCAGGGGCAAAACTCATCAGGGTGTCCCTTTATAACAGGGGAAGTTTGACAGCATACTGAACGCGCATTGGAGTGAATGTCTATCCGAAAAAATCCTGGAAGGCGGTCTGACCAGTAGAGTCATTTTCACTTTTTGGATAGGCGATCATCAGGTTATGAAAGGAAAATAAATCATGCGAAAGGTTATCATCGTAATGCTGTGCTTGTCTTTATGGCTATGCCTGGTCGTATGGCTTTATGGATGTAATGAAGGAAAAGGTGAGAACAGGGTTGAGAGCAGTAATACTGAAAAAAATACTTCTGATGAAGACAATACACTCCCTGTAGCCAATATCCTGAGCCCTACCTATTTGACAACCTACGTCGAAGGCGATCTCATTATTTTCAACGGGACCGGTTATGATACGGAGGATGGAGAATTAACGGGTGATTCGCTGCAATGGACAGCTCGTTTCAAGGGAGTTGGCACTGATCCGGAAGATGGGAGATTAGCGGGCAATGCATTACGATGGATATCGGACGGCCCTATAGGGACCGGCGGGGCTTTTGTCTGTTCATTGCCCCTCGGAGTTCATACCATTACCTTGACAACAGTGGACAGTAAAGGCGCTACATGCACCAAATCGACAATAATAATGGTTATTCCCAAAGAGTTACCGCAAACTCAAAATGCCCTTGTAGAGGTGCATGGCTATATAAGAGAATCCATAGATTATGAAGGGTGCATCAAACTGCTCGGCGAATTGAAAAATACCGGCGATGTGCCTGCAACTTTTTGTAAGATAAAATTTATTTTCAGAGACGATGTCTCTGAGGGGCCTATCGGATCGTCATATACGTATGTGGAAGGAACAAATAAAACGATAACCGCAATAAATTCTGAAAGCAATACGGTTCTGGACCCTGATGATGTCGGTGCGTTTATGGTGTTTACAGATATCCTTTACAAAGAAGACATTTATTATGAATATGAGATAGAATGGAGGGAGGACGAAACATCTTCTCCCGATGCCAGTTTAATCGTGGACGGTCCAATATCAAACTCTGTCGTCAGCGCAGACGGTTACCTGGATTACCTGGAGTTGTCAGGAAAAGTAAAAAATACGGGAACCCAGACAGCCATACTGGGTACGATAACGTTTATCTTAAGGGATTCAAGCGGCGATGTTATCGAAATAGCACCTCTTAACACTATTAAAGGAGAAACTATTCCTCTGCCCGATGAGAGTATCTCTACGGATACCGCAGTAGTGCCCGGCGGTACAGGGACTTTTACAACATGGCCAATCATGTTTGGGGTATCCAGCTATGATTACAAGATAAAATGGTTTGACTATCATGAAACGGCCTCATCTCAAAGAACGAGAAGTCTCTCTTCTGATTTTATCGATCTTGATCAGAATGATCCAAAATTTTTATGGAAGCAGAAAGACGAAGAGACTGATACATTGAGAGAAGAAATGCACTGGACAGAGGGTACTTCCGGCAACTGCAGCAAGCGTTTAGGTTTTTCAAGAGCAAAAGTTTCTCGGAACGACAAATGAAAGCTCCCATTACTTCACCCTCAGGGAGAGTGGCCAGCCCCCCGCATCTAGGGGCTGGCCTTTTATTAGGGAGAGAAGGAAATTAGGGGTGACGGACGGAAAGTTCAACTACTCGATTTTATCCCTCAGGATTAAAAAGGATTAACCCTTTGGAAAATCGATTATTTTCATCGATTATTGCCTGAATATGCATCGCTACTTTAATTTTTTTGCCGTTTTTCCCGCAAATCTGGCTTTTCAGCTTACTTTGAGAATTTTTTTTCAAGGGAGGGGGAAGCAAAAGGCCGGTCCCCTGACAATCTGCATAAGAAAGCAACTCGAAACAATCGGCGTGTAAAAGCTCTTCTCTGGTATAACCCGTAATGAGCTCTGCTGCCGGATTGGCGTATCCGATAGAGTGGTCCCTGTTGATGATCAGCAATCCGCTGGTGATATTTTCATACAGGGCCAGACTTACCTTTTTTTCCCGTAAGAGCTCCTGCTCGCTTTGCTTAAGCTTATATTTCAGATCCTTACTATTTTTTTCCAGCCTTTTTTTTATATCCCACAGGTCCTTGTTTGTTCGGATCATAGTTTGCATCAATCTTTTCTGCTTACGCGCCTTGCCGATTCTTTCAGTTTGCATGATAGATACCTCTCTCTCTCTTGTAATTTTGGAAGATTATTCCCCTTTAAAAAGATCATTTCTCTTGATAAGATAGTTCTCTTCTTGAAACAGAAACGGTACATACGTTCGGTAAGCACGGTCATTATCGAGAAAACTCTTTAAAAAGACCGGAATCCCTTCGATACGTTTTGGTATGGTCGAAGGTGCTCTTTTGAATTTATCGAGAACAACTAATTAAATTGCAAATTGAATGCCAGCGTTTAAGTTATTGATTCTTTGTAATTAATAACAAGAAAAGAATAGATCGGGCGACAATTTTGTCGATCCGGTCAATCCCTCACGGCAAGGGAGGTAATCTCAATATCGTGTTATTTTAATAACTTGTGCTGAAAGCAGGTGAGATTTTCTTCTTCGACAAATATGTAGGGAAAAGGCCCTTCCGATTGTGAGGCGAAGTGATTCCAAGAGCCTTCCTCATGTAACAGAGCATCATTCACGAAAGAGCAAGGGAGCGCGGAGAGCCGCCGCGCTCCCTTATGCTGAAGGAGATATAAGAGATAAAAAGATTTGGTGCCGCAGCCGCTCCTTTCGCGATTGTTCCTGATCACGTATCTCTATCTCTGTAAGCAGACGTATGGAATATAATTCCCGGGATCAGTAAAAAGCGGCTACACTCCAACCGCATGGGTAAAGAGGCAAATCTTGTACCAGCCGTATCGATGGTACTAACTCTCTGGTAAGATTGAAATTTATAGAAATAAGGGCTATAACTTTTATAGGGTTGATACCATAATCCTTATGGGTCAAGTCGATGGTTCTTATCAACATAAGTGAAACAGGTTACAATTTCTCTTAAACGCTTAAGAGGGAAATGAGCCGATAGATGAAATAATTCAGCGTAAGAAGGGTGTAAAATTAGCTACATTTAGGCAGCCTTAAAAAGGCTGCGAAAGAAAAGACGGGAACGTATGTTATCTCAAGTGACTAACTGGAGTGTAAAGAGAAAATTTAGTCTGATTCTAGCCATACTTTTTTTACCTGCATCGTTAACATTCAGCTTCTTCACCTATCGCCAGGAATATCTGACCAGGGTTGAAGCGGAAACAGCAAAAGCCAGACTGGTGGCCGGGAGCCTGAACGAGCATTGGAGCGAGCTCATACAGGGGATGGAAACAGGAGCGGGCGCAGGCTCTTTTGGAAAAGCGGCAGAGAATTCTGTCTCCGGTTTCAGCCACAGTTCGGAACTGGTGACCCGGATTTTAGGCCCATCCCTTTCGGTTCGCTATGTCTCTTTAACCCCTCTTAATCCACGGAACAGGGCGGACTCTTTTGAGCAGGAAGGAATACGGATGCTGGAGCGCGAGGAGGGGGACCAGGATGAATATGTGAAATTGAGTTGGCTCGAAGGAGAAAAAGCTATTCGCTACTTAAAGCCTCTTCGCGGCAAGGATGCCTGTCTGCAATGTCACCGTTCTCCGAAAAGTACGGCTGCAACCTCCATGGGGCATTCTCCTTCCGGGGAAGCCGGTTCTGTCGATCGGGAGGGAGCCATGCTGCTGGGGTGTATTTCAATAACCGTTCCTTATCGGGTCTTTGGCCTGCCCCTTGAGAAAAACCTGGAAAGATCTGTCTTGGTCAACTTCGGGATTTTCGGATTCATGATTTTAGTCTGGCTCATTTTTGCCAAGGTTCATATCCAAGATCGGCTTGACGAGTTATCGAAAGAGATGGCCGCCGTCGCCGGTGGAGAGGATGGCAGGTCTGATGGAGCGGAAGAAATCAGGGGCAGCCGTAACGAAGAAATCAGGGGCAGCCGCAACGATGAGATTGGGTCTTTATTTGCAAGCTTTTACGCAATGCGGTCGCAGGTCAGGCAAAGGGTGCAGCTTTTGAAAGGAGAAGCAGAGCTGTGCCAAAGTCTTGCCCGATCGGCAGTCTTTGGAGTGATAGTCCTGGATATCGAAGGGAAGATACTTCTTTTCAATGACGGTGCGGAAAAGATCTTTGGCTGGAAAAGAGGTGAAGTTCTGAACCAGAAGGCAACATTACTGATACCGCCGAAGCTTCGCCGGGAGTACAAATATGCCCTTATGCAGCGGCTGAGAGACGCCCGCCTTCGGGAAGAGCCTATTGAAGCGCCCGGCATGCGAAAGGATGGGGTGGAATTTTTTGCCCGTCTATCCGTATCGGCAGGCAAAACTTCAGGAGGCAGGATATTTACCGTTATTATTCAGGACATAACGGAGCAGAAAAGAAAAGAGGGAGAAATGAGCAGGCAGAATGAGAAGCTGGTCCTGTTGAACCAGATATCGACTGAGCTGCTTCTTGAGCGTGACCTGAAAAAACTGGCTGAACGTTCTCTGGATGAGTCCCTGGAGCTGACTGACAGTCCCTTTGGCCTTTTTCTGTTAAAGAACAAGGATGGAGACCTGGTGCCATTGACGATGATGGGATTATCGGCTCATAAGGAGGAGAATGAGGAAGTTCCGCAGGTATTTCGTCCTATCGGCGTTCTGGGGGAGATTATGCGTAAGAAGATGCCGTATCTCATTAATACCAGGCCCAGGTTGGCGTCGGTGGGAGAGAATCGCACGGTTCTTTCCTTTGGCAAGTTTTCTTTTTATTCTTTTCTGGGAGCGCCTATCATCTCCGACGGGGAAGTGATTGGTGTCATTTGTGTAGCCAACAGACCCGAAGGATACACGGGCAAAGAGCAGGAGCTTTTGTCTGCACTGGCTGATGATCTTTCTCTGCTCATTATCAGAAATGCGGTTGAAAAGGAAACCAGGGTCTTGAAGGAGGAGTTTCAAACCCTTTTCGACCAATCGAGCGACATGATCGTTCTTTGTAACCTGGAAGGGAGAATCATCGCCGTGAACTACCGGGTAGTTCAGTATACCGGATATGCCTATCAGGAATTAATCGATTATGCTTTCTGGAAGCTTCATCTGCCCGATGAGGAGCGAAAATGCAGGGAGTTCCTGAAAAGAGTTCTTAAAATGGAAACCTTCCGCCTTGAAAGTATTTTCCGGCAAAAAAACGGGGGTTCGTTCCCGGTGGATCTTCATGCTCATGTGGTGGCTTTTGGGGATCAGAAGGTTATTCAGGTGGTTATCAGAGACATGATTCAATCCAAAAAGGCGGAAAGCGATTTTAAAAACCAGATCGAGAGCCTGACCAAAAGGCTGGCGGAGTACCGCAGGGAAATGACCTTTTTCCGTATGGTGGTGGATACTTTGTCGGAGTATGTGATCCTGACTGACAGGACAGGAAGAATCCTTCTGGCCAATGCTTCATTTTGCCAGAGGTTCGGTTATGCTCAGGATGAATTGGTTGGCCAGCCGGTTGAATTTCTTTTCAGTCCTGACCTGTCGATTGATACGGTTGATCAGATTATCACTCACGCCATGGAGAAAGGCTGGAACGGGGGAGTGGTACATCTGACGAAAGGGGGACAAAAGATCCAGTTGAAACTCTCCATGCAGGCGGTTCATGACCCTGGAAACGGAATTTTCGGTCTTGTGGGGATATATTCAGAGTGTATGGTCTAAACACCGGGCAAGGTCCGGATATTATGCCTTGTTGCAACACGCTCGCAATACCTCCAAAAGGTGAGCGAAGTCCTCCGGCAGGGGGGCGGTGAATTCCAGGTAGTTTTTCCCTTCAGGATGGATAAAACCCAGGACTTCGGCATGCAGGGCCTGCCGCTTCAAATCGGCAGCGGCCTGACACACTTTCGGGTACTTCTTGATGGATGGAGGGGGCTTGCGGTATCCGTAGACCGGATCTCCCACCAAAGGATGCCCGATATGGCTCAAATGAACCCGGATCTGATGGGTTCTGCCGGTTTTGAGGCAGACCCGAAGGAGGCTGAATAAAGGGTCGCAACCAGGGAGAGCCTCCTCTACCATATAATGTGTAATGGCCAGCCTCCCCCTTCTGGTCATGGTGGACATTTTTTTCCGGTCGGTAACATGCCTGCCGATCCGGGTTTCGATTTCCCCTTCAGACTGTGGCAGCTTTCCGTAAACCAGAGCCCTGTAAATCTTCTTGACCATCCTGGCCTTGATCTGCTCGCTCAAGCTCCGGTGGGCGGCATCGGTCTTGGCCACAATCAAAAGACCCGTGGTATCTTTGTCCAGTCGGTGAACAATGCCCGGTCTTGTTACTCCGCCGATTCCGGAAAGGAACCGGCAGTGGTGGAGGAGGGCGTTTACCAGGGTTCCGTCGATGTTTCCTGCCGCAGGGTGAACAACCATACCGCTGGGCTTATTGACGACAATGATCGAGTCATCCTCATACACGATATCAAGGGGAATAGCCTGCGGTATCGCTTGAGTTACTTTCGGCTCCGGTAGGGTGACCTCGATGTGGTCACCTTCCCTGAGTGAATAGCCCGTCTTGTTCATGGTTATACCGTTGACGCTGATCTGGCCCGCTTCCAGAAGCCTTTGGATTTGGGATCTCGATAGGTCGAGATCCTGTCTTTGGCTCAAGAAACGATCGATGCGCTGGCGGACATCCTCCGGACGTATAGTGAATTGGTATAACCTGTTCATTGTTCATGCCTTTTTAAAGGGGGAGCGAAGGGGATTTGGGAAAAATTGTGCCTTTCATCCTCAGGCTGAGTGGGTTATTACCTTGTGCAATATCTCACTCAGGGTTTTTATTCCATATGGTTTGGCAATAGCACCGCAAAAGCCGTATTCTTTATATTCCGACATGATGGGATCATCGTTGTAACCACTGGAGACAATTCCCTTGGCATTCGGGTCTATGGCAAGCAGTTTCTTTAGGGCTTCTTTTCCTCCCATCCCGCCGGGAATAGTCAAATCCATGATAACAGCGTCAAAGCTCTCCCCCGTTTCTCTTTTCTTTTTATAGAGCTCAATCGCTTCAGCGCCATCTTGAGCATATTCAACTTCATATCCGAGACGAGCCAGCATCTTTCCCATCATATTCCTGATACTGGGTTGATCATCCATACAGAGGACCTTGCCTTTGCCTCGAAAAATTTTTTCACCAGCATCATCTTTCGCTTCTTTGATGGTTTCTGTTTCTGCAGCAGGGAGGTAGACACGAAAAGTCGCCCCGGAGCCTGCTTCAGACTCTACGGTAATATGGCCTCCATGCTTTTTGATAATAGAATAGGTGATCGCTAAACCGAGGCCGCTCCCTTTTGGCTTGGTCGTAAAAAACGGATCAAATATTTTGTGGAGATGTTCTTTCTGTATACCGACTCCCTGATCCTTTATGGATACTTCGATATATTTTCCCTTTTTTAATGCTCTGTTGTCACCATTATTACCCGATCCGATAATCATATCTGGATTATCTCTCGATCCGATGATCATATCTGGCCCAACAGTCGCATCTGCCCCGACCATTACATTTTCAGCACATACTCTGATTATTCCGCCTTCAGGCATAGCCTGCGCGGCATTGATCACCAAGTTATTGATAACCTGATTTATCTGTCCTTCGTCAATATTCGCGCACCAAAGATCATCTGCCAGAGACAATTCGCACTTAGCCTGAGAACCACTTAAGGCAAGGTGAATGGTATCTTTTAATAAATCCGTAATGGGAACGATTTTCTTTATCGGCTCTCCCCCCTGGGAAAAAGTAAGCAATTGCTGAGTCAAGTATTTTGTCTGATGAGATGCTCTTTTTATCTCTTCCACTATTTCCAGGATATTATCTCCCGATTTTGCATAAAATTCCACCAGAGAAAGATTACCGATGATAGTGGTTAACAGGTTGTTAAAGTCATGAGCGATACCACCGGCGAGAACCCCAAGGGATTCGAGTTTTTGAATTTTTTGCAGCTCGTCTTCTATCTTTTTGCGCACGGTAATATCGCGGGCCAGACAGAGGATAACCTTACGCCCACGATACTCGATCATGCTCAGTCTTCCTTCGACCGGAAAGGTCGATCCATCCTTTCTGCGGTGAGTACAGGGAAATGTCGCTGTACCGCGCCCCAAACCGTCCAGCAGTGCGGCCATTTTCTCCTGGTTATGGCACGGGTTAATGTCTCCCATGGTCATATTCAGCAACTCGTCACGGCTATAGCCGAGACTTTCGCATGTTTGCTGATTGACATTGATGATGTTACCTCCTCTATCGTATACAACCACTGCGTCGGGTGCTCGTTCGATCATCTCCTGCAGGGAACGCTCATGCTCTATCAGGTCTCTTACCAGATATGCATTCTCGATGGAGATGGATGCCTGCACGGCAAAGGAGCTCATCAGTTCGAGTTCGTTCTGTCCGAAGATTCCACCGGCCATGCGGTTGTCGAGATAGATCACGCCCAGGAACTTCTCTCGTGCCTTAAGCGGTACACACAAGGCCTCCTTGATGCCGTATTCGTTGAGCTCGTTGGCAATGCTGGTAAAGGTGTGGCCGTTCTGGTCTTCGACCAGACCCTGCTGGGTTTTTTCCACCTGCTGAACGAGGGCGAGGCTGATCCCGCATTGTACGCACGAGAACGTCTTTCGCTCCTCATGATCGATCCCTTTTGACACTTTCTGCTGTAAGGTGCCATCTTCTTCATCGAGAAGTAAAAGGAAGCCCCGTTCAGCACCGGTCACTTTCATGGCCTGATCAACGATCTTCTCAAGCAGCTCTTCCAGCCCGCAGAGAGAACCGATGGCCCTGGTGACAGACAGAAGCGAATCGAGGCGGCGAGAGAGGGTCAATGCCTCGCGGGCCTCGACAGCCTCGCTATCAGGAAAAAATCTCTCGAGGAGCTTCACAGCCCTGTCTAGCTCCGACTTTGCGCCTGACTGGATAAATATCTCCTTTGCTTCTATGAGGTATGCATGGGCTTTTTTGCTGCCGGGATCATCTTTGAGGAGGAACGATGCTTCTTCCAGGAGAATGCAGGCCAGACGGTAGGTATCGCGGGTATGCTCACGCAGATAGCTTATACCCTGCTCCCAGGTTATTATCCCTTTTTTCTTTTTCCCGCAGAGCCACTGATAGATGCCGTTTACCTGATAAGCCCAGCCACGATAGGTCGGAAATCTTTTCCCCTTGCGATGCGCCATCTTACAGAAGTGCTTTGCCCTTTCCATATATTTCGCTCTTTCAGCTTCGGTGAGATGTGGTTTGTTCATAATCGTATAAAGATAAACGAGACCGCACATGCCGGGGGTATCTAAAACCCAGGTAACCAGGTTGTTATAGTCCGAAAAAATTTCGGCAACACGGTCGGCCAGCCGGATAGCTTCCTCGTAATTCCCTGCTCTGACATGCGCAAAGGAGAGAATCCCGGTAGCACATAAAGTCCATGGTTTATCATTGACCTGTTCGAGAATTTTTATACTCTCTTCCATGGTCTTGATTCCCTCGTGCTTAAGCCTTTCGTCTCCGATGTAGGTAAGAATCTGCCCCTTAAAACCTAACGTCCATCCCATATCTTGAAGAGCATTGATGCTTTGCATGAGAGTGATTGTTTCTTCATTGTTTTTTAACACTTCATTGAAGTTTCTTCCCATCATGCAATCAGCCCACCCCTGAAAAACCAATGCGTGGCCGAGATCCCAGTATTCTCCAGCCCCTTTCAGCAATTTTATCGCTTTCTCTTCGAGCAGGCGGGATTCAAAAGCATTGTAGGGCCATTCGACAATAGCATGAAAAGCATTCGCAAGTCCCTGAGCTGCTCTGTCATGTAAATCTTCCCCTATGGTTTTTGCAAGCCTGCTCACCTGTCTCGCACGAGTAATCCAGCCAACCTGACAGAGGCCCATTCCTGTTACGGAGTAAATTTTACACAAGGTCCGGCATGGTCCCAACATGCTCTCCGCTACATTGAGAGACTTTAAGAGGGCGTAGAAACTTTTGTACAGGTCCGTAAAATAGTAAAGATAAAAGAGCCTGTAAAGAAGATGTGCAATAACTTCGGCCCGCTGATTGTTGCTATATTTTTTCCGCACAAAAATTCCCGCAAGCACGAGGTGGAGTCCCTGCACGAAAAGTTCTCTTATCGTGCACAGACTGATAGTAATACTCTTTTGAGGATGTCTTACGCCTATTATTTTCAACGCATCCACCAGGACGTGCTCACACTCTTCGAGCTTCCCCTTTTGCTGGAGGACGTCACCGATCTTTGACAAAACTTCCGCTTTCCAAAGCTTATTACCTGGCGGGATAAGAGATTCACAGGCTCTCAGCGTGTGCAGCGCTTCGTCAAACCTTCCTGCACGATAATAGGCTACCCCTAAGTTTTCTCCCGTTTCAATATATTCTCTGGTTTTCCCCTGTTTCTTGAGAATCCCGTGGGCAACCTCGTAGAGCCTGATTGCCTGCTCATGAGCGGATGCATTCAGAGCTTTCCTGGCTGCTTGAGACGAGTAGTGCAGTGTTTTGTATTCTACCTGTGCCTGGGTAAAATGATACACCAGATCGAAGATGACCGCATCGATGTTGTCTTTATTCTGCTCCTCAAGAGCGTATCCTATCTCCCTGTGCAGCGACCTTCGCTCATCTTCAGGAAGCTTTGCATAAAATGCTTCCCGTATCCGGTCATGGACGAAAGAGAAGTCTCCTCTGCCCGCTCTATATCTGTTTACGAATTGCCTTTTAATGCCTTCGTCTATAGCCGCCAGCAAAACCTGTGGTGAAAAGGGAGCCACTTTTTGCAGGATTTCGAACTCGATGTTCCTTCCGATCACCGCAGCGTAGGAAAGTATTTTGGAATCCTGACCGGATAACTCGCTTATCCTCTTGAGTACTACATCGACGATATTGGAAGGCAATACAGCATCCTGAAATTTTGCTGTATCGTACCGGTAATGAGTATCATGAAGGGAGACTATCCCCGTATCTACCAGGGAGTGCAGTAATTCGACAAGAAAAAAGGGATTTCCTTCTGCTCTTTTGTACAGATCTTCAGTAAGGTGAACAATGCTGTCTTCCTCTTCAAGGAGTATTTGCCCGATGATCTTTTTCGCCTGCTCTAAGGCGAGTCCTTTAAGATGAATTTCAGGTATCTTCTCTGCCTTGAATTTTTCCAGGGTTTGCCGCAGAGGGTGAGTGGCACCAACTTCCGTATCCCTGAAGCCCGCTATGAGCAAGAGGGGATAAGACGGTATTTTTTCAGCGATTCGCTCGAACAATTCGATACTTGCTTCATCCGCCCACTGCACATCATCCAGAAAGAATATCACCGGGATTTCCGGGGTGCCTAAAGAAAGAAGAAAGTTCGTAACCGTAATCAGGAATCTCGTTTTTTCTTTTTCCGCATCGATTTCCACCAGAGTGGCAGGCTCTCCTAACAGCCTGGTGATTTCAGGAGCTATTTTGGCTACTTCACCTGCAAGCTCTCCCAGGTTCTCCTTTATTTTCGTTATCAGAAGATCCCGCTCGTTCTTGCTTCTGCGCTCCAGGCTGGCAATATATCCTCTGATTACTTCACTGAAGACTTTATAAGGCGTTTGATAGGCATACTGGTCACATTTTCCTCTTGCCAATATCCCATTAACCGATTGAAGATGTTTTACCGCCTCATTCACGAGCCTGGTTTTCCCTATCCCTGCTTCTCCGCAGACAAGGCATACCGCGCCCTGAGACCTTTTTGTCTGCTTCATGTACGATTCAAGCAGATCGATTTCCCTGGACCTCCCCACCAGCGAAGTAGAATAGGTAAGCTCTCTTAAACGGTCCTTTCGGGCAATCACGAAGTCTATGGCCTGATTTCCCTGCTGTCTCTGATGCAGGTATTCTTTTAAATCGCTGATCAATGCTGAAAGGGTTTGGTATCGGTTTTGTGGATCCTTGGCAATAAGCCGCAGTACAATCCGGTCGAGTATCTCCGGCACGGCTTTATTGTTCGTACTCGGAGGCTGTGGCCTTTGGGCTATATGCTGGTAGATCAGGGTGGAAATGTCCACCCCGTTATAGGGCAGTTCACCACAGATG
Organism: bacterium; assembly: GCA_040752695.1. GTDB lineage: Bacteria > SZUA-182 > SZUA-182 > DTGQ01 > DTGQ01 > DTGQ01. The sequence continues at coordinate 67,580 of JBFMGO010000012.1, forward strand.
AGCCTATAGAACAGTATCCCCAGTGAATAGATATCCGCCCGGCTGTCAATGGGTGTTTGCAGGATACCGCTGACCTCGGGCGACATATAGCCAAAGATATTCCGTATCTCTTCTGCCTCTGTGATCGTTATCAGCTCCAGCGGGGAGTTAAAACCAAAACCGGTAACTTTAACAGTACGTCCGTCGTCATGGGTGTTTCCATTTCCCTGCTGAGCGATGAGGATATTATAAGGGTTAATGTACTGGTGAATAATTCCCTCATGGTGACAGGATTCCATGCCCGCGGAAATCGAAAGCACCATCTCTATCGCCCTGTCAATCTCTATCGGCTGTGTAAGCTGGGCAAGATACCGGTAAAGGGGAATTCCTTCGAAGCATTCAGTAACAATATAATATCTGCCTTCGTATTCCCCCATATCACAAATCTTAAGGACATTATCATGGCTTATTTTTGAAACCGCCTCCACTTCCCTTTTGCGATGGAGCTGTGAGGTCAAAGAGGGTGTCCTGATATCTTCCTTTAAGATCCTGATGGCTATAGGACTGCCTGTTTTTTGATCAGATGCCCTATAGGTATCGCTGAGTCGATTTGAGTCGGTTTGTTGTAGTATCTTGTAGCGGTTACCCACTATTTCCTTAAGCATGGTAAACCTTTTAGATTGAAACTATAGACTGTACTAAATGTTACCAAAAGTAATTGTAGAATAAATAGTTACAATAATCAAGATATTTTTTCCCAAACAGCAGTTATTCCGTACGGGACATCTGAGGTCGCGCCTTTCGATCATCGCTCATGCTCTCGATCAGTATGACGAAATTGCTCACTTGGGCGGTACCCATGTAAGTGGACTGCAATAGTCATCGGATTGGCTGGGAATAGCAACATGATGCGCTGTAGTGGATATAGTATAGTATATTTATATACGCTGTTGTACCTTTAAATAGAAACCTCTATACCATTTTTCGGCAACAATCCAAGAGAAATTCAGACCTTTCCCATTTGCACGATCACAATAATGCCAAGTGGAACAGCTTCCCTTGATTGGAGTGGAGGCCGTCGGATCCCGGAGTTTATATTTTCCCCCTCCCTCTGTGCGGGCTTCTCCTCGACTGTGCCCTTCGTCGGGGAGTATCAAATTTTTGATAGTAACCCTCAGAAATTTGATATTCTGATCAAAGAATATGTCAGCAAAGAAAGATGCTACAACGCCCTCAAAGAATGAGCACCAAGAGTCTATCTATCTGTTTTTGAGCCTCTTTAACTCTCTATCCCTGATCCTGGAATATAACATGTTGGGTTGGCATGGGTTTTGCTATTAATTAGTGCGTAATTCAATTTTCTATAAATTTAATTTTATAATGTGAAACTATTCACGTATATTTTTCGAGCCACCTCCTCCCCCCTGGTGGAAAAGAAGCCGTTACTGTATGCCTTAGTACGGGGTGCGGGAATGAGCCGGTCAGTAGTTGAAGGGGGCTATGTGTCGAAAATCCCCGTTACCCCCCTTTATCAAAGGGGGAGTAAAATACCCTTATCACACAGAGGAGAAGGACAATAGCCGGCTGCCTGTTCATGCTCAAGCGTACTACTTATGGCATCCGAAGGCTCTGTGAGGGCATCTGACGTCTTTTGTGAAGGCATCTTTTTCGTGAGAGCATCTGACGTTTTCTGTGAAGGCATCCGCAGCCTTCGTTAAGGTAATCGATGGTTCCATTCAGGAGCCAGATGTTTTCGGGTGAGCAGTATGTCCCGAATCCTTAACCCAATGCCTGGAAATTACTTGTATATTCCGGCTGTTTCGTCTTCAGCTTGTTGGTGCGATCCGTGATTGTCACCCGGATAACGACAAGCAAAAGCATTTGCTTCAGGCCATCTTCCGGGCAAACTATTAACCGAAAGGAGTGTATATCATGAAGCGAGTAACAAGATGTGATAAGATTTATTTTCCTCTGGTCCTTTTCATCGTTTTACAGCTTTTCTTAATTACCCCGGTTGCGGCCCGCCAATCCGATGTAAGTGTGGGAGTCAGTGTAGGAGTCCTGGTAATAATGCCTCGTGATGGTCAAGGTACGGAGAAAAAGCCGCCCGAGCCTGAACAGTCCTCTTATGAGATAGGCGCAGGCGAGAAGCTGCCTGAGCCTCTGCCTTACGACACGAATGATACCCTCTCTGAGGCTCCCACCGAAACTTTAGTTAAGCCCAGAGTGCCTCTGCCTTTTATAGCCCCGGCATCTCTGACTGCGGCTGCTTATGGTGCCAATGTCACCAGTGCCATCAATGCCACCGATGATACCTATGCTGCATACAACACCTATGGCAGTTATAATACCTACGATACCTATGGCAATTATAGTGCTTTTAGCTGGTCCGGCTATCCTTTCAGAAGCGCTAACCTGTTTGGGTCGAGCTATCCTTCCACGAGTTCCGATCCGTTGAGATTAAGTTATTCATTCGATAATTCTGACCGATCTGGATACAGCTATCTCCTGAATCGTTCCAGTCGATTTGGTTCGAGCAATTATCTAAACGATTACAATACCTTTGATTGGCTTGGTTATTCTTTTGGCGGCTACGGTATCCCTGGTCGGTCCGGCTATGCTTTTACCAATAGATATCCTCTGTCCTATCCTCAAATATTTTACCCTGGCCGTATTATCCTTCCCTGGTTCGGCGACCAGCCGGGAAATACCGAAATGCCCAATCCTGCTGCGGTCTATTGCAAGGATAATGGCGGGACTTATGAGATCAGAACAGATGAGAAGGGTGGTCAATATGGGATGTGCATTTTTGATAATGGATGTGAATGCGATGCATGGGCTTACTATAGGGGCGAATGCCAGCCTTCCTGTTCAGAGCATTTGGATTTCATGGATAGGAAATGGAAATTACAATCTTTTGGAGTCACAGGAGAGGAAAATTTACTCATAGCAGGTACAGAAATTACTCTTCAATTCGGTGGAGACAATACCTGCAAAGGGTCCGCCGGATGTAACAGTTACTTTGGGACTTACGAAGCTTCAGCAAGCGGTATCATATCAACCTCTCATATCGGCTGTACCGAGATGGCCTGTCTTTCTCCTTCAGGTGTTATGGAACAGGAACGGCAATACCTTGAAGCCCTCATGAGTGTGTGTTTCTTTGAAACTGATCACAATACGCTAAAGCTCTTTTACGACAGCAAACGAAAGGTTCTCAATTTCGTAACCGACCAGACTACGCCATCAACGGGAATAGACCTGGAAAGCTTTAAAGAGCTTGCAGGTAATGCAGATTGCGCAGACTTGGAGAATAGACTGTTTCTTATCGACAAGGATCTGATCCTCTGGTGGCGGAGGGGAACCTGTTTCGATAATGCCTACTCGGCAATCCTCTATAAAGAAACTGTAGATACAATAGCATGCATGTACCACGATTCAATCGGAGGCCCGCAAAACTACTGTTATGACCCGAATTATGCAGACATGTTCGAGACGATCATCAATAATCTGGACTGCCCGGACCTGGGCCTGGATGCCACCCATACCGTGAAGGAAATCCCTCTTCCTCCCCGACCGGAAGAGCCCGAACCTCGCCTCAGGAATTTTTCCAACAGCGGATGTAAAGGGAAAACCCGAGATGGTTCCTTTCCCGGTGAGAGGCCTGAATTCAGCTACCAGTACCACGAAGAAGAGGGTGTTCTCTTCCTTCAGCATAACGATGCCTATTACAACTGCTGCATTGAAGAGATCACACTTACCATGAGCGTAAAGGGCATGGTTATCAATATTTATGAGGAGGAAAAATTGGAAGGAAGTGGATGTCGCTGTATGTGCAACTACGACCTCACCGCTGAGGTGGTCAATCTGTCCTCCGGCGTCTATACAGTGAATTTTTTCAACCAGGAGAGCGGAACATTGTTAGGAAGTATCTCCCAGGTGATCATCCCCTAGACCCTCGCAGGGACCCTCAGGAGTCAGGAATCCTCAAGAAGCAGGAATCCCGCAAAAGCCAGGAATCCTGAAAAGAGACCAGAACCCTGAAGAGGCCAAAGTCTTGCGTGCACGGGGTTGCAAGGCTTTGGCCTACCCTGATTTTTGATCATCAGTTCCGTTCAATCAGCTTCATTCAGTTCTCCCTTTGCCTTATGATGCTTATAATTTTCTCCACAGCAGGGCTTACCATCACCTGCCACACAGAAGATGGTTGATGACTGGAACCGGTTTTATCCAATCGGCACAGAGGTAATTGTCAATCGCGACAATGGTGAAAAAACGAAAACTGTCACCAGGTCAGAGGCTCAGCTTTTAGGTGGTCATACACCGGTTGTATGGTGTGAAGGGATTCGCGGGGCTTATGATTTGGGCAGAGTTGAACCGGTGGAAGAATAAGGAGCCATCACAATGAACACCGAAGCCATAAAGCAGCAGCGCATACGCCATGAAGGCCTTCGTACTAAGCCTTATCACTGCCCTGCCGGAAAGCTCACCATCGGCGTAGGCCGTACCTGGATGATTACGGTATCAGCGAGGAAGAAGCCATTATGATGCTGGAGAACGATATCAACGAGTGCATCAAAGATTTGCGCTTCATCCTGCCAGGCTTCAACGACCTGAGCGAGGCCCGCCAGGCAAGCCCTGGTCGATACGCGTTTTAACCTTGGGTTTTCCGGCTTCCGGCGTTTCAAGCGCATGATTGCGGCTGTGAATGCTTGCGATTTCGAGCAGGCCGCGCGGGAGATGGTTAGCTCGATCTGGTATTTGCAGGTAAGGGAGCGGGCAAAAGAATTGGTCAGGATGATGAGGGAGGGATAAATGAATAACCCATTGATCAGCAACGAAGACATTGCCCACGTGCAAGCCCTGCGGGTAAAATTGCGCCGCTGCCGCGTCTGCGGATGCACAGACAGCGATTGCCGCCAGTGCATCGAGGCCCAGGGGGTATCCGTGCTGGTGGGTGGAGGATGACCTGTGCAGCAGGTGCGCCGGGGGAGGGGAGAAATGATAACAAATAGAGGTGATTGAAGAAAACGTCAAAATAGAATTATTTTTTCACTGTAGTTAGAAGTTAGTCAGACGTTTTCATCTTTGTGGAAGGATAGTAAAAACGAACGTTTATTTTTGCGTTAGGATTAGAAGAAATGGGATTTCTTCTAATTGAAAAGCAATAAGCCCCGGATTTTCGGGGCTCATCGTAAACTTAATAGTGAAAGAAGGGGTGTTAATGGTACCGGCCAGAAGATAATATTAAAAAAATAACAGTCAATCTATTACCTTGCACTTGGTTGCAGCTTCGCTATCTCTGGGCCTGGTCGTAAGAAATGGAAACAAGTTGAAGTTACTGTGCGGGTAATCGTTTTCCAAATCCCATTGAGGGTTCAACTGATAACGACTATCTTGGACCCAGCTATATCTGCCAAAGAAATTGTTATACATTATCATAAAGAGATGGGACATAGAACTTGCTTATGATGAAATCAAAACCCATCAGTTCGCTACTCTGAGAGGACAAATGCCTACTATTATTCGCAGTAAGCGTGCTGATTTGGTAGAACAAGAGTTGTATGCGATGCTGATTACCTACAATTTGATTCGTTCCCTTATTTACGAAGCTGCTTCCAAGTACAATAAAGATCCCCGCCTCATTAGTTTTCTTGACTCACTCCAGTTGATCATAGATGCCGCTCCCTTTATGTCTTATTCTCAAGGGGATGAAAGAAGTAGATTTGATTATCTGTTGGGTCTGATAGCAGATTCTCTGATAGACAGACCTCGAAAGCCACGGGTCAATCCTCGTGTAGTAAAAGTAAAAATGTCGAACTTTAAACGAAAACGTAGTGGGGATAGGTCAAAATACAGAAATTTTGAAGAGGAAATAAAAATAATCACCCAGGAAACTGCTTAAAAAATTCATTCACGGGTATTGTATCTAAGTTATAGTATCTTCTGCTCAATAGAGACCAATATCTAACATTCATATCAACATCTAACATTGAATTCCAAATACTGTTTCTCATCTTACTGGCTACTTCAGTTTTACCCAATTGTGGCGATAGCGTCGCCGTAATTTCAATATAAGATTGTGAGGTGCCCGGATAAATTGTCGCCTCGCTGAAGCAACAATCTTTTGCTAACCCCAGATTGTCGTGACGGTGTTACACCAATTTTAGTATAGCACATAAAATGAGTTTTGTTGATTCCAAAGAGAAACAGGACATAAAAAAGGGAAGGTTGCTGCCTTCCCTGGAATATTTATCAGTAAAGACTTTTCTGATGCTATCGGAAGACCATCCCTGTCGAGATCTGATAATTCATCATGTCTGTTTGAGAGAGCCTGAACACCAAGAAAGACAATCCAGAATAGGCTAAGCAGGCTGCAATCATCAGCCGAGATAGACGTTTGGGGTCAGACAGATGGCTTTTATTCAGGTAAAACCCTCTGCTCTTTTGGTCAGAGAAGAAGGGTTCAATCCGGAATCTTTTTACCATTATATCTTTGTCACTATCACAATCGGGGCGCCTATGTAGTTTGCCTTGCCAGTAGAGAAATTGAGTTCCGCATAAGACCCATCGCCTCTGGCGTCAGTATCTAAGGCAAACCGAACTTTGAACAACACAGTATCCCCTGCCCCGAAGTGTTCATTAAAAGACCAGATGCTTGATCCCGAGAGATTCGACGATTCAGATATGTTGTCGTTTCCCCTATCGATGATTCTTATTTCCTTCTTTCCATGCCAATAATACTGATGGGCCTCAATGTCAGTAAATGCATGCACTTCGGCATTCTTAGAGGTATACCAATTGTCGTCGGCATATAGGATATAAAACCCATGATAATACATGCCAGCATAGATCCAATATGTTCCGGTCTCAGGAGGGACCCAGCTGTACCACCAGATGGCCTGATTAGCGTAAGGTACATGTCCATATGCCCCCCAACCCCACCCCGATCCTTTTGCCACTGACATCAGGTCTTTCAGTTGGTTGGCATCATAAAGCCACACGCTTGGGTTCCCGATTTCTCCTTCAATTTTTGCCAGAAATTCCATGTCGGAGGCAAGCAGGTCGGCTCCTAGTAAACTTGCTTGGCTGCTCCCGAGACTGCTAGAAAAAGCCAAGCGGGCGGTCTTTTCTCTGAGATGAATATCAAACCGCGGTGCCATGTCAACGAATCGCGGCCGCACCCGATGCAAAAATTCATCTAGCCGCAGTTTTCGAGCATCCTCCATCCCATCAAGTTTACCTATTTCGATCCCGCTTTCGGCCAAGGTACGCCTTACCTCTTCCTCTTTCCGAGCCATTTCCTCCGATCGTACAGCCGATTCCTCCTTCACCCGCAGCAATTCTCCATCGTATTCCTCAAGGATGGACTTTCTGAGCTGCCGAAACTCTTCCTCTATCTCGGCAATACTACGGCTGAACACAGATCCTCTTATCATGGTTCTTATTGCCTCCTTTTCTATTTCTGATTTATGCCGTTTCTCTGAGATTACTACAGGCTTGGCTTTCCATTTTTTATTGATTGAATGAGCCTTTAGAAAAGCCAGATCTTAGCCTATGGTAAAGAGCAATCAGTATTGAATACTCATTTTCTGGTCCTATTAGGGTTATAGTTTATTTTTCGTTTTCAGGCTCAGATTTAGCGAGACTACAATAAGAGCATGGTAGCAGATCAATCAGTTTTTATTTATTATATGAAGTTGGTTATAGTTATAATTTTCTATTTTAGACCGACATGGGAAGATTTTCAAGTAAAAACTTAAAATAAAGGTAATTTTTAAGGAGCAATTTATCCGAGAACAGACGGGTCAATGTAAAATTAGAGGCTTAAAATATAATGAGTTAAAGGGTACCCTTAGTACTGATCACCATAAATACGCGACTGGTTGACCTTGCCTTTTTCGCGGACACCTTTATGAAATTGAGCAGTTAAATGGTGGAGGCGGGGGGAATCGAACCCCCGTCCGAAGATATTCAGCTAAAGATATCTACATGTTTAGCCCTTATTTTAATCTCGTGAATCCCCACTCCTAAAGGCGCGGATTGAGGGACTCACCAGCCCAAAGAGTTTCACCGGATCTCCCTGAGCAAGGAGATCAGGCTATCCTCATGTGTATGACGCCCAGAAATTACCCCCATAAGGAGGCAGGGTAAGTGGACGTGACCGCACTAAGGGTTAGTTAGGCGGCCAGAGCCAATTCGTTGTTGGCAGTTGTATTTTTCCCGTTGTTTAACGAGGTGACAGGACCTCGACATGCAATCTTCGCCTCAATTATCCCCGTCGAACCCAGATCGCCCCCTTTTTTGCATTCGGTAAGATTGTTTTGTTGATGTAACCTTATCGGCTTTACCACTGTCGGTTAATTTGTGCCAATTTACTCTTTTGTCAAGGTAATTCTTTACTAATTTACTCTTTTTCGGCAAATCTTGAGAGCATCACCGATATTTGACCTTCATAGCCCGCGCCATTTGCTTTTCTTCTTCTTTGCGCTTCAGGTCCTCCCGCTTATCGTAGAGTTTCTTTCCCTGGGCCAGGGCGATTTCCACCTTTACCAGATTTCGCTTCAGGTATACCTTGAGGGGGACCACGGTCTGCCCCTTTTCGATAGCTTTCCCAATAAGCCGTGTGATCTCCCGCTTTTTGAGCAGCAGTTTTCGTTTTCTCAGCGGGTCATGGTTAAAGAGAGAACTGTGGCTGTACGGACTGATGTGGCAATTCAGCAGAAAAACCTCATTGCCTTCCACCTTGGCATAGCTGTCCTTTAAGTTTACTCTTCCCTCACGTATAGATTTTACCTCTGTCCCCTGCAGAATGATCCCGGCTTCCAGGGTTTCCTGTATGAAGTAATCGTGAGTAGCCTTTTTGTTGACCGTGATAACTTTTTGGTCGCTATCTTTCTTCATAGTAAAAATTATACCACTAAGTTTTTGAGAAAGCAATCATCCTCATTCGGGATGCTAGCGGCTGGATGCGGGATACCCTTATCCGTTACGGCGCTGGAAGAAAGAGCGGCTTTCCTGCACCAGGTCCAGATCGATTTCAGCCATTACTACTTCTTCCCTCTCCTTCGCTTCGGTCAGGGTTTCTCCCCAGGGGGAGATAATGCAGGAGTGGCCGCAGAACACCTGCCGGCTATGGGTGCCGGTGCAGTTGCATCCTGCTGTGAACAGGTAATTTTCGATGGCCCTGGCCCGAATGAGGATCTGCCAGTGCTCCAGCCGGGGATGTGGGAATCTGGCAGGCACCAGGATGATATCGGCACCCCTGGCTGCAAGATCGGCAAACTGTACAGGAAACCGCAGGTCATAACAGATGCAGACACCCACTCTGGCCAGGGGAGTATCGAACACCGGGCAATCCAGACCAGGAGAAAAAAAGGTATCCTCTCCCATAGGGGGAAAAAGGTGTACCTTGCGGTATTTCCCCAGCACTTTACCCTGATCGTTGAAGAAAAAGGCTGTATTGTAGAATCTCCCATGATCTTTTTCCGGGATGGTTCCGGCAAGCAGGTGGATTTTCAGGGAGCAGGCCATTTCAGCAAGCCAGTCGACATCTTCAGGATTTGATGCTGCACCTGATGCTGCAACCGGTGATGACTCAACCGGTGCTGTGCCTGGCGTCTTACGGCATTTCCGGCTCTTGCCGTATGCCGTGCCATGCGCCTGGCTTTGAGCGCGGATGAGGTCAAAATCATGGGCTGTAGTGAACAGTTCCGGCAGGCAGACAAGCTGCGCTCCCTGTCCGGCAGCCTGTTGAATCAGGTTCTGGGCGAGCTTGCGGTTCCGGTCGATTTCCCCAGCCTGAGTTGCACATTGTACAAGCGCCAGTTTTATTTTTCTCATCGGATCTCGATCACTCCTTCCTTTCTCTTTCCGAATGCGGCAGATGGGAAGTCAGCCAATAGCCTCTGCATACGGCAGGCGGCAAATCTTCATACGATAGACGGTAAATCAGCCGATAGCCTCTTCATACGGCAGACGGGATATCTGCTAACAGCCTCTTCGGCTTGAACCAGAGCACTTCTCTTCCCCTCTCTCCTTCCGCCCTGTTTTCCCTTTCAGTTTGGCAAAGGCCGGGCATTTTCGGGCAGGGATGTATGTCAGCGCAGGTCCCAGCGCGTGTACCGGCGTGTACATCTGGGCGAATATCGGGGTGTATATGTGTATCGGGGTATGCGCTGGATTGTATACCGGCGTGTATACCGGTTACATCAGTGAGTGCCTCAAAGATGCCAAGGAGGTGGTCATCCGGAGTATGCCCGCGGAAAAGGTCCCCTTTTCGGAAACTCTCAGGGCACCTCACTACCTCCCCTGGTGAGAGGGGCATTCCATGATAAACCTTTCGCTCCGCTTCAGTCGTAATTTGAATCACTGGCAGGAATTTCAGAACATCGTCCAGGGAGAGCAGTCTGGCGGCCAGGATTTCGGAAATCGTTTCTCTGGTGATTGCCGCAAAAGGAGTGGCCTGCTCGATGGTCATTCCTCCAGACCTCAGGCGCTGAAGTGAACTCATATGCCCGCCAGTACCGAGTCTCTGGCCGATATCGGCGCACAGGGTACGGATGTATGTTCCCTTGGAGCAACTGACATCAAAGGTCAGATAGGGAGGCTCGTAGCGCTGTATGGTCAGGTGGTAAATGTGGACCTCCCGTGGCTTTCGCTCCACCTCGATCCCTTCCCTGGCCAGTTCGTACAGCCGCTTTCCCTGATGCCGAAGGGCCGAGAACATAGGCGGAACCTGCACAATTTCGCCCACAAAAGAGTTTACGGCCTCCCTGACCTGTTCCAGGGAGGGGACAATTCCTTTTGTTTTTTGCAGGACGGTGCCTGTTGCATCCAGGGTATCGGTGGTGACCCCAAGGTGCAGGGTCGCCCGATACTCCTTGGTGGTCTCCATCAGGAAAGGCACAATCTTGGTGGCTTTGCCCAGGCAGACGAGGAGAACACCGCTGGCCATAGGGTCCAGAGTGCCGGTATGCCCGATCTTTTTAACTTTGGCCAGCCTTTTTATTCCAGCCACAACGTCAAATGAGGTTATCCCCTCGGGCTTGTTAATATTTAATACTCCGTTGTAGGTGATACTCATTAAAAAATCCTTATCTCAAGATCTCAAGATCTCAAAATCTCAAAGCTTAATCAGGCTCCCACCTTAACGGGGCTCACGATCCCCCGAAGCGCGGCAATGGCCGAGAGGGCCGCCAAGTAGCTGGTTTTCGGATTGAAGGCCGAAGGGACATTCTCTGTTCGAGTAAAAATTTTCCCGGATTCGCCCACGATCTCGACTTCATGGATATTGCTTTTAAGGGCAGGATCGGCTACGATCCGGACCCTGGTCCTTTCCGGTCCCACACCTGCCAGGCTTAAGGTTGCAGCCACATTGATGTTCTTGGGAAAGGCACTAACCGCTTCCAGTGCGGATCCTTCGAAGATTACCATTTCCCGGTCCAGGGTGTCCAGATTAATTCCCTTTTCCACACAGTAAGGGGCGCCTTTGAGCCCTTGGGGAGGCTTTCGCGTGGTCAGGGTCACAGACTGAATCCCGGCCATACTGGCTGCCCTGACAGCATCAAGACCTGCGATCGCCCCTGAAGGAATATAGAGACGGCTGCCGGATTCATGGATTTTCTCAAAGGCCCAGGTGAGCGGCAGCAATCCACCCACACTCATAATCAATACTTCCTTCCCCTGATCCAGGACCATCTCGACCAGCGAAGGAACCACATTCTGGTTGGCTGCCTCTACGATCAGATCCGCCCTGCGTACCAGTTCCGGTATGAGAAGAATTTCGCATGGAGTGCTGAGCTGGTCGACTAACTGCTGAGCCTTGATCGCATCCATGTCCGCAACAGCAACAAGCTCGGCTGCGATTTTCCCCTGATTGATAGCCAGACAAATTTGAGTCCCAATGGTCCCGCACCCGACTACACCGATCTTTTTCATCTCTCTTCCCCCAAACTTTGATTTGATTGGATAAAAATTCTTTCCTTACTTTACCTTTAACCCTTTAGGCTCTTATGTTAAGCTATTAGAGGCAGTAACTCCTGATGCCATCTTTAGGTTATTCCATCATTTAGGTTATTCCATCATACCCTTAATAAACACCTTAAGTCAATGCCATTGCATCAAGGGGAGGAAATATGAGGAGTGAATTATAAATTCAGGATACAGTCCCCGGCGTTCACTGTTTGCCTGGGGCAGAGGGCGGGGCAAAGGCTTCCGGGTGCAGAGCCTCAGCCAGACACCTGAGCCCATCGCTAATGCGGGGCGATGCGCGATCGACCAGATCGGGATTTATCGGCAGGATCTTTCCGGTTTTCCTGGCCTTGAGCAGAGGGAATTTGTCCCACAGAGCCCGGTACCCCCCGAGTGTTTCCCCCATGCCGACCATCAGGATTATCTCAGGGTCTTTGGCAATCACTTCCTCAAGGCTGTAGCGGATATATCCTTTATTTTCGCTGGCCAGGTTTTCCCCTCCTGCCAGCCGGATAAGATCATGGATCAGGGTGGATTCCCCGGCAGTCACCAGGGGATTAATACCCAGTTGCAGGAAGCACCGGGGCCTTTTCTTGATTAGTGCAAGGGTTTGCTCTGTTTCCCTGATCTTGAGCCGGATCGCACTGATTATTCCCCTGGCTTCGTCTTCACGCCCGGTCAGGCGGCCCATAATTCTGAGGTCCCGATAAACATGCTCAAGCTCTTTAACCGGGCTCAAGATAAAAACCTTCAGGCCGAGCCTTCGCAGCCGTTGAACTTCTTCGACCCGGTTCCCCTCCATGGTGGCCAGAACCAGTTCGGGCTTCAGAGCAAAGATCTTTTCAGTATCCAGGGCAAGGAGACTGCCGATTTTCTCTTTCTTTTTTGCCTCCTGCGGATAATCGCAGTAGGTAGTTACCCCGATGATCTCTTTATCCAGATGCAGGCTGAACAGACACTCTGTAATCGAAGGAGCTAAGGAGATGATTCTTGTGGGATAGGAAGAGAAAGAGACTTTCTCATGGGTGGCATCCACTAGCTGGAAAGGAAAATTCACTGAAGTGCAAAAGGCAGTGCGTGGAGGATTCCCGGCAAAGAAGAACAGGCAAAACAGGCAGAACAGGCATAATAAGCGAAAAGAGCAGAATAAGCAAAATGAGCAAAACGGGCAAAGCACGTGGCGCAGGCAGAATAGATGGATATATGAA